>NZ_NEIQ01000001.1:0-668844 GCF_002112765.1 Pseudomonas sp. B6(2017) | reverse complement strand
CCCCCAACCCGCCACCGGATTACCCAGGCGCGCCGCCGCAAACAGCACCTCCCACTGATTGCCCGCCAGGCACACCACCCCCGTCAGCACAGCGAAATACCAACGCCGGCGCAGCACCAACAGCAAGGCCAATGGCAGCAGCACCCCGAACGCACCGAACATCAGCCACCGCGAAAACCCCACCGCCAGCCCCAGGGCTACCACCCCCAAAACCAGGTCAAGACCGCGACGCCGCTGCCAGCCCCGCGCCACCAGCAACCCCAGGGCCAGGGTCGGCAGCACGTTCAGGGTGTCGGGCTCGGGAACGAACAACCGGTAGGGAATTTCACTGAGCCCGCTGAAGGCCAGCAGCCAACCCAGGTAGCGCCACTGCCCGGGTCGCCGCGCAGCGCCAACGCGCCAAAGATTGGCCGCCATCGCCAGGCAGAACCAGGGAAACGCCAGGCGTCCGGGCACATACAGCCAGTCCAGCTCCAGGCCCACATAGCGCAAGTGGTCCAGGACCATGCTCAACAGCGCCAGCCACTTCAGCGCATCCAGTGCGCCGTCGCGGTCCGGGGGAACAGGGGTCAATATCGCGTCACGCATAAATCCTCATGTGCCATGCATTATTACGCGCTAACAGAGCGTGTGCGGGGCCGTTATTCTTGGGTAAAGTGCGCACCATAATCGACCACGGAACCCTCTCATACGGAAGCCGGCCATGACCGACAAGAGCCAACAATTCGCCAGCGACAACTACTCCGGTATCTGCCCCGAGGCCTGGGCCGCCATGGAACAGGCCAACCATGGCCACGACCGCGCCTACGGCGACGACCAGTGGACCGCCCGCGCGGCGGATCATTTCCGCCGCCTGTTCGAGACCGACTGCGAAGTGTTCTTCGCCTTCAACGGCACCGCCGCCAACTCCCTGGCCCTGTCGTCGCTGTGCCAGAGCTATCACAGCGTGATCTGCTCGGAAACCGCCCACGTCGAGACCGACGAATGCGGCGCCCCGGAGTTTTTCTCCAACGGTTCCAAGCTGCTGATCGCCGGCACCGAGAACGGCAAGATCACCCCGGCTTCGATCCGCGAAGTGGCCCTCAAGCGCCAGGACATCCACTACCCCAAGCCCCGGGTCGTGACCCTGACCCAGGCCACCGAAGTCGGCAGCGTCTACACCCCGCAAGAAGTACGCGCCATCAGCGACACCTGCAAGGAACTGGGCCTGAACCTGCACATGGACGGCGCGCGGTTCTCCAACGCCTGCGCCTTCCTCGGCTGCTCGCCGGCGGACCTGACCTGGAAGGCCGGGGTCGACGTGCTGTGCTTCGGCGGCACCAAGAACGGCATGGCGGTGGGTGAGGCGATCCTGTTCTTCAACCACAAGCTGGCCGAAGACTTCGACTACCGCTGCAAGCAGGCTGGCCAGCTGGCCTCGAAGATGCGCTTCCTCTCGGCGCCCTGGGTCGGCCTGCTGGAAAACGATGCCTGGCTCAAGTACGGCCACCACGCCAACCACTGCGCGCAACTGCTGGCCAAGCTGGTGGAAGACATTCCCGGCGTGGAACTGATGTTCCCGGTGCAGGCCAACGGCGTGTTCCTGCAACTTTCGGAACCGGCCATTGCGGCGCTGACCGCCCGGGGCTGGCGCTTCTACACCTTCATCGGCAAGGGCGGCGCGCGCTTCATGTGCTCCTGGGACACCGAGGAAGAGCGCGTGCGCGAGCTGGCGGCGGACATCCGCACCGTGATGAGCGCCTGAGCCACGCGCCTGGCGAGGCAGCCCGCGCCTCGCTCAAGAGCCGGCCCCTGCGCGGGGCCGGTCATCAGTTCACAAATTCCTGAACTGATTATTTGCCTTCACTGATTCAACATCCGCGTCCTATATCAGAGACTCCGGGGTCGTCCTATAAAAACAAAGGCACCGCCCCATGACGACCACCTCCTGCGCTACCGCGAAAGCCCCGCCTGCGTCCCTCAAGATCGAAACCCGCTCCATCGACTATGTGCCGCGCAACGAGCGCCACGGCAAGGTCTGGCACCAGGGCCCGTTCTGGTTCACCGGCAACTTCGTACTCACCACCATGGTCACCGGCTTCACCGGCGCGGCCCTGGGCCTGGCCCTGCAATACGCGATCCTGGCCATCGTCATCGGCGTCTGCCTGGGCACCTTCTGCATGGCCTTCCATGCCAACCAGGGGCCACGCATGGGCCTGCCGCAGATGATCCAGTCCCGCGCCCAGTTCGGCCTGCGTGGCGCCATCGTGCCCTTCACCGCCGTGGTGTTCGTCTACATCGGCTTCAACGTGTTCAACGTGATCCTGGCCACCGACGCCATCAACACCGTGATCCCCGGCGCCCGGGCGCCCTGGTACTCGCTGATGATCGCCATCGCGGTACTGATCGCCGTGGTCGGCCACGACCTGCTGCACAGCGTGCAGCGCTGGCTGACCTACGTGATGATCAGCGTGTTCGCGGTGCTCACCGTCAGCGCCCTGATGACCCTGCAAGCCGACTCGGCGGTGGCCGATGCGCACTTTTCCTGGTCGGCATTCCTGATCCAGCTGTCGGCCGCCGCCGGCTACCAGATCAGCTACTCGGTGTACGTCTCCGACTACTCGCGCTACCTGCCGCACCAGACGCCGTCACGCCAGGTGATCTTCTGGACCTACCTGGGCGCCGCCGGCTCGGCCCTGTGGCTGATGTCCCTGGGCGCGTTCCTGGCCTCGGCCCTGCCCTCGCCGGACGCCATCGCCAGCGTGCGCGACGTCGGCAACCGGTTGATCCCGGGCTTCGGCACCTTCACCGTGCTGATCGCGGTGCCGGCGCTGGTGGGCATCATGGCGGTCAACTGCTACGGCGCCATGCTCACCGGCATCAGCGCCATCGACGGCTTCAAGTCGATCAAGCCCGACCTCAAGAGCCGGGTCGCCGGCATCCTGCTGGTGGCGGCGGTGATCTTCCTGATCGCCCTGAACATTCCCGAGAGCTACCTGGGCAGCTTCAACACCTTCGTGCTGCTGATGCTGTACTTCCTGGTGCCCTGGACCGCCGTGAACCTGGCGGACTTCTACCTGGTACGCAAAGGCCACTACGCCATCAGCGACATCTTCAACCCCGCCGGCATCTACGGCCGCTGGTCCGCCGCCGGGCTCACCGCGTACTTCCTCGGCCTGCTGGCGATGGTGCCGTTCATGTCCCTGAGCTTCTACCAGGGCCCGCTGTCCCTGGCCCTGGGCGGCGCCGACATCGCCTTCGTGATCGGCCTGGCGGTGGCCGGGCTGGTCTACTGGGCCCTGACCCGCAACCTGGACCTGGCCGCTGAAGAACGCGCCATCCAGGCCAGCGAACGAACCCTGGAAGGAGCGGCCTGATGAATACCCCGAGCACCTTGAAAGTAGCCTGCCAGCAACTGGCGCCACGCATCGGCGAGCTGGACTACAACCGCGAGCTCGGCGCCACGGCGATCCGCCAGGCCGCCGCCCGGGGCGCCCAGGTGGTGGTGCTGCCGGAGCTGGTGCAGAGCGGCTACCTGTTCCACGACCGGCTGGAGGCCCTTGCCCTCTCGGAGACTCTGGACGGCCCCACCCTTAGCCTGTGGAAGGCGTTGGCCGCAGAGCTGCAGGTGGTGATCGTCGGTGGCTTCTGCGAGCGCCTGGAGCAAGGCCAGGTGGCCAACAGCGCGGCCCTGGTCGAGCCGGAAGGGGCTGTCACCCTGTACCGCAAGGCCCACCTGTGGGATGGCGAGAACCTGATCTTCACCCCCGGCAACGAGCCACCGCCGGTGGTGGCCACGCGCTTTGGGCCGATCGCCGTGATGATCTGCTACGACCTGGAGTTTCCCGAGTGGGTGCGCCTGCCGGCCCTGGCCGGGGCGGCGCTGCTGTGCGCGCCGGTGAACTGGCCCAATGGGCCGCGACCGGCCGGCGAACGCCCGGCGGAGATGGTCCGGGTGCAGGCCAATGCGGCGGTCAACCGGATGTTCATCGCCGCCTGCGACCGCTGTGGCGAGGAACGTGGAGTGGACTGGGTCGGCGGCTCGACCATCGTCGACGCCGATGGCTATCCGCTGGCCGGCCGCGAGCGCCAAGCCGGCGCACAGTTGCTGCTGGCGGAGCTGGACCTGGGCCAGGCCTGGCACAAGTCCATCAGTGAACATAACCATGTGCACCTGGACCGCCGCCCGGCGTTGTATTGAGCCCAAGGCCCGGTTGCGAGAGCGAGCCGCCTGTGGCGAGGCAGTTTGCTCCCGCGCCACGAAAGCCGATCAGAACTCCACGCGCACATCGCCCTTGGGCACGCTGCAGCACGACAGGATGTAGCCTTCGGCTTCGTCTTCCTCGGTGATCCCGCCGTTGTGTTCCATCTCCACCTCGCCCCCCAGCTTGAGCACCTTGCAGGTGCCGCAGATACCCATGCCGCAGGCCTTGGGGATCATCAGGCCAAGCTTGGCCGCCGCCGCGTGCACGGTCTCCCCCGGAGCCACGCGGATGCTCTTGCCCGAGGCGGTGAACTCCACCTGGTGCAGGTCGGCGGCATCCACCTCCGGTGCCTCGGCGGCCTGTTCGGCCTGCTCCACCGCATCGGCCCGGGCATCGGCCGGCGTCGCGCCGAACGACTCCTCGTGGTAGCGGGTCATGTCGAAGCCGGCGGCCTCCAGCAGGCGCTTGACCGCGTGCATGTAGGGCGTGGGGCCGCAGCAGAACACCTCCCGCTCGAGGAAGTCCGGCGCCATCAGCTCCAGCATCTTGTGGTTGAGATAGCCGCGATAACCGGCCCAGGGCTCGCCCAGGCCGTGGCGCTCGCAGATCAGGTGCAGGCTGAAGTTGTCGATCCGCGAGGCCATGTGCTCCAGCTCGCGGTGGTAGATGATGTCCTTGGGCGAGCGGGCGCTGTGGATGAACACCATGTCGACATTGGCGTTGGTGTCGTAGAACCAGCGCGCCATGGACATCACCGGAGTGATGCCGACCCCGCCGCTGAGGTAGAGGATCTTCGGGTTGGGGAAGTCGATGGCGTTGAACAACCCCACCGGCCCGTGTACCGCCAGCTCCTGGCCTTCGTGCAGGGTGTCGTGCAGGTGGTTGGAGACCTTGCCTCCGGGTACGCGCTTGATGGTCACCGAGAAGCTGTAGGGCACCGACGGCGAACTGGAGATGGTGTAGGAGCGCATCACCGGCTGGCCTTCGATCTCCAGCTCCAGGGTGACGAACTGCCCCGGCTTGAAGAAGAACATGATCGGCTGGTCGGCCATGAAGCAGAAGGTCCGTACGTCCCAGGTTTCCTGGATGACTTTGACGCAACGGACGATGTGACGACCATTGGCCCAGGTCTGGGTGGTTACCGGGTTGAGGAAGGTGTTGGACATGCTGTTCTCCACGGCCGACTGTCGGCGTCTTGCCAGCGATTCTGCGTAAGGCGCCCAGGGCCTGTTTACCTATCCGCGACATTCACATGCTTATCGCGACCAGGCCCCGGCTACAGGGCCTACGGCGTCGGGAACAGATTGGGCCATGTCGCCCATGGATAAGGTTCGCGGCGCCTGCGGACCCACACTCGGCCCCACGACAACAGCTGCTTTTTCGTGACTTGCGTAGCACCGACCGTAGCCACTCCCTAATACGCCGGCCGCACCGAACGGCCATGAGGACCTGAACGATGGACGTCACCACCCTGAGCCTGGGCGATCCACTGGAACCCGCACGCAAGGCCACCGCGCAGATGCTGCAGGAACGCGAGCGGACCTTCTCCCTGCCGCAACCCTTCTACTGCGATCAAAGGCTGTTCGAAATCGACATGCAGGAGATCTTCCACAAGGAATGGCTGATCGCCGGCATGACCTCGGAGATTCCCACCAAGGGCAACTTCATCACCCTGCAGATCGGCAAGAACCCGATCATCGTCATCCGCGGCGCCGACGGCGTGGTCCACGCCTTCCACAACGTCTGCCGGCACCGTGGCTCGCGCTTGTGCACCAGCGACAAGGGCAAGGTGGCCAAGCTGGTCTGCCCCTACCACCAGTGGACCTACGAAGTGGACGGCCGCCTGCTGTTCGCCGGCACCGAGATGGGCGCCGACTTCGACATGAAGCAGTACAGCCTCAAGCCGGTGCAAGTGAAGACCGCCGGTGGCTACATCTTCATCTCGCTGGCCGAGAACCCGCCGGCCATCGATGACTTCCTGGCGACCCTGGCCCACTACATGGAGCCCTACGACATGGAGAACACCAAGGTGGCGGTGCAGACCACCTTGATGGAAAAGGCCAACTGGAAACTGGTGCTGGAGAACAACCGCGAGTGCTACCACTGCAATGCCTCGCACCCGGAACTGCTCAAGACCCTGCTGGAATGGGACGACGTTACCGACCCACGGGCCGACCAGGCCTTCAAGGACCACGTAGCCGCCTCCGCCGCCGCCTGGGAAGCCGAGAAGATCCCCTACGCCCACGCCAGCTTCGGCCTGCGCAACCGTATCGTGCGCATGCCGCTGCTCAAGGGCACCGTGTCCATGACCCTGGACGGCAAGCAGGGCTGCAAGAAGCTCATGGGCCGGATCAAGAACCCGGACCTGGGTTCGATGCGCATCCTGCACCTGCCCCATTCGTGGAACCACTGCATGGGCGACCACATCATCGTGTTCACGGTGTGGCCGATCAGTGCCCAGGAAACCATGGTCACCACCAAGTGGCTGGTGCACAAGGACGCCGTGGAAGGCGTGGACTATGACGTGGAGCGCATGCGCCAGGTATGGGACGCCACCAACGACCAGGACCGGCGCCTGGCCGAGGAGAACCAGCGCGGCATCAACTCCACCGCCTACCAGCCCGGGCCCTACTCCAAGACCTACGAGTTCGGCGTGGTCAACTTCATCGACTGGTACAGCGAGCGCCTGCTCAACAACCTCGGCGCCGAACCGGCGCCCTACCTCAAGGGCGTACCGGTCACCGGCTGAACTGCGCCCGCCCGCAAATCTGAGGGCCTGGCAAGCTCGGCAGTGGCTACACGAAACTCATCTGTAGCCGCTGCTGAGCGCCAGCGAAGCTGCGCCCGAGCGCAACACGAGGGCAATGCCGCTGCTCTGGAAGGCCTGCCGGCCTGAACAGCCGCTACACAGCCGAACGGGACCCAACGTCAAGACAGGCATCGGCACTGTATGAAATTTGATCTATTGCCGTACACGCCATGAATTACAAGGCCCGTAGCGGTTGGCGAACAACTTATCCACATCTTGACCCACAGCAATTGTGGGCAAGTGCACTGGGGATGGGGATATTTCCCCGGGGATTCCCAGGAAAATCCGTGGGTTAGGCAAAAACAGCCGTTTGACGCGCCCTTGATCAATTATTGAACAAACGCCTGCAAGCCTTGCTGTACATGGCCTACAGCACGAGGCGAACATCTTATCCACAGATCGGCCAACAGACTTTGGGGGCAACTACAGCCGCTGCCCGTGATTTCTGTGGAAAAGCCCTCCAGGCCAGGAAAATTCCGCCTTGCAAGCGCCCGGACAGCGCCAGAAGCAAGATTTGGGTGTTTTTTGATCAGATCGCGCCAAGCCTTATCCTGCAAGGGCTACAGCCCTGAGCGAACATCTTATCCACAAAAGCGCCAACAGACTTTGGGGGCAACTGCTGTGCACAACTGCCCCCTGATGAGTCCGACACCGCGGAAAAAAGCCAGGAAAAACCACAATTTAGCCTGATCAAATTTCGTACAGATGGCTGCAGGGCTTGTTCTGCATGGGCTGGAGCAAGGCGCGAACATCTTATCCACAGAGCCGCGCACAGGGATTGTGAGTAACCGTGAAAGCAGGACTGCAAGCCAGGCCCCCGCAGGAGCAGCCGGTCGACGCTCGATTACTCGCGATAGCGCTAGTACGACCGGTGCAGCCCTAGCGGAGCACCCCTTCCTCCAGCAACAACTTGAAGATGGCCTCGGCCCCAGCTTGCGCGCTGACGTCCTTGAGCACCTGGCCGGTGCCGCCGCTGGCCTTGGCGGTGGCGGCCTTCATGCGGTCGGCGCCGCTCTTGGCCTTGATCACCTTCAAGCGCTTGGGCCTTGGCCTGGCCGGCTGCAGGCTGGCGCCGGTGAACAACTCGTCCTCCACCACCATGACCTGGTCGGCGCGCAACACCCCGCGCCGTGCCGGGCCATAGGCACTCTGGCGAGGCTTGGGCGCGGCGTTATCCACAGTGGCGAGGAACGGCAGGCGCACCTTGAGCCGGCGCCGCTGGCCCCGGGGCAAGGCCTGCAGCACATGGGCCACGCCATCCTCCAGGGATTCCACCTCGGCCAGCCCCACCACCAGCGGCCAACCCAGGTTTTCGGCCAGCAGGAACGGCAGCATGCCCGAGCCTTCGCCGGTTTCTGCCTGGCTGCCGGTCAATACCACCTGGGCCCCGGCATGGCGCAGGTACTGGGCCAAGGCTGGCAAGGCATCGGCGCCGGCTGGCTGCTCCAGCACATGCAGTTGCTCCAGGCCCATGCCCAGGTAGGCGCGCAGGGCCGGCTCGGCGGCATCGCCGGCGTGCAGCACCTGCAGTTGTCCACCGGCCAGTTGCAGGCCCAGTTCCACGGCCCGGGCATCCTGTTCGGCACGCCGTGGCCGACCGGAGGTCGGATGCGCGCCGATGGAGACCAGGCTGATCACGTTGCTGTTCATAAGGGTTCCCTCAAGCCGCATCGCGCTTGGCGGCGCTGCGGTAGGCTTCGACGGCGGCGATCAGCGCCTCGAGGATCGCGGCGCTGTCGCCGATCACCGCCAGGTCGGCGCGCTTGATCATGTCGCAGCCCGGGTCCATGTTGATCGCCACCACCTTGTCGCAAGCGCCGATGCCCTGCAGGTGCTGGATCGCTCCGGAGATCCCCACCGCCACGTAGACCCGCGCGGTCACCCAGGTACCGGTGGCCCCAACCTGGCGGTCGCGGGGCATGAAGCCGTCGTCCACCGCCACCCGCGAGGCGCCCTCGGTGGCCCCCAGGGCCTGGGCCGCGCGATGGAACAGCGCCCAGTCCTTGACCCCGTTGCCCCCGGACAGGATGAACTCGGCCTCGGCCATGGGAATCGCCGCCGGGTCCACCGCCACCGCGCCCAGATCCTCGATTCGTGCCAGGCTGCGGGCCACGCTTGTGGATAACTCCACCGGCAAGGCTTCGTGACGGGTTTCGCTGACCGGCTCGGCACATTCGGCCGCCGCCAGGATCAGCCGTGGCAGAGGCCGTGCCAGATCCTCCAGGCCCGCACCGGCGCGGCCGATGCATTGCCCTTCCTTGATCTGCCAGACCCGGGTCGCCGGGCGTTCGCCCAGGGCCGCGGCAAAGCGCCGGCCCAATTCGCCACCGCCGCTGCGGCTGTCGGGCAGCAGCCAATGGCGCGGGTTGAACTGGTTATCCACAGCCCGCAGGCCCTGGACCCGCTGCTCCGGTGCATAACCGTCGAACTCGCTGCCCGGCAGCACCAGCAGGCGGTCGACCCCGGCCGTGGCGAAATTCGATTCCTTGTGCTCGCCGAACACCACCGCCAGCACCGCGCCGTCCTGGCCAGCCAGTTGCCGGGCCAGGCCCAGCAAGTCGCGGTCGTGGCTGCTCAGGCGGCCGCCGACCATGTCCGGCACCACGTTGATGTAGAACGCTGGCTGCGCCAGCTGGTGCAGCGGTAGTTGCACCTCGACCGCCGCCGTGCGCTGGCTGCTGCCACCTTGCTGGGCGCCGCTACGATCGATGCGCTTGAGCCCGTTGGGGCCGACGAAACCCATGCCGTGGGGGTTCTTGCGCACCAGGCCATTGGGCCCCATCCAGCTGTGCTGCGCCGGTTGCATGGCCGCATGCAGCGGGTGCAGGCGGTTGCGGGCGATCCACTCGGCGCGGGGATCGCGGCGGATAATCTCGCTCATCAGTGCACCTCCGCAGGTTCGGCTTTCACCACTGGCGCCTTGCTCGGGGCCGCGCTTTCCAATAAGGCCTCGGCCACCAGTTCGGCGATGTCCTTGATCATCGGCCGGGGCTCCACCACCCCTTCGAGCATTGCCGTGCATTGCGGACAACCCACCGCCACCAGCTCGGCGCCGGTCTCGCGAATGTCCTCCATGCGCATGTCGGGAATCCGCTGCTTGCCGGGAATGTCGGTGATCGGCGCGCCACCGCCACCGCCACAACAGCGGGAGCGGAACCCTGCGCGCTGCATTTCCTTGACCTCGATCCCCAGGGCGCGCAGCACCTGGCGCGGGGCTTCGTACTCACCGTTGTAGCGGCCCAGGTAGCAGGGGTCGTGATAGGTCACGCTGCCACCCTTGTGCCGGCCAAGATCGAGTTGGCCGGCGGCGATCAGCTCGGCGATGTAGGTGCTGTGGTGCTGTACCTGGTAGTCACCGCCCAGGGCGCCGTATTCGTTCTTCAGCACATGGAAGCTGTGGGGATCGCAGGTGACGATGCGCTGGAACTGGTACTTGGCCAGGGTCTGGATATTGCGCCGGGCCAGTTGCTGGAAGGTCGCCTCGTCGCCCAGGCGCCGGGCCACGTCGCCACTGTCGCGTTCTTCCAGGCCCAGCACGGCGAAATCCACGCCCGCGGCCTTCAGCACCTTGACGAAGGCCCGCAGGGTACGCTGGTTGCGCATGTCGAAGGCGCCGTCGCCGACCCAGAACAGCACCTCGGTGCTCTTCACTTCAGGCAGCAGCTTGAGGTTGAGGTCGGCCGCCCAGTTCATCCGCCCCCCAGGGTTGAAACCGCCCGGGTTGTCGGTGGCGATCAGGTTCTCCAGCACCTCGGCGCCCTTGTTCGGCGTGGCGCCTTTTTCCAGGGTCAGGTGGCGGCGCATGTCGACGATGGCATCGACGTGCTCGATCATCATCGGGCATTCCTCGACGCAGGCCCGGCAGGTGGTGCACGACCACAGGGTCTGGGCATCCACCAGGGCCTTGCCCTGCAGCGCGACGATCGGCAGGTGCGGGCCACCGTGGTGTTCGCCCAGCGGCTGGCCGCGACCGTCGAGGGACGGATAGGGGCTGCCGGCGAAGTGGGCATCGCTGCCACCGGCCAGGCCGACGACCATGTCCTGGATCAGCTTCTTGGGGTTCAGCGGCTGGCCGGCGGCGAAGGCCGGGCAAGCCGCCTCGCACTTGCCGCACTGCACGCAGGCATCGAAGCCCAGCAGCTGGTTCCAGGTGAAGTCCACGGGTTTCTCCACGCCCAGGGGCGCGCTGGGGTCTTCCAGGTCCAGCGGCTTGAGGCCGGTGGAGCGGCCGCCGCCGAAGCGTTCGGCACGGCGGTGCCAGGCCAGGTGCAGGGCACCGGCGAAGGCGTGTTTCATCGGCCCGCCCCAGGTCATGCCGAGGAACAGCTCCGACACGCCCCAGAGCACGCCCAGTGCGAGGATCGCCGCCAGCAGCCAGCCACCGAACTGCTCCGGGAGGATCCCGGCCACCGGCAGGGTCACCAGGAAGAAGCTCGCGGAAAACGCCAGCAGGCTCTTGGGCAGGCGCATCCACGGGCCCTTGGACAGGCGCGACGGCGGGTTGCGCCGGCGCCGGTAGACGAAGATCGCCCCCACGAACATCAGCGCCGACATCAGCAGCAAGGCATAGGCCAGCACGCGGTTGTGCAGGCCGAAGCCGTGCACCAGCAGCGCCAGGACGATGGAAGCCACCGCGCCACCGGCGGTGGCCACGTGGGTGTTGGCGATGTACTTGTCGCGGGCCACCACATGGTGCAGGTCCACCATGTAGCGCCGGGGCATGGCCAGCAGGCCGCCGACCAGGTCGACCTTGGAGGCTCGCCCCCGGCGCCACATGGCCGCGCGCCGCAACGCGCCGAGGACCGCCAGGCCCAGGGCAGCGAACAGCAGGATGGGAAGAAGGGTATTCAACATCACAGTCACCTTAAGGTCAGCTGCAAGCGGCTAGCTTCAAGCGGCAAGAAGAAACAAGGCTAAGCATTCGCTCTGGCTGGCCGCTCAAAACCTGCAACGGCGGCTAAAAGTCCTTACAGAACGCCAGGGGCAAGCGACAAGCAAAAGCACTGCCGAACACCTGCTTCAACTTGCCGCTTGCAGCTTGAAACTTGTCGCTGCCGTCAAAAGTCCTTGCACAGGCGCAGGGCGTCGTAGATCGCGGCATGGGTGTTGCGCTGGGACACGCAATCGCCGATGCGGAACAGCAGGTAGCCGTCGCCCGCTTCGCCCAGGCAAGGCTGCGGCTTGATCGCGAACAGCGCCTCGACGTCGATCTGGCCCTTGTTGCGCGAGCCGTCCTTGAGCCCGTAGTACAGCGCCTCGTCGGGACGCACGCCGTTCTCCACCACCACCTGGTCCACCACCCGCTCCTCGCGGGCGCCGGTGTATTCGTTCTCCAGTACCGCCACCAGCTTGTCGCCCTCGCGGTAGACCTTCTCCAGGGTCAGGTCCCCGGTCATGATCACTTCCTTGGGGTACAGGCTGCGGTAGTAGGTGGGGAACGAGGTGCCGCCGATGGCGATGCCGGGCTTGATGTCATCGGTGACGATCTCCACCTGCGAGCCCTTGTCGGCCAGGTAGTCGGCGACCGACATCCCGGTGAATTCGCAAATGGTGTCGTACACCAGCACGTTCTTGCCCGGGGCGACCCGGCCATCGAGGATGTCCCAGCTGCTGACCACCAGCCCTTCGGCGGCGCCCCAGTGTTCGTTCTGCTCGATGAACGGATGGCCACCCACCGCCAGCACCACCACGTCGGGGCGCAGGTCGAGGATGGTCGCCGCGTCCGCCGCGGTGCCCAGGCGCAGGTCGACCTTCAGCCGCGCCAGCTCCAGTTGGTACCAGCGGGTGATGCCGGCGATCTGGTCGCGCTGCGGGGCCCTGGAGGCGGTGGTGATCTGTCCGCCGATCGCCTCTTTCTTCTCGAACAGGGTCACGTCGTGGCCACGCTCGGCCGCCACCCGGGCCGCTTCCATGCCCGCAGGACCGGCGCCGACCACCACCACCTTGCGCTTGGCGCCGGTGGTCTTCTCGATGATGTGCGGCACGCCCATGTATTCACGGGAAGTGGCGGCGTTCTGGATGCACAGCACGTCCAGGCCCTGGTACTGGCGGTCGATGCAGTAGTTGGCACCCACGCACTGCTTGATCTGGTCGATCTGGCCCATCTTGATCTTGGCGATCAGGTGCGGGTCGGCCATGTGCGCGCGGGTCATGCCGACCATGTCGACGTAGCCGCCCTCGAGGATGCGCGTGGCCTGGTTCGGGTCCTTGATGTTCTGCGCGTGCAGCACCGGGACCTTGACCACTTCCTTGATGCCCGCCGCCAGGTGCAGGAACGGCTCCGGCGGGAAGCTCATGTTGGGGATGACGTTGGCCAGGGTGTTGTGGGTGTCGCAACCGGAACCGACCACGCCGAGGAAGTCGAGCATGCCGGTGTCGTCGTAGTACTTGGCGATCTGCTTCATGTCCTCGTGGGACAGGCCATCGGGATGGAATTCGTCGCCGCAGATGCGCATGCCGACGCAGAAATCGTCGCCGACCTCGGCGCGCACCGCCTTGAGCACCTCCAGGCCGAAGCGCATGCGCTTCTCGAAGGTGCCGCCCCATTCGTCGGTCCGCTTGTTGACCCGCGGGCTCCAGAACTGGTCGATCATGTGCTGGTGCACCGCCGACAGCTCCACGCCGTCCAGGCCACCTTCCTTGGCGCGACGGGCGGCTTGGGCGTAGTTGCCGATCACTCGCCAGATCTCTTCCACCTCGATGGTCTTGCAGGTGGCGCGGTGCACCGGCTCACGGACCCCGGACGGCGACATCAGGGTCGGCCAGTTGAAGCCGTCCCAGCGCGAGCGCCGGCCCATGTGGGTAATCTGGATCATGATCTTGGCGCCGTGCTTGTGCATGGCGTCGGAGAGGTTCTGGAAGTGCGGGATGATGCGGTCGGTGGACAGGTTCACCGAGCTCCACCATTCCTGGGGGCTGTCGATGGCCACCACCGAGGAGCCGCCGCAGATCGCCAGGCCGATGCCGCCCTTGGCCTTTTCCTCGTAGTACTTCACGTAGCGCTCGGTGGTCATGCCGCCGTCGGTGGCGTAGACCTCGGCGTGGGCGGTACTGAGCACGCGGTTGCGGATGGTCAGTTTGCCGATCTGGATCGGCTGGAACATCGCTTCGAAAGCCATTGTCTTGAACTCCGCTTACAACGCTTTGACGACGAACAGGCCGTCGTCGTGCCCTTCTTCGGAACCACCGTAGACTTGCTCTGCCACGGTGCGGATCTTGCTGCCACGGGCCGCCAGGATCTGGTCCATGGCGCCGGCGAACCAGCCGGTGAACATGTAGTCCACCTTGCGCCCGCACTTGCCGTAGACGTAGACGAAGGCCGAGTGCTCGAGCTTGACGCTGGCGGTGCCCTGGTCGAGGTCGATGTCCTGGATCTTGAACAGGCCCCAGCCGCGCTGGGAGAGACGCTTCATGTAGTGCTCGAACACCGCCACGCCTTCCAGGCCATGGCATTGGGCTTCTTTCTCGCACCAGTGCCAGGCGGACTTGTAGCCGGCCTTGTAGAGGATCTCGGCATAGGCGTCGGCACCCAGCACTTCCTCGATGCCCATGTGGTTGTTGACGAAGAAATGCCGCGGCACGTACAGCATCGGCAGGGCATCGGACGTCCAGACGCCGGTCTCGCTGTCGACTTCGATGGGCAGTTGCGGGGCGATCTTGGCCATGGAAACTTGACTCCAGAAATTCATTCTTGGCTTGGCAAAGCCTTGGCTTTGCATGGAAAAAATTCGCGTGAATACCGCTGGAGCCGTCGTGAGCACACCGAGAGCAAGGAGTCCCGCAGCGACAGGCGAGGGCAGTACGCATGTACGGCGAGCCTGTCGCGAGGACGCGACGCAGCTATCGGTGGGCGCAGCAGGCTCCGGGGGTGTTCATCACTCGCCCCAGACGTCCTTGAGTACATTCACCCAGTTCTCGCCCATGATCTTGCGCACCACGCGCTCGGAGTGGCCGCGCCCCAGCAGGGTCTCGGTGAGGTTGGGGAATTCGCCCACGGTGCGGATGCCCAGCGGGTTGATGATCTTGCCGAAGTTGGTCAGGCGCCGGGCGTAGCCCTTGTCGTGGGTCAGGTACTCGAAGAAGTCCTGGCCGTGGCCCTGGGTGAAGTCGGTGCCGATGCCGATGGCGTCTTCACCGACGATGTTCATGGTGTACTCGATGGCCTCGGCATAGTCGTCGATGGTCGAGTCGATGCCCTTGGCCAGGAACGGCGCGAACATGGTCACGCCGACGAAGCCGCCGTGGTCGGCGATGAACTTCAGCTCTGCGTCCGACTTGTTGCGCGGGTGTTCTTTCAGGCCCGAAGGCAGGCAATGGGAGTAGCAGACCGGCTTCTTCGATTCGAGGATGACTTCCTCGCTGGTCTTGGAGCCGACGTGGGACAGGTCGCACATGATGCCGACGCGGTTCATCTCGGCGACGATCTCGCGGCCGAAACCCGATAGCCCGCCGTCGCGCTCGTAGCAACCGGTGCCCACCAGGTTCTGGGTGTTGTAGCACATCTGCACGATGCCCACGCCCAACTGCTTGAACACGTCCACGTAGGCGATCTGGTCCTCGAAGGCGTGGGCGTTCTGGAAGCCGAAGAGGATGCCGGTCTTGCCCAGTTCCTTGGCCTTGCGGATGTCGGCGGTGGTGCGCACCGGCATCACCAGGTCGCTGTTGTCGCGGATCAGCTTCTGGCTGGCGGCGATCTGGTCGACGGTGGCCTTGAAGCCCTCCCAGACCGACACCGTGCAGTTGGCTGCGGTCAGGCCGCCCTTGCGCATGTCCTCGAACAGTTCGCGGTTCCATTTGGCGATGATCAATCCGTCGATAACGATGCTGTCGGCGTGCAGTTCGGCTGGGCTCATCAGGCTGTCCCCTTTTATCTGGCGATTCCTGCGCCGAATCGTCTGCCGGCGCTTTGGGGCCAGCATATGCCTGAGGACCAGGGCGCCCCGGTGCAAAAACGACAGGGGGTTTGCCGAAAGCGTCAAGCGCCGACGAAGCGCCATGCCAGGCTCCGCGAAAACCGCGCCAGAGCAGAGACGAACAGGCGCGAAAGCACAGCCCAGGGGCCTGGGAGGGCATCGCCTGCTGGGCCTGGGCGGGAGTTTTCACGCGGCCCGGGGCAGGCTCTGTTCTTTGCTCGAACCTTGGGCCAGAATTCGCCGCTTCAACCAAGGCTTCACCGGATTAGAGGCAGCGCTGCAATGAAGAAACCGATCTTCCTGGCCCTGATACTGCTGGCGAGCGGCGCCCAGGCTGCCGAAGAGGCCGACGGCTCGCCCTGCGACGGCGTGGAAAACGACGTGCAGACCCTGGAGTGCGCGACCTATAACAGGACCACCGCCGAGCAACTGCTCAATGACAACGTGCAGAGCCTGCTGGAACGCCTGGGCACTTTGTATGGCAACGACAAGGCCCAGTTGGGCGACATCACCGCCAAGGTCAAGAACGCCCAGCAGCTGTGGCAGAAGCAGCGCGACGCCGACTGCGCCGTGGAATCCTTCCCGGCCAAGCCCGGCAGCAAGGCCTACAACATCGCCAGCAACGATTGCCTGGCGCGCATGAGCGACGAGCGTTCGGAGTTCATCGAGTCCATCGCCCAGGAGTGATCCCCTGGCGCCGATCCGGGGACGCGCCAGCGTCCCCGCCCCTTCGCGAGCCGCAAGGCTGTGCTTGAATACCCTGCAAAGCCTGGACTGCCAGCCTGTTCAACGCAGGGCCAGGGGCTCTTGCCCAGGGATTGGGGGACACCATGGATTTTTCACTGGATCAGCTGCAGATGTTCGTCCAGGCCGCCCGCACCGGCTCGTTCTCGGCCGCCGCGCGCCAGCTGGGCAAGACCCAGTCCACCGTCAGCCTGGCCATCGCCAACCTGGAGGACGACCTGAAGGTGGAGCTGTTCGACCGCAGCACTCGCAGCCCGGCGTTGACCGCCACTGGTCGGAAAATCCTGCTGCAGGCCGAGGCGGTGCTGGAACGCTGCCAGGACCTGCAAGCCAGCGCCGATGGCTTGTCCCAGGAGTCGGAGCCGCAACTGACGCTGGCGATCCAGGCCCCTTGCGGCCCACTGCTGCCGTTGCTGCGCGAGTTCGAGCAGGCTTTCCCCCAGGTTGACCTGCTGCTGCGCCAGCCTCACTCCAGCAGTGCCAGTGAACTGGTAGCCCGGGGTGAGGCAGCACTCGGCCTGGCCCCCTCAGCGCCTGGTTATCCCCAGGCGCTGGAGTTCCAGCAAGTGGGCCGCTTGCACCTGGTGCATGCCTGCCGCCCGGATCATCCCCTGGCGCAGCGCAACCCTCTGAGCGCCGACGACTTGCAGCAGCACCGGCGCCTGTGCGCCTCCAGCCTGCCCAGCCAGCAGCCCCCCAGCAGCGGGTACCTGCGTTGCCTGCGGTTGTGGCAGGTACAAGACCAGCACGCACTGCTGGAAATGCTGCGTGCCGGGCTCGGCTGGGCCGCCCTGCCCCGGCAACTGGTCCAGCGCGAGCTGGCCAGGGGCGAACTGGTGGAACTGCACCTGGCCGACCCGTTCCACGGCGACTGGCAGGTAGGCGTCGATCTGCTCTGGGCACGCCAAAGCCCCCTGGGCCAGGCCGGTACCTGGCTCAAGGAGCGCCTGCTGCACAGCCGGGTGTACGAAATGGACCGTCGCGGACCGCCGCCCGTCCGCTAGAGAGAAGGGCAACAAAGGGACAAGCTTCTGTCGTGGAGGAAATACAAGTCTCGGCCGCGCCGCGGCATTCGGCATTCGCGCCGACCAGCTGGAGCTGTAAGCTGCGCGCCAGCCAACGACTTTCACAAGGATTCCCCATGAGCATTTGCGGTATCGAGATCAAGGGTAGCGAAGCCATCTTCGCCCTCGCCTCCCTGCAAGGCGGCACGCTTGAACACCAGGCCATCGCCGTGAAGAAGATCGCCCTGGAAGACGACGATGAAGCGGCCAACGTGCGCACCTTCGCCGCCCAGGTGCGGGATTTTGTCCGCGAGCAGGGCATCACCCGGATCGCCATCAAGAAGCGCAGCAAGAAAGGCGAGTTCGCCGGTGGCCCCACCACCTTCAAGATCGAGGGCGTGTTCCAGTTGCTGGAGAATTGCGAGGTGACGCTGCTGTCGCCCCAGACCCTCACCGCCCAGCACAAAAAGCACGGCTACGAGCTGCCGGCGAGCCTCAACAAGTACCAGCACGAGGCCTACAAGGCGGCCTGCGCGGCGCTGCTGAAGAAGTAGTCCGCGTATCTGTAGAAGCGAGCGGGCGGCGATCCGACTGGCCCGCGATGGCGTACGGCCTGACCCAACGGGTTGCCTGCATCGCGCGCCCGCTTCGCGCCCACCAACAGGGCAGCTCAGAGCCTGCTCACGGTCTAGCGAGCGACGTTCAGGCCAGGCAAAAATGCCTGAGAAAGCGCAATTCAGGGTCCTGATTGAGCATTTCAAAGCCTTTTTTAACGCCCCATGGGCTAAACGCAGCAGATCGTGGACAGGCTCTCAGGCCTTCTGGCTGTGTTGTCGGTCCTCCCGGGGGCAATTCAAGAACCGCGCGCGGTAGCTGCGGGTGAAGTAGGACGGCGATTCGAAACCGCAGGCGATGCTCACTTCCAGCACGCTCAGGTCGCTCTGGCGCAATAACTGGCGGGCCTTGTCCAGGCGCAGCCCGAGGTAGAAATTGCTCGGCGTGTCGTTGAGGTGCAGGCGAAACAGGCGCTCCAACTGGCGCCGGGTGATTTTCACCGACTCGGCCAGGGCCAGGGTGCTCAGGGGCGGCTCGCTGTGCTGCTCCATCTCGCCGATCACCTGCACCAGTTTCTTGTTGTTGATGCCGTAGCGGCTGGCGACCTCCATGCGCTGGTGGTCCTTGCGCGGACGGATGCGCCCCAACACGAACTGCTCGCTGACCTGGATCGCCAGCTGCGGGCCGTGGGCCTGGCCGATCAGGTCGAGCATCATGTCGATGGACGCCGTGCCGCCAGCCGAGCTGATGCGCCGGCGGTCGATCTCGAACAGTTCCTGGGTGACACTCAGCTGTGGATAAGACTCCTTGAAGGCGTCGATCGCTTCCCAGTGCAAGGCTACCCGGTGCCCTTCCAGCAGCCCGGCCTCGGCCAGCACCACGCTACCGGTGTCGATCCCGCCCAGGGTCACCCCTTCCCCATCCAGGCGCCGCAGCCAGTGCTCCAGGGCCGCACCGAAGGACCGCAGCGGCTCGAACCCGGCCACCACCAGCAAGGTAGCGCCCTTCTTCAACGGCTCCAGCGCGGCATCGGCGTTGACCGACATGCCGTTGCTGGCCAGCACCGCCCCGCCATCCACACTCAATACATGCCAGCGATACAGCCCGCCGCGAAAGCGGTTGGCCACCCGCAAAGGCTCGATGGCCGAGATGAAGCCGATGGCCGAGAACCCCGGCAACAGCAAGAAGTAGAAATCCTGGGACATGGGACGCACTCGGAGGACGGGCGGCGTGGCCATTGTGATACGCCGTTTCCCGGGTGGCTTCAAGACGCGAGGTCGCTGCAGTGCAAGAGCCGGTCGCCGCTGTGCGTTTTCGCAACCCGCCAGCTGCGTAACGTGGCATCACCGGCGCACGAAGACGCCGGGCCCACAATAACGACCTGCCGAGGAAACCCTCATGAAACGACTGATCAGCCGTTGCGTCCTGGCTCTTAGCGGTACCCTCCTGTTCAGCTCCGGAACCATGGCCGCCGATGCCGCCAGTTGCCAGAACGTGCGCCTGGGCGTGGTCAACTGGACCGACGTGATCGCCACCAGCGCCATGGCCCAGGTCCTGCTCGACGGCCTCGGCTACAAGACCAAGCAGACCAGCGCCTCGCAGCAGATCATCTTCGCCGGCATCCGCGACCAGCGCCTGGACCTGTTCCTGGGCTACTGGAACCCGCTGATGACCCAGACCATCACCCCGTTCGTCGAGGCCGGCCAGGTCAAGGTCCTCGACCAGCCCAGCCTGAAAGACGCCCGCGCCACCCTCGCCGTGCCCACTTACCTGGCGGACAAGGGCCTGAAGAGCTTCGCCGACATCGCCCGCTTCGAGAAGGAGCTGGGCGGCAAGATCTACGGTATCGAGCCCGGCTCCGGCGCCAATACCCAGATCAAGGCGATGATCGCCAAGAACCAGTTCGGCCTCGGCAAGTTCCAGCTGGTGGAGTCCAGCGAGGCCGGCATGCTCGCCGCGGTGGACCGCGCGGTAAGGCGCAAGGAGGCGGTGGTGTTCTTCGGCTGGGCGCCGCACCCGATGAACGTCAACGTGCAGATGACCTACCTCTCCGGCAGCGACAACGCCCTGGGGCCCGATGAAGGCCGGGCCACGGTCTGGACGGTCACGGCCCCCAGCTACGCCCAGCAGTGCCCCAATGTCAGCCGGCTGCTGGCCAACCTGACCTTCAGCGCCGAGGACGAGAGCCGCATGATGCAGCCGCTGCTGGACCACAAGGACGCCCTGGAGTCCGCCCGGCAGTGGCTCAAGGATCACCCGCAAGACCAGCAGCGCTGGCTCGACGGGGTGACCACCTTCGACGGCAAGCCGGCCATCGAGCACCTGCAACTGACCCGCCAATGACCTGAAGACCTGTGCCGTCGCGCCGCCCGCCAGGGCCGCGCACGGCAGCGCCAACGCCCCCAGCAAACACGCCTGTAAGGAAATTGCACCATGAACCACGACGTCATCATCACTTGCGCACTCACCGGGGCCGGCGATACCACCGCCAAGAGTCCCCATGTACCCATCACCCCCAAGCAGATCGCCGCCGCCGCGGTAGAAGCCGCCAAGGCCGGGGCCACCGTGGTCCACTGCCACGTCCGCGATCCGCAGACCGGCAAGTTCAGCCGCGATGTGGCGCTGTACCGCGAAGTCATGGAGCGCATCCGCGAGGCCGACGTCGACATCATCGTCAACCTCACTGCCGGCATGGGCGGCGACCTGGAAATCGGCCCGGGGGAACGCCCCACCGAGTTCGGCCCCAATACCGACCTGGTCGGCCCGCTGGCGCGCCTGGCCCACGTCGAGGCGCTGCTACCGGAGATCTGCACCCTGGACTGCGGCACCCTGAATTTCGGCGACGGCGACACCATCTACGTCTCGACCCCGGCCCAACTGCGGGCCGGCGCCAAGCGTATCCAGGAACTGGGGGTGAAGGCCGAGCTGGAGATCTTCGATACCGGCCACCTGTGGTTCGCCAAGCAGATGATCAAGGAAGGCCTGCTGGACGACCCGCTGTTCCAGCTGTGCCTGGGCATTCCCTGGGGCGCCCCGGCCGATACCACCACCATGAAGGCCATGGTCGACAACCTGCCGCCGGACGTGGTCTGGGCCGGCTTCGGCATCGGCCGCATGCAGATGCCGATGGCAGCCCAGGCCGTGCTGCTGGGCGGCAACGTGCGAGTCGGCCTGGAAGACAACCTGTGGCTGGACAAGGGCGTGCTGGCAACCAACGGCCAGTTGGTGGAGCGCGCCAGCGAGATCCTCAGCCGCCTGGGAGCACGGGTCCTGACCCCGGCCGAGGGCCGCCGGAAGATGGGCCTGAACAAACGCGGCTGACCACTCCGGCCTTGTACGAGGCTGCGCACGGCGGCAACACAGCCGCCACGACAGCAACCATGGGTTACCTGGCACACCGCGCCGTCCGGCTTCACGACGGCTACGCCGCCGGACGCAACCTCGCAGGCTCGACAGCGGCTACAGATACCTCCATTTTTTGACTATCAGGACATTGCCATGCGTTTTATCACCGACATCAAGACCTTCGCTGCCCTGGGCAGTGGCGTGATCGGCAGCGGCTGGGTAGCCCGCGCCCTGGCCCATGGCCTGGACGTGGTGGCCTGGGACCCGGCTCCAGGCGCCGAGGCGGCGTTGCGCCAGCGGGTGGCCAATGCCTGGGGCGCACTGCAGAAGAACGGCCTGGCGCCCGGTGCCTCCCAGGACCGCCTGCGTTTCGTGGCGACCATCGAGGAATGCGTGCGTGACGCGGACTTCATCCAGGAAAGCGCCCCGGAACGCCTGGAACTCAAGCTGGAGCTGCACAGCAAGATCAGCGCGGCGGCCAAGCCCGATGCGCTGATCGGCTCCAGCACCTCGGGGCTGCTGCCCAGCGAATTCTACGAAGGCTCGACCCACCCGGAACGCTGCGTGGTGGGCCACCCGTTCAACCCGGTGTACCTGCTGCCGCTGGTGGAGGTGGTAGGCGGCAAGCGCACCGCGCCAGAGGCCGTGCAAGCGGCGATCCAGGTCTACCAATCCCTGGGCATGCGCCCGTTGCACGTGCGCAAGGAGGTCCCGGGGTTCATCGCCGACCGCCTGCTCGAGGCCCTGTGGCGCGAAGCCCTGCACCTGGTCAACGACGGGGTGGCGAGCACCGGCGAGATCGACGATGCGATCCGCTTCGGCGCCGGCCTGCGCTGGTCGTTCATGGGCACCTTTCTCACCTACACCCTGGCGGGCGGGGATGCCGGCATGCGCCACTTCATGGCCCAGTTCGGCCCGGCGCTGCAACTGCCCTGGACCTACCTGCCGGCTCCGCAGCTGACCGACAAGCTGATCGACAACGTGGTCGAAGGCACCGCCGAGCAACTGGGCGAGCGCAGCATCGCCGCCCTGGAGCGCTATCGCGACGACTGCCTGCTGGCGGTGCTGGAGGCGGTGAAAACCACCAAGGCCAGGCACGGCATGAGTTTCAGCGAATAACGACTCCTGCAAGCCACTGCCGGGCGCCCTGGGGCCTTCGGCAGCGGCCCCGGGATTCCACTGCCCCTTGCCCGAGCCCCTGCCATGCCTGCACTGACTACCTACAACACCCGCATCATCAGCGATTGGGTCGACTACAACGGCCACTTGCGCGACGCCTTCTACCTGCTGATCTTCAGCTACGCCACCGATGCCCTGATGGACTGCCTGGGGCTGGACAGCGACAACCGCGAGGCCAGCGGTCACTCGCTGTTCACCCTGGAGCTGCACCTGAATTACCTGCACGAGGTGAAGCTCGACACCGAGGTGCAAGTACGCACCCAGATCATCGGCCACGACCACAAGCGCCTGCACCTGTACCACAGCCTGCACCAGGTCGGTGATGCCCGGGAGCTGGCCGGCAACGAACAGATGCTGCTCCACGTCGACCTCGCCGGGCCGCATTCGGCGCCGTTCACCGACGCCGTGCGGCAACGGCTTGCGGCCCTGCAAGCCGCACAGGCGGACCTGCCACCTCCGGCCTGGATCGGCCGGGTGATCGGCCTGCCCGCGCAGAAGTAACCCCCAACCCGAAAAGGAGATCGCCGTGCACACCGCCGCCTTTGCCGACTACCGCAGCTATCCGTTGATCAGCGCGCTGGCCACCGTCCAGGCCTTGCCGGACCAGGTCCTGGTGCAGTGGGCCGACGGTCGCTGGAGCCCCTTCCACTACCCCTGGCTGCGGGACAACTGCTCCTGCCCCCAATGCGTCTATCCGGTGACCCGCGAGCAGGTGCTGGAGATCCTCGATGTGCCCGAGGACCTGGCGTGCTCCAGCGCGCAAATCGACCACCAGGGTTGCCTGCAAGTGATCTGGCAGGACGGCCACCAGAGCCGTTTCGACCCAGGCTGGTTGCGGGCCCACGCCTATGACCCGCAGTCGCGCGAGGAGCGCCGCGTAGCCAGGGCCCACAGCCGGTTATGGGACAGCAGCCTGCAACTGCCGGTCTTCGAATACCAGGCGGTGATGGACGATCCCCAGGCGTTGTTGCAATGGCTGTTGGCGGTGCGCGATATCGGCCTGACCCAGGTCCGGGGGGCGCCGACCGAACCCGGGGCGCTGGCAGCGATCGCCCGGCGGATCTCGTTCATCCGTGAAAGCAACTTCGGCGTGCTGTTCAACGTGCAATCCAAGGCCGATGCCGACAGCAATGCCTACACTGCCTTCAACCTGCCGCTGCACAGCGACCTGCCCACTCGTGAGCTGCAACCGGGCTTGCAGTTCCTGCACTGCCTGGTGAACGACGCGGAGGGCGGCGAGAGCATCTTCGTCGACGGTTTCGCCATCGCCGATGCCCTGCGCCGGGAAGACCCCGAGGCGTTTCGCACCCTGTGCGAAATCCCCGTGGAATTTCGCAACAAGGATCGCCACAGCGACTATCGCTGCCTGGCGCCGATCATCGCCCTGGACGCCCTGGGCCAGGTGGCGGAGATCCGCATGGCCAACTTCCTGCGCGGCCCCTTCGATGCAGCGCCAGAACAGATGCCCCGCCTGTACCACGCCTATCGAAACCTGATCGCCCTGACCCGCCAGGCGCGCTTTCGCCTGGTGCGGCGCCTGGAACCGGGGCAGCTGTGGTGCTTCGACAACCGGCGTACCCTGCATGCGCGCAATGCTTTCGACCCGGCCAGCGGCGCCCGGCACTTCCAGGGCTGCTACATCGACCGTGACGAACTGCTGTCCAGGATCCTGGTGCTGCAACGCTGAGCGGCCAACGCTCAGGGACGGTCGATCAGTTCGACCTTGGCGACCTTCTGCAACTTGTCCTGGAGCAACTCGACGTACTTGGGGTTCACCTCCTCATCCACGAGCTGGTAAAGCTCGGCGCCCACGCCGGTGAAGTTGATGAAGGCCAGGGTCGACTTGTTCTTCAACACTTCAACCCGCAGGGACTTCGAGTAGAGGTCGAAGTCCAGCACGGTGGCCGCTGGCAGATCGGAAATGCACAGTTCCTTGGCATGGATCAGGCCCAGTGCCTGGAGTGCGAGCTGGTCTGTAAGGGGAATGCCACAGCGGTGCAATTCCAGGTCTTGAAAATCGATGTCTGCCAGGGCATTGAACCAGCGCAGCTTGCGTCGGCCATTGACCAGGACCACCGGGGCACTGCCCTTGCCCAGCTTGCTGGCGATCGCGCACAACTTGCGAAAAGCGTTCGCTTCGGCGGCGGTCATGCTCTTGAGAACGTCCATCGCACGCACGGAAAAACTGCCCGGATTGCCCACTTCCAGGGACAGGATCCTGGCCCAGAGCGCCTGCATCTGCTGCGAGGAGATCTTCTGCGCACGCTCGACGAAGTCGGTCAGCCAATCCTGGTCGACACTTTGCTCGTCCGCCGATTCGGGAGGGTTTTCCAGGGCCTGGGCAAAGATCCGCTCGAGGTTTTCCTGCTTCAACAGCTCCTGGTGCAACCTGCGCTTGGCGCTGCGCCGGGCCAGCTCTTCCTCATGCTGGAGCATCACCGAACGGCGCTGGTGGTCCGCCGCCAGCAGGGCCTCTTCACGCTGGATTTCCGCTTCGGTCCTGGCCTGGCCCAGCTTCAGCACGCTATAGGCCTGGGCATCGGCATCACGACGCAGGCCGATGGGCCGGTACAGGTGGCCGCAGCCGTTGGAAATCGTCTCGATCAGCTTGTTCAGTACCTTGTCCGACACTGGCGCTTCCTCATCCATGGGCAATCTCGCGAAAGTTGAACCAGGCGCACTATCGCATAACCGCCAAGCGCATAAAAAAGCCCCGATCAAGCCGTGACAGGATCGAGGCAGGGACTACTGCTGAGGAGCTGCGGTGAGAAGGTGACCAAACCGACACGACGCGAGCTGGCTCCAGTCTGCCCACTCTGCCTTCCCGCGAGTTAGCCAAGAGCGACCTGCTCATAGGTAATAGGGCCACAGCCACGCCTTCAGATGTCCTCGGTATACAGCACCACCGTCACATAGAAATAGCCGATCTTGTGCCAATCCTGGCGCTGGTTGTAGGGCGTCTCTTCAGAGCCCATGCCAATCTGGTAATTACGCCCGGTCTTTTTATCCCTATAGGAAATGAAACCCTTCGTTTCCCAGCCGCAGCAGACAAACCTGAGCCCCTCCTGAACCCCCAACTCCCGCTGCAGATAGCGCTCTACCTCATGGGCATCCTTACCTTTGACCCGGTAACTGGCGGTCAGCGGCGCGCCCTGATCCTGGGGCTTCGACTCACAACGGAAAAACTCCAGGGACTTCGGTGGATCGGTCATGGCCTGCAGAAAATCGCCACACTCGGGAGCTGCCAGAGCAGCGCTGGAAACCATCAACAACAAACAGGCGAACCCCATTCTGAACATCACTTTCATCCACTCCAGCTCCATGGTGTGCCACTCGGCGGCCATCCTACCGAACACCCAGTGCTTGCACAGAGTGTCTTTGCGTAGCAGGAGCGCTCATTACCCCACCCTTCAGGCAAGCCCGAGGCCTCACAAGCAAGCGCCGCAAGACTTGATTGCGCCGCCTTTTCCCAACGCTGTGGCAACCGGCCATGGCCATCGACTTAGTCGAAAACGACCTGTTCATAGGTAAACGGGCCATCGCGACAATCTGCCCTTGCCGCCACCCGGACGGCCTACCAGAATCGGCTGGCGACCCCACTCCCTGAACAAGGACAAGCGCCATGATGCATGCGGATTTGATTGACCAGGACGACCTGCTGGGGCAACTCCGGGCCCTGGGTTTCGAGATGCCCGCAGGCGCCAGTGCCGAGCAGGCCTGCGAATGTGCGGTTCGGGGGCTGAGCGATGCCCGGGCCAAGGCGCTCAAGGGCATGGTCGAGCAGATGCTCACCGGCAACGCGACCATTCTTCCTGCCGTGCGCCAGGCCATCGATCGCCAGTTGCTGCCGGCCCTGGCCGAGTACCAACAGCAAAAACGCGCCTGAATCGCCCCGGGGCCGTGGGCCGGTTGCTAGAGTACGCACCTCTTTGTACTGCACAGGCAACCGCCCATGATCCGTATCCTGCCCGGCCAAGCCGCCGATCCCGGCCATTGGCTGCAATTGCGCCTGGGCCTGTGGCCCCACTGCCCACCCGAGGAACACCGGGAAGAAATCCGCCAGATGCTCGCCGAGCCCGCACGCTACGGCTGCTGGCTGGCCCAGGCCGCCGACGGTGAAACGCTGGGCCTGGCCGAGGCGTCGTTGCGCCACGACTACGTCAATGGCACCGACAGCTCGCCGGTGGTGTTTCTGGAAGGTATCTACGTCGCTCCCGGGCATCGGCGCCAGGGCACGGCCCAGCGCCTGATCGAACAGGTCAGCCAATGGGGTCGGCAGCAGGGCTGCGTGGAAATCGCCTCGGACGCCAGCCTGGACAACCTGGTCAGCCACGCCCTGCACCGCGCGCTCGGCTTCGAGGAAACCGAGCGGGTGGTGTACTTCAAGAAAGCCCTGTGACCGGGACTGCCTGCAACCGCGCCTAGAGTCGCACGCTGGCGAAGGTCGACTCGTTGCGTGCCTGGCTCAGGGCCGACAGCGGCCCCGACAACGGTGCAAGCACCATGGCCTGGGGCAGCGGCATTATCGCCACCTGCTGGGTGGTGTTGGAGCCGATGCGCTCGTCCCGTGGCGGAATGCCGAAATACTCGCGGTAGCACTTGGAGAAGTGCGGGGTGGAGACGAAACCACAGACCGAGGCCACTTCGATGATCGACATCGGCGTCTGCTTGAGCAGTTGCCGGGCGCGGATCAAGCGCAGCTTGAGGTAGTAGCGCGATGGCGAGCAGTGCAGGTACTTCTGGAACAGGCGCTCCAACTGCCGGCGCGATACCGCGACGTACACCGCCAGTTCGTCGAGGTCGATCGGCTCCTCCAGGTTGGCTTCCATCAGCGCGACGATTTCCTGCAGCTTGGGCTGGTTGGTGCCGAGCATGTGCTTGAGCGGCACGCGCTGGTGGTCCTGCTCGTTGCGGATGCGCTCGTAGACGAACATCTCCGAGATCGCTGCCGACAGCTCGCGGCCGTGATCGCGGCTGATCAGGTGCAGCATCATGTCCAGCGGCGCGGTGCCGCCGGAGCTGGTGAAGCGGTTGCGATCGAGGGTGAACAGGCGGGTGCTCATGGCCACCCGGGGGAAGGCTTCCTGCATCGCCGCCAGGCATTCCCAGTGCACGCTGCAATCGAAGCCGTCCAGCAGGCCGGCGCAGGCCAGCGCCCAACTGCCGGTGCACACCGCGCCGAGGCGCCGGGACTGGCGGGCCTGGCTCTGCAGCCAGGACACATGCTCGCGGGTGACGGTGCGCTGGATGCCGATGCCGCCGCAGACGATCACGGTATCCAGGCTGGGAGCCTTGTGCATGGAGGCGTCGGGGGTGATTTGCAGGCCATCACTGGCCCAGACCTGGCCGCCATCGACGCTGAGGGTGGTCCAGCGATACAGCTCGCGACCGGACAGTTGGTTGGCCATGCGCAGTGGTTCGACTGCGGAGGCCAGGGAAATCAGCGTGAAATTATCCAGCAGCAAGAAACCGATGGATTGAGGCGCACGGTTCTGGGGTTGGGCCCCGGAGTTGAACGACGTCATCGCGATATCTCCTCACACAAAGCGGGTGATGGCCTCAGGCGGAGGCTCTTTTTATTGGTGCCCGTCCCTCGATGGAAACAGGCTTGGTCATCACAGAGCAATTGCCATGCCTAAAGTTGAATGGGCATTCAATAACTCCTGAAAACGACGTCGCGACGCGTCTATATAGCCCTTGCCTGAGTGCGGATAAGCAGTGCGCGGGGATAGGCCGGCGGATGCCGACCGAGGACGGTGAGCAGTTAGGTAGCACTCGTAGAGCCGTCGCGCGTGCAGGCCACAGCCGAGTGTCACTCAAAGCGCAACGGGCCGACGAACGGGAATGTCCGCCGGCGCCATAGGCCACTTGTCTAATCACGACGCGCTAAAAGGTGGCGTCCTCCCGAGCCGATGGGCCGTTTGCGCGCAGCGGCTGGCGGCTCAGCACTCCACGGCGCTGACCGCCAGGCCGCCGCGGGAGGTTTCCTTGTACTTGTCGTGCATGTCGGCCCCGGTATCGCGCATGGTGCGGATCACCCGGTCCAGGGAAATGAAGTGCTGGCCATCGCCGCGCAGGGCCATCTGCGCGGCATTGATCGCCTTCACCGCGGCGATCGCGTTGCGCTCGATGCAGGGCACCTGCACCAGCCCGCCCACCGGGTCGCAGGTCAGGCCGAGGTTGTGCTCCAGGCCGATCTCGGCGGCGTTGCACAACTGCTCGGGGCTGGCGCCGAGAATCTCCGCCAGGCCTGCCGCCGCCATGGCACAGGCCGAACCGACCTCGCCCTGGCAACCGACCTCGGCACCGGAGATGGAGGCGTTCTTCTTGCACAGGATGCCGATGGCCGCCGCACCGAGGAAGAAGTCCACCACGTTGGCGTCGGTCACCTCCTCGCTGAACTTCATGAAGTAGTGCAGCACCGCCGGGATGATCCCCGCCGCACCATTGGTGGGCGCGGTGACCATGCGCCCGCCGGCGGCGTTCTCTTCGTTGACCGCCAGGGCATAGAGGTTGACCCACTCCATGGCGCTCAGGGTCGAGCCGATCACATTGGGTTTGTTCAACTCCTGCAGGCTGCGGTGCAGCTTGGCCGCCCGGCGCCGTACATTGAGCCCGCCCGGCAGCGTGCCTTCGTGCTTGAGGCCTTGTTCCACGCAGTCCTGCATGGCCCGCCAGAGCGCCATCAACCCGCTGCGGATTTCGTCCTCCGAGCGCCAGGTCTTCTCGTTGGCCAGCATCAGCTCGGCCACCCGCAGGTTGTGCCTGCGGCACAGTTCGAGCAGCTCTACCGCGCTGGAGAAATCATAGGGCAGCTCGCTGCGGTCCAGGTCCGCCACACCGCTGTCGGCCTGGGCCTGGTCGACGACGAAACCGCCGCCCACCGAATAATAAGTGTCGCGATGCAGTTCGCCGCCCTCGCCTTCGGCCACCAGGGTCATGGCATTGGGATGGAACGGCAGGTTCTGCTCCAGCAGGAGCATGTCCCGGGACCAGACGAACGGCAGCGGCAGGCGCCCGTCCAGCAGCAGGGTGGACGTTTCCCGCAGCAAGTCGATGCGGGTGCCGATCAGCGACGGGTCGATCGCGTCCGGCCATTCGCCCATCAGGCCCATGATCACCGCGTTGTCGCTGCCATGGCCGATGCCGGTGGCCGACAACGATCCGTACAGCCGTACCTCGATCCGCCGCACCTGCTCCAGCTGCTGCCGTTGGCCCAGGGCCTGGACGAACAGCGCGGCGGCGCGCATGGGGCCGACGGTATGGGAACTGGACGGGCCGATGCCGATTTTGAACAGGTCGAACACACTGATAGCCATGCCTGGATAACTCCTCGATGAGCACAGTCCGGGCGCCGAAAACGCCCACTGACGGAGCTGCTACGCTCAAGCTGCAATCCGCCGAGAAGGGCGCATCATCGGGCTTTTGCCGGGTTTGCCGACGTCTGACACCGACTCGCTCATGCCCACCAACGCCGCCAGGCGCCAGGGTCGGGTTCCGGGCGTTTTTGCCGCCCGGACGCAGGAAAAACTGCGCAAAAACGCTGGATGCGACCTCACCGACACTGGATGCGACCCTCCCTGTACTGGATACGACGCACCCGGTAGGCGACAGATTTTCACTGGTACATGATCAGTCTCGACTCGATTGCAAGGCACGGTGGTAGAGCTGTTCCCGACACACCAACCGCCACACTCAATAAGCGCGGTCCGAACGCCGCCAAGAAGAACATCCAGGAGTCCCCCCTCTATGAAAGGTTCCCCCTCGTTGTTGCTGGCCGCCATGCTGAGTCTGCCGTTCCTGGCACAGGCCGCAGAACCGGCGCAATGCAGTACCGTGAACTTCTCCGATGTCGGCTGGACCGATATCACCGTGACCACCGCCACCACCAGCGTCGTGCTCAACGCCCTGGGCTACAAGACCAAGACCACGATGATTTCCGTGCCGGTGACCTACAAGTCCCTGGCCGACGGCAAGAACATGGACGTATTCCTCGGCAACTGGATGCCGACCATGGAAAACGACATCAAGCAGTATCGCGATGCCGGCACCGTGGAGACCGTGCGCGCCAACCTGGAGAACGCCAAGTACACCCTGGCGGTGCCCCAGGCGCTGTATGACAAGGGCCTCAAGGACTTCGCCGACATCGCCAAGTTCAAGACCGAGCTGGACGGCAAGATCTACGGCATCGAGCCGGGTAACGACGGCAACCGCACCATCCAGAGCATGATCGACAAGAACGCCTTCGGCCTGAAGGACGCCGGCTTCAAGGTGGTCGAATCCAGCGAGGCGGGCATGCTGAGCCAGGTCGAGCGCGCCCAGCGCCGCGACACCGCGGTGGTGTTCCTGGGCTGGGAACCGCACCCGATGAACACCCGCTTCAAGATGAAGTACCTGACCGGTGGCGATGAGTTCTTCGGTCCCAACTTCGGCCAGGCGACCATCTACACCAACACCCGCAAGGGCTACGTCCAGGAGTGCAGCAACGTCGGGCAACTGCTGAAGAACCTGTCGTTCACCCTGAACATGGAAAGCACCCTGATGGGCAACGTGCTGGACGACAAGATGAAGCCTGACGCGGCCGCCAAGGCCTGGCTCAAGAAAAACCCCGAGGTACTCGACACCTGGCTCGCCGGCGTGACCACCATCGATGGCAAACCAGGCCTGGAGGCCGTCAAAGCCAAGCTTGCCCAGTAAGTCGCTGACGCCGGGCGGGCTGGCCCGCCCGGGCTGTTTTTCCATTGCATGCGGACGTTCATTACCATGCTCACTGATCAGAAAATCCCCCTGGGCCAGTACATCGCGGCCTTCGTCGAGTGGCTGACGAAACACGGCGCCAGCATCTTCGATGCGATCGCCACCACCCTCGAGGCCATGATTCACGGCGTGACCTTCGCGCTGACCTGGTTCAACCCCCTGGCCCTGATCGGCCTGATTGCCCTGCTGGCGCACATGATCCAGCGCAAATGGGGCCTGACCGTATTCGTCGTGCTGTCCTTCCTGCTGATCCTCAACCTGGGGTACTGGCAGGAAACCATGGAGACCCTGGCCCAGGTGACCTTCGCCACCCTGGTCTGCGTGGTCATCGGCGTGCCGCTGGGCATCCTCGCCGCGCACAAGCCGATGTTCTACACCGCCATGCGCCCGGTACTGGACCTGATGCAGACCGTGCCGACCTTCGTCTACCTGATCCCGACCCTGACCCTGTTCGGCCTGGGCGTGGTCCCGGGGCTGATTTCCACCGTGGTGTTCGCCATCGCCGCGCCGATCCGCCTCACCTACCTGGGCATCTGCGACGTGCCGCAAGAGCTGCTGGATGCCGGCAAGGCCTTTGGCTGCTCGCGGCGCCAGTTGCTGACCCGGATCGAACTGCCCCACGCGATGCCGAGCATCGCCGCCGGCGTGACCCAGTGCATCATGCTGTCGTTGTCGATGGTAGTGATCGCGGCCCTGGTGGGCGCCGACGGCCTGGGCAAACCCGTGGTCAACGCACTGAACACCGCCGATATCTCCCTGGGCTTCGAAGCGGGCCTGGCGATCGTGTTGCTGGCAATCATGCTCGACCGTATCTGCAAGCAGCCGGAACTGCCGGCAAGGGGTGAGGCATGAGCATCATTCGTTTCGAAGACGTCGACGTCATCTTCTCCAACAAGCCGCGCGAAGCCCTGGCACTGCTGGACAAGGGCCAGACCCGCGAACAGATCCTCAAGCAGACCGGCCTGGTGGTCGGCGTGGAAAAGGCCAACCTGGACATCAACAAGGGCGAGATCTGCGTGCTGATGGGCCTGTCCGGCTCGGGCAAGTCGAGCCTGCTGCGCTGCATCAACGGCCTCAATACCGTGAGCCGCGGCAAGTTGTTCGTCGAACACGAAGGCAAGCACATCGATATCGCCCACTGCACTCCGGCGGAATTGAAGATGATGCGCACCAAGCGCATCGCCATGGTGTTCCAGAAGTTCGCCCTGATGCCCTGGCTGACGGTGCGCGAGAACATCAGCTTCGGCCTGGAGATGCAGGGCCGCCCCGAGAAGGAGCGGCGCAAGCTGGTGGACGAGAAGCTGGAGCTGGTGGGCCTGACCCAGTGGCGCAACAAGAAGCCGGACGAGCTGTCCGGTGGCATGCAGCAACGCGTGGGCCTGGCCCGTGCCCTGGCCATGGACGCCGACATCCTGCTGATGGACGAGCCCTTCTCGGCCCTCGACCCGCTGATTCGCCAGGGCCTGCAGGACGAGTTGCTGGAGCTGCAGCGCAAGCTGAACAAGACCATCGTGTTCGTCAGCCACGACCTGGACGAAGCCCTGAAACTGGGCAGCCGCATCGCCATCATGAAGGACGGGCGGATCATCCAGTACAGCAAGCCCGAAGAGATCGTGCTCAACCCGGCGGATGACTACGTGCGCACCTTCGTCGCCCATACCAACCCGTTGAACGTACTGTGCGGGCGCAGCCTGATGCGCAGCCTGGACAACTGCAAGCGGGTCAACGGCTCGGTGTGCCTGGACCCGGGTGGCGACTCCTGGCTGGACCTGGCCGAGGGCAACACCATCAAGGGCGCCCGGCGCAACGGCTCGCAACTGGACCTGCAGAACTGGGCGCCGGGGCAATCGGTGGAAGAGCTGGGCCGGCGCCCGACCCTGGTGGATTCCAGTATCGGCATGCGCGAGGCCCTGCAGATCCGCTACCAGACCGGCAACAAGCTGGTGCTCCACGATAACCACAAGGTGGTGGGGATCCTCGGCGACAGCGAGCTCTACCACGCGCTGCTCGGCAAGAACCTGGGCTGATGGACACAAACGACAACGCCGCGACCTGGGTCGCGGCGTTGTCGTTTGAGGGGGAATAGAGGTGCGAATTGCACCTGTTGCAGGAGCGGATGTAGCGGTACGCCACACATCGCTTCGCGGGCGACGCGGTACCCGGTGAGCCCGGGCCCGCGTCTACTTCAGGACTTAGCTGTAGACCCGGCCCAGGAGTTGCCGATGGCTTTCGAACTGATCGAGCACGTCACGGGTGATCTGCTCCTGGGTGAAACCCATCAGGTCGTACTCCTGGCTGCCGTTGTGCAGGTAGACCTCGGCACGGTAGTAGCGTGCACGCTCTTCCGGCGCATCGGCCGATTCGCTCGGCGCCGCCAGGTAACCGTCCAGGCTCACCTCATAGACGAAAGGGTTGCCCTCTTCCATCTCGATCCGCACACCCATGCAGCGCTTGGACTTGCCCAGCAGGGTCTGCACATCCAGCCCCTGGTTGCGCAACAGGGTCGCGGCTTCTTCCAGCGCCGGGGTCACGTGCTTGTCCATGAAGCGCTGGACCACTGCCTGGGTCGGCTGCAGGTCCAGTTGGGTCAGGCGCTCGCTGAAACCGCGACGGCCGCGGGCCGCCAGTTCCGCTTGTTCCTGCTCGACCCGGGTGTCCTGGGCCATGGCCTTGTACAGGCCGAACATGAAGCACACCAGCACCACCGAGAACGGCAGGCCAGCCAGCACCACCATGGTCTGCATGGCCTGGAAGTTACCGGCGAACAGCAGGCCGACGGTCACCAGGGTGATCACGACCGACCAGAAGATCCGCAGCCAGTGCGGGGCGTCTTCGTCGACGTTGCCGCCCTTGCAGGACAGGTTGGCCATCATCACCGCGCCGGAGTCGGCCGGGGTCAGGAACAACACGAAGCCCACGAAGATCGACACACCGATGACGATCTTCGACGCCGGGTAATGCTCGAGCAACTGGTAGATGGCCATGGACGGCTGTTCCAGGGCGGTCTTGCCCAGTTCCACCGCGCCCTGGTTGAGCACCAGGTCCAGGGCCGAGTTGCCGAAGATCGACAGCCAGGCCAGGGTGAAGCCCAGCGGGATCAGCAGTACGCCAGCCACCAGCTCGCGCACGGTGCGGCCACGGGAAATACGCGCGATGAACATGCCCACGAAAGGTGCCCAGGAAATCCACCAGGCCCAGTAGAACAGGGTCCACAGGCCCAGCCAGCGATCGGACTTGGCGCTGTCGCCTTCATACACATAGAGGTCGAACGTCTTGAGCACCACGCCGTTGAGGTAGTCGCCGATGTTCTGCACGAAGCCGTTGAGCAGGTGCAGGGTCGGGCCGAACAGCAGGACGAAGATCAGCAAGCCGCTGAACAGCACGATGTTCAGGTTGGACAGGCGACGAATGCCGTTCTCCACCCCGGACACTGCGGCGATGGTGGCCACCGTGCTCATGACGATGATCACGATCAGCAGGTTGGTGTTGCTGTGCTCCATGCCGAACAGGTTTTCCAGGCCGGACGATACCTGCATCGAGCCGATGCCCAGGTTGGTCACCAGGCCCAGCAGGGTCACGAACATGCCGAAACCGTCCACCGCGTGGCCGGCCGCGCCCTTGACCCAGCGCTCGCCCACCAGTGGGTACAGCGCCGAACGCAGGGCCAGTGGCTGGTTATGCCGGTAGGCGAAGTACGCCACCGCCAGGCCCACCAGGGCATAGATCGCCCAGCCGTGCAGGCCCCAGTGCAGGAACGTCAGTTGCAGCGCCTGGCGCGCGGCCTGGTTGCTGGCTGGCACGCCTTCGGGCGGATTGAAGTAGTGGTCCAGGGGCTCGGACGCACCGAAGTACAGCAGCGAGATGCCGATGCCGGACGAGAACAGCATCCCGGCCCAGGCGCCATAGCTGAAGTCCGGGGTGTCTTGCTTGGTCCCCAGCTTGAGCTTGCCGTAGGAAGAGAACGCCAGGCCCACCACGAACACCAGGTAGGCGGCGATCACCAGCATGTAGTACCAGCCGAAACTGCGGGACAACCATGCCTGGGCAACGTCCAGCATTTTGCCGGCCTCTTGCGGGGCGATGATCAGGATCGCAGTCAACAACAGGATCAGCGCGGTCGAGGTGTAGAACACCCAACCGTTGACCCGCACCTTTTCCGGCGGGGTCTTTATAAGAGAGGCAGAACTCATTGCACAGATGCTCCAGGCAGTGCGAGAGAAGGACACAAGGCAACACGGCACCCGACCAATCGGTTAGTTGGCAGCCGATCGTCGGGTGATATAAAGACACCCCGAAAAAAGCCCGGACCCACGGCGGCTGCGTTGCGAACCAGCGTCCCCGGCCTCGACTCGAACCCACGGTTCGGCGTCAGGCCTGAAGCGTCTTGCCCATTCAACACGTCCGTCCTTACCGGTTCACGCCATGCCATCCCTGGGGTGCGGTCTTTTTCGGAGGTCGTTTTCCGCCATCTACATGCGGGAAGAATCCGTAGGCAGCGACGATTTGTCGCAGATCTTATTCTTTGTTGATTGAACGTTCAATCAAAACAAAATAGACTGGCCCGCAAGCCGACAGCCGTCATGCGTCTGCCGGCGGGCCTAAGGAGAGGTAGCAGATGCCCAAGGTCGGTATGCAACCCATACGCCGCCAGCAGTTGATCGAAGCCACGCTACAAGCGGTCGATCAGGTCGGGATGGGGGACGCCAGCATTGCGCTGATCGCCCGTTTGGCCGGAGTGTCGAACGGCATCATCAGTCACTACTTTCGGGACAAGAACGGCCTGATCGCAGCGACGATGGGTTACATCATGAGCATGCTCAACGAAGGCGTCAGAGCACGCCGCCAGGCCCTGACGGACGACAGTCCGCGCGCTCATCTGAAGGTGATCATCGAGGGCAACTTCGATGCCAGCCAGGTGAACGGCCCGGCAATGAAAACCTGGTTGGCCTTCTGGGCTTCCAGCATGCACCAGCCCGATTTGCACAGGTTGCAGCGGATCAACGACCACCGCTTGTATTCCAACCTGTGTTGCCAGTTCCGCCGCGTCCTGCCGCTCTACCATGCGCGCAAGGCAGCCCGCGGCCTGGCGGCCTTGATCGACGGCTTGTGGCTGCGTGGCGCCCTGTCGGGTGATGCATTCGACACCGACCAGGCGATACGGATTGCTTACGAATACATGGATCTACAACTGGCTAAGCAGGAGCGCTAGAGCACAACCAAGACGCTCGGCCTCTGCACGCCACTGATCAGCGCGCCCGAATCCAAGGGCACGCTCGGTGGCCAAGCCCATAACTCAATGCACTTGCGAGGACACTATGGCCCGTTTTGAACTGCAAAAACTCTACATCGACGGCGGCTACACCGATGCCGGCAGCGACGCCACCTTCGATGCCATCAACCCGGCCAACGGTGAAGTTCTCGCACAAGTGCAACGTGCGACCAAGGAAGACGTGGAACGCGCCGTGGTCAGCGCCGAAAAAGGCCAGAAGATCTGGGCCGCCATGACCGCCATGGAGCGTTCGCGCATCCTGCGTCGCGCCGTGGACATCCTGCGTGAGCGCAACGACGAGCTGGCCGCCCTGGAAACCCTGGATACCGGCAAGGCCTACTCCGAAACCAAGTACGTCGACATCGTCACCGGCGCCGACGTGCTGGAATACTACGCAGGCCTGGTACCGGCCATCGAAGGCGAGCAGATCCCGCTGCGCGACACTTCCTTCGTCTACACCCGCCGCGAGCCACTGGGCGTGGTCGCCGGTATCGGCGCCTGGAACTACCCGATCCAGATCGCCCTGTGGAAATCCGCCCCGGCCCTGGCCGCTGGCAACGCGATGATCTTCAAGCCCAGCGAAGTGACTTCGCTGACCACCCTGAAACTGGCCGAGATCTACACCGAGGCAGGCGTACCGGCTGGCGTGTTCAACGTCCTGACCGGCAGCGGCCGTGAAGTCGGCACCTGGCTGACCGAGCACCCACGCATCGAGAAAGTCTCCTTCACCGGCGGCACCGACACCGGCAAGAAGGTCATGGCCAGCGCTTCGAGCTCCTCGCTCAAGGAAGTGACCATGGAACTGGGCGGCAAGTCGCCGCTGATCATCTGCGACGACGCCGACCTGGATCGCGCCGCCGACACCGCGATGATGGCCAACTTCTACAGCTCGGGCCAGGTTTGCACCAACGGCACTCGCGTGTTCGTACCGAGCCACCTGAAGGCTGCTTTCGAAGCCAAGATCGCCGAACGCGTTGCCCGCATCCGCGTGGGTAACCCAGAGAACGAGAACACCAACTTCGGTCCGCTGGTGAGCTTCGCCCACATGGAGAACGTGCTGGGCTACATCGCCAAGGGCAAGGAAGAAGGTGCCCGCGTACTGTGCGGCGGCGAGCGCCTGACCGATGGCGAATTCGCCAAGGGCGCCTTCGTGGCACCAACCGTGTTCACCGACTGCACCGACGACATGAGCATCGTGCGTGAAGAAATCTTCGGCCCAGTGATGAGCATCCTCACATACGAGACCGAAGAAGAAGTGATCCGTCGTGCCAACGACACCGACTTCGGCCTGGCCGCCGGTATCGTCACCCGCGATCTGAACCGCGCCCACCGCATCATCCACCAGCTCGAAGCCGGTATCTGCTGGATCAACGCCTGGGGCGAGTCCGACGCCAAGATGCCAGTCGGCGGCTACAAGCAGTCGGGCGTGGGCCGTGAGAACGGCATCAGCTCGCTGAACAACTTCACCCGCATCAAGTCGGTGCAGGTCGAGCTGGGCGACTACGCCTCGGTGTTCTAAGCAGCCGCTAGCAGCCAGCTACAAGCGGCAAGCCAGGGCAAAAGCCTGTCTTGCCGCCTGCTCCTCATTCAACGCCAAGCCCGCTTCGCTGCCTTTTCTCGCAGCTTGAAGCTTGAGGCTTGCAGCTCTCCACGGAGGCTCCAATGGCCCAAGAATTCGATTACATCATCATCGGTGCCGGCTCTGCCGGTAACACCCTGGCGACCCGTCTGACCGAAGACGAAGGCGTCACCGTCCTGCTGCTGGAAGCCGGCGGCCCGGACTATCGTTTCGATTTCCGTACCCAGATGCCTGCGGCACTGGCGTTCCCCTTGCAAGGCCGTCGCTACAACTGGGCCTATGAGACCGATCCAGAGCCGCACATGGACGGCCGCCGCATGGAATGTGGCCGTGGCAAGGGCCTGGGCGGTTCCTCGCTGATCAACGGCATGTGCTACATCCGTGGCAACGCCATGGACTACGACGGCTGGGCCAAGCTGCCAGGCCTGGAAGACTGGTCGTACCTGGACTGCCTGCCGTACTTCCGCAAGGCCGAAACCCGCGACATCGGCCCTAACGACTACCACGGTGGCGAAGGCCCGGTACGGGTGACCACACCCAAGGCGGGCAACAACCCGCTGTTCCACGCCATGGTCGAGGCCGGCGTACAGGCCGGTTACCCGCGTACCGAAGACCTCAACGGCTACCAACAGGAAGGCTTCGGTCCGATGGACCGCACTGTGACCCCTGAAGGCCGTCGCTCCAGCACCGCCCGCGGTTACCTGGACATAGCCAAGAAACGCTCCACCCTGACCATCGTCACCCACGCCCTGACCGACAAGGTCCTGTTCGAAGGCAAGCGCGCCGTAGGCGTGAGCTACCTGCAAGGCAGCACCGAAGAGCGCGTGGAAGCCCGTGCGCGCAAGGAAGTCATCGTCAGCTCCGGTGCCATCGCTTCGCCACAGCTGCTGCAACGCTCCGGCGTCGGCCCGCGCGCCCTGCTGGAAAGCCTGGACATCCCGGTGGTCCACGACCTGCCTGGCGTCGGCGAGAACCTGCAGGACCACCTGGAGCTGTACCTGCAATACGCTTGCACCCAGCCGGTATCGCTGTACCCATCGCTGCTGTGGTGGAACCAGCCGGCCATCGGTGCGCAGTGGCTGTTCAAGGGCACCGGCATCGGCGCCAGCAACCAGTTCGAAGCTGGTGGTTTCATCCGTACTCGCGAAGAGTTCGAATGGCCGAACATCCAGTACCACTTCCTGCCGGTAGCCATTAACTACAACGGCTCCAACGGCGTGAAGGAACACGGCTTCCAGGCCCACATGGGCTCCATGCGCTCGCCAAGCCGCGGCCGCGTGCAGGCCAAGTCGAAAGACCCGCGCCAGCACCCGAGCATCCTGTTCAACTACATGGCCACCGAGCAGGACTGGCAGGAATTCCGCGACGGCATCCGCCTGACCCGCGAAATCATGCAGCAGCCGGCACTGGACGCCTACCGCGGCCGCGAGATCAGCCCGGGCATCGAAGTGCAGACCGATGAACAGCTGGACAAATTCATCCGCGAGCACGCCGAGACCGCGTTCCACCCATCCTGCTCGTGCAAGATGGGCACCGACGACATGGCCGTGGTCGATGGCCAGGGTCGCGTGCACGGCATGCAGGGCCTGCGTGTGGTGGATGCCTCGATCATGCCGATCATCACCACCGGCAACCTCAACGCGCCGACGATCATGATGGCCGAGAAAATCGCCGACAAGATCCGTGGCCGCCAGCCGCTGCCGCGCAGCAAGGCTGCCTACTACGTGGCCGGCGAAGCCCCGGTACGTGGCAAGCCTGTACGCGACGTAGCCGCGAACGCGCAATAAGCACGATTGGCGCCGGCCGCAATGGCCGGCGCCATTTCCTTGGATTTCCCGCCCTCTCCCCTTCTGTTCATTGCACGGCCTGCGTCCTTGATCGCAGCCACAGGCAACCGCTACAGTCTGCCCATCCGCTGCACCCCCTGCGTTCCACGGACTTTATCCCGAGCCCTGCGCGACCTATACCTGTAGGAGCCGGCCCGCTGTCGATAAGACCCGCAAGCCCCTGCTCTTCACAAGGAGGTCATCCATGTTCGACTTTCACCCCCAGCTCAAGCAGCGCTTCGCTGCCTTGCGCACGGGCGCCGAGTTCTTTTCCCTGCGCTACGTGCGCGAATCAGACCAGTACCTGTCGGTACGCAAGAATGTCGCCGAACCGCCCAGGCTGGGCCGCGATGAAGGCGCGATGCTGACCGTGCGAGTCGCTGGGGTAGAGGCCTATGCCGCCACCAACGACCTGTCGCCAGGCGGATTGCAGGCGGCCCTGGACCGCGCCGAACGGCAAGCCCGGGTGATCGCCGCCCACGCCCTGCTGGACCTGCGCGAACAACCGGTCTCCAGCCACCGCGCCGATTATTTCTCGCCCAATCTCGAGCAGCCCTTCCCGTCCCTGAGCGATTGCTACCAACTGCTGGGCGACGAATCGGCTGCGGTTCCCAAGGACGAGCGCCTGGTGAACTGGCAGGTAGGGATCGGCGTGACCCAGGTCGAGCAGATCTACCTCAACAGCGCCGGAGCCGAGTTGCGCCAGGCCCAGCGTTTCGTCTACCCGGGCCTGGACGTCACCGCCTACGACGGCAACGACAGCCAGACCCGCAGCCTGGGCCGGGAGAATTTCGGCCAGCAGGGCGCCGGCGACGTGATCAGCCGCTGCGGCCTGCTGGGCGCCGCCCCCCGGATCGCCGAGCAGGCCCTGCAACTGCTGCTGGCTCCCAACACGCCCCAAGGCCCACGGGACCTGCTGCTGATGCCGGACCAGATGATGCTGCAGATCCACGAGTCCATCGGCCATCCCCTGGAGCTGGACCGCATCCTTGGCGATGAGCGCAACTATGCCGGCACCAGCTTCGTCAAGCAGGCGGACTTCGGCCACCTGCAATACGGCTCGCGGCTGCTCAACGTGACCTTCGACCCGGACATCCCCGAGGAGCTGGCCAGCTATGGCCATGACGACGAAGGCACCGCCGCCAGCAAGCAGTTCCTGATCCGCGAAGGGTTGCTGGTACGCCCCCTGGGCGGCGCCCTGTCGCAGTACCGCAGTGGCCTGGACGGCGTTGCCAACAGCCGCGCCAGCAGCTGGAACCGCGCGCCCATCGACCGCATGGCCAACCTCAACATCGAGCCTGGCGAGCAGTCCCTGGAACAGCTGATCGGCGGGATCGAGCACGGCATCCTGATGTCCACCAACCGCTCCTGGTCCATCGACGACGCGCGCAACAAGTTCCAATTCGGCTGCGAATGGGGCCAGTTGATCGAGAACGGCGAACTCAAGGGCGTGGTGAAGAACCCCAACTACCGGGGTATTTCCGCGCAGTTCTGGCGCAACCTCAGCGCCGTTGGCAACCGTGGCACCTTCCAGGTCCTGGGCACGCCCAACTGCGGCAAGGGCGAACCCAACCAGGTGATCCGCGTTGGCCACGCCTCGCCAGCCTGTGTATTTGGCAAGATCGACGTATTCGGAGGAGATGCCTGATGACCAGCGCGACCAATCAGGCCCAGCAGTTCAAGACGCTGGTGCAATGGCTCAAGGACGAGATCCGCGGGTCGGAACAATTCACCCTGAGCTACGCTGCCGAAGCCTCGGAGTTCATCCGCTTCAACCATGCCAAGGTACGCCAGGCCGGGCAGGTGCAGCAGGCCAGCCTGACCTTCAAGCTGATCGACGATGGCCGCCACGCCGACCTCGACATCACCCTGGCCAACGATCCCGAGGTGGACCGCCAGCGCCTGGCCGAGGGCCTGCAACAACTGCGTGAAACCCTGCCGCTGCTGCCGGCCGACCCTTACCTGATGCTCAACCACACCCATTGGCAGTCCCAGCATGAGCAAAGCCATCCGCTGCCAGGCAGCGAGCAGGTGGTGGAGGAAATCGGTCGCGCCGCCGCAGGCCTGGACCTGGTCGGCATCTATGCCGCCGGCCCCATCAGCCGTGGTTTCGCCAGCTCCAGCGGGGCCTTCGGTTGGCACCAGGCCAACAGCTTCAACTTCGACTTCAGCCTGTTCCACGACAATGGCGAGGCGGTGAAGGCCAGCTACGCCGGACACGCCTGGAACAGCGACGCCTTCGCCCAGCGCTTCGACCAGGCCCGCCGGCAACTGGAGTTCCTCGGCCGGCCGCTGCGTACCCTGGCCCCCGGTCAATATCGCGCCTACCTGGCCCCGGCGGCCCTGGAGGAGATCATGGGCATGCTGGCCTGGGGCAGCTTCTCGGCCCAGGCCATCGCCAGCAAGCACAGCGCCCTGCAGAAACTCTATGCCGGTGACGCGAACCTGAGCCCGCTGGTATCGGTACGCGAGCAGGTCAGCGGCTCCCTGAGCCCGGCGTTTTCCGACGAGGGCTACCCGCGCAGCGACCTGGCGCTGATCGCCAGTGGCGCCGCCGAGGCGCGCCTGATCAACTCGCGCAGCGCCGCCGAGTATGGCCTGACCGCCAACGGCGCCGGCAGCGGCGAATACCCCAGCGCCCTGGACATGGCCGCCGGCCAGTTGGTCCAGCAGGACATCCTCAGGCAATTGGGCACCGGGCTGTACATCAGCAACCTGTGGTACCTGAACTACTCGGACCTGCCTGCGGCGCGCCTGACCGGCATGACCCGCTTCGCCACCTTCTGGGTGGAGAACGGCGAGATCCAGGCGCCAGTGAGCACCATGCGTTTCGACGACAGCGTCTACAGCCTGCTGGGCTCGCAGCTCGAGGCGCTCACCGAACAACGCGAGCTGCTGCTCTCAGCCAGCACCTACGGCCAGCGCCAGACCGCGTCGATGCATCTGCCCGGGGCACTGGTCAGCCGCCTGACGCTAACCTTGTAAAATCGGCCTAGAGTTGCAAGCCACAAGCTTGCAACTTGAAGCTTGCAACTTACCTCTGTCGTTGTTGAGGTCCCATGTCCGAACGTCCGCCACTCGATGCCACTACTATCCGCTGGCTGCCGTGGGTAGTGGCCATCGCCTTCTTCATGCAGTCCCTGGACGGCACCATCCTCAATACCGCGCTGCCGGCCATGGCCAGGGACCTGGCCGAAGACCCGTTGCGCATGCAGGGCGTGGTCATCGCCTACATGCTCACCGTGGCGCTGCTGATCCCGGCCTCGGGCTGGATCGCCGATCGCTTCGGCACCCGCAACATCTTCTTCGGCGCGATCTTGCTGTTCAGCGTCGGCTCGTTGCTGTGCGCCCTTTCCGGTTCCCTGGGCATGCTGGTGGCGGCCCGGGTGATCCAGGGCCTGGGCGGCGCGCTGATGCTGCCGGTGGGGCGGCTGGTGGTGCTGCGCGCCTACCCGCGTTCGGAACTGGTGCGGATCATGGGTTTCATCACCATTCCCGGGCTGCTGGGCCCGCTGATCGGCCCGACCATGGGCGGCTGGATGGTGCAGTACCTGACCTGGCACTGGATCTTCCTGATCAACCTGCCGGTGGGCGCCATCGGCTGCTACGCGGTGTGGCGCTTCATCCCCGACCTGCGCGGCAGCGAGCGCACCCGCTTCGACGGCCTGGGCTTCTTGCTGTTCGGCGCGGCGATGGTGCTGATCACCATCGCCATGGAAGGCCTGGGCGAACTGCACCTGCCGCACCTGCGGGTGATGTTGCTGCTGTTCGCCGGCCTGGCTTGCCTGGCGGCCTACTGGTTGCGTGCCGGGCATATCGCCGATCCGCTGTTCGCCCCGTCGCTGTTCAAGGTGCGGACCTTCGCCGTGGGCATCCTCGGCAACCTGTTCGCCCGCCTGGGCAGCGGCGCCCTGCCGTTCCTGGTGCCCTTGCTGCTGCAAGTGGCCCTGGGCTACTCGCCGTCCCAGGCCGGCATGAGCATGCTGCCCCTGGCGGCCGCGGCGATGCTGGCCAAGTCCATTGCCCGACCGCTGATCGAGCGCCTGGGCTATCGCCTGGTGCTCACCGGCAACACCCTGGCCCTGGGCCTGATGCTGGCGAGCATGGGCCTGGTCAGCGAGCAGACGCCCTACCCGCTGCTGCTGGGCATGCTGGCGGTGCTGGGGGCGATCAACTCGCTGCAGTTCACGGCGATGAACACCGTGACCCTGATCGACCTCGACGATGCCGCCGCCAGCAGTGGCAACAGCCTGCTGTCGGTGGTGGCGCAACTGTCCCTGAGCCTGGGGGTGGCCTGCGCCGGGGCGCTGCTGGGCGGCTTCACCGCTTCCATGGACAGCGATGGCGGCGACACGGTGCTCGGCGCCTTCCAGCTGACCTTCCTCACCGTGGGCCTCATGGCCATGCTGGCGGCGGCGATCTTCCTCCAGTTGTCGCCCAACGATGGCCGCAGGACGCGCAAGGTTCAGGAGCATATCGAGCACTGATTGACTATCTCCCCCTAGGAGCCATGGAAAGTCCTGGCTACTTTTCGTCCAGAAATTGCAGGAAGGGGGAGCGGGGCTGATACACTGCGCGACATTTTGTTTTGCAGGCCCGTCCCGTGACCACCATCGCCACCGCTTTCAATACCTTGCCCCTGTCTGCCGCCATGCTGGCCAACCTCGACTCCCTCGGGTATGCCCAGATGACGCCGATCCAGGCGCAAAGCTTGCCGGTGATCCTCAAGGGCCTGGACCTGATCGCCCAGGCCAAGACCGGCAGTGGCAAGACCGCGGCCTTCGGCATCGGCCTGCTGAACCCGATCAACCCGCGCTACTTCGGCTGCCAGGCCCTGGTGATGTGCCCGACCCGCGAGCTCGCCGACCAGGTCGCCAAGGAGCTGCGCCGCCTGGCCCGCGCCGAGGACAACATCAAGGTCCTGACCCTGTGCGGCGGCGTGCCCTTCGGCCCGCAGATCGCTTCGCTGGAGCATGGCGCCCACATCATCGTCGGCACCCCGGGGCGCATTTCCCAGCACCTGGACAAGGGCACGCTGAAACTCGACGGCCTCAACACCCTGGTGCTCGACGAAGCCGACCGCATGCTCGACATGGGCTTCTACGATGCCATCGAAGCCATCATCGGCCAGACCCCGGCACGCCGGCAGACCCTGCTGTTCTCCGCCACCTACCCGGCGGGCATCAAGCAGCTGGCGTCGAAGTTCATGCGCGATCCGCAACAGGTAAAAGTCGAGACGCTGCACAGCGACAGCCAGATCGAACAGCACTTCTACGAAATCTCCCCGGAAGATCGCATGGATGCGGTGGTCAAGGTGCTCAACCACTTCCGCCCGCAGTCTTGTGTGGCCTTCTGCTTCACCAAGCAGCAAGTGCAGGAAACCGTCGACCACCTGACCGCCAAGGGCATGTCTGCAGTGGGCCTGCACGGTGACCTGGAACAGCGCGACCGCGACCAGGTGCTGGCGATGTTCGCCAACCGCAGTACCTCGGTACTGGTAGCCACCGATGTCGCCGCACGGGGCCTGGATATCGACGCCCTGGACATGGTGATCAACGTCGAGCTGGCGCGGGATTCGGAAATCCACATCCACCGGGTCGGCCGTACCGGTCGCGCCGGCGAGAAAGGCATCGCCATCAGCCTGGTGTCGCCGTCCGAGGCCCACCGTGCCCAGGCCATCGAACAGTTGCAGAAGGCGCCGCTGAACTGGGAGCAGATCGACGGCCTGAAGAGCCAGGGCGGCGGCCCGCTGCTGCCGGCCATGAGCACCCTGTGCATCGCCGCCGGGCGCAAGGACAAGGTACGCCCGGGCGATATCCTCGGCGCGCTGACCGGCGAGGCCGGCATCCCCGGCGCCCAGGTCGGCAAGATCGCGATCTTCGACTTCCAGGCCTACGTGGCCGTGGAGCGCGGCATCGCCAAGCAGGCCCTGCAACGCCTCAATAGCGGCAAGATCAAGGGCCGTTCGCTGCGCGTACGCATCCTGTAACCCACCCGCTCGACCTGTAGCCGCTGCCGCAGGCTGCGAACGTCTCCGAAGGAGGCGCCGCTGTTGAGGCCGTGGAGCCCCTGCGGGGCTTGTCGCAGCCTTCGGCAGCGGCTACAGGTTCATTTGCCTGCACTCTCGAGGACACCGTTTTGCGCTCTACCGAAGTCGTGATCATCGGCGCCGGCGCCGCCGGCTTGATGTGCGCCCTGACCGCCGCTGGCCGTGGGCGCCAGGTGCTGTTGCTGGACCATGCCAACAAGGCCGGGAAGAAGATCCTGATGTCCGGTGGCGGGCGCTGCAACTTCACCAACATGTACACCGAGCCGGCCAACTTCCTGTCGCAGAACCCGCACTTCTGCAAGTCGGCCCTGGCCCGCTACACCCAGTGGGATTTCATCGGCCTGGTGGCCAAGCATGGCGTGCCCTACCACGAGAAGAAGCTCGGCCAGCTGTTTTGCGACAACAAGTCCAGCGACATCCTCGCCATGCTCCTGGCCGAATGCGACCAGGTTGGGGTCGAGCTGCGCCTGGACACCTCGATCCAGCAGATCGAGAAACTGGAGTCGGGCTACCTGCTGCAGACCACCCTCGGCCAGGTGCGCTGCCAGTCCCTGGTGATCGCCACCGGCGGCCTGTCGATCCCGACCCTGGGGGCCACCGGCTTCGGCTACCAAGTGGCCAGGCAGTTCGGCCATGAGCTGCTGCCGACCCGTGCCGGGCTGGTGCCCTTCACCATCACCGACCAGCTCAAGGAGCTGTGCGGCGAGCTGTCCGGAACCTCGGTGGACTGCCTGGTGAGCTGCAACGGCCAGAGCTTTCGCGAGAACATCCTGTTCACCCACCGTGGCCTCAGCGGCCCGGCGATCCTGCAGATTTCCTCGTACTGGCAGCCTGGCGACAGCATCGAGATCAACCTGCTGCCGGACCACGATGCCCTGGGCTGGCTGCAACAGCAGCAGGCCGAGCGCCCCAACAGCGAACTCAAGACCCTGCTGGGGGAGATCTTCACCAAGAAGATGGCCGGCCTGCTGGCCGATCACTGGTTCGCCTCCAAGCCGATGAAGCAGTACACCCCCGCCGAGCTGGCGGAGGTCGCCGACAAGCTCGGCAACTGGCAGCTGGTACCGGCGGGCACCGAAGGCTACCGCACCGCCGAAGTGACCCTGGGCGGGGTCGACACCCGCGAAGTCTCGTCCAAGACCATGGAATCGCTGAAGAGCCCGGGGCTGTATTTCATTGGCGAAGTGCTGGATGTCAGCGGCCACCTGGGCGGTTTCAACTTCCAGTGGGCCTGGGCCTCGGGCTACGCGGCGGCGCAGTACGCCTGAAGCCGCGCCGGCCCTTGGCGCCGGCAGGGGCCGAGGAGCATCACCGGGAACAGAATTTGCTGGCGGATGTGACGGCGGCATTGCGCCGTCGTCAATACTGGCTCAATTTAGCGGCATCGCCCGGAAGGCTCCCCCCAATCCATGTCATCGACTTCTTTTCGCCAATCCCTGCGCCGCCTCTGGGCACTGGATAAATTCAGCTACAGCGTGCGGGTATTCATCGCCCTGACCGGCAGCATGGCGCTGTGCTGGTACCAGGACGAGATGAGCTTGCTGATCCCGCTGTTCCTCGGCGTCATCGCCAGCGCCCTGGCGGAAACCGACGACAGCTGGCAAGGCCGCCTCAATGCCCTGGCGGTAACCCTGGTGTGCTTCAGCATCGCCGCGCTGTCGGTGGAATTGCTGTTCCCCTACCCCTGGATCTTCGCCATCGCCCTGGCCCTGGCCGGCTTCGGCCTGACCATGCTCGGCGCCCTGGGCGAGCGCTATGGCGCCATCGCCTCGGCGACCCTGATCCTCTCGGTCTACACCATGATCGGCGTCGACCAGCGCGGCGGCGCGGTGATCGACTTCTGGCACGAGCCGGTGCTGCTGGTGGCCGGCGCCGCCTGGTACGGCCTGCTCTCGGTGCTGTGGCAGGCGATGTTTTCCAACCAGCCGGTGCAGCAGAGCCTGGCCCGGCTGTTTCGCGAGCTGGGCTACTACCTCAAGCTCAAGTCGTCGCTGTTCGAGCCGATTCGCCAGCTGGACGTGGAAACCCGGCGCCTGGAGCTGGCGCGGCAGAACGGCAAGGTGGTGGCCGCGCTCAACAGCGCCAAGGAAATCATCCTGCACCGGGTCGGCAACGGCCGCCCGGGGTCGAAGGTCAGCCGCTACCTGAAGCTGTACTTCCTGGCCCAGGACATCCATGAGCGCGCCAGCTCCTCGCACTACCCCTACAACGCCCTGGCCGACGCCTTCTTCCACAGCGACGTGCTGTTCCGCTGCCAGCGCCTGCTGCGCCAGCAAGGCAAGGCCTGCCGGGCCCTGGCGGAATCGATCCAGATGCGCCAGCCGTTCGTCTACGACTCCGGCTTCGCCGAAGCCCTGAGCGACCTGCAAGCCTCGCTGGAACACCTGCGCATCCAGAGCAACCCGGCCTGGCGCGGGCTGCTGCGCTCGCTGCGGGCCCTGGCCGCCAACCTCGGCACCCTCGACCGCCTGCTCAGCGATGCCAGCAACCCCGATGCCCTGGCCGATGCCACCGACAGCAGCCTGCTGGACCGCTCGCCGCGCAACCTCAAGGACGTCTGGACCCGCCTGCGCACCCAGCTGACACCCACTTCGCTGCTGTTTCGCCATGCCCTGCGCCTGCCCCTGGCGCTGAGTATCGGCTACGGCATGGTGCACCTGATCCACCCGTCCCAGGGCTACTGGATCATCCTCACCACGCTGTTCGTCTGCCAGCCCAACTACGGCGCCACCCGGCGCAAGCTGGGCCAGCGGATCATCGGCACGGCCATCGGCCTGACCATCGCCTGGGCGCTGTTCGACCTGTTCCCCAACCCGCTGGTGCAGTCGCTGTTCGCCATTGCCGCCGGCGTGGTGTTCTTCGCCAACCGCACCACCCGCTACACCCTGGCCACCGCCGCCATCACCCTGATGGTGCTGTTCTGCTTCAACCAGGTGGGCGACGGTTATGGGCTGTTCCTGCCACGGCTGTTCGATACCCTGCTGGGCAGCCTGATCGCCGGACTGGCGGTGTTCCTGTTCCTGCCGGACTGGCAGGGTCGGCGCCTGAACCAGGTACTGGCCAACACCCTGGCGTGCAACAGCATCTACCTGCGCCAGATCATGCAGCAGTACGCCGCCGGCAAGAGCGACGACCTGGCCTACCGCCTGGCCCGGCGCAACGCCCACAACGCCGATGCGGCGCTGTCCACCACCCTGGCCAACATGCTCATGGAGCCCGGGCACTTTCGCAAAGAGGCAGACGTGGGCTTCCGCTTCCTGGTGCTGTCCCACACCCTGCTCAGCTACCTCTCGGGCCTGGGCGCGCACCGTGGCACCCAACTGCCGGAGGAAGTCCGCGAGCACCTGATCGGCGGTGCCGGCAGCAGCCTGGCGGCCAGTATCGACGAGATCGCCCAGGGCCTGGCCAGCAGGACCCCGATCGCCATCCAGAGCGACGCCGAGGAAGCCCTGGCCAACGAACTGGAACAGATGCCGGATGAAATCGATGAAGAGCAGCGCCTGGTACAGACCCAGCTGGGATTGATCTGCCGCCAGCTGGGCCCGCTGCGGACCCTGGCGGCCCACCTGATCAAAGGCACAGAGCAAGCGCCGGCCTGAAACCGCGAGCGCCAAGGGAACGGCTCCGGCGGTCCCGGGAAACTTGCCGGCGCTTTTAGCAGGCCGTTGAAAAACGTAGGCGAGGCAGTCAGCGCCAGGCAAAAACAGGCGAAAAGCGCAGATTACGAGTGGCAAATGAGCATTTTCAGCTTGTTTTCAACGCAGCGATGGCAACCGGCCTGCTACATGCCGTGCTGGCGAAGCAACCGGGCGTAGCTGCCGTCGGCCTTCATGGCGGCGATCTCGCGATCGAACTTGGCGACGATCTGCGCATGCTCGGGGTTCTTCAGGCTCACCAGGATATGCAGGCTGTTCTCGCTCAAGGGCTTGGGCAGGAACTCCACCGCATTGCGCACCCGGGGCGATTCCCGGGCCAGGTAGTAACGGGCGACGTATTCATCTTCCAGGGTCAGCTTGACCCGGTCCGCCGCCAGCATGCGCACGGCCATGGCGAAGTTGTGCACCGGCACTTTCTGCAAGTCCGAATCGTTGTCGAATTCAGAGGAGTAGGCGTAGCCGCGCACCACGGCGATCGGGTACTCGTGCAACTGCTTGAGGTTGAGGTACTCCAGGGGAGCGTCCTTGCGCTTGAGGAAGCGGATGCGGTTGACCAGGTACTCGGCGGAGAACTGCCCCAGGCGGGTGCGTTCGTCGTTGTACCAGGCATTGACCAGGACGTCGTAGCGGCCCTCGCCGATCCCCAGCAGCGCCCGGGCCCAGGGCACCTGCTCGAACTCGCTGGCATAACCCGCGCGGGCCAACGCGGTACTGACGATATCGGTGGCCACCCCGCCATTGACCAGGGTCGAGTCGGTAAACGGAGGCCAGGCATCAGCGACCAGCCGCAACTTCTCTGCAGAAGCGCCCTGGCCCAGCAACAGCAATCCGATCAAAGCCAAAGCCCGATGCAATCGCAGCATGCTTGAAGATCCTTAGCGGGCACAGGGCCCAGCGCGTTCCAGCCTACACTCGAGGGCCCATGCAGCGACCACCCAGGTCCTAACATTAGCTCATCACAGCCAATGCACAGGACTTGCAAAACAGATTACACAAAGAAGGGAAAAACCAGTGAACGGAGTAATGGCATTTTGACCCATCTCACAGAAACAAACTCCATACACCTGTCGACAAGACATCCGTTGACGATGTGCTTAGTATTTCGCGCAGCTCTTTTCACAGGATAAGAAAATGACCATCGAATGGGTCTGCAAACACCACACCGATCTGGGCAAGGAACAGCTCTACGCCATCTTGCAACTGCGTACCGAAGTCTTCGTCGTGGAACAGAAATGTCCCTACCAGGAAGTCGACGGCCGTGACCTGGAAGGCGACACCTGCCACCTGATGGCCTGGGACGGTGACCGCCTGGTGGCCTACCTGCGCCTGCTGGACCCGATCTCCCAGGGCGGCGACGTGGTGATCGGCCGCGTGGTGATCGCCGAGCAGGCACGGGGCCAGGGCCTGGGGCATACGCTGATGGAGCAGGCCCTGAAACAGGCGCAGCGGCACTGGCCCGAGACACCGATCTATCTCTCGGCCCAGGCCCACCTGCAGGCCTACTACGGCCGCTATGGGTTCAGCGTGGTGGGCGAAGAGTATCTGGAAGACGATATCCCGCACATCGGCATGCGCCGTAGCTGAGGCTCAGGGATAACCCAGCACGGTCTTGATCTGGCCCAGGTTGGGTTCGATCCAGGCCTTGTCGATGGCCCCCCAGCTGTGGATCCGGTAATGCCCGGCGTGGTTGCGGGCGCCGTCCTGCTGTTCGAACTGGCAGACGATGTCCAGGTCGGCCAGGGCGGCGATGGTGTCCTGGGCGGTGCGCCGGGGCATGCCCGTGAGTTCGGTCAAGGCCGGCACGCTGCTGGCCAGGCCACTGTCGATCAAGTACGCCACGTACAGCCGGCGGTAGAAACTGCTCTTGGTCTTGCTCACATCCATCGCCCACTCCTTGCTAGTGCGGCGCGCCCGCCTTGGCTTGCAGGTCGCGCCAGGTGAGGTAGACCCGCAGGTCGAACTCCAGCTGGTGATAGCCCGGCAGCATGTGCTCGCAGAGCTTGTAGAACGCCTTGTTGTGGTCCGATTCCTTGAAGTGCGCCAACTCGTGGACCACGATCATGCGCAGGAACTCGGGCGCCGCCTCCTTGAACAGCGAGGCGATGCGGATCTCTTTCTTGGCCTTGAGCTTGCCTCCCTGTACCCGCGACACCGTGGTGTGCAGGCCCAGGGCGCGATGGGTCAGGTCCAGGCGGTTGTCGAACAGCACCTTGTCGATGGCCGGCGCGTTGCGCAGGTATTCCTGCTTCAGCTCCAGGGCATAGCTGTACAGGGCCTTGTCGCTCTGCACACCATGCTTGTGTGGATAACGCCGCTCCAGGTACTCGCCCAGGCGGTCTTCGTCGATCAGCTGGCGCACCTGTTCTTGCAGGGCGACTGGATAGGCCTGGAGGTATTTCAATACGGTCATGGGCAACGGCGACGCCAGGGGCAAGGGTCGCCAGTTTAGCGAATTCAGGCCTGTAGCGCGCTCCAGTCGAAGGGCTGGACGAACTGGCTGGCGCTACCGGAGGTCAAGGGTCGCGCCACCAGGAAACCCTGGACGTATTCGCAACCGTTGTCCTTGAGCCAATGGTATTGCTCGAGGGTCTCCACGCCTTCGGCGATCACCAGCAGCCCGAATTGCTTGCACAGGTCGATCACGCAGCGGGCGATCGCAGCGTCCCGCGGTGAAGTCAGCAACCGGGCGATCAGGTGCCGGTCGAGCTTGAGGGTATCCAGTTGCAGGTCACGCAAGAAGGCCAGGCAGCAACTGCCCGAGCCGAAGTCGTCGAGGGCCACGCGCACGCCCAGCTGGTGCAATTGCTGCAATTGCTTGCGGGTCTCTCCCAGGTTCTGGGTCAGCGCCGCCTCGGTGACCTCGACCTCCAGCTGACGCGGTTGCAGGCCGTTGCGCAGCAGCACCTGGCGCAGCTCGGCCGAAAGGTTGGGCATGCTGAACTGGGTCGCGCTGAGACTGACGCTCAGCACCAGCTCGGGGCTGAACACCTGCTCCCAATCCTTGCGCTGCGCAGCGCCCTGCTGGTAGATCCAGCTGCCCAGGAGACTGATCAGCCGCGCCTCTTCCAGCAGCGGCAGGAACAGCCCCGGCGGCACATCGCCGACACTGGGGTGGCGCCAGCGCAGCAGGGCTTCGAAACCACGCAGGCGACCATCGGCGATGGCCACCTGGGGCTGGTACACCATGGTGAATTCCTTGCGCTCCACCGCACTGCGCACGCTTTCCTCGAGCATCAATCGGGACCGCGCGCGGCCGTTCATCTCGTGGTCGTAATAGCGATACTGCTGGCGGCCGGCACGCTTGGCCTCGTACATGGCGATGTCCGCGGCCCGCAGCAAGCCATCCAGGTTGGAACCACAGTCGGGGTAGATGGCGATGCCGATGCTGGCTCCCAGGACCACGTCCATGCCATCGATCTGCTGGGTGATGGACAAGCGCTCGATCAACCGTTCGGCGACTTTCGCCGCCTGCTCGGGAAATCCCAGCTCCAGCAAGGCGGTGAACTCGTCGCCCCCCATGCGCCCGATGATGTCGAACGAGTGCAGGCCCTCCTTCAGCTGTTCCGAGACCCAGCGCAGTATCCGGTCGCCGGCGTCATGGCCGAGGGAGTCGTTGACCCGCTTGAAGCCGTCCAGATCCAGGTACAGCAGGACCAGGGACTTTCCCGAGCGGTCACTGCGCAACAGAATGCTCTCCACTGTCTGGTAGAAACCCCGGCGATTGAGCAGCCCGGTCAAGGGATCGGTGACCGCCTGGTATTCCAGCTGCTGATGCAGGTGCCGCACCTCGGACATGTCCAGCAGGGTCACCACCATGGCCTTCTGCTCGCTGGGCAGCGGGGCGCAGGACAACGCTACGCTGATCTGCTGGCCGGGGACGGTGCGCAGCAGGGCGTCATGCAGGCGGAAGGTTTCGCCCCGGCGATAACTGGCGTACAGCTCGGACACGTGCCAGTCCGGGACATGGGGATTCTGCAGGTAATCGAGGAAGGCCGAGCCCACCAGATCCTTCACCTGGGCATTGAGCAAGCGCGACACCGCGGGGTTGGCGAAGCGTATCCGCCCCTCCTCGTCCACCACCAGGATGCCCTCGGCGGCGTTGTCCAGCACCGAGGCATTGAAGGCCCGGGCCTGCTCCAGGTCATGACTCAGGTGCTGCAGGGCCCGGCGGTTGCGCTGGTGTTCCAGCAACGCCTGGACCTTGGGCTTGAGGATCTGCGGATCGAAGGGCTTGAACAGGTAGTCCACCGCACCGTTGGCATACCCCTTGATCACGGCATCCTGGGATTGCTCGTTGGCGGTGAGGAAGATGATGGGGGTCAGGCGCGTGCGCTGGCTGCCGCGCATCAGGCGGGCCACTTCGAAACCATCCATGCCCGGCATCTGCACGTCGAGCAGGACCAGGTCCACCTCGTGCTCCAGCAACAGACTGAGGGCCTCGACACCCGAGGCGGCGGTCATTACCCGCCAATCCTGGCGCTGCAACAGCGCGCGCATGCTCAGGAGGTTCTCGGGGTAGTCATCGACGATCAGAAGAGTGGAGTGGCCCTCGGCTGTCTCCGGTTGCACGCATTCCATGCTGCTTCTCTTGTCTGTAATAAGACTGAACTGGTGAGAAAACCTGACAAAAACTGAGGTTTCACTCTAGACCCGGATATTCAAAAGCAGAAGCTGCCATGGAGCCATCACTCCGCCAATGGCCCCTGCTCCCGACTAACGGTCACAGTTCTGCCGCATTGCAATCCATGAATATGGCACCTGGCTACTTCACTGGCGTCATTTTTCCGCCGTACGGCGCTTGCTGGAACATCCTTGCGAAGGCTAAAAAACACCCGAGAAGCGCGGCCTGGAGCCTTCGCCCAGCTGCGCCCGGTACACTTTTGCGGAACCTTCCCATGATCGACCTGGCAACCTGGAACCTCAGCGTTCCCGTCGGCAGCCCGCCGGCCACCATCGATACCCCGACCCTGGTCAAGGGTTTCAAGAACCAATACTTCCATGCCGATTCCGGCACCTTGTTCTTCTGGTCGCCAGTCACCGGCTCGAAGACCGAGAACGCCATCTATCCACGCACCGAGCTGCGCGAGACCTATGCCAACGGCACCTTGCGCAACTGGACCTACCCCGAGGCCGACAACCTGCTGCAGGCCACCCTGGCAGTGAACCAGGTGCCCTCCTCGGGCAAGATCGTCATCGGCCAGATCCATGCGTACAACAGCACCCGGCCGCTGGTGAAGCTGGAATACCAGTACAAGGCCAGCCAGGGGCGCGGCAACATCGTGGCCAAGGTGCGCATGCGCCCGGACGACACCCGGTCCCGGGTCATCGACATCGCCGAGAACGTGCCCATGGACCGGCGATTTTCCTACCTGATCCACCTGAGCCCGGGCGGTGTCCTGGCCATCAGCGCCGCCGGCTATCGCTGGGACACCCGGGTAGGCGCTGCCTGGCGTGACAAACCGCTGTACTTCAAGGCCGGGGTCTATGTGCAGGACAACAGCGGCTACACCAGCGAAGGTGGCAAGGTGACCTTCTCCAAGCTGGACATCGACCACAACAAGAGCTGAGCCGGCACGCAGGCACAAAAAAGCCCGCATCGCTGCGGGCTTTTTCGTAGACGACCGAGGCTTAGTTGACCTTGGCGTTCAGCTCACCCTTGAGGTAACGCTGGAACATGCCTTCCAGGGAGATCGGCTTGATCTTCGAGGCATTGCCGGCGGTGCCGAAGGCTTCGTAGCGAGCGATGCACACGTCGCGCATGGCAGTCACGGTGGCGCCGAAGAACTTGCGTGGGTCGAACTCGCTCGGGTTGGTGGCCATCAGGCGGCGCATGGCACCGGTGGATGCCAGGCGCAGGTCGGTGTCGATGTTGACCTTGCGCACGCCGTGCTTGATGCCTTCGACGATCTCCTCGACCGGCACGCCGTAGGTTTCCTTGATGTCGCCACCGTACTGGTTGATGATCGCCAGCCACTCTTGCGGTACCGAGGAAGAACCGTGCATCACCAGGTGGGTGTTGGGGATGCGCTTGTGGATTTCCTTGATGCGGTCGATGGCCAGCACGTCACCGGTAGGCGGCTTGGTGAACTTGTAGGCTCCGTGGCTGGTACCGATGGCGATGGCCAGGGCGTCGACCTGGGTCTTCTTGACGAAGTCGGCGGCCTCTTCCGGATCGGTCAGCATCTGGCTGTGGTCCAGCACGCCTTCGGCGCCGATACCGTCTTCTTCACCGGCCATGCCGGTTTCCAGGGAACCCAGGCAGCCCAGCTCGCCCTCTACCGACACGCCACAGGCGTGGGCCATGGCGACGGTCTGCTGGGTCACGCGGACGTTGTACTCGTAGTCGGTCGGGGTCTTGCCGTCTTCACCCAGGGAACCGTCCATCATCACCGAGCTGAAGCCCAGCTGGATCGAGCGCTGGCAGACGTCAGGGCTGGTGCCGTGGTCCTGGTGCATGCACACCGGAATGTGCGGGAACTCTTCGATGGCAGCCAGGATCAGGTGGCGCAGGAACGGGGCGCCAGCGTATTTGCGAGCACCGGCGGAAGCCTGGACGATCACCGGGGAGTCAGTCTTGTCAGCGGCTTCCATGATGGCGCGCATCTGCTCAAGGTTGTTGACGTTGAAGGCTGGAACGCCATAGCCGAACTCGGCTGCGTGGTCCAGCATCTGGCGCATGCTGATGAGTGCCATTGTGTGTGTCTCTCCCGGTCGAGGGTCGTTAATCGTGCAAGCCTGCCGTAGCGGCGACTGCTATTCAAGTGATTGCAGATCGGGGGTCAGCCCGGCCTGCGGATTCGTTACTTCATCAATTTCAAGAGCCCTGCATCCCCGCAGGAACGAGGCTTGCCCGCGATGGCGGTCGGCCTGGCGACATCCATGATCAATGTCCGGGTAGCACCGCGAGCAAGCTTCGCTCCTACAGGTTCAGCATCGGTTCCCGGCCTACGGCGCTTTACAGCCGCGGCCGATCAGGTCGTTGGTGGCGACCCAGTAGACCAGGCCTTCCTCACCCTTGACGTGAAACGCCAGCATGTCGTCGCTGTACAACGACCCCGAACCGCTAGGCTCGAGTTTCAAGCGGCGTACCTGGTCGTCGCCTCCCAGGCGCACGTCGACGGCCTTGCGGCTGTCGTCGGTGTAGCGCCAGAGCACCTGGGCCTGGCTGTCGCAGACCCAGGTGGTCCAGTTGTCGGTGCTCGGCGACTTGAGCAAGTGCAAGTCGGCGCAACCGCCAAGCAGCCCCAGCATCGCCACGGCGATCAAAGCTTTCATCGATGTTCCTCGGCCGGACCCCGGGGCCCGGCGCGTCGCGTTATCCAATCTGACCCGTCAAGGGCAACCCTGTTCCCGGGTCCTTGTCGGAGTCTCGTATTTCTCCAAGCCTTCAGGCCCCAGGCGCTTGTTGATCACCGGTGCCGTCTCGGCCTGCCAGTCGGCCTGGTAGCAACCTTGCCCTGGCCTTTGGGCCGCATCCGCAGGCTGGCCCGGCGAAGTGCCGGAGCACCCCGCGAGCCAGGCTGCGGCAAGCAGCAATGGCAACGTCTTGACCATCAGAACACTCCTTTGCCCGGCCAATGGCAGTCTCAGGCCTTGGCCCGGGCTTCCAGGACTTCGACCGCCGGCAGCACCTTGCCCTCGACGAATTCGAGGAAGGCGCCACCACCGGTAGAAATGTAGGAGATCTGCTGGGCCACGCCATACTTGTCGATGGCCGCCAGGGTGTCGCCACCGCCAGCGATGGAGAACGCCGTGCTATCGGCGATCGCCTGGGCCAGGACCTTGGTGCCATTGCCGAACTGGTCGAACTCGAACACACCCACCGGGCCGTTCCAGAGGATGGTCTTGGACGACTTGAGCAGTTGCGCGAATTGCGCAGCGGTTTGCGGGCCGATGTCCAGGATCATGTCGTCGGCCGCCACGTCGGCGATCGCCTTGACCGTGGCCGCGGCGCTCTCGGCGAACTCCTTGGCCACCACCACGTCCACTGGCAGTGGCACGCTGACCTTGGCGGCGATGGCGCGGGCGGTGTCCAGCAGGTCAGGCTCGTACAGCGACTTGCCCACCGGATGGCCGGCAGCGGCCAGGAAGGTATTGGCGATGCCGCCACCGACGATCAGCTGGTCGCAGACCTCGCTCAGGCTGTTGAGCACGTCCAGCTTGGTGGACACCTTGGAACCGGCGACGATCGCCGCCATCGGCTTGGCCGGGGTATCCAGGGCCTTGCCCAGTGCATCCAGCTCGGCCGCCAGCAACGGGCCTGCCGCCGCCACCTTGGCGAACTTGGCCACGCCGTGGGTCGAACCCTCGGCCCGGTGGGCGGTACCGAAGGCATCCATCACGAACACGTCGCACAGGGCGGCGTATTGCTGGGCCAGCTCATCGGCGTTCTTTTTCTCGCCCTTGTTGAAACGTACGTTCTCGAACAGCACGACGTCGCCGGCCTTGACCTCGACACCACCCAGGTAGTCGGCCACCAGCGGCACTTCGCGGCCCAGGGCGCGACTCAGGTAATCGGCCACCGGCTTGAGGCTGTTCTCAGCCGAGAACTCGCCTTCGGTCGGACGGCCCAGGTGCGAGCAGACCATCACCGCCGCGCCTTTCTCCAGGGCCAGCTTGATGGTCGGCAGCGAAGCCAGGATCCGCGCGTCGCTGGTGACTACACCGTCCTTGACTGGGACGTTGAGGTCTTCGCGGATCAGCACGCGCTTACCTTGCAGATCGAGGTCGGTCATCTTCAACACGGTCATGGGTCGCAATTCCTGGGTTACTGAATATTAGAAGCAGAGAGTGGAGCGGCTGTTTGCAGGTAATGGCCCGCAACGTCCAGCATCCGGTTGGCAAAACCCCATTCGTTGTCGAACCAGGCCAGGATGTTTACCAGCCGGGGGCCGGAAACGCGGGTCTGACTGGCATCGACGATCGCCGAATGGGGGTCATGGTTGAAATCGCAGCTGGCGTGCGGCAATTCGGTATAGGCCAGCAGGCCCTTGAGCGGACCGCTGGTGGCGGCCTCGCGCAGGATCCGGTTGACCTCGGCGGCATCGGTGTCGCTGACCGTCTGCATGGTGATATCCAGGCAGGACACGTTGACCGTCGGTACCCGTACCGCTTTGGCCTGGATTCGCCCGGCAAGTTCCGGCAGCAGGCGCTCGATGCCCCGGGCCAGGCCAGTGGACACAGGGATCACCGACTGGAACGCCGAGCGGGTGCGGCGCAGGTCCTCGTGATGATAGGCATCGATCACCGGCTGGTCGTTCATCGCCGAGTGGATAGTGGTGATGGACACGTACTCCAGGCCGATGGCCTGGTCCAGCAGGCGCAGCAAGGGCACGCCGCAGTTGGTGGTGCAAGACGCGTTGGACACCAGCAACTCGTCGCCGCTCAGGCAATCCTGGTTCACCCCGTAGACGATGGTGGCGTCGACATCCGCCTCGCTGGCCATCGGCTGGGAGAACAACACCCGCGGCGCGCCGGCAGCAAGGAAGCGCTGGCCATCCTCACGGGTGTGGTAGGCACCGGAGCATTCCAGCACCAGGTCGATGTCCAGGGCTGCCCAGTCGATGCCTTCGGGAGTGGCGCTGCGCAACACCTTCACGCAGTTGCCATTGATATGCAGACAATCGCCATCGACGGTCACCTCGCCGGGAAACCGGCCATGGGTGGAGTCGAAGCGTGTCAGGTATTCGACGCTGGCCATGTCGGCCAGGTCGTTGATGGCCACGATCTCGAACCCGGCCGCAGCCCCTCGCTCGAACAGAGCACGCAAGACGCAACGACCAATCCGGCCGTAGCCGTTGAGTGCAACTTTATAAGGACGCGGTTGGGACATGGGGTTCTCGATCAGGCACGGCAGACGAACTTGTTATACGCACTCGCAAGCGGGGGCCGGTAAACCAGCCCCCGCTTGCGACTGTGGTGGACAGGCCACCACGTGCTTTTCTCAGTCTTCCAGCAGCTCTTCGGCCTGGCCCAGGATGTTGTCCAGGGTGAAGCCGAACTCTTCGAACAGTGCAGGCGCAGGCGCCGACTCACCGTAGGTGGTCATGCCGATCACGCGGCCTTCCAGGCCCACGTACTTGTACCAGAAGTCGGCATGGGCGGCTTCGATGGCGATCCGCGCACCGACCTGCAGCGGCAGGACCGACTGCTTGTAGCCTGCATCCTGGGCATCGAACACGCTGGTGCACGGCATGGATACCACACGCACCTTGCGGCCCTGCTCGGTCAGCTTGTCGAAAGCCTGCACCGCAAGGCCCACTTCCGAACCGGTGGCGATCAGGATCAGCTCAGGCTCGCCTGCGCAGTCCTTCAACACATAACCACCGCGGCTGATATCGGCGATCTGACCGGCATCACGGGTTTGGTGCTGCAAGTTCTGGCGCGAGAAGATCAACGCCGAAGGACCGTCCTTGCGCTCCAGCGCGTACTTCCAGGACACCGCCGATTCCACGGCGTCGGCTGGACGCCAGGTGTCGAGGTTCGGCGTGCTGCGCAGGCTGGTCAGTTGCTCGATAGGCTGGTGGGTCGGGCCATCCTCGCCCAGGCCGATGGAGTCGTGGGTGTAGACGTGGATCACCCGTTGCTTCATCAGCGCCGACATGCGCACCGCGTTGCGGGCGTACTCCATGAACATCAGGAAGGTCGCGCCGTAAGGCACCAGGCCACCGTGCAGGGCAACGCCGTTCATGATGGCGGTCATGCCGAATTCGCGTACGCCGTAGTACATGTAGTTGCCGCTGGCATCCTCGGCACTGACGCCCTTGCAGCCTTTCCACAGGGTCAGGTTGGAGCCGGCCAGGTCCGCCGAACCGCCGAGGAACTCAGGCAGCAATGGACCGAAGGCGTTCAGGGTGTTCTGGCTGGCCTTGCGGCTGGCGATGGTCTCGCCCTTGGCCGCCACTTCGGCGATATAGGCGTCGGCCTTGGCGGCGAAGTCCGCCGGCAGGTCACCGGCCAGGCGCCGTACCAGTTCGTTGGCCTCGGTCGGGAAGGCAGCGGAGTAAGCGGCGAAACGCTGGTCCCACTCGGCTTCGACAGCGCGACCGGCTTCCTTGGCATCCCACTCGGCATAGATGTCGGCAGGGATTTCGAACGGACCGTGGGTCCACTTCAGGGCTTCGCGGGTCAGGGCGATTTCCTCGGCGCCCAGTGGCGCGCCGTGGCAGTCTTCCTTGCCCTGCTTGTTCGGCGAACCGAAACCGATGGTGGTCTTGCAGCAGATCAGGGTTGGCAGCGGGCTCTTGCGCGCGGTCTCGATCGCGGTCTTGATTTCTTCCGGATCGTGGCCGTCGACGTTGCGGATCACTTGCCAGTTGTAGGCTTCGAAGCGCTTGGGCGTGTCGTCGGTGAACCAGCCTTCGACTTCACCGTCGATGGAAATGCCGTTGTCATCGTAGAAGGCGATCAGCTTGCCCAGGCCCAGGGTGCCGGCCAGGGACGCGACTTCGTGGGAAATGCCTTCCATCATGCAGCCATCACCCAGGAACACATAGGTGTGGTGGTCGACGATATTGTGACCGGGACGGTTGAACTGCGCCGCCAGGACTTTTTCCGCCAGGGCGAAGCCCACGGCATTGGCCAGGCCCTGACCCAGCGGGCCAGTGGTGGTCTCCACACCCGGGGTGTAGCCGAATTCCGGGTGGCCCGGGGTACGGCTGTGCAGTTGGCGGAAATTCTTCAGGTCGTCGATCGAAAGATCGTAGCCGGTCAGGTGCAGCAGCGAGTAGATCAGCATCGAGCCATGACCGTTGGACAGCACGAAGCGGTCACGGTCGGCGAAGGATGGATTGCTCGGGTTGTGCTTGAGGTAGTCACGCCAAAGTACTTCGGCGATATCCGCCATACCCATCGGGGCACCCGGATGGCCGCTGTTGGCTTTTTGCACGGCATCCATGCTGAGGGCACGAATGGCGTTGGCACGCTCACGACGGCTTGGCATCGCTGATCTCCTGAAGATTGGACAAAACAAAACGGAAAAAAGGCCTGCATTTTCCCTCAGGCGTCTGGCGGGGGCAATGACAGATAGTTACTCAAGCACGTTTTTCCTACGGCTAACCACTCAATCGACCAGGCAAACCCCGACACCGTTCCCCATCCTGGCTGGCGACAGCCCTGAATCGCCCTCGCACAGTTCAATATCAAAACTTTTTGATATTGGCCTTGCGAGCTGTTTCGGGCACCACTAGACTGCGCTCCCATGAACCTGCATGCATCCAACATTCGCCATGACGATTGCGACGACCTGGCCGCCCTGTGCAAAGCCGGCGGCGATCCGTTACGGCTGAACGTATTGCGTGCCCTGAGCAACGACTCCTTCGGCGTGCTGGAGCTGGCGCAGATCTTCGCCATCGGCCAGTCGGGCATGAGCCATCACCTGAAGGTCCTGGCCCAGGCCGGGCTGGTGGCCACGCGCCGCGAAGGCAATGCGATCTTCTACCGCCGCGCCTTGCCCCACACCGAACTGCTGGGCGGCAAGTTGCATGTGGCGTTGCTGGACGAGGTCGACCAATTGCCCTTGCCGGTCGAAGTCCAGTCGCGGATCGGCCTGGTCCACGGACAACGGGCCGCTGCCAGCGAAGACTTCTTTTCCCGGGTGGCGGAGAAATTCCGCGCCCAACAGGACCTGATCGCAGGACTGGCGCAGTACCGCGAAAGCGTGTTGGCACTATTGGACAAATTGAGCTTCAAGCCAGAAGCCACAGCCATCGAGGTCGGCCCCGGCGACGGCGGATTCCTCCCCGAACTGGCCCGGCGCTTTGCCCAGGTGACAGCCCTGGACAACAGCCCGGCGATGCTGGAGCTGGCTCGCCAGTTGTGCGAACGCGAAGCGCTGGCTAACGTCAGCCTGCAACTGGCCGATGCCTTGAAGGGCATGCCACTCAAGGCCGACTGCGTGGTGCTGAACATGGTCCTGCACCATTTCGCGGCGCCAGCCGAGGCACTCAAGCAGTTGGGGCAATTATTGCAGGCAGGCGGTAGCCTGCTGGTGACAGACTTGTGCAGCCATAACCAGAGCTGGGCCAAAGACGCCTGTGGCGATCTCTGGCTGGGGTTCGAGCAAGATGATCTGGCCCGTTGGGCCACCGCTGCGGGACTGACTCCCGGGGAAAGCCTCTATGTAGGCTTACGTAATGGTTTCCAGATCCAGGTCCGCCATTTTCAGCGACCGGCTGGCGACACTCACCATCGGTAAATTTAGGAAACCGTCGAGATGAGCGAATACTCCCTTTTCACCTCCGAGTCCGTGTCCGAAGGGCATCCGGATAAAATCGCTGACCAGATTTCCGATGCGGTGCTGGACGCCATCATTACCCAGGACAAGCACGCCCGCGTAGCGGTTGAAACCCTGGTCAAGACTGGCGTTGCCATCGTTGCCGGCGAAGTGACCACCAGCGCCTGGGTCGACCTGGAGCAGATCGTCCGCGACGTCATCTGCGACATCGGCTACACCAGCTCCGACGTCGGCTTCGACGGCGCCACCTGCGGCGTGATGAACATCATCGGCAAGCAGTCCCCTGACATCAACCAGGGCGTCGACCGCGCCAAGCCTGAAGACCAGGGCGCCGGTGACCAGGGCCTGATGTTCGGCTATGCCAGCAACGAAACCCCGGCACTGATGCCAGCCCCGATCGCATTCTCCCACCAGCTGGTGCAGCGCCAGGCCGAAGCCCGCAAATCGGGCCTGCTGCCATGGCTACGCCCGGACGCCAAGTCCCAGGTCACCTGCCGCTATGAAAACGGCATCGTGGTCGGCATCGACGCGGTGGTGCTGTCGACCCAGCACAACCCGGAAGTCTCCTACAACGACCTGCGCGAAGGCGTGATGGAACTGATCGTCAAGCACGTGCTGCCAGCCGAGCTGCTGCACAAGGACACCCAGTTCCACATCAACCCGACCGGCCAGTTCATCATCGGCGGCCCAGTGGGCGACTGTGGCCTGACCGGCCGCAAGATCATCGTCGACAGCTACGGCGGCATGGCTCGCCACGGCGGCGGCGCGTTCTCCGGCAAGGACCCATCCAAGGTCGACCGTTCGGCAGCCTACGCCGGTCGCTACGTGGCCAAGAACATCGTCGCCGCCGGCCTGGCCGAGCGTTGCGAGATCCAGGTGTCCTACGCCATCGGCGTCGCCCAGCCGACTTCGATCTCGCTGAACACCTTCGGCACCGGCAAGATCAGCGATGACAAGATCATCAAGCTGGTACGCGAGCACTTCGACCTGCGTCCTTACGCGATCACCACCATGCTCGACCTGCTGCACCCGATGTACCAGGAAACCGCAGCCTACGGCCACTTCGGCCGCACTCCGGAAACCAAGACCGTGGGCGAAGACACCTTCTCCACCTTCACCTGGGAAAAAACCGACCGCGCCGAGGCCCTGCGCGCCGCCGCCGGCCTGTAAGCCTTCCCGCCTCACCAAGGCCCCGCCCGGCTATGCTGGCGGGGCTTTTTTGTACCCACGGATTTCTCCCTCCTGCCTCTATATTCCCTGCCTTACAAGCAAAGTCGCCGTCCGGACCACCTGTCGGACCGACCGCGAAACAACCGGCAAACACCTGCCACGCCCGCCCCGCGTCACCACACCTAACCTTTGAGCATGACCTTTCCGGGCAAGGACGCTCGCCATGCTGCCAAGACTGCTCCTGCTGACGATCTTCATCCCGCTGTCGGCCCAGGCCCATTGCCCGGACTGGCCGGCAACCCGGGCCGACGTGGAAATCACCACCCTGCACCAACAGCTCCAGCGCTGGGATACCAGCTATCACCGGGACGGCCAGGCGTTGGTGGCCGATGAACTCTACGATCAGGCCCGCCAGCGCCTGGATACGCTGCAAGGCTGCTTCCCACTCGTGCCCCAGGCCAGAGCCCGTCCGCTAGCCACTGCCCGCGGCAATATCGCTCACCCGGTGGCCCATACCGGTGTGGAAAAGCTCCCGGGCGCCGACGCCGTGCGACTCTGGTTGCGCAACCGTCGGGAAGTCTGGGTGCAGCCCAAGATCGACGGCGTGGCCGTGAGCCTGATCTACCGCAAGGGCCGCTTGCACCAGGCACTGAGTCGGGGCGATGGCCTGCTGGGCCACGACTGGAGCAGCGTGGCCCGGCAGATCCCGGCCATTCCCCAACAATTACCGCAGCCCGTGGACCTGTTGCTCCAGGGTGAGCTGTACCAGCGCCTGGAGGGCCACGTGCAGGCCCGGGCCGGCAGCCGCAATGCCCGTAGCCGAGTGGCGGGCTGGATGGCCCGCAAACACCTGGAGCCCGATGCCGCGGCACAAATCGGCTTGTTCGTCTGGGATTGGCCACAAGGGCCACAGGCGATGGATGAACGCCTGGAGCAGTTGGCCAAGCTGGGTTTTACCGAAGGCCGCGAATACAGCCGCAGGATCGCCAACTTCGACGCGGCCCGGCATTGGCGCGAACACTGGTACCGCTCGGCGCTGCCGTTCGCCAGCGACGGAATCATCCTGCGCCTGGGCCGACGCCCCGCGGCCGAACGATGGCAAGCTCGGAATCCGCACTGGATCGCCGCCTGGAAGTACCCCTACATCCAGGCCTTGGCCAATGTCCGCGAGGTAGAGTTTCGCGTCGGTCGCACCGGGCGCATCACGCCACTGCTGCACATCGAACCGGTCACTCTCGACGATCGGCAGATCCGCCGGGTCAGCGCTGGCTCGCTACGCCGCTGGCGCGAGCTGGACATCCTCCCCGGCGACCAGGTGGCCGTCAGTCTCGCCGGCCTGACCATTCCCCGCCTGGATGGCGTGGCCCTCAGGGCACCGCAGCGTGCACCGCTCCAGGCGCCGGTGCAGAGCGACTTCCACGCGCTGAGCTGCTGGCAACCCTCCCCCGGATGCGAAAGCCAGTTCCTGGCGCGCCTGACCTGGCTCAGTGGCAAGCAGGCCCTGGATCTGGAGCATGTCGGCGAGCAAACCTGGGTACGCCTGATGCAAGCGGGGCGAATCAAGAGCCTGCTGGATTGGTTGACCCTCGACCAGGCAGAGCTTGTTAACATGGCCGGCTTCGGCGAACGCAGCAGCGCACGCCTGCTCGAAAGCCTGCACAACGCCAGGCGGCGACCCTTCGCACTTTGGCTGAAGGCCCTGGGCTTGCCGCCCAGTGGCGCGGCCGACCTGGGCGGGGCATGGCAGGCGCTGGCACTCAAGAGCAGCCTGGACTGGCAGCAAGAAGCCGAGGTTGGGGTGGAACGCGCGGAGCGACTGGCAGCGTTCTTTCGCGACCCGCAGGTACTGGCCTTGCGTGCCACCCTGAATGCCGCCGGCGTCGAAGGTTTTTAATCGCTCACCTGGGGCGGGTATTGAACCACCTGGTCCGAAATGGGCTCCAACAGCCCATTCCAGCACGCCCCAGTATTACTTCATTGGTTATTTTTTGATCTTTTTCACCTGGAGCCGTCAATGAACATCTTTCCTTCGCTCACAGCCCTGACCCTATGCGGCTTGATGAGCGCGCCACTGTTGGCCAACGAGCAAACACCCGAACTGACCGGCTGCGCCGCCAAGCGCCAGGCCATCATGACCCAGATCGAACAAGCCAAGGCTCACGGCAACAGCGATCAGCAGGCCGGCCTGGAACGCGCCCTGAATGAAGTCACCACCCATTGCACCGACGCCTCGCTGAAGAAAGAGCGGGAAAACAAGGTGCTCGACGCCAAGCACGAAGTCAGCCGCCGCCAGGCCGACCTGGAAAAGGCCATGAAGAAGGGCGACTCGGAGAAGATCAACAAGCGCAAGGACAAGCTCGCCGAATCCCGCAAGGAACTGCAGCAAGCCCTGGACGATCTGGACAAGTAGGTCGGCCACTACCCCCGACATGACGAGGAGCTCCGGCATCCCTGCCAGGGCTTTGCCCGGCCGGGATCAGTGATTACGAAACTCTTTGTGACAGGCGCTACAGGCGTCCTCGACCTTCTGCACCGCCGGGCCAAGGTTGCTGGCCTTGTAGGGCTGGACCTGGCTGGCGACCACCAGCTCACCGGTGGCTGCCTCCAGGGCCCGGGCCAGCTCCTGGAAGCGTGCCTGTCGGCGCCAGACATCATCGGTGGCGCTGGTATGGTCTTCTTCCTTGACCGCAGGGAAGTGCTTCCAGGGCTCGTGGGACAGGTTGTCGAGCTTCACTGCGCCCTCGGCGAAACGCGCACCGTCGAACGGGATGCGTCCGCGGAGCATGCCTCCCAGGTCTTCGCCGGTCTTGAGCATCTGCTTGAAGATCGCCTTGCGCTGGCCCAGGGGAGAATTGGGATCGACCCCACCGCAGGCGGAAAGCGTGAGGCAGGCCAGCAATACAACAGAGAGTCTTTTTAACGTCATGGTGGCTTCAGGTCAGGTCACGGAAAACGGCGGCCAGTATCCTCGCCTCCCGGACAAAGACCAATAGCCCTATTAATAATATGGGTTGTCCTCCGCCATGAATGCGGGACGTCCCCCAAGGAAACACAGCATGAACCCGAGTTTTCCCCGCTGGTGCCGCCACTGGTTCTGGACCGTCCCGGCCCTGGCGCTGCTCGCCGGTTGCAACGGCGGCGACACTGAACAGCCCCCCTCTCAGCCACAGACCCACGCCCTGGCCACCTACAACAGCGCCGCCTGGGAGGCGCTGCCCGCAGTAGCCGACAACGATCTGCTGGCTGGCTTCGGCTCCTGGCGCAGCGCCTGCACCCGGCTCAAGGCCGATCCGGTGTGGGGCGCCACCTGCGCCGCCGCGGCCAACGTGCCCCAGAGCCCCGAGGCGATCCGTGGTTTTCTCAAGGAACGCCTGCAGGTCTACGGCCTGCGCTCGGGCAGCGGCAGCACCACGGGCCTGATCACGGGCTACTACGAGCCGGTGTATCCCGGCAGCCTGGCCCAGACCAAGACGGCCAATGTACCGGTGTATGGCGTGCCGGACGACATGATCGTGGTCGCCCTGGACAGCCTCTATCCCGAACTCAAGGGCAAGCGCCTGCGAGGACGGCTCGAAGGTCGGGTGCTCAAGCCCTACGACGATGCCGCGACCATCGAGGCCCAGGGCGTCAAGGCGCCGGTGATCGCCTGGCTGACCGACCCCATGGACCTGCAATTCCTGCAGATCCAGGGTTCGGGCAGGATCCAGCTGGACGATGGTCGCCAACTGCGTATCGGTTATGCCGACCAGAACGGCCACCCGTACCGGCCTATCGGTCGCTGGCTGGTGGAGCAAGGCCAACTGAAGAAGGAAGAAGTGACCATGGGCACCATCGCTGCCTGGGCCAAGGCCCACCCAGCGCGGATTCCCGAGCTGCTGGGCAGCAACCCGAGCTATGTGTTCTTCAACCGCAACCCGGACAGCAACGAAGGGCCGCGCGGCTCGCTGAACGTCCCCCTGACCTCGGGCTACAGCGTCGCCGTGGACCGCAAGGTGATTCCCCTGGGCAGCCTGCTGTGGTTATCCACCACCCGCCCCGACGGCAGCAGCCTGGTACGCCCGGTTGCGGCCCAGGACACCGGCGGCGCGATCACCGGGGAAGTGCGCGCCGACCTGTTCTGGGGAACTGGCGATGCAGCCGGGCAACTGGCCGGCGATATGAAGCAACCAGGCCAGATCTGGATGCTCTGGCCCAAGGACATGCCGCTGCCCCAGGTGCCGCAAGTCGCCAATACCCCGTAACGCCTCCAGCCGGAACCGGCTTGTCGACCTGGGCGTCGACAAGCCTGGCCAACTTCAGATCGAGACGAAGAAGAAGCTGGCGATCAGCCCCATGCCCACGAACCACACCAAAGAACGCAGCACCGCCCAATCCGCCAGGTAGCAGATCATGTACAGCAGGCGGCTGGTGATGAACAGCACCGCCAGCACGTTGATGGTCACCAGCTCGGCGTTGCCCGCCACATGGGCAATGATCACTGCGGCGGCGAAGGCCGGAGTCACCTCGAAGCCATTGAGCTGTGCACAATGCGCACGCTTTGGCAGCCCCTCCAGGGTACTCAGGAAGCCCCGTGGATCATGGTTGTGCCGGAGCCCGTAGTTGCCAGCGCCCTTGGCGATGGCGGTGCACAGGTATGGCAGGGCGATTGCGATCAATACACACCAGAACGCGACAGTCATAACGTAAATCCTTTTTTAGAGTTTTAGGGAGTACTCACAGCTTCATCACCAACATGCCGATCAGCACCAGGCCACAGGCCATCAGCCTTGGCCGGCCGAAAGGTTCCTTCAGGTAGCGCATGCCGAACAGCACCACCAGAATCACACTGATTTCACGCAAGGCCGCCGCTTCGGCGATAGAGCCCAACTGCATGGCCCAAAGCACCAGAGCGTAGCTGAACAGCACGCAGAAGCCGACGCTCAGCCCCAGGCGCCATTGTTCACGCCAGAACAGGGCGAAGGCCGGGCGCTTCCAGACCACCGCCACCAGGGGAAAAGGCCAGGCGCTGAGCAGCGTGACCCAGGTCAGGTAGTCCAACGGATGTGCCCAGCGGCGCAGGGCCTGGCCGTCGATGAAGGTGTAGCAACCGATGCACAGGCCGATCAGGGCCACCACCGGCAGCATGCTCCAGGGCAGGCGCGCCCCGCCTCCGCCCTGCCAGAGCAGGCACAGCATGCCGAAGGGAATCAGCAAGATGCCGAGGATCTGCTGGGTGCTCAGGGCTTCGCCACCGAACCCCAGGGTCAGCGCCAGCACCACCAGGGGCGAAAGGCCACGCATCAGCGGGTAGACCAATCCCAGGTCCCCCACTCGGTAAGCCTGGATCAACAGGTAGCGATACAAGAGTTCGAAAGCCGCGGAAGCGAAGATCCAGGGCCAGAGTGCCTGGGGCGGCCATTGCAGGAAGAACAGCATGCCGGCCACGAACAGCAAGGCCACGCTGTCCATGCAGGCCACCACCAGCAGGCGCTCGCCACTGAACTTGATCAGCGTGTTCCATGCCGCATGCAACAGTGCCGCCATCAGAACCAGAGTTGTCGCCAGCACCTCGCCTCCCTGTCTGCCTGAACATCATCGCGAAGCGGCGATCCTCGCATGCCGCCCGCCTCGGTTGCACGGAGCATCGGCACTTTTGGCCGGGTAGGCGGCGAGTTCGTCCGCATGGGCATGAGTCCGAGTTTGTCCCCGGGCCTGCAACATCGTCGCTTCGGCGTGGTCAATGTGTCGATTACCGCCATGCCTGATGGCAACTTGCCTCGTCGACCACTGTGCCCCTGGATGGCACCGGGACATCAAACCCTTGGCCTGAACGACTTCAGGCTGTTTTCCACGATCATCCAAAGGAGTCCGGATGCTTGAACTTGTCGCTGCCTTTATCTGCCTGACGACCCTGCTGACCTACGTCAATTTCCGTTTCATCGGCCTGCCACCGACCATTGGCGTGATGGTCACCGCCCTGCTGTTCTCCCTGCTGCTGCAGGGGCTGACCTACCTGGGCTACCCCGGCCTGGAAGAACATGTCGAAGAACTGATCGGCAAGATCGACTTCGGCGACCTGCTGATGAACTGGATGCTGTCGTTCCTGCTGTTCGCCGGCGCCCTGCACGTCAACCTCAACGACCTGCGCAGCTATCGCTGGCCCATCGGCCTGCTGGCGACGGTCGGGGTGCTGATCGCCACCTTCGTCATCGGCAGCCTGGCCTACTGGATCTTCGGCCTGTTCGGCTGGCACGTGAGCTTCCTCTACTGCCTGCTGTTCGGCGCGCTGATCTCGCCAACCGATCCGATCGCGGTGCTGGGCGTGCTGCGTACCGCCAATGCCTCCAAGCCGTTGAAGACCACCATCGTCGGCGAATCGCTGTTCAACGACGGTACGGCGGTCGTGGTGTTCACCGTGCTGCTGGGCATCGCGCAACTGGGCGAAACCCCCACCGTAGGCGCCACTGCCTGGCTGTTCGTGCATGAGGCCATTGGCGGCGTGCTGTTCGGCGGCCTGATCGGCTACCTGGTGTACCTGATGATCAAGAGCATCGAGCAGCACCAGATCGAAGTGATGCTGACCCTGGCCCTGGTGATCGGTGGGTCGGCCATGGCCAGCGAGATCCATGTCTCGGCACCCATCGCGATGGTGGTGGCGGGCCTGATCATCGGTAACCTGGGACGCAACCTGGCGATGAACGACATGACCCGGCGCTACCTGGATGGTTTCTGGGAATTGCTCGACGACATGCTCAACGCGCTGCTGTTCGCCCTGATCGGCCTGGAGCTGTTGCTGCTGCCATTCAACTGGCTGCACCTGGCGGCGGCCAGCCTTTTGGCGTTGGCCATCGTGGCCTCGCGCCTGCTTACCGTGGCCCCGGCGATCCTGCTGTTGCGCCGCTGGCGCAGCGTGCCCCGGGGCACTATCCGCGTGCTGACCTGGGGCGGCCTGCGCGGCGGCGTCTCGGTGGCGCTGGCCCTGGCCCTGCCCCTGGGGCCGGAGCGGGACCTGGTGCTGAGCATCACCTACATCGTGGTGTTGTCGTCGATCCTGCTGCAGGGCCTGACCATCGGCAAGCTGGTGCGCCACGTCACCAACGAGGCGCCGGCAGGCAAGGCCGAAGCCCACTGATCCACGGGCCGTCGCACGCGGCAGGCCAATCTGCCTGCCGCGTACGCCCGAGCCGGCTCAGGCGCCGAGCTCGTCGTCCTTGAACTGATCCTTGACGTACTTGATCTCGGTGCGACCGTGGGGGGCCGGCAAGCCGTCCTCTCCCAGGTTGACGAAGACCATTTTCTCCACCGTGAGGATCGACTTGCGGGTGATCTTGTTGCGCACTTCGCAAGTCAGGGTGATAGAGGTTCGCCCGAACTCGGTGGCGGTGATGCCCAGTTCGATGATGTCGCCCTGGCGCGAGGCGCTGACGAAGTTGATTTCCGAAATGTACTTGGTGACCACGCGCTGGTTGCCCAGCTGGACGATGGCGTAGATCGCCGCTTCTTCGTCGATCCAGCGCAGCAGGCTGCCGCCGAACAGCGTGCCATTGGGGTTGAGGTCTTCGGGTTTTACCCACTTGCGGGTGTGGAAATTCATGTTCACTCCTGACCGTCCTGCCATTTGATGCCCGGCATGATCGCAGACCAGGCCACCTCGCTCTATATAACCTCGACTATGGTCTCGATTGAGGAACTTCATCCGGGCGACAGAAACACTTTGGGAAGTCTGGCTCAGGTCGCTATAATCGCCACCGTTTCGAAACGGTCATCGACCCTTGATACCGTTTTCCCGCCACCTGTCCGAGGGGCGCTGCAGCAGGCTCGGCCTGTCAGGCTCGGATGGGGCGTTGTCGGTACGGGACTTCCCATACGGACACTAAACGCACAACGGCGCCCATTCGCACATTACGAATGGAGGCTCTTCATGAGCGCTGTCAACACGCCTGCAGATTTTACCGATTACAAAGTCGCCGACATTTCCCTGGCTGCCTGGGGCCGCCGCGAAACCATCATCGCTGAATCGGAAATGCCAGCCCTGATGGGTCTGCGTCGCAAGTACCTGGCCGAACAACCGCTCAAGGGCGCGAAGATCCTCGGCTGCATCCACATGACCATCCAGACCGCCGTACTGATCGAGACCCTGGTTGCCCTGGGCGCCGAGGTTCGCTGGTCGTCCTGCAACATCTTCTCGACCCAGGACCAGGCCGCTGCTTCCATCGCCGCCGCCGGCATCCCGGTCTTCGCCTGGAAAGGCGAGACCGAGCAAGAGTACGAGTGGTGCCTGGAGCAAACCATCCTCAAGGACGGCAAGCCTTGGGACGCCAACATGATCCTCGACGACGGCGGTGACCTGACCGAACTGCTGCACAAGAAATACCCTGCCGTCCTGGAACGCGTCCACGGCGTGACCGAAGAAACCACCACTGGCGTGCACCGCCTGCTGGACATGCTGGCCAAGGGCGAGCTGAAGGTTCCTGCGATCAACGTCAACGACTCGGTGACCAAGAGCAAGAACGACAACAAGTACGGCTGCCGTCACAGCCTGAACGACGCCATCAAGCGTGGTACCGACCACCTGCTGTCCGGCAAGCAAGCCCTGGTGATCGGCTACGGTGACGTGGGCAAGGGCTCGGCCCAGTCGCTGCGCCAGGAAGGCATGATCGTCAAGGTCACCGAAGTCGACCCGATCTGCGCCATGCAGGCCTGCATGGACGGTTTCGAGCTGGTCTCGCCGTTCATCGACGGTATCAACGACGGTACCGAAGCGAGCATCAACAAGGACCTGCTGGGCAAGATCGACCTGATCGTGACCACCACCGGCAACGTCAATGTTTGCGACGCCAACATGCTCAAGGCCCTGAAAAAGCGCGCCGTGGTCTGCAACATCGGTCACTTCGACAACGAAATCGACACCGCCTTCATGCGCAAGAACTGGGCATGGGAAGAAGTGAAGCCTCAGGTACACAAGATCCACCGTACCGGCCACGGCGATTTCGACCCGCAGAACGACGACTACCTGATCCTGCTGGCCGAAGGCCGCCTGGTGAACCTGGGCAACGCCACCGGTCACCCAAGCCGCATCATGGACGGTTCGTTCGCCAACCAGGTCCTGGCCCAGATCTTCCTGTTCGGCCAGAAGTACGCCGACCTGTCGCCAGCCCAGAAAGCCGAGCGCCTGACCGTTGAAGTGCTGCCCAAGAAACTCGACGAAGAAGTGGCCCTGGAAATGGTCCGCGGCTTCGGTGGCGTGGTCACTCAACTGACCAAGCAACAGGCCGACTACATCGGCGTGACCGTCGAAGGCCCGTTCAAGCCGCACGCTTACCGGTACTAAGAGCATCTGCAAGCCTTGAGCTTCAAGCGGCAAGTAAAGGCCAAAAGCCGACCTTGCCGCACGAAGCTCGCGGCTTCGCCCCAATTTGCCAAAACAGCCTCAGGCTCCAGGCTCCAGGCACAAGAGACGAGCGCACCTCCGCTTCTCTTGCAGCCTGCAAGCTTGCGGCTTGTAGCTGGAGGTTTCCTCCATGTCCCAAGACCGTCGTTACAGCTTCGAGTTCTTCCCCACCAAGACCGATGCTGGGCATGAAAAACTGCTCGCCACTGCTCGCCAGCTGGCCAGCTGCAATCCCGATTTCTTCTCCTGCACCTACGGCGCCGGCGGCTCGACCCGTGATCGTACGGTCAACACCGTGCTGCAGCTGGAGAGCGAAGTGAAAGTCCCTTCGGCACCGCACCTGTCCTGCGTCGGCGACAGCAAGGACGACCTGCGCGGCCTGCTGCAGCAATACCAGGCAGCCGGCATCAAGCGTATCGTCGCCCTGCGCGGCGACCTGCCTTCGGGCATGGGCATGGCCAGCGGCGAACTGCGTCACGCCAATGACCTGGTGAACTTCATTCGTGAAGAAGCCGGAAGCCATTTCCACATCGAAGTCGCCGCCTACCCGGAAATGCACCCGCAAGCGCGCAATTTCGAGGATGACCTGCAGAACTTCGTACGCAAGGCCAACGCCGGTGCCGACAGCGCGATCACCCAGTACTTCTTCAACGCCGACAGCTACTTCTACTTCGTCGAGCGCGTGCAGAAACTGGGCGTGAACATCCCGATCGTGCCGGGCATCATGCCGATCACCAACTACAGCAAGCTGGCGCGCTTCTCCGACGCCTGTGGCGCCGAGATCCCACGCTGGATCCGCAAGCAACTGGAAGCCTATGGTGACGACAGCGCCAGCATCCAGGCCTTCGGTACACAGGTCATCAGCGAGATGTGCGAACGCCTGCTGCAAGGCGGCGCCCCAGGGCTGCACTTCTACACCCTGAACCAGGCGGAACCGAGCCTGGCGATCTGGAACAACCTGAAGCTGGCGCGCTGACCGGCAAGGCAACACCGGCCCCGGTGCCAACTGGGGCCTCCCTACCCGCGCCAGGCCTGATCTAGAGCGCCTGGAACTGCCCCTAGCATTTGCATGATCTCTCGGCGTACTCTCCAGCAATGTCCGTCATTGCCCGGTTGCTGACAGCCCTTCTCTGCGCTTGCCTGAGCCTCGCCGCCCATGGCGAGACGCTGCGCATCGTCACCGAACCCTGGGCCCCCTATGTCTACGAGGAAAACGGCAAGTCCCTGGGACTGGACTACGAGACCACCGCCATCGTCTTTCAACGCCTGGGCATCGAGGTGCAGTGGCAATTCCTGCCCTGGAAGCGCTGCCTGGCGATGCTGGAAACCGGCCAGGCCGACGGCGCCCTGGATATCTTCCACAGCGACGAGCGCGACAGCACCCTGCTCTACCCCAGCGAGGCGCTATCGGAAGTCGAGTTCGTGATGTTCTACGCCAACCGCCGGCCCCATCCGTTCAAGCATCTGGACGAGCTCAAGGGCCTGACCATCGGCACCTCCCCTGGCTACCTGTACAGCGAAGACTTCAGCAACTCCACGCTGTTCAATCGCGAACCCGCCCCCACCCACGAGGCCAATTTCGGCAAATTGCTGTTGGGCCGGATCGACCTGCTGATCACCGACAAACGGGTCGGCCAGCATCTGCTGGACACCCTCGGCATCCGCGACCAGATCAGCCAGAACCCCCTGGTCATCAGCCGCCAGCAGCAATACCTGGCAGTACGCCGCCAGGCTGGCATGGACCTGCTGGTGCAGCGCTTCGCCGCAGAACTCAAGCGTTTCAAGCGCGAACCGGCCTATGCCGCGCTGAGCGCCAGGTACGGGGCGGAACCCACCCTGCCGCCTGTCAGGTCGTCTTCGACCCGTGAATCAGAAAAAACCGTTGAGCAGCAGGAAAGCAGCGCACACTGAATGCTCTGTTATACTCCGGCCTCCCGCCAGGCTCACGCCCGGACGCTGGACCCTGTTCAAGGCACCTCCACCCCGCTACGGCGCAGCCGACCGGCCCGCGCGAGCCCTTGGTGGATGTTTTCCCAGGCCAGCAGGACCGGACGGGATTGCGTCCTCTTGAACGCCATTCGCGCCCGGCAAGATCATCCCTTTGGGCCAAGCCCTCACTAAAACAGGATTACTCATGTCCTTTGCTTCCCTCGGTCTCTCCGAGGCTTTAGTCGGCGCTATCGAAGCAGCCGGCTATACCCAGCCTACTCCGGTGCAACAGCGGGCCATTCCCGCCGTGTTGCAAGGTCGCGATCTGATGGTCGCGGCACAGACAGGTACTGGTAAAACCGGCGGTTTCGCCCTCCCGATCCTGGAGCGGCTGTTTCCCAATGGTCATCCGGACAAATCCCAGCGTCACGGCCCGCGCCAGCCTCGCGTCCTGGTCCTGACCCCGACTCGCGAACTGGCCGCGCAGGTGCACGACAGCTTCAAGCTGTACGCCCGCGACCTGAAGTTCGTCAGCGCCTGCATCTTCGGCGGCGTCGGCATGAACCCGCAGGTCCAGGCCATGGCCCGTGGCGTCGACGTGCTGGTGGCCTGCCCCGGCCGCCTGCTGGACCTGGCCGGCCAGGGCAGCATCGACCTGTCCCACGTGGAAATCCTGGTCCTGGACGAAGCCGACCGCATGCTCGACATGGGCTTCGTCCATGACGTCAAGAAGGTCCTCGCCCGCCTCCCGGCCAAGCGCCAGAACCTGCTGTTCTCCGCGACCTTCTCCAAGGACATCACGGACCTGGCCAGCAAGCTGCTGCACGACCCCGAGCGCATCGAGGTCACCCCGCCGAACACCACGGTGGAGCGCATCGAGCAGCGGGTGTTCCGCCTGCCGGCCAGCCACAAGCGCGCGCTGCTGGCGCACCTGATCACCGCTGGCGCCTGGGAACAGGTCCTGGTGTTCACCCGCACCAAGCACGGTGCCAACCGCCTGGCCGAATACCTGGACAAACATGGCCTGAGCGCCATGGCGATCCACGGCAACAAGAGCCAGAACGCCCGTACCAAGGCCCTGGCCGACTTCAAGGCCGGCGAAGTACGGATCCTGGTGGCGACCGACATCGCCGCCCGTGGCCTGGACATCGACCAACTGCCCCATGTGGTCAACTTCGAACTGCCCAACGTCGATGAAGACTACGTGCACCGCATCGGCCGTACTGGCCGGGCCGGTCGTTCGGGCGAGGCCATCTCCCTGGTAGCCCCCGACGAAGAGAAGCTGCTCAAGAGCATCGAGCGCATGACCAAGCAGAAGATCGCCGACGGCGACCTGATGGGCTTCGATGCCAGCGCGGTGGAAGCCGAGAAACCGGAAGTGCGCGAGCGTCCGGACACCCGCAACTCGCGCAACGCCCGCGCACCCCGTGGCGACAACCCCAACGGCGGCGGTGGCGGCGGTGGTCGCAAGGACAAGGGCAAGGACAAGGGCGGCAAGGACAAGCCGGCCCGTGGCGAACGCCAGGCTCGCGAGCAGAAGCCTCGCGAGAACGCCGCGCCGCGTGAACAGCGTCAACCTGCCCCACGCCCAGAACGGGCGCCGGACGAGTTCCTCGATGACGACGTGGACAACTTCGGCAACCGCGCCGACTACGTCAGCCCATACCAGAACAAGGGCAACCAGCAAGGTCGCGGCCGCCGCCCCGGAACCCCGGGCCAGGGCCAAGGCACTGCTGGCAGTGGGCAGCGCAACGGCGGCCAGGGTCGCAATGGCAACCCGCGCAGTGGTGGCGCAGCCAGCAACAGCAACGGTGGCACGCCGGCCAAACGCAACGGCCAGCGCAGTGGTGCTTCCCGTGATGGCCAGGGTCGTCGCGACGAGTCGCGCAATCGCCGTCCGGGCCGTGACGATCAAGGCCGCCAGGAACCCGCAGTGCAGAATCCACGGAGCAACCAGCCGAAGATCATGCACAAGGAGTCCAAGGTCGATCGTTTCCCGACGCCTGAGCAACTGGAGCAGTTGCCAAGCCGCCCACGGGGCGAAAAACCGGCCCTGCTGACGCGCAACCGCTAAGCGAGCTGTAATGCAAAACGCCCCGGATCCTGAGATCCGGGGCGTTTTTGCTGGTGTCCGGGAAACTGCGGCCAACCATAAGAAAACGCCCCTGGTTCTTGGGCCAGGGGCGTTTTCTTGTGCGTGCCATGGGTGCGGTCGCGCCCACGGCGGCAACAGCTACAGGCGAAGCATTACTTGGCCTTCACACCTTCGAAGGTGATGTACAGGTCGACATTGTTGGACGCCGGGCCCAGGTCCATCATCTTGCCGAAGTCCTGGCGATTGATGCTGGTGGTGCCTTCGAAGCCAGCGCGGTAGCCGCCCCATGGATCCTTGCCTTCACCCAGGAAGGTGGCCTTGACCACTACAGGCTTGGTCACGCCGTGCAGGGTCAGGTCGCCGGCCACGTCAGCGGTCAGCTTGCCATCGGCGTTCTTGCCGGTTGGCTTGACGCTGGTGGAGACGAACTTGGCGTCGGCAAACTTGCCAGCGTCCAGGAAGTCCTTGCTGGTGATGTGCTTGTCACGCTCGGCGTGGTTGGTGAACACGCTGGCGGTGCGCACGTTGACTTCGATCTTGGCGTCTTCCGGCTTGGCCGCATCGAAGCTGAACTTGCCGTCCAGGTCCTTGAAGGTACCGGTGATGAAGCTGTAGCCCAGGTGGCTGATCTTGAAGTCGACGAAGGCGTGCTGGCCTTCTTTGTCGATCACGTAGTCCGCTGCCATTACCTGACCGGCCGCCAATACAGCAGATCCGATTGCCAGAGCGGCGAGAGTCTTTTTCAACATGCTTTCTATTCCTTTCGAGTCAAGGTTGAACATCAGGCTTTGCGGCCCAGCATACGGGTGAGGGTCGCATCACGATCGATAAAGTGGTGCTTCAATGCAGCCAGTCCATGGATGCCGGCAAAGACTACCAGCACCCAGGCCAGGTACAAATGCACCACACCTGCCACATCTGCCTGGTCCGGCAGTCCGGATACCAGGGCAGGAACTTCGAACAAGCCGAATACCGGGATACCCACGCCATCTGCGGTGGAGATCAGGTAACCGGCGATCATCACCGCGAACAGGCCCAGGTAGAGGAACGCATGTCCCAGCTTGGCGCTCAGTCGGGTCAGGCGGCCATGATTGGCCGGGGCCGGCGGCGGTGGGCTGACGAACCGCCACAGCACCCGCAGCAGCATGATCGCAAACAGCGTCAGGCCAATGCTCTTGTGCAGGTCCGGCGCGTCTTTGCGCCAGGTGCTGTAGTAGTCCAGGCCGACCATCCACAGGCCCAGGGCAAACAGTCCGAATACCGCCAGGGCCACGCCCCAGTGCAGAACAATGCTTACCCAGCCGTAGCGCGAAGAAGAATTACGTAACTGCATTGTGTTGCATCCTGTAAGAAACGCTGGCCAAGACTATCGATTTACCTATCGAATTAAAGCGGAAATTTTCGCTTTGAAATATCGAGAAATACGATCGATAGTCTGTACCGAGCGAGTTAAGTAAAGATTAAGTCCCTCTAGTTCCTCTGCGGTCCGGTCCCCCATCCCAGTGCCTTGACCTCCTTCCCCGGCGTCTTTGCCCAGGGTGCGCCACCCCTGCGGCGCCACCTCGCACAATAGGTTGTCCCACGGCCATGCATTGCATAGGCTTGCCCGATCGTTTGCCCGCGCCTTTTTGCGAGCACCTCCAGGAGACTTTACATGGGCCTGAATAACCAGTGGATGCAACGCGATCTCGCGGTGTTGTGGCATCCCTGCACCCAGATGAAAGACCACGAACAACTGCCGTTGATCCCGATCCGGCGGGGTGAAGGTGTCTGGCTGGAAGATTTCGAGGGCAAGCGCTACCTGGATGCGGTCAGTTCCTGGTGGGTCAACGTGTTCGGCCACGCCAACCCGCGCATCAACCAGCGCATCAAGGACCAGGTCGACCAGCTGGAGCATGTGATCCTGGCCGGCTTCAGCCACCAGCCGGTGATCGAGCTGTCCGAACGCCTGGTGGCCATGACCCCCGCCGGGCTGGACCGGGTGTTCTACGCCGACAACGGCTCGTCGTGCATCGAAGTGGCGCTGAAGATGAGCTTCCACTACTGGCAGAACACCGGCAAACCGGCGAAGAAGCGCTTCGTCACCCTGACCAACAGCTACCACGGCGAGACCATCGCCGCCATGTCGGTGGGCGACGTGCCGCTGTTCACCGAGACCTACAAGGCCCTGCTGCTGGACACCATCAAGGTGCCCAGCCCCGACTGCTACCACCGCCCCGAAGGCATGGGCTGGGAAGAACACTCGCGCAACATGTTCGCCGCCATGGAACAGACCCTGGCCGAACACCACGAGACGATCTCGGCAGTGATCGTCGAGCCGCTGATCCAAGGCGCTGGCGGCATGCGCATGTACCACCCGGTGTACCTCAAGCTGCTGCGCGAGGCCTGCGATCGCTACGACGTGCACCTGATCCACGACGAGATCGCCGTGGGTTTTGGCCGCACCGGCACCATGTTCGCCTGCGAGCAAGCCGGCATCCGCCCGGACTTCCTGTGCCTGTCCAAGGCCCTGACCGGCGGCTACCTGCCCCTGGCCGCCTGCCTGACCACCAACAAGGTGTACCAGGCGTTCTACGACGACTACCCGACCCTGCGGGCCTTCCTCCACTCCCACAGCTACACCGGCAACCCGCTGGCCTGTGCCGCGGCGCTGGCGACCCTGGATATCTTCGAACAGGACAACGTGATCCAGGCCAACCAGGCCCTGGCCGCGCGCATGGCCAGCGCCACCGCACACCTGGCCGACCACGCCCACGTCGCCGAGATCCGCCAGACCGGCATGGCGCTGGCCATCGAGATGGTCCAGGACAAGGCCAGCAAGGCCGCCTATCCCTGGCAGGAACGCCGTGGCCTGAAGGTCTTCGAGCACGCCCTGAGCCGTGGCGCCCTGCTGCGTCCGCTGGGCAGCGTGGTGTATTTCCTGCCGCCCTATGTGATCACCCCGGAGCAGATCGACTTCCTCGCCGAAGTGGCCAGCGAAGGCATCGACATCGCCACCCGGGACAGCGTCAGCATGGCGGTGCCCAAGGACTTCCACCCGGGTTTTCGCGATCCGGGCTGAGGCCCGCCCGAGCGTGGCCGCATAGGCCACGCACCCGCACCCCCCATCGATCCGACTTCAACAGAGACCGCAGATGAGATTGTCCCGCTTCTTTATCGACACCCCCCTGAGCCTTGGCGAGCACGAGCTGCCCGAAGCCCAGGCCCACTACATCGCACGGGTACTGCGCATGGCCGAGGGCGATGCGTTGCAGGTGTTCGACGGTTCGGGGCAGGAGTTTCGCGGCACCCTGGTGGAGGTGGGCAAGAAGCGCGTGCGGATCAGCCTCGACGAGAGCTTCGCCGGCCAGCCCGAGTCGCCGCTGCGCATCCACCTGGGCCAGGGCCTGTCCCGTGGCGAACGCATGGATTGGGCGATCCAGAAAGCCACCGAGCTGGGTGTCGACCAGATCACCCCGATCTTCAGCGAGCGCTGCGAGGTGCGCCTCAAGGATGAACGGGCCGACAAGCGCCTGCTGCATTGGCGCCAGGTGGCCATCAGCGCCTGCGAGCAGTGCGGGCGCTCCAAGGTCCCGGTGATCCACCCGCCACTGTTGCTGGCGGACTGGCTCAAGCAGACCGCCGCCGACCTCAAGCTGGTGCTGCACCCGGTGGCCCAGCCACTGGAAAGCCACGCCCGCCCGGGGAGCCTGGCCTTCCTGATCGGCCCCGAGGGCGGCCTGTCCGACGCCGAAGTCGAACAGGCCCAGGGCGCCGGTTTCCTGCCGGCGCGCCTGGGTCCACGGGTACTGCGTACGGAAACCGCGCCGGTGGTGGCCCTGGCCGTGGCCCAGCAGCTCTGGGGCGACTTCTAGCCCGTCTCCGCCTTTGCCTGGCACACCGTGGCGCCCATCGCCGGCAAGCCTGGCTCCTACAACAGCCGGCAGGCCGCGGGACGGCGTTTACTGCACCGGATCGCTGGTGGGCTTGGCGATGATCGCCTTCAGCTCGCTGGTCATGGGGAATTCCAGGTTCAGCCCCTTGGGCGGGATCGGCTGCTCGAACCAGCGCTGGTAGATCCCGTTGATCTCGCCGGAGCGATACAGGTCCGCCAGGGCGGTGTTGACCAGGGCCAGGAACTGCGGGTCGTCCTTGCGCACCATGCAGCTGTAGATCTCCCGCGACTGCTCCTCGCCCACCACGATCCAGTTGTGCGGATCACGGGCCTTGGCCCGTTCGCCGTAGAGCAGCGCATCGTCCATGTAGAACGCCGCCGCGCGCCCCGACTGGAGCATCTGGAAGGCTTCGCCGTGGTCCTTGGCGCTGATCACGAACATATCGATCTTGTGCTCGACGTTGTAGCTCTTGAGAAAGCGCTCGTTGGTGGTGCCGGCGGTGGTCACCACGTTCTTGCCCCGCAGGTCGGCGAAGCTCTTGATCCCGCTGTCCTTGGCGGTCAGCAACTGGCCCTTGACGTAGATGAAGCCATAGGAGAAGGCCACCTGCTTCTGGCGCTCGGCCATCACCCCGGTGGAGCCGCACTCCAGGTCCACGGTGCCGTTCTGCACCAGCGGGATGCGGGTCTGGGAGGTCACCAGGTTGTACTTCACCGCCAGCTTGGGCAGCTGCAGCTGCTGCTGGATGCGCTCCACCACCTTGCCCGCCAGCTCCACGGAATAACCCATGGGCTTGCCGCTGTTGTCCCCCACGTAGGAAAACGGCACCGAGGCATCGCGATAACCCAAGGTAATACTGGCGCTGTTGGCGATCTTGGCCAGGGTTCCCTCCAGGGGTGCCTCATTGGCCTGGGCCATGGCGCTGAACAGCAGGCCCAGGGTGCAGCCGAGCAACGTGATCTTGTGCATTGTTATTCTCCGTTGGGGTTGAAGGCGCTTCAGCGACGGGTGGCGATGATACTGATTTCGACGAGGATTTCCGGGCGCGCCAGGGCCGCCTGCAAAGTGGTGCGCGCCGGTGCCTGTCCGGGGGACAGCCAGGCCGACCACACCTCGTTCATGCCGGCGAAATCCGCCTGGATGTCCTTGAGGTAGATGGTGGCGTTGAGCAGGTGGTCCTTGTCGCTGCCGACCTCGGCCAGCAGTGCATCGATCTTCTCCAGGACCTCGCGGGTCTGCCCGGCGATGTCCTGGCTGGCCCCCGGCACCTGGCCGGAAAGGAACACCAGTCCGGCGAAGGTCACGGCGCCACTCAGGCGGTTGTTGCTATGCAGACGCTGGATACTCATTGGAAACACTCCTGGTGATGACTCAGGCGGCGCGTGGCGCCAGGCCCTGCATGTCGATACTGGTGGGACGCTGGCCGATCAGTTCGCCCAGCAACTGGCCGCTGCCACAGGCCAGGGTGAAACCCAGCGCGCCATGGCCGAGGTTGAGCCACAGGTTGCGGTAGGCGGTGCCTCCCACCAGCGGCACGCCGCTGGGGGTCGCCGGGCGCATGCCAGCCCATTCCACGGCGGCCTGGTAATCGCCGGCATGGGCGAAGGTCTGCGCCGCCTGGCGCCGCAGCAGGCCCAGGCGCCCGGGGTCCGGGGCCGGGTCGAAGCCGACGATATCGACCATGGCCGCCACCCGTAGCTGTTGGCCGATCCGCGCGTAGACGATCTTGCGGTTGTAGTCGGTGATGCTGATTTCCGGCGCTCGGTGCTGCGGGCCGATGGGCGCGCTGAGGCTGTAGCCCTTGAGCGGGTACAGCGGCAACTTGAGCCCGGGCAGCTGCAACTCGGGGCTGCGGTGCCCGGCAGCCAGCACCAGGTGGTCCACCGCCAGCTGGCGCTCGCCCAGGTCGATGGCCTGTACCTGGGCGCCCTGGTGCCGGATGCCGCGCACTCGCTGCCCGAGGAGGATCTCGCAACGCCCGGACGCCTGCAGGCGCGCCGCCAGCTGCTGGCAGAAGGCATGACAGTCGGCCACCTCTTCGTCCGGGGTATAGATGCCACCGATGAAGGGCGCATCGCCCAGGGCCGGCTCCAGGCTGGCGCATTCGGCCCCCGTCAGCACCTGCTGCTGGCGCGGGTCGGACAGGTTGTGCCGGGCGTGCTCGAAACTGCCGGCGTCACGGAAGGTCACCAGCTTGCCGTTGCGCCGCCAGTCGAAGTCCGTCAGGCCGTCGGCTTCGCGCCAGGTCTTGAGGGTCTCCTGGCTGAGCAGCGCCAGGCGCAGCAAATGGGCGCCATTGCGCTGGTTCACCGAGTGCCGGCAAGCCCCCAGGAACCCCGCCAGCCAGCGCCACTGCGCCGGGTCCAGGCGTGGCCGCAGGCGCAGCGGCGAATCGCCCTTGAGCATCCAGCCCAGGGCCTGCCAGGGCACGCCGGCATCGGCCAGCGGCGCCACGTAGCGATAGGACAGCTGGCCGCCGTTGGCGAAGCTGGTCTGGCTGCCCAGGCTGTCCTGGGCTTCCACCAGGGTCACCTCCAGGCCCTGGCGGACCAGGGCATAGGCGCTGGCCAGGCCGATGACGCCACCACCGATGATGCAAACCCGCTGACCCATGACTGCCCCTGAGCTGATGTTCGATGGCCCAAGGTTAGGGGCAGGTGACAGGCGCCGGACAATGAATAAAGATGGACCACCCATAAACAAAGGTTATGGACTTGCCATGCGCCTTCGCCATATCGAGATCTTCCAGGCTATCCGCCAGACCGGCTCCATCAGCGGTGCCGCGCAACTGCTGCACGTCTCGCAGCCGGCGGTGACCAAGATATTGCAGCACGCCGAGCTGCAGCTGGGTTTCCCGCTGTTCCTGCGGGTACGCGGCAAGCTGCAACCGACCCCGGAAGCCCTGGAGCTGGAACGGGAAGTGGACAAGGTCAGCGAGAGTCTGCAGGGCGTGCGGCGCCTGGCCCAGAACCTGCGCCGGGCGCCGGGCCACAGCCTGCGCATCGGCGCCACCCCGGCCCTGGCCCTGGCCTTGCTGCCGCCGGCCATCAGCGAATGGACCCGGCGCTACCCGGACAGCCTCTGCGAGCTGTCCAGCGCCCACAGCCGCGAACTGGTGCAGAACCTGCTGATGCGCGAAATCGATGTGGCCCTGACCCTGCAACGGCCGGATCACCCCGGCCTGAACGACCAGGCCCTGGCCCAGGGCGTGCTGGTGGCCCTGGCCCCACGCGGCTATTGGCCCGATGGCAGCCTGGGCCAGCCCCTGGCGCTGCAAGAGCTGGCGGACGCACCGCTGATCGGCCTGAGCAGCGCCGACCCGCTATCGGCCCGGCTCGATGGTTATCTCAAGGCCGTGGAACCACCGCCACGGGTGAGCATCGCGGTGCAGACCTACTCCCTGGCCCGGGCCATGGTGGAATCCGGCGCCGGCCTGGCGCTGATCGATCCTTTCACCGCCCTGGGCGCCTCCTCGGCCAGCACCGCGATCCGCCCCCTGAGCCCGTCGCTGCCCATCACCCTGTATGCCGTGAGCCGGGCCGCCGAACCGCCGCCCCATACCTTGAGCAGCTTGCTGGAGATCTTTGGCGGGCAGGCCCAGGAGCAACTGGATCGGTTGATGGCCGCCGACTGAGGCGGCCGGTCAGGACCTCATCGCAAGCCAGCTTCGCTCCCACACAGGGATCACCGTACCTGCAGGAACAAGGCTACCCGCGCGGAACGATGAGGCGCGCGCCGATCACAACACATAGAACAGGATGGCGACGAAGTGCAGCAGGCTGCCGGCGATGACGAACAGGTGCCAGATGCCGTGGGCGTGGCGCAGGCGGTTGTCGAGCGCGAAGAAGATGATCCCCACGGTGTACAGCACCCCGCCCGCCGCCAGCCAGGTGAAACCCGCCGGTCCCAGGGCCGCCAGCAGCGGCTTGACCGCCACCAGCACGATCCAGCCCATCACCGCGTAGATCACGATGGACAGGACCCGCGCTTCGGAGCGCGGCTTGATCTCCTGCAGGATGCCGATCAAGGCCAGGCCCCAGACGATGCCGAACAGGGTCCAGCCCCAGGGCCCGCGCAAGGTCACCAGGCAGAACGGCGTATAGCTGCCGGCGATCAGCAGGTAGATCGAGAAGTGATCGACCTTCTGCATGATGTTCTTCGCCCGCCCGCGCACGCTGTGGTAGACCGTGGACACGCTATAGAGCACCAGTAAGGTGAAGGCATAGATCGCCACCCCGACGATCTTCCACGGGCTGCCGTCGAGGCTGGCCAGCACCACCAGCCAGATACCGCCGATAAACGCCGCGACCGCCCCCAAGAGGTGGGTCCAGGCGTTGAGTCTTTCTCCGTGATACATCGATCAGTCACCCTGAAAACATCCACAACCATTCCAGCAGACCCTATGCGGGCCGCTGCGTTCGACCGCAAGGCCAGCGACGGGCCCGCGCCGCAGTGTGCAAGCGCAATATGTCCATTGGGGCGCGCCGCTGAAAAAACCAGCGGTCACATGACGACTCATCGGGCATCATCGGACCCTCGCCACCAGAGTCCGGACCATGCTCATCGACGAAGAGTTGACCCTCAAGAAACTCGAAGTGTTTCTGGCCTTCATGCGCACCGGCAACCTGGCTCGCGCCGCCAGCGAACTGCAGACCAGCAATGTCAGCGTGCACCGGGCCATCCACTCCCTGGAAAACGCCCTGCGCTGCCCGCTGTTCAAGCACGAGGGACGCAACCTGACTCCGCTGGAAAGCGCCTACGTGCTGGAAGAGCGAGCGCAGAAGCTGGTGCAGGATGTGGTCGAGAGCGTGCGCCTGACCCGTGAAGCCGCTGGCTTCTCGGCAGAACGTTTCAAGCTCGGCGCACTTTATTCCCTGACCGTGAAAACCGTGCCGCAACTGATCATGGGCCTGAAGCTGCGGCGCAGCGAGCTGAATATCGACCTGATCCTGGGCTCCAACATCGACCTGTTATACAAGCTCAAGAACATGGAAGTGGATGCGATCCTGGTATCCCTGGACGACAGCGTCAGCGATCCGGACTGCGAACAGCTGCCGTTGTTCTCCGACGATATCTTCCTCGCCACCCCGGCCGACTCGCCCTTCGCCCAAGAGCGCGAAGTGGACCTGGCGGCTGTGCGCGACGCCACGTTCATCACCCTGACCCAGGGTTTCGCCACCCACCAGGACGGCGTGCGGGTGTTCAAGCAGGCGGGGTTCGAGCCGAAGGTGGCGATGCAGGTCAACGATATCTTCACCCTGCTGAGCATGGTCAGCTCAGGGGTGGGTTATGCGCTGCTGCCGGGCAGGATCGCCGCGGTCTACGAGAACCGCGTGAAGCTGATACCGCTGCAGGCGCGCTACCGCCTGCAGCAACATATCGGCGTGGTATTCCTCAGGGCCAAGGAGCGCGACCCGAACCTGCTGGCGCTGCTGGCCGAATGCCGGATGTATTCGCGGGGGTCATGAGACGCAATCGCGGGCAAGCGGCGATCCAACTTGCCCGCGATGACGCCAGGTCAGATCAGCCCACCAGCCCGCGCACGATGAAAAACAGCAACGACGGCCCCAGCAGGCACCCCAACCCGGTGTGGAAGGTCGCCGTCAGCGCCCCATAGGGCACCAGGCGCCGATCGGTGGCCGCAAGCCCGGCGGTGACCCCACTGACGGTCCCGGCCAAGCCACCGAACACCATGGCCGAACGCGGGTTGTCCAGGCCCATCCAGCGGGCCGCCATGGGCGTGCCCACCATCACCAGGATCGCCTTGATCAGGCCGGTGGCGATCGACAGCGCCACCACATCGGAGCTGGCGCCGATAGCCGCGCCGGTCACCGGGCCGACGATGTAGGTCACGGCGCCGGCACCGATGGTGGTCATGCTCACCGCATCGCGATAGCCAAAGCTCCAGGCGATGCTCGCCCCGACGATGAACGGCAGCACCGTGCCCAGCAGCAGCGCCACCGCGCCGATCAACCCGGCCTTGCGGGCCTCGGTGGCCTGGACTTCGAAGGCCGTGGCGACGATGGCGAAATCCCGCAGCATGGCGCCGCCCATCAGGCCGATGCCGGAAAACAGCGCCAGGTCCGCCAGGCCTTTCTGGCCGCCGGTCAGGGTGCCGCCGACCCAGGCCAGGGCCAGGCCAATCACGATGGCGATGGCCGATCCATGCACGCGACCGAAGGTCAGGTGCCGGGACAGCAGCACCGAGACCCACATGATCACGCCAACGAAGGCGAAGGCGGTGACCAGGCCGTTGTGCTCCAGGCCTTTCTCGATCAAGTCCCACATTTCAGCGCCCTCCCGCCGGTGCGGCTTCGATGCCCGATTCCTGCGGTAGCGGATCGCCCTTGTGGGTCCGGCTGATCAGGGCGATGGTGCAGCCGCACACCAGCACCGAGCCGATGGCCGCCAGCACCGCCACCGGTCCGCCATGCAGCGCGGTGACCACGTTCTGCTGGGCAGCCATGGCCACCACCACCGGGATGTACAGGGCGCCCCAGAAGCCGACGCCCATTTCACAGTCCTTGGTCATGCCGCCATGGCGCTGCATCCACAAGCGCGCGCAGATCAGCAGGATCATGGCGATGCCGACCCCGCCGACGTTGGACTTCACCCCCAGCAACACGCCGAGCATGTCGCCGATAATCACTCCCGCCAGCGTGCAGATCGCCAGCAATGCCACACCATAGATAATCATTGTCGTTGTCCTCGCAGTGCATCGTCGAAGTTGTTGTTCTTGTGCTTCGCCAGCCTGGGTCGCGGTTCTATCGGTCGCGGCGGCCCTCCTGGCGCAATAGCGCCTGCAAGGTGTCCGGGCGGGCGCCATCGAAGGCGATCACCGAGCCCTGCTCGAACACCCGGCGCGCCAAGCCGCTGAGCACCGCCCCGGGCGGCAGTTCGATCTGCAACCGTACGCCGCGCTCATAGGCGCCCTGCACGGTGCCGCGCCAATCCACCAGCCGGCACATGTTGAAGGCCAGGTCGTCGCGCAATTGCTCCACCGTGCGCAATGGCCGCGCGCGGCTACCGCTCAGGTACCCCAGCCGGGGCGGCTCCATCGGCACCCTGGCGAACGCCTCGGCCAGCCGCTGGGCCGGCTGCTCCAGCAATGGGCAATGGGACGGCACGCTGACCGCCAGGCGCCTGGCCACCCCGGCGCCACATGCCCGGGCCAGTTCGGCCACGGCCTGCATCGCCGCCTCGCTGCCGGCGATCACCACCTGGGTGTCGGCGTTGATATTGGCCAGGTACACCGGCGATTCGCGGCCATGGACCCGGGCCAGCAACGCCTCCACCGTGCCCTGGTCCAGGCCCATCAGCGCGGTCATGCCGTAGCCCTGTGGATAAGCCTGCTGCATCAGCTCCCCGCGCAAGCTCACCAGGCGCAGGGCATCGGCGAAATCCAGGGCCCCGGCCACCACCGCCGCCGGATAGGCGCCGATGGACAGGCCCGCTACGTAGTCCACCGGACAATCCGCGTGCAACAGGGTCCGGGCACAGGCCACCCCGGCAATCAGCAGGCACAGCTGCACCGCCCGGGTCCCGGCCAGGGCCTGGGGCGAGTCCAGGCCCAGTACGTCCTGCCCCAGCACATCGCTGGCCTCGCGCAGGCAGGCCACGACTTCCGGCCGCTCGGGCAGTCGCTGGAGCATCCCCGGCTGCTGCGCCCCCTGGCCCGGGAATACCAGCAAGCTGCTCATGCCGCCAACTCCCCTGAGCACCAGGGATCGCGCACCAGCCGCGCTCCGCTAGCGCTCTTGAGCAGTACCCGCGAGGCGCTCCCGGCCCACTCACGCAAGGCCAGGCCCCCGGCCGGCAGTTGCAATTGCAGGTCGACCTGGCACACGGCGCCATCGAGCAGTGCCAGCAGCTCCCGGGCCTGGGCCCGGGACAGCGGCTCAGGCGCCCGGAGAATCAAGTCCAGGTCGCTGCCTTGGTGCAATGCACCAACTCCGCTGGCCAGCTCGAAGCCGGCGCTGCCGCCCACGCCCCAGGCCAGCCCCAGGGCGTCCAGCGGGCCACGCAACTGGTCCAGGGCCTGGAGCGCTGGCCAGGCACGGCTCGACGGCACGTGGCGCAACGCCTCCGGGCTGGTTCCGCGCTGCACCGCGTCCAGCGCCAGCAACGCCGGGTAGCGCTGCTCCCGGGACGGGCCACGCAGCCCCACGGCGATCGAACCGGCAGCGCTCACTGCCCGACGCACCACCACCGGCTGCCCCTGCTCCAGCACCTGCCGCGCCCACTCCGGCGCATCGGCCGCCAGTTGCCCGGGCTCCATGCCCCACAGCAGGTCATGGGGCAGCCAGGGGGAGCAAGCGCTCACCATTGCTCCCGCAGCAGTTGGCGGACCCGGCTCGAGGCCTCACGGTTCGCCGCCCCCAGGCGCCCCTCAAGCCCAACGCCACCAGCCCGTACATCGGCAATGGCCTGCAGCAGGCACCCGCTGACCTGGTCCAGGTCCTGGGGGGTCGGTTGTTCGATGCGCTCCACCGGCAGGGTTTTCCACAAGAGGCCCAGGCCGGCATAGCTGTCGATGTCGTAGGCCATGGGCGGCACGCTGGCAGCCAGGGCTTCCAGCTCCTCGACGCTGCGCAGGGTGACCCGCGCCGCCGAGGCCTTGCCCATGGCGTGCACCATCACGCCCGGGTCGCGCAGGGCGATCAGCCGGTTGGCCTGGTAGCCGTGGGCCAGGAACGCTCCGGACATGGCCTTGCCCACCAGCAAGCCGATCACCGGATGCCCCGCCAGGCGGGCCCGGGCGTAGCTGTCGGCAGCGCCGGCCAGGGCCTGGTGGATGCCCAGGGCTTCTTCGCGCCGGCCATAGGCCTGGCTCGGCACATCGACAATGGCGATCAGTGCTCGCTTGCGGGGCCGATCGCGGTCGGCCTCGATCACTTCATCCACCGCTTTGGCCAGGCCCCAGCCCTCCAGCAGGCCGACCTCGCCCTGGCGGGCGCGGGGAAAACGATTCTCCGGGTCGGCCACCACAGCGATAAAACGAGCCGATTGCCCCGCCAGTTCACCGTCGGCCACCCGCAGCGACGGCGGCAGGCCGGCCACCGAAGCGGCGCCGCCAACCAGGGCGTTGAACCAGTTCAGGCCCCGCAAAGAACTTGCACTCATGAGCGGTCTCCTTGATACAGATCGCGAACCGTTGCCGCATCGATTTGCGCCGCCGTGTCCAGGCGGGCCAGACATTGCAGATAGTGTTCGGCCTGGTGGCTGCGTTGCCGCTCGGGCAGGCCGAGGGCCAGCAATTCGCGAACCTGGGCCTGGATCTGCGCCACGTCATCGGCCACATAGCGATCCACCAGGCCGCTGGCGAAACGCTGCTCACCGCCGGTCAGGCTCCAGATGAAAGGCCGGTCGCGGGAGTCGTACTCCTCGATCCCGGCTTCCTGCTCGATCACCTGCGGCCCGTTCAGGCCCAGCCGCGCTTCTTGGGTCACCAGCAGGGAGCTGCACAGGCCGGCGGCGATCGACATGCCACCGAAGCAGCCAACGCTGCCAGCCACTACGCCGATCACGGGTTGGTATTGGCGCAGGTCGACGATCGCGGCATGGATATCGGCGATCGCCGCCAACCCCAGGTTGGCCTCCTGCAACCGCACGCCGCCGGTTTCCAGCAGCAACACGGCGCGGGTGGCGATGCCCTGGCGGTTGTCCTCGGCCGCCAGCTCAAGGGCACCGGCGATCTTCGCCCCGCCCACCTCGCCGAGGCTGCCGCCCTGGAATGCGCCTTCGATGGCGGCGATCACCACCGGCAACCCGGCGATGCTGCCCTTGGCGATCACCACCCCATCATCGGCCTGGGGCACCACGCCCTGGCGCGGCAGCCAGGGCGACATGACGCGCTGGAAAGGGTCGAGCAGTTCGCGAAAGGTGCCGGCGTCCAGCAACGCCCGCGCCCGCTGCCGGGCTCCCAGTTCGACGAAGCTGTGCTGGTCGAGCAAGCGTGCGCTGTCAGTCATGGGCGATTTCCTCCAGGCCCTGTTCAAGGCGTAGGCGCACCACCCCCGGGGTGGCGCCGAAGTCATGGATGTCGATCAGCAGCGCCGGTGGCGTCTGTCCGGCGAACATGCGTTGGAACAGGTGCTGCCAGCGTGCGGCGCTGCCGTTGACCGAGGTCTGGACCTGGATCTTCAAGGTGCCGGCCGGCGCCGGTTCCAGCAGTACTTCGAGGTCGCCGGAACCGACACAGCCCACCAGCGCACGGCCGCGGCCAGAAGGGCCGGCGGGAAATTCAAAGGACAAGGTTTCCATCAGTTCGCTCCCTGGTCGGCGGCGGCCTCGATCCGGTCGAGCAGCAAGCAGGCGGCCAGCAGGTCGGCGGCGCCACCGGGCGAGGCATTCAAGGTCAGAAGTTGCAGGTCCAGCTGGTGCAGGCGCCGGCGTCCGGCGAGGCTGGCGCTGCCACCGGCCTCCAGCACCGCCCGGGCGCCATCCTGCATGGCCCGCAGGCCCGCTTCGCCCGCGCGGTAGAGCACGCAGGTGTCGGCCAGCCGGGTCATGATCGCGAGCAGCGCATCGAGCCGGGCGTTCTGCTCGCCATGGCCCCGGGCACGACTGCGCCGCAACTGCGGCAGGCCCCATTGCAGCACCGCAGGAAAGCCCTGCTGGGCCTCTTCCCGGGCGCCGCCTACGCCGTAGCGCTGCGCCACCTGGGCACCATGGCTCAAGGGCCGTGGCGCATGCCGGTCTTCCAGCAGCGCCAGGCGCGCGGCGCGCCAGGCGACGCTGCCGGCCGCCCTGGAGCCAGGTTCCAGGGCGGCGGCGGCCACCAGCAGGCCCAGGGCCCAGATCGCCCCGCGATGGGTGTTGACCCCGCCGGTGGTGACCAGCATCGCCCGCTCGCCTTCGCGACCGCTGCGCCCCAAGGCTTCGCGCAGCGGCAAGTCGATACGGGCGAGTTGTTGCGCGGCCTCGGCCATATCCTTGAAGGCCGGCCACAGGCTCAGGGCCGAGGCGTGCATCAGGCCCAGGTGCAGGTCACTGTGGGCACCACTGCCACGGCGGTCCACCAGGGCCGGCTTGGGCGAGAGGTCGGCCTCGTCGATCAGCGCGTCCACCGCCAGGTCCGCCAGGCGCTCGGCCAGCCCCAGGGGTCGGGATTGCAGGTTGAATGCGTGCATTACCAGCTCCTGAACTTGGCAGGTGGGTGATACAGGCCGCCAGACCACTGCACCAGGTCGGCGATGCTCTTGGCCGCCAGCAACTCGCGGCTGGCGTCGGTGCGGCGAATGCCCAGGTCCTCGGGCAAGGCGACCAGGCCCTCGCGGCGCATGCGCTGGGTGTCCCTGGGGTCATGCCGCAGGCCGATGGCGGTGACTCCGGCCACGGCGGCGATCATCGCCCGGCGCTCCTCCAGGGTGCGGGCCTTGTACAGGTAGGCGATGCCTTCTTCGGTGAGCAGGTGGGTGACGTCGTCGCCATAGATCATGATCGGCGCCAGGGGCATGCCGCTTTTCTTCGCCACGTCCACCGCGTCCAGGGTGTCGACGAAGGTCGGTTTGCCGCCCTCCTGGAAGGTCTCGACCATCTGCACCACCAGCTTCTTGCCCCGCTCCAGCAGGGCCTGCGGCGCCGCGCCCTGGTCCAGGCGCATGTCCAGCCAGGCCGGGGTGCCATGGCGGCGGCCCCGGGGATCGTGGCCCATGTTCGGCGCTCCGCCGAAACCGGCCAGGCGGCCACGGGTCACGGTGGAGGAATGGCCGTCGCCATCCACCTGCAAGGTGGCGCCGATGAACAGGTCCACCGCGTATTGCCCGGCCAGCTGGCAGAACATCCGGTTGGAGCGCAGGGAGCCGTCGCGGCCGGTGAAGAACACATCGGGACGGGCGGCGATGTAGTTTTCCATGCCCAGTTCGGTGCCGAAGCAGTGCACGCTGTCCACCCAGCCGCTTTCGATGGCCGGGATCAGGGTGGGATGGGGATTGAGGGTCCAGTTGCGGCAGATCTTGCCCTTGAGCCCCAGGGACTCGCCGTAGGTGGGCAGGATCAGCTCGATGGCCGCGGTATTGAAGCCGATGCCGTGGTTCAGCGATTGCACGTTGTGCTTCTCGTAGATGCCACGGATCGCCATCATCGCCATCAGCACGTGCACCGGCTTGATGTGCCGGGGATCGCGGGTGAACAGCGGCTCGATGTAGAACGGCTGGTCGGCCACCACCACGAAGTCCACCCAGGAGGCCGGGATATCCACCCGGGGCAACTCGCTGACGTCGTCCACCAGCTGGTTGACCTGGACGATGACGATGCCATCGCTGAAGGCCGCTGGCTCCACCAGCGCCGGGGTGTCCTCGGTGCTCGGGCCGGTGTAGATGTTGCCGGCGCGATCGGCCATGAAACCGGCGCACAGCACCACGTTGGGCGTCAGATCCACCACCAGCCGGGCATAGAGTTCGATGTAGGTATGGATGGCGCCGACCTCCAGCAGCCCGTCTTCGAGCAACTGGCTGATGCGCAGGCTCTGGGTGCCGGCGAAGGAGAAGTCGAGCTTGCGGGCGATACCGCGTTCGAACAGGTCCAGGTGTTCGGCGCGGCCGACGCTGGGCATGATCATGTGCAGGTCGTGGAGCCTGGCCGGATCGACCTTGGCCAGGGACCGGGAGAGGAAGTCCGCCTGCTTCTGGTTGTTGCCCTCCAGCACCACCCGGTCGCCGGGCAGGATCAGCGCCTCCAGCGCCGCGACGATCTTGTCGGTCGGCAACACCACGCCATCGGCGATGGCCCGCACCTGCTCGAGGCGGCGCTGCTTCTCGCTGCGCCGCCGCGACCAGCGCGGGTCGGGAGATAGTGTCGTTGTCATGCTCGCTCCACAGGTTCGCTGTCGTGGCAGCCACCATAGGAGCGAAGCCCGGCGGGCATCAATCAAGCTCGGCGTGGGAAAGTTACGCCAAGCGTAACGATTCGCCGGCCTGTTCCAGGTCCGGTGCGTTACTGGCGCGACTTAACAATCTTCATACCACCCGGCGATGGCATCCCTCCTGGCACCCGGTACACAATGCCCGTCGGATTGGCCGCTCAATGGCCGGAACACATGATGAGAGTCAGCATGGACACACCGATTCGCTCCAACCAGGACTTGCTGGAGCAACTACAACGCGGCCTCAAGCCCGACTACCTGATGTTCTGGGGCCACCAGCCGCCCCGGGACGGACGGGTTTCCCAGAGCTGCTTCAGCCAGTGGTTCGACGCCGGCTTCGAGGTCGAAGGCGTCCACTACCCCACCGCCGAACACTTCATGATGGCCGGCAAGGCGCTGCTGTTCGAAGATCACCAAACCCATGCCCGCATCCTCCAGGCCGGCCCTCCCGCCTATGCCAAGCACCTGGGTCGTGAAGTGCGCGATTTCGACGACGCCCGCTGGCAGGCCGCCCGCTTCGACATCGTGGTCCAGGGCAACCTGGCCAAGTTCAGCCAGCACCCCGAGCTGGGGCACTTCCTGCGGTGCACCCGCCACAAGGTGCTGGTGGAAGCCAGCCCGGTGGACCGGGTCTGGGGCATCGGCCTGGCAGCCGACGACGCCAAGGCCGAGCGCCCGGAACAGTGGCGCGGGCTCAACCTGCTGGGTTATGCCCTGATGGAAGTTCGCGACCGCCTGCTGGCGGCCGAGGCCTAAGGCGCCAGCCCGGCCTCCACCAGCAGTTCCTCGAGGGCCGGCAGGTCCGGCACCCTGGCCACCTGCTCGGCGACCTGCACCGCGGCTTTCTCCAGGGAGGCCAGGGGCACGTCGACATAGCTCAGCTGGCTGTCGAGCTTGCAGGAGCGCGGGATGCCCTGCACCAGCAAGGCGATGAACTTCAGCTCCGGGCGCCCGCCCAGGGCATTGAGCACGACGATTCGCGCTCGCTCGCCGATCACCGTGGGGTTGCCACAGGCCGCCTCGAAGCTGACCAGCGCGATCTGCCGGTCGCGCCACAGCACTCGCCCCAGGTACCAGGGTGGCGAATCCAGGTCGAAGCGTCCCTGCTGGTAGTCGATCAGCTCGGCCACCGCCACGTTGGGCAGGATCAGGGTGCGGTCGGCCAGGGGCAGCAATAACCCGGTGAGGGTGCTGGCGCGATGGTCAAGCATGGTTCTTGCTCCACAGGGCGATGCTTTCCAGCAGCACCGACTCTTGATAGGGCTTGCCGAGGTAGTCGTTGACGCCGATGGCCATGGCCCGGTCGCGGTGTTTCTGGCCGGTGCGCGAGGTGATCATGATGATCGGCAAGTGCTGCAGGCGCGGATCGTTGCGCACCTGGATCGCCACTTCGAAGCCATCCATGCGCGGCATCTCGATATCCAGCAGCATCAGGTCCGGGGTGTGCTCGGCCAGCAAGGCCATGGCGTCGACCCCATCCTTGGCGGTCAGCACGCTCATGCCATGGCGCTCCAGCAGGCGGCTGGTGACCTTGCGCACGGTCACCGAGTCGTCCACCACCAGCACCAGCATCGGCCGGGGCGGCTGCGCCTCGCCGGCACCATCACCGCCAGGCGCCCGGGGCTGCGGCGGCTGGTCCTGGCGGGCGCGGATATGGGCCAGCAGGTCGAGGATCAGCACCACCCGGCCATCGCCGAGGATAGTCGCCCCGGACAGCCCCTGGACCGCGGCGAACTGCGGTCCCAGGCTCTTGACCACGATTTCCCGGGTACCGAAGGTGGCATCCACCTGCACCGCGATCAGCTGTTCGTTGCATTGCACCAGCAACACCGGCAGCGCCTGGACCTGGCCCAGCAGCTTGGGCCGCGGCACGGTGTGCAGCAGTTCGCCCAGGTAGCACAGCTGGTAGCACTGGCCGGCGTATTCGTAGCGCGGCGGGTCGAGCTGGTAATAGGCGTCCAGTTCTCCCGGCATGACCCGCACGATGCCGTCCACGGTGTTGAGCGGGATCGCGTATTGCTCCTCGCCGCACTGGACCATCAGCGCCCGGTTGACCGAAACGGTGAACGGCAGGCGGATGCGAAAGTGCACGCCCTTGCCGGCTATCGAGTCGATGCTCATGCTGCCGCCCAGCTGGCGCACTTCCTCGTGGACCACGTCCATGCCCACGCCACGCCCGGAGATCTGGGTGATCTTCTCGGCGGTGGAAAACCCCGGCTGCATGATGAACTGCAGCACCTCGCGGTCGCTGACCTGCGCCTGCGGGTCCAGCAGGCCACGCTTGATGGCCTTCTTGCGCACGGCCTCCAGGGGTACGCCGGCGCCGTCGTCACGCATGTCGAAGACGATATCGCCGCCCTCGCGGGACAGGTCCAGGGTGATCCGCCCCTGCTCCGGCTTGCCCGCCGCGCGCCGCGCCAGGGCGGACTCCAGGCCGTGGTCGACGGCGTTGCGCAGCATGTGCTCGAGGGGCGCGACCATGCGCTCCAGGACATTGCGATCCATTTCGCCTTCGGCGTTGCCGACCACGAACTCCACATCCTTGCCCAGCTCTTCGGCCACCTGGCGCACGATACGCCGCAAGCGCGGCACCATGCGTTCGAACGGCACCATGCGGGTACGCATCAGGCCTTCTTGCAACTCGGTGTTGATGCGTCCCTGTTGTTGCAGCAGGTCGGCAGCATCATGGTTGCGCCGGTCGAGGGTGTCCTTGAGGTCCAGCAGGTCCGAGGCCGACTCGAACAAGGCCCGGGATAGCTGTTGCAGCTGGGAATGGCGGTCCATCTCCAGCGGGTCGAATTCTTCGTAGCCCAGGCGCTCGGCCTCCACCTGCTGGCGGCTGAGGATCCGGCCCTGGGTCTCGGTATCCAGGCGGCGCAACTGGTCGCGGATCCGCTCGATGGTGGTTTCCATCTCGGTCAGCGCCACCCGGGCGTCGTTGACCTGTTGTTCGATGCGGCCGCGAAAGATCGAGGTCTCCCCCGCCAGGTTCACCAGGTCATCCAGCAGCTCCGCCGAGACCTTGACCATGTCGGCCCCGGCCGCCACCTCCGGCTGCGGCGCGACCGGCTCGGGTTTGCCGGGCGGCGCGGCCAGCTCCGGGGTCGAGGTCGCCGGCACCCGGGGATGGCTCAGGTCGTGGATGGCATCGATGAGCTTGCGAGCGGCCTCGATCGGTTGCCCGGCCCGGGCGGCGTCGAGCATCTGGGCCAGGCGGTCGTGGCTCTTCTGCAACAGGGTGAAGAGTACCGGGCTGGGTTGCAGCAAGCCGGCAGACAAGCCTTCGAAGAGAAACTCCAGCTCGTGGGCCAGGTCGCCGATGGCGCTGATCTCCACCATCCGCGCGCCGCCCTTGAGGGTGTGCAGGTCGCGCAGCAGGGTCTCCACCTCCTGGCGGGACTGGGGGTCGGCCTGCCAGCGGCTCAGGGCGGCGGCGGAACTGTCGATGATGTCGAAGCCTTCCTCGAGGAAGATTTCCAGCAGCTCCGGGTCCTGGGCCGAGTGATCCGCCTCCTCGCTCTCGGCCACGCTCTCGCCAGGGCCACTGGCCTGCTGCCGATAGCTGCGCAGCGCCTCGACCTGGGCCCGGGAGTCGTCCAGCGGTCGCTGGCCCTGCAGCTGCTGGAGCAGTACCGCCAGTTGCTCATGGCTGCCACGCAGCAGCAGGCCCAGGGGCTGGCCATGGCTGTAGCGACGATCCACCAAGCCTTCGTACAGCGACTCCAGCTCCTGGGCCAGTTCCGCCACCGGCGCCACCTCGGCCATCCGCGCACCGCCCTTGAGGGTGTGCATGTCCCGTTGCAGGGAAGACAGCGGCGCGCCGTTTTCCGGATCGGACAGCCAGCGTTGCAGGGCCTGGTCGGCGCTGTCGAGGATGTCCACCGCTTCCTCGAGGAAGATTTCCACCAGCTCGTCATCGGCTTCCTGCGACGCCTGTTGCGCAAGGCCCGCGGTAGCAGCGCCCAGCTCGCTGATGCTCAGGGCCCGGCTGCCATCGCTCTTGACCAAGCCGGTGGCGGACGGATCCAGGCTTTCGTCCAGCAGCGCACGCAAGGCCCGGAGCCGCTCGGGCTGCGGGCTGACTTCCTGGCCCGCGGCCAGTTCGTCGAGCATGTTGATCAGCGCCTCATGGGCGCCCTGGGCCTCGTGGAAAAAGCGCTCGCTGACCGCCAGGCTGCTTTCTTCCACCGCGCCGTACAGGTCGAGCAAGGCTTCGCACAGTTCATCGACCGGCTGCAGGTCGGCCAGGTGCGCGCCTTCGCCCAGGGTGGTCAGCTCATCCAGCAGGTCGTTGAGTTCCTGGCGCTCGCCGGGATGTTGTTGCCAGCGCAACAACAGGGTTTCGGCATCCAGCAGGATGTCCATGCCCTGGGCCAGGAAGTCGTTGATCAGTTGCGGGTCGCGCTTGGCCCGCAGCGCGCTGTCCGGAGCATCGAGCAGGGCTTCCAGGCGTTCGCCGAGCAGGGCCAGGGCCCGTCCGGCCAGGGCCCGGGCGCCGTCGATGGGCGCCAGCGGCGTGCTGTCCAGTTGGCGCAGGCCCTTGCGCAGCAAGCCCTCGGCCTCCAGCAGCAGCTCTACCTCGTCCAGGTCCAGGGGTATCAGGTGGGCTCGATACTCCCGCGCCAGCTGGTCGAAAGGGCCGGCCAGCTCGGCGATCGGCCACACGCCGGCCATCGAGGCGCTGCCCTTGAGGGTGTGCAAGGCCCGTTGCAGGGCATCGCTGGCCTGCAACGGCAATTGTTCGGCGGCCTGGTCGAGGAAACGGTTGACGCTGTCCAGGTGGGTCTGGGCCTCGGCACGGAAGATCTCCAGCAACTGCGGGTCCAGGGCATCGTCGCGCGGCGCCGTGGGCGTGGCGCCGCTGGCCAGGGCATGGGCCCGGGCCGCCAGGCGGTCGACATCGTCACGCTGGCGCTGGGCATGGGCGGCGTACTCGGCGATCAGCTCCGGCAGCAGGCCCAGGGTATCGCCCACCAGCTGGCGCACCTGGACACTGGGTTCCACGCTGTGCTCCAGCACCCGGTTGAGCAGGTTCTCCACCGCCCAGGCCAGCTCACCCAGCACCAGGGCCCGGACCATCCGCCCGCTGCCCTTGAGGGTATGGAAGGCCCGGCGCAACTCGCTCAGGGCGGACCGGCCCTGGGGATCGACCTCCCAGCGCGGCAGGTACTCGCGGAGCATCTCCAGCACTTCCTCGGTTTCCTCGAGGAAGACTTCGCGCAGCTCGTCGTCCACCGGCGCCTCGCCCGCCGGCGGCGGCAGCAGGCTGCCCGGGGTGCTCAGGGCCGGCGGATTGAGAAGCGAAACCGGCGCGGCAAGGGCGTCGGCCAGGGACTGCGCGACCTGGGGATCGTCCGCCAGCGTCAGCGCCTGCTCTTCGTGCGCCGGCAACGGTGCCTGGACCTGAGGCGCATACCCCAGGGCCAAGAGCCCCTGCTGGGCGATGTCGAGGATCTTTTCCCCCGGTGCCTCAGGGTCTTCGTTCAAGCGTTCCAGGTAGTAGTCCAGGCTGGCGATCACGTCCGCCAGGTGATCCAGCTGCTGCCAGTCCGGCAGGGCCCTGGCCGTCAGCAGCCGCTCGCCGACAAAAGCATTGCAGGCCTGCAGCAGCCCCGCCGCCCGGGGCAAGGGGATCATCGCCAGGGCTCCGCGCACCTGGGTCAGTAGCTCGGGCAGGGCCAACAATGGCTCATGCTCCCAATCGGCCTCGATGGACTCGAGCAACAGTTCCTTGGCCTGTTGCAGGCAGGCCCGCGACTCCTTGATCACCAGTTGGTGGATCTGGGTCAGGTCGGTGGTGGGCAGGCGGCTTTCCTCGCGGCTCTCCGGCTCCACGGTGCCGGCCATGCCTGCCAGGGTAGCCTCGACGTACAGCAGCGCCCCGGCCACGTCCATCAGCACCGCGTCGTCGGGGGCGCGCTGGCCCTGGGCCAGGCTCTGGATCACCGCCAACTGGTCGATGATCACCTTGCGCGGCTGGCCGAAACCCAGCACTGCCAGGGTGTCGGCGATCTGCCGCAGGGGCGCGAGCAGGCCATCCAGGTCATCGGCATGCTGGCGGTCGCTGCGCACGAACAGGTCCAGGCGTTCCTTGACCCGCACCAGGCCGTCGCACACTGCGGTCAGCACCGAGCGCAGGGCATCGCGGTCGGGGCCGGCCATGCGCGCCCGCTCTTCATCGACCACTGCGCTGTCGGGCAATGCATCGTCCAGTCCGTAACGTTCTTTCATGGTCAGCATCAATGGGGTGGGATGGCGCGCCTTGGCGATATAGAACAGCAGGCTCTTGAGCAGCTCCTCGGGGGCGGCCCGGTTGAGCCCGGGCATACCCTGCTCTTGCAGGCGCTTGAGTTCCTTGTCGGCATCCTTGAGCAGGCTGCGCACCGCCGGGCTGTTGGCAACCACGCCCTGGCGCATGCCTTCCACCAGCGCCGAGGCGATATGCCACAAGGGGGCCAGCGGCGCATCCTGGCACAGGGCTTCCAGGCGCTCGAAGACCTTGGCCATGTGCCCGAGGCTGATTTCGTCATCCTGCTCGCGCAGCAGGTCCACCAGGGCGGTTTGCAGCATATGCCGCAACTTGCGCAACTGGGTCGCCAGTTCCTGGGGCTCCAGCGCCGCCAGGGCCTTGTCGCTCAGCGGCGGCAGGCTGGGCAACTGCGGGCTGAACAGGCTGGTTTCCGAGAGCAAGCTCTCGCCACGGGCACTGCGCAGGTCGTTGAGCAATGGCAGCACCACCAGTGGCAGGTCGCGACGCGCGCTCTGCACCCGGTCCAGGTACTGCGGCAACTGGCCAATGGCCTGGCGCAACAGGCGCAGGGCTTCGTCGCGCTGGGCCACGCGCTCCTGCTGCAGGGCCAGGGCGAGCTTTTCCATCTCTTCGGCCAGCAGCGCCGCGCCGTAGAACTCCGCCATCTGCAAGCTGCCGTGGACCTGATGGATGCCTTCCAGGCAATGCTCGAGAGCATCTGGCGCCCGGGGATCCTCGGCCAGATGCTCCAGCGCCTGATACGCCAGCTTCAGGGTTTCGGCAATTGCGCCCTTGACCCATTCCAGGGCCACGTAGTCGTGCCGATCAACCATAACCACTCCAGTCAAAGCCTTGTTTCAGTCAGCGGTTGTCATTGGAGGCAGGCGCCCGGGTCGCCGGCAGGGTGAAGCCGGAAACCGAGCGGCGCAGCTGGCTGGCCATCTTCGCCAGGTTGCCGATGCTTTCGGCGGTCGCCGTGGAGCCGGACGAGGTCTGCGAGGTGATCTGCTGGATCACGTTCATGGTCAGGGAAATCTGCCCGGCCGAGGAAGTCTGCTGCTGGGCCGCGTTGGAGATGCTCTGGATCAGCGCCGCCAGGGTCTTGGATACGCCTTCGATCTCCTCCAGCGCCACTCCGGCATCCTGCGCCAGGCGTGCCCCGCGCACCACTTCGGTGGTGGTCTGCTCCATGGAGATCACCGCTTCGTTGGTATCGGTCTGGATCGCCCGGACCAGGGTCTCGATCTGCCGGGTCGCCGCCGAGGAACGTTCCGCCAGCCGCTGTACCTCGTCGGCCACCACGGCAAAACCGCGACCGGCATCACCGGCCATGGACGCCTGGATGGCCGCATTCAAGGCCAGGATGTTGGTCTGATCGGCAATATCGTCGATCAGGCTGACGATATCGCCGATCTCCTGGGAGGACTCGCCAAGACGCTTGATCCGCTTGGCGGTGTCCTGGATCTGCTCGCGGATGTTGTCCATGCCGTGGATGGTGTTGTGCACCACCTCGTTGCCTTTGTTGGCGATCTCCACCGAACGCTCGGCCACCGCCGAGGATTCGGCGGCGTTGGCCGATACCTGGTCGATGGATTGGGCCATTTCGTTGATCGCCGTGGAGGCTTCGGAAATCTGCTGCGCCTGGTGCTCGGAGGCTTCGGCCAACTGCATGGCGGTGGTCTGGGTTTCCTGCACCGCGCCCGCCACCTGGCCGGCGGTGAGGTTGATGGTGGCCACCAGGTCGCGCAGCTGGTCGACGGAATAGTTGATGGAGTCGGCGATGGTCCCGGTGAAGTCCTCGGTCACCGAGGCGGTCACCGTCAGGTCGCCGTCGGCCAGGTCCTCGATCTCGTCCAGCAGGCGCATGATCGCGTTCTGGTTGCGCTCGTTCTTCTCTGCGGTCTCGCGCAGCTGGCGGTTGGTCTCGCGAACCATCACCAGGCCGATGAGGATGACCGAGGCCAGGGCCAGCAGGCCCAGGACATAACCGCCGATGGTGTCCAGCTTGCGGCTGCCGGCCAGGTTCTCGAAACCGATGGCCAGGCGCGAGGCTTCGTCCAGCAGGGTCTGGGACAGGCTGAAGATATTGCTCGCCGACTCACGCACCTGGAACAGCTCGGGGGAGGTCTCGAGGATTTCGTCCACGGAGCCGGAGACGAACTCGAACAGCTCGGAAATCTCCGTCAGCCGAGCCCTGGCATCAGGGTCCTCGACCTGGCTGATCTTCAATCCCGGGTTGCCTTGCAGCATGCCGTTGAGCACCTGGCCGAAGCGGGCGGCGTCGCGGCCGAAGGCATCGGCGGCCTGCACGGCATTCTCGTCCCCGGCCAGCACGGTGTTGACCGCGCCGAGGATCCGCTCGGCCAGCAACGACTGGCGCTGGGCCATGGCCACCTGGCTGGCCGGGGCGCCGCGCTGGAGGAGGATCTCCACCACCTTCTCGTATTCCACCTGCAACTGCGGCACGGTCTCGGCCAGGGTCGCGGCCACCTGGTGCAACGACAGCACCGTCTGCTCGCTGGCGAGGATCGCGTCGGCGTTCTTCAGCAGCTTTTCCCAGTCCAGCTGCACCGCGTGCATCTCCTGGCGCAGCGCCACCGGGGCGCCCGGCAGGCCGGTGGCCGGGTCGCCCTTCTTCAGGTAACCCCAGCGCTGGGCAAAATCATTGCGTGCATCGCCCAGCAGCTTGAACGCGGCCGCCTTGCCGGCCGCGGCCTCGGTGGCGTTCTTGGCGATGCGCTGGGACAGCACCCGCAGCTCGCCGGCATGGCCGATGTACTGCTTGTCGTAGGTGGCCTGGGTATTGAGGTAGGCGAAGTTGGCGAACAGCAACATGATGAACACGATCAGCGCGATGAACAGCACGATGATCTGCGAGCGGCTGCGGGAGCCTTCCTGGGGCTTGCCGGGTTTGGCTTTGGTCATCGGTCAGGCCTGTGGCGAGCGGGTGTTCCCGCATTCGGTCGCCCGGGACAGCCAGGCGGCGTGGATTGATCCAGGAAGGCCTGGGCCTCCCGTGGTACTGCGAACGGGTAATGCAGGCGCCGGGGCGCCGTTCACGCCGCCACCTCCAGGAATCCCGGCGAGCGAGCCAGGGCGAAGGGGCTGAACACTTGCCAGATCTGCTCGCGGCGAAACTGCCCCTGCAGGTAGGGATTGATCGCGGTGTCGGCAAAATCGCCGACGCCAGGCTCCAGGGTGTCCTGGGCAAAATGCTTGAGGCCCGCCACTTCATCCACCAGAAGGCCGACGAACAGTTCCTTGTATTCCACCACCAGCACCCGCCGCTGCAGGCGCAGGGGCGACAGCTCGTGGCCGAGGAACGCGCACAGGTCAATGATCGGCAGCAGCCGCCCGCGCAGGTTGGCCACGCCCCGGACCCAGGGCTTGACCCCCGGCAACAGGGTATGGCGCGGCTCGTGCAGGACTTCGCTGACCTCGCCCATGGCCGCCACGTACCAGCGGCTGCCCAGGCGAAAACCGATGCCGCTCCAGCTGTGCTGGCGGGTTTCCTGGGATGGCAGGTCGGCGGCCAGCAGGCGGCAGCGCTGGTCGATCTCCAGCAGCAGCTCGAAGGCGGTCCGGGATTCGCTCATGGCGCGGGCGATCAGCCGGCCAGGACGTTGTTCAGGGTCTTGATCAGGGTCTCTTCTTCCACCGGCTTGGTCAGGTAGTCCCTGGCACCCTGGCGGGTGCCCCAGACCTTGTCGGTTTCCTGATCCTTGGTGGTGATGATGATCACCGGGATGTGGCTGGTCTCGGCATCCTTGGTCAACTGGCGGGTGGCCTGGAAGCCGTTGAGGCCAGGCATGACGATGTCCATCAGCACAGCATCGGGCTTCTCTTCCCGGGCCAGGGCCACGCCGTCGGCGCCATTCTCGGCCTTGAGCACTTCGTGGCCGTGCTTCTCCAGCATGCCGGTGAGTTTGTACATTTCGGTCGGCGAGTCATCGACGATCAGGATACGAGCCATGGTCTTCCCCATACGGTATAGGCGCGCGGTCCACTGACCGGGCGCCGCTGTGCGTGTCTACTGTGGCGCAAGCGCGACGAAGTCCGGGACATGGGCCCTGATCGCGCTGAGCAGTTCTTCCTTGCTGAAGGGTTTGGTCAAAAACTGGTCGGAGCCGACGATGCGGCCCTTGGCCTTGTCGAACAGCCCGTCCTTGGAGGACAGCATGATCACGGGAGTGGACTTGAACGCGCTGTTGTTCTTGACCAGCGCACAGGTCTGATAACCGTCGAGGCGCGGCATCATGATGTCGACGAAGATGATCCCGGGGTGGTGGTCGACGATCTTGGCCAGGGCTTCGAAGCCATCCACCGCGGTGATGACCTCGCAGCCGACGTTCTTCAGCAGCATCTCGGCCGTGCGGCGAATCGTCTTCGAGTCGTCGATCACCATCACCTTCAAGGCGTTGGATTGCTGTTCCATGTCTGCTCTACCGTCGCCCCAGCGAATCGATTTGATCGGGTACCGCTGGCCAATGCCCCAAACCCTTGAACTTCAAGGCCCCGGCCCGGCATGCGAGCCTTTTTAGCACACTCTCCCCCCTGCAATCCATGGACTACGCAGGGCTGTGGTTTTTCCTTGACCCAGGTCTCTGTCAGCGCCACTCTGACGCCACTTCCAGGAGCTGTTCCCGTTGCCCGGCAACGCCGGCCCGTCACCGGACAGCGACCGACCCCAGCCTGCTTCCACCCATTTGATTGAAGGAATCCGCCCCATGAGCGTTCGCGTCGGGATTGTCATGGACCCTATCGCCAGCATCTCCTATAAAAAGGACAGCTCGCTGGCCATGTTGCTGGCCGCCCAGGAACGCGGCTGGAGCCTCTTCTATATGGAGCAGCGCGATCTCTACCAGGGCGCCGGCGTGGCCCGGGCCCGCATGCGCCCATTGCAGGTCTTCGCCGACCCACAGAAATGGTTCGCGCTGGAAGACGAGATCGACAGCCCGCTGAGCGACCTGGACGTGATCCTGATGCGCAAGGATCCGCCCTTCGACATGGAGTTCGTCTACTCCACCTACCTGCTGGAGCAGGCCGAGAGCGCCGGCGTGCTGGTGGTCAACAAGCCCCAGAGCCTGCGCGACTGCAATGAAAAGCTGTTCGCCACGCTGTTCCCGCAGTGCACCCCGCCCACGGTGGTCAGCCGCCGCGCCGACGTCCTGCGCGAGTTCGCCGCCCAGCATGGCGACGTGATCCTCAAGCCCCTGGACGGCATGGGCGGCACCTCGATCTTCCGCCACCGCGCGGGCGACCCGAACCTGTCGGTGATCCTGGAGACCCTGACCGTGCTGGGCAGCCAGCAGATCATGGCCCAGGCCTACCTGCCGGCGATCAAGGACGGCGACAAGCGCATCCTGATGATCGACGGCGAGCCGGTACCCTATTGCCTGGCGCGGATTCCGGCTGCCGGCGAAACCCGGGGCAACCTGGCCGCCGGCGGTCGTGGCGAAGCCCGCCCGCTGAGCGACAAGGATCGCTGGATCGCCGCCCAGGTCGGCCCGACCCTGCGGGCCAAGGGCTTGCTGTTCGTCGGCCTCGACGTGATCGGCGAGCACCTGACGGAAATCAACGTCACCAGCCCGACCTGCATCCGCGAAATCGACAACGCCTTCGGCACCAACATCGGCGCGATGCTGATGGATGCCATCGAGCAGAAACTGCAAGCCGCAAGCAACAAGCCACAAGCTTGACGTACGTCACATGCAGCTTGTCGCTTGAAGCTTGAGGCTTACAGCTTGAAACCAACATTGCGTTATCATGCGCCGCCTGTGAAACCGTGATGTTGGTTGTGCAATGCCTGCTGTGATGTCGAACTGCCAATGAGCCTTACGTCCGACCTGCCACCCGAGCTGGCCCATGGTGGCGTCCGCGCGGCCGATCGCCTGGGATTCACCCTGTTCCTCGCGGCGCTCCTGCACCTGGTGCTGATCCTCGGCCTGAGCTTTTCCTTCGCCGAGCCCCAGCAGATCAGCAAGACCCTGGAAATCACCCTGGCCACCTTCAAGAGCGAGACCAAGCCCAAGAAGGCCGACTTCCTGGCCCAGGACCACCAGCAGGGCAGCGGCACCCTGGACAAGAAGGCCATTCCCAAGACCACCGAGGTAGCGCCCTTCCAGGACAACTCGGTGAAAAAGGTCGTGCCGCCACCGTCGGTCAAGCCGCAAGTCAAGGAGGCCGCGCCCAAGGCGGCCGTGGCCACCACCGCGCCCAAGCCGAAGAAGACCGTGACCCAACGCGAAGAGGTCAAGCGCGAACCGACGCCCAAGGCCGACGCGCCATCGTTCGACAGCTCGCAGCTGTCCAGCGAGATCTCCAGCCTGGAGGCCGAACTGGCCAACGAACAGCAGCTGTATGCCAAGCGCCCACGGATCCACCGCCTGAGCGCGGCCTCGACCATGCGCGACAAGGGCGCCTGGTACAAGGACGAATGGCGCAAGAAGGTCGAGCGCATCGGCAACCTCAACTACCCCGAGGAAGCCCGGCGCAAACAGATCTACGGCAACCTGCGGTTGATGGTGTCGATCAACCGCGACGGTTCGCTGTATGAAGTGCTGGTACTGGAGTCTTCCGGCCAGCCACTGCTGGACCAGGCCGCCCAGCGCATCGTGCGCCTGGCCGCGCCATTCGCCCCCTTCACCGGCGACCTGTCGGACATCGACCGCCTGGAAATCATCCGCACCTGGCGCTTCGCCCGGGGCGACAAGCTGTCCAGCAACTGACCGTCCGGCCAGCACCACGCCCCTGCTTGCGGGCGCATCGCCAGCTTGTCAGCCGGGCCCGCCGCCGCCACACTAGCGCTCATGAAAAACGTCAGCCCCAGCTACCTCAAGCATCATTTCCTGATCGCCATGCCGCACATGGCCGACCCGAACTTTGCCCAGACCTTGACCTACATCGTCGAGCACAACGCCAATGGCGCCATGGGGCTGGTGATAAACCGCCCGCAGGACCTGAGCCTGGCCGATATCCTGGAGCAACTGCGCCCTGACGAAGACGCGTCGCTGCTGTGCCAGCACGTGCCGATCTTCAGCGGTGGCCCGGTGCAGACCGATCGCGGCTTCGTCCTGCACCCCAGCGGCCCGATCTACCAGGCCACGGTGGAGCTCGATGGCGTCTCGCTGTCGACCTCCCAGGATGTCTTGTTCGCCATCGCCGACGGCGTGGGTCCGAGCAAGAGCCTGATCGCCCTGGGCTACGCCGGCTGGGAAGCCGGGCAACTGGAAGCCGAGCTGGCCGACAACGCCTGGCTGACCTGCCCGTTCGACGCCGACATCCTGTTCAACACCAGCAGCGAACTGCGCCTGGAAGCGGCCGCCCGCCACCTGGGGGTCAACCTCAGCCTGCTCACCAGCCAGGCGGGCCACGCCTGATGGCCTTGCGACTGATCCTGGGCTTCGACTACGGCACCCGGCAAATCGGCGTTGCCGTGGGCCAGGCCATCACTGGCCAGGCCCGCGAGCTGTGCACCTTGAAGGCCCAGAACGGCGTGCCGGACTGGAACCAGGTCGAGGCCCTGTTCAAGGAATGGCAACCCGATGCGGTGGTGGTGGGCCTGCCCCTGAACATGGACGGCACCCCGAGCGAGATGTGCCAGCGCGCCGAGAAGTTCGCCCGGCGCCTGAACGGCCGCTTCAACGTGCCCTTCTATACCCACGATGAGCGCCTGACCACCTTCGAGGCCAAGGGCGAACGCCTGGCCCGCGGCGGCCAGAAAGGCAGCTACCGCGACAATCCGGTGGACGCCATTGCCGCCGCCCTGCTGCTGCAGGGCTGGCTTGACGAGAACGCCACGCTGCTCAATACCTAGCAACCCCGAATCCTGAGGATGCGCGGCCTGCGGCTGCGCGCCTCCTGGCCCGACACCAGCCACAAGAACCTGCCAACGATCCAGCGAGCGATGCTCGGGCGAGTCAGGAATGGCGCAGAAAGCGGAGTTTAGGCATCTAAATGAGCATTTCGAAGCCATTTGCAACGCCCCACGAGCCAAGCGCAGCAGATCCCGGGCAGGTTCCAAGTCACCGCGCCCCGCTACCGGACAACAAGGCGCGAGCCCACGAAGGAGCCACCATGAGCCTGCCCAATCCCGCCGCCCTGATCAGCCAGATGGCCATCGATCTCAAAGCCCACCTGGCCCAGCGCGCCATCAACGAGCCTCGCTTCATCGGTATCCGTACCGGCGGTGTCTGGGTCGCCCAGGCGCTGCTGGAAGCCCTGGGCAGCGACGCGCCCCTGGGTACCCTGGACGTTTCCTTCTACCGCGATGACTTCAGCCAGAACGGCCTGCATCCTCAAGTGCGCCCGTCCGAGCTGCCGTTCGAGATCGAAGGCCAGCACCTGGTGCTGATCGACGATGTGCTGATGAGCGGCCGGACCGTCCGCGCCGCCCTCAACGAGCTGTTCGACTACGGCCGCCCGGCCAGCGTGACCCTGGTCTGCCTGCTGGACCTGAACGCCGCCGAACTGCCGATCCGGCCGAATGTGGTAGGTGCGACCCTGTCGCTGGCGACCCACGAGCGGGTAAAATTGTCCGGTCCTGCGCCGCTTCAACTCGAGCTCCAAGACCTCGCCCTCTAAACCTGCCCTTTTAAAGAGTCCATTGCGATGACGCCTCTAGACGCCAAGCGCCCGCTGCAGCTCAACGATCAGGGCCAGCTGCGCCACTTCCTCTCCCTCGACGGCCTGAACCGCGAGCTGCTGACGGAAATCCTCGACACTGCCGACTCCTTCCTCGAAGTCGGCGCCCGGGCGGTGAAGAAAGTCCCGCTGCTACGCGGCAAGACCGTGTGCAACGTGTTCTTCGAGAACTCCACCCGCACCCGCACCACCTTCGAACTGGCTGCCCAGCGACTGTCGGCGGACGTGATCACCCTGAACGTGTCCACCTCCTCGGCGAGCAAGGGCGAGACCCTGCTCGACACCCTGCGCAACCTCGAGGCCATGGCCGCCGACATGTTCGTGGTGCGCCACGGCGATTCCGGCGCCGCGCACTTCATCGCCGAACACGTGTGCCCGCAGGTGGCGATCATCAACGGCGGCGACGGCCGCCACGCCCACCCGACCCAGGGCATGCTCGACATGCTGACCATCCGCCGGCACAAGGGCGGCTTCGAGAACCTCTCGGTGGCCATCGTCGGCGACATCCTGCACTCGCGGGTCGCGCGCTCCAACATGCTGGCGCTCAAGACCCTGGGCTGCCCGGATATCCGCGTGATCGCGCCCAAGACCTTGCTGCCCATCGGCATCGAGCAGTACGGGGTGAAGGTCTACACCGACATGGCCGAAGGCCTGAAAGACGTCGATGTGGTGATCATGCTGCGCCTGCAGCGCGAGCGCATGCAGGGCGGCCTGCTGCCCAGCGAGGGCGAGTTCTACCGCCTGTTCGGCCTGACCACCGCGCGCCTGGCCGGCGCCAAGCCCGACGCCATCGTCATGCACCCGGGCCCGATCAACCGTGGCGTGGAGATCGAGTCGGCGGTGGCCGACGGTCCGCACTCGGTGATCCTCAACCAGGTGACCTACGGCATCGCAGTGCGCATGGCCGTACTGTCCATGGCCATGAGCGGGCAGACCGCCCAGCGACAATTCGAGCAGGAGAACGCCCAGTGAAGCTCAGCATTCTCGGCGCCCGCGTCATCGATCCAAGCAGCGGCCTGGATCAAGTTACCGATCTGCACCTTGAAGCCGGCAAGATCGCCACCATCGGCGCCGCCCCGGAAGGTTTCAACGCCGTCACCGTGATCGACGGCAAGGGCCTGGTGGCCGCCCCCGGCCTGGTGGACCTGAACGTCGCCCTGCGCGAGCCGGGCTACAGCCGCAAGGGCAGCATCGCCAGCGAAACCCGCGCCGCCGCTGCCGGTGGCGTCACCAGCCTGTGCTGCCCGCCACGCACCAAGCCGGTGCTGGACACCTCGGCGGTGGCCGAGTTGATCCTCGACCGCGCGCGCGAAGCCGGCAACAGCAAGGTGTTCCCGATCGGCGCCCTGAGCAAGGGCCTGGACGGCGAGCAACTGGCCGAGCTGATCGCCCTGCGCGATGCTGGTTGCGTGGCCTTCGGCAACGGCCTGGAGGGTTTTCGCAGCACCCGCACCCTGTGCCGCGCCCTGGAATACGCCGCCACCTTCGACCTGACGGTGATCTTCCATTCCCAGGACCGCGATCTGGCCGAAGGCGGCCTGGCCCATGAAGGCGCCACCGCCAGCTTCCTCGGCCTGCCGGGGATTCCCGAAAGCGCCGAGACCGTGGCCCTGGCCCGGGATCTGCTGCTGGTGGAACAAAGCGGGGTGCGCGCGCACTTCAGCCAGCTGACCAGCGCCCGCGGCGTGGAACTGATCGCCCAGGCCCAGGCCCGCGGCCTGCCGGTCACCGCCGATGTCGCCCTGTATCAGCTGATCCTGACCGATGAGGCGCTGATCGACTTCTCCAGCCTGTATCACGTCCAGCCGCCCCTGCGTTCGCACGCCGACCGCGAGGCCCTGCGCGCAGCAGTTAAATCCGGTGTGGTACAAGCCATCGCCAGCCATCACCAGCCCCATGAGCGCGATGCCAAGCTGGCTCCGTTCGGCGCTACCGAGCCAGGTATCAGCAGCGTCGAGCTGCTGCTGCCGCTGGCCCTGACCCTGGTGCAGGACGGCCTGCTGGACCTGCCGACCCTGATGGCCCGCCTGAGCGCCGGCCCGGCCGACGCCCTGCGCCTGCCGGCCGGCAAACTGACGGTGGGTGGCCCGGCCGACCTGGTGCTGTTCGACCCGGCCAGCTCCACCGTGGCCGGCGAGCGCTGGCTGTCCCGTGGCGAGAACTGCCCGTTCCTTGGCCACAGCCTGCCGGGCGCAGTGCGCTACACCCTGGTGGATGGCCATATCAGCCACCAGGGCTGATTGATCCTGTAGCCGCTGGCGCAGGCTGCGAACGGCTCCGGAAGGGCCGCCCGCACTGCGCCAGGCGCTACATCAGCCATCACCGCCGGCGCCGGCGCCGATGACGGGATCAACGGCGCTTGGCGTTCTCCAGGGAGACCTGGTCGTTCAGGGTCCAGAAGTCATACAGCACCCCGATGAAGAACAAGCCACCGGTGAACAGGTAGAGCACCCCGCTCAGCCATTTGCCTTGGTACATGCGGTGCACGCCGAACACCCCGAGGAAGGTCAGGAGTATCCAGGCCACGCTGTATTCCAATGGACCGGCGGTAAACCGCAGGTCCGCCTCCCGATCCATGGAAGGAATCAGGAACAAGTCGATCAGCCAGCCGATGCCCAGCAGGCCGAAGGTGAAGAACCAGAGGGTCCCGGTCACCGGCTTGCCGTAATAGAAGCGGTGGGCACCGGTAAAGCCGAATATCCAGAGCAGGTAGCCGATCACCTTGCTGTGGGTGTCGTGGGTCGCGGAATCCTGGCGATAGCTGTTCATCAAATGCCTCTTGGCGGGTGATAGATAAATTTTCTCAAAAACTTTGTGACTTTTTTACAGGCGCTCGACGTGTGGTCGATGCTACCTTCTCTTCCGCCAAAGCCTTGTGTTGCATGACTTCTAACGGTTTTCTGCGTCAAGTTGCCGCCTCTTTGCCGAAGTTGACCCCAAGGTCTAGTCGACAAACGGCCTCGGAAGTGACCTGAAAGCTGTTATAAAGTTGCGCGCTAATCAATAAGAGCCTTGCCTAATGCGTCCATTTATCAAGACATGGCTGACCATTTGCCTATTAATGCCACTGGCCGCCCACGCCACCAACCGTGAGCAACGACTTCCCAACATCAACGGCTACACCCCGAAATCCCATGTTTCGACGGTCTCGGCCAAGCATAAGACCACGAGCCGGCACTCCACCCAACTGGCCAAGGTCGACAGCAAGCTGGTACCCCAGATGGGCGCCAAGCAAAGCAGCAACGTCCTCAGCCGCGCCGTCAACGCCCTGGGCACGCCTTATCGCTGGGGCGGCAGCAGCCCGAGCAAGGGTTTCGACTGCAGCGGCCTGGTGAAATACGCCTTCAATGACGTCGCCGCCGTGGATCTGCCACGCACCTCCAACGCCATGGCCAGCGGCCATGGGCAGAAGGTCGAGCGCAAGGATCTCAAGCCGGGCGACCTGCTGTTCTTCAACATCAAGAGCCGCAAGGTCAACCATGTAGCCATCTACCTGGGCAACGATCGCTTCATCCACGCTCCGCGGCGCGGCAAGTCGGTCACCATCGACACCTTGAAGAAACCCTACTGGGACAATCACTACGTGGTTGCCAAGCGGGTCCTGCCCAAGGAACAGAAGACCCTGCGGGTCGTCCAGCGCTGATTCCGCTTCGCCGCCAGGCCAGCCTGGCGGCGCTTGCCCGCCCTTCACAGGCTCTGGGGCATTCGTGCCTTTTCCCGCGCCTGTTCGCGACTGATCAAGCCCTTTGCCAGCAATGCCTTCAGGCTCATGTCCAGGGTCTGCATGCCCTGGGCCCCGCCAGTCTGGATCGCCGAATACATCTGCGCCACCTTGTCCTCGCGGATCAGGTTACGGATCGCCGCGGTGCCCAGCATGATCTCGTGGGCCGCCACCCTTCCACCCCCGATGCGCTTGAGCAGTACCTGGGCGATCACCGCCTGCAATGACTCGGCCAGCATCGAGCGCACCAGGGCCTTCTCCTCTCCCGGAAACACATCCACCAAGCGATCGATGGTCTTGGCCGCCGACGAGGTGTGCAGGGTGGCGAGCACCAGGTGCCCGGTTTCCGCAGCGGTGAGCGCCAGGCGGATGGTCTCCAGGTCCCGCAGCTCGCCCAGCAGGATCACATCCGGGTCCTCGCGCAGGGCCCCGCGCAAGGCCGTGGCGAAGCTCTGGGTGTCGCGTGCCACTTCACGCTGGTGCACCAGGCAGCCTTGCGGCGGGTGGATGAATTCGATGGGGTCCTCGATGGTCAGGATGTGCTGGTGGCGGGTCCGGTTCAGGTGGTCGACCATCGCCGCCAGGGTGGTGGACTTGCCGCTGCCGGTGGGACCGGTCACCAGCACCAGCCCCCGGGGCAACTCGCTGACCTGCCGGAATACCGGCCCCAGCCCGAGCTCTTCCAGGCTCTGCACCCGCGAAGGAATCAACCGCAGCACCGCTCCCGCACCACGGGCATGCTGGAACGCATTGACGCGAAACCTGGCCACCCCGGGCAGTTCATGGGCGAAATCCAGGTCCTGCTGGCTGGCGAAGGCCTTGCGCTGCGACTCGCTCATCAGCTCATGGATCAACGCCAGCACCTGGGACGCATCCAGTACCGGCCCATCCAGAGGGCAGATATCGCCATCGATGCGTAGCAACGGCGCCAGCCCAGCAGACAGATGCAGGTCGGAAGCCCCGCGCGAGACGCTCGACAGCAGCAATTCGGTGATGACCATAGTGCCCCCCAATTCCAGTAGAATGCCGCGAGCTTCAGACCCGTGCGCAGCCAGCAGCCCGGCTGCCTGGTGCCGGACAATGCCCGGCGCGGCCCAGGAGCGTGGCTCGGGCCGATCGGCAGGCAGGGACTGGTGGATTCACGCGGCAGGTGGCGGCCCGGTTCGCAGGCGCCCGGCCGCAGATACTTTTGAGACGGAATCGAATGTCCACGATAGCAGACAACATCGCCCAGGTAGCCGAGCGCATCCGCAGCGCCTGCCAGGCCGCACAGCGGGCCCCGGACAGCGTCCAGTTGCTGGCCGTGAGCAAGACCAAGCCCGCCGCCGCGTTGCGCGAGGCCCATGCCGCCGGCTTGCGCGATTTCGGCGAGAACTACCTGCAAGAAGCCCTGGGTAAGCAACAGGAACTGGCCGACCTGCCCTTGAGTTGGCACTTCATCGGCCCCATTCAGTCGAACAAGACTCGCGCCATCGCCGAACACTTTGACTGGGTGCATTCCGTGGACCGCCTGAAAATCGCTCAACGCCTCTCCGAGCAACGCCCGGCCGAACTGCCGCCACTGAACATCTGCCTCCAGGTCAATGTCAGTGGCGAAGCCAGCAAGTCCGGCTGCACGCCCGCCGAGTTGCCGGAGCTGGCCCGCGCCATCGCTGCCTTGCCACGCCTGCGCCTGCGCGGGCTGATGGCGATTCCCGAACCCACCGAGGATCCTGCGGCCCAACACGCTGCGTTTGCTGCGGTACAGAACCTGAACAACCACCTGCGGGACAGTCTCGAACTGCCCGTGGACACTCTATCCATGGGCATGAGCCACGATCTCGAAGCGGCCATTGCCCAAGGCGCCACCTGGGTGCGGATCGGTACCGCGCTGTTTGGCGCCCGCGACTACAGCCAGTCCTGAGGGACTGGCCCTGACCCCTGATAAGGACCTGTCATGAATACGACTCGTATCGCTTTTATCGGTGCCGGCAACATGGCGGCCAGTCTCATCGGCGGCCTGCGGGCCAAGGGCCTGGACGCCTCGCAGATCCGCGCCAGTGACCCTGGCGCCGAAACCCGGGCCAAGGTGGCCGCCGAACACGGCATCCAGGTTTTTGCCGACAACGCCGAAGCCATTGCCGGGGTCGATGTGATCGTCCTGGCGGTCAAGCCCCAGGCGATGAAGGCGGTGTGCGAGACCCTGCGTCCGAGCCTGCAACCCGGGCAACTGGTGGTCTCCATCGCCGCCGGCATCACCTGCTCCAGCATGGGCGCCTGGCTGGGCGAGCAGCCGATCGTGCGCTGCATGCCCAATACCCCGGCCCTGCTGCGCCAGGGCGTCAGCGGCCTGTATGCCACCGACCGGGTGAGCGCCGAGCAGCGCCGCCAGGCCGAAGAACTGCTGTCCGCCGTGGGTACCGCCCTGTGGCTGGAACAGGAGCAGCAACTGGATGCGGTAACCGCGGTCTCCGGTAGCGGCCCGGCGTACTTCTTCCTGCTGATCGAGGCCATGACCGCCGCCGGCGAGAAACTCGGCCTGCCACGGGAAACCGCCGCCCAACTGACCTTGCAGACCGCCCTGGGCGCTGCCCACATGGCGGTTTCCAGCGATGTCGACGCCGCCGAGCTGCGCCGTCGCGTGACCTCGCCGGCCGGTACCACGGAAGCGGCGATCCAGTCGTTCCAGGCCGACGGGTTCGAGGCCCTGGTGGAAAAAGCATTGGGTGCCGCCGCGCACCGTTCGGCGGAAATGGCCGAACAACTCGGCCGCTAATTCGCCCCTACAAAGGAATCGATATGTTCGGACTCAACGACGCTGCCATCCTGGTGATCCAGACCCTGGGCAGCCTGTACCTGCTGGTCGTCCTGCTGCGCTTCATGCTGCAAGCGGTGCGGGCCAACTTCTACAACCCCATCAGCCAGTTCATCGTGCGGGCCACCCAGCCGCTGCTCAAGCCGCTACGCCGGGTGATCCCCAGCATGTTCGGCCTGGACATGTCCTCGCTGGTGCTGGCCCTGGTGGTGCAGATGGTGCTGTTCGCCATCGTCCTGACCCTCTACGGCATTCCCTTCAACGTGCTGGGGCTGCTGATCTGGGCGCCGATCGGCATCTTCGCGCTGTTCCTCAAGATCTGGTTCTTCGCCATGATCATCAGCGTGATCCTGTCCTGGGTCGCGCCTGGCAGCCAGAGCCCCGGCGCCGAGCTGGCCTACCAATTGAGCGAGCCGCTGCTGGCGCCGTTCCGCCGCATCGTGCCGAACCTGGGTGGCCTGGACATCTCGCCGATCCTGGCGTTCCTGGTGATCCAGCTGCTGCAACAGGGGCTGATCCCGCGCCTGGCGTACTACGCCTTCATGCCCCGCGAGCTGTTCGGGCTGATCTGATGAGCTACTTCCGCTGGGACGGCGACGACCTGTTGCTCGATTGCCACCTGCAGCCCAAGGCCAGCAGCGATGAGTTCGCTGGCCTGCATGGCGATCGGCTGAAGATCCGCCTCACCGCCCCGCCCGTCGAAGGCAAGGCCAACGCGCACCTGATGGCGTTCCTGGCCAAGGCCTTCGGCATCCCCAAGAGCCATGTCAGCCTGGTCAGCGGTGAGTTGAACCGGCAGAAGCGGGTGCGCCTGCTCGCGCCGAAGAAACTCCCCGAGCTACCGGGCCTGGCACGTCCGGCCTGATTCGCAGGCCGTCCTTTCCAGCAGCCAAATCCAGGCCCGGGCTTTGCTTGCCGCTGGACACAGCGGTCTTTAGACTTACGCCTCATTTGAATGAGAGCAGGGTCGATGCCAACTGCCTTTCCCGCCGATTCCGTTGGTCTGGTCACACCTCAGGTTGCGCACTTCAACGAGCCCCTGGCCCTGGCCTGCGGCCGCTCGCTACCGGCCTACGACCTGATCTACGAAACCTACGGCCAGCTCAACGCCAGCGCCAGCAACGCGGTGCTGATCTGCCATGCCCTGTCGGGCCACCACCATGCGGCCGGCTACCACAGCCCAGAAGACCGCAAGCCCGGCTGGTGGGACAGCTGCATCGGCCCGGGCAAGCCGATCGACACCAACAAGTTCTTCGTGGTCAGCCTCAACAACCTCGGTGGTTGCAACGGCTCCACCGGCCCCAGCAGCCTCAACCCGGAGACCGGCCGACCGTTCGGCGCCGATTTCCCGGTACTGACCGTGGAAGACTGGGTGCACAGCCAGGCCCGCCTGGCCGACCGCCTGGGCATCGCCCAGTGGGCCGCGGTGATCGGCGGCAGCCTCGGGGGCATGCAGGCGCTGCAATGGACCATCACTTACCCGGACCGGGTCCGGCATTGCCTGGCCATCGCCTCGGCGCCCAAGCTGTCGGCGCAGAACATCGCCTTCAACGAAGTGGCGCGCCAGGCGATCCTCACCGATCCGGAGTTCCATGGCGGCTCCTTCCAGGAACACCAGGTGGTCCCCAAGCGTGGGCTGATGCTGGCGCGGATGGTGGGGCACATCACCTACCTGTCCGACGACTCCATGGGCGAGAAATTCGGCCGCGGGCTCAAGAGCGAGAAGCTCAACTACGACTTCCACAGCGTGGAATTCCAGGTGGAAAGCTACCTGCGCTACCAGGGCGAGGAGTTTTCCGGGCGTTTCGACGCCAACACCTACCTGCTGATGACCAAGGCCCTGGACTACTTCGACCCGGCAGCCAACTGCGACGACGACCTGGCCAGGACCTTCGCCAACGCCACTGCCAAGTTCTGCGTGATGTCCTTCACCACCGACTGGCGTTTCTCCCCGGCCCGCTCGCGGGAACTGGTGGACGCGCTGATGGCCGCGCGCAAGGACGTCTGCTACCTGGAGATCGACGCACCCCAGGGCCACGACGCCTTCCTGATCCCGATCCCGCGCTACCTGCAGGCATTCGGTCACTACATGAACCGCATCACGCTGTGAGGACACGATGAGAGCCGATCTGGAAATCATCCAGGAATGGATCCCCGCCGGCAGCCGCGTCCTCGACCTGGGCTGTGGTAATGGCGAACTGCTGAGCTGGTTGCAGCAACACAAGCAAGTCACCGGCTACGGCCTGGAGAACGATGCCGACAACATCGCCCAGTGCGTGGCCAAGGGCATCAATGTCATCGAGCAGGACCTGGACAAGGGCCTGGGCAATTTCGCCAGCAACAGCTTCGACGTCGTGGTCATGACCCAGGCCCTGCAAGCCGTGCACTACCCCGACCAGTTGCTGGACGAGATGCTGCGGGTCGGCCGCCAGTGCATCATCACCTTCCCCAACTTCGGCCACTGGCGCTGCCGCTGGTACCTGGCCAGCAAGGGCCGGATGCCTGTGTCGGAATTCATGCCGTACACCTGGTACAACACGCCGAACATCCACTTCTGCACCTTCGAGGACTTCGAGGAACTGTGCCGCGAGCGCCAGGCCCGGGTGATCAATCGCCTTGCGGTCGATCAACAACACCGCCATGGGTGGGCCAGTAAGCTATGGCCTAATCTGTTGGGAGAGATCGGCATCTACCGCCTCAGCAGTCCCGGCCTGCAGGATCACAAGGTCGCGGTTTGACCCACATCGCATCGAGGAGAAAGATCATGGGACGTCTGGTCACTTTTCTATTGTCTGCCTGCCTGAGCCTCTCGGCCCTGGCCGCGGACCCGATCAAGGGCGAGCGCCAGGAAGTGTTCGGCGACATCACCGTGCACTACAACACCTTCAACTCCACCTACTTGCAACCTGACATCGCCAGGGCCGCAGAGCTGGTTCGCAGCAAGAACCAGGGGGTGATCAACGTTTCGCTGATCAAGGATGGCAAGCCATTGGTCGGCCAGGTCAGCGGCACGGTCAAGGACCTGACCAGCAAGAGCATTCCCCTGAAGTTCCGCCAGATCACCGAACAGGGCGCGATCTACTACATCGCCCAGTTCCCGGTGGAACAACAGGAAAACCGCACCTTCACCATCAGCGTGCAAGCTGGTGGCGATACCAACAGCTTCAGCTTCAACCAAGAGCTATTCCCGGGCGAATGATGAACCTCACGCAACTCGTACTGGCCAGCCACAACGCCGGCAAACTCAAAGAACTCCAGGCCATGCTCGGCGCCTCGGTGCAACTGCGCTCGATCGGCGAATTCAGCAGCATCGAGCCCGAGGAAACCGGACTCTCGTTCGTCGAGAACGCCATCCTCAAGGCCCGCAACGCCGCGCGCATCTCCGGTCTGCCGGCCCTGGCGGACGATTCCGGCCTGGCGGTGGACTTCCTCGGCGGTGCCCCGGGCATCTATTCGGCACGCTACGCCGATGGCCAGGGCGACGCGGCCAACAACGCCAAGCTGCTGGAGGCCCTCAAGGAGGTTCCCGAGCAACAGCGCGGTGCGCAGTTCGTCTGCGTCCTGGCCCTGGTACGCCACGCCGACGACCCGCTGCCGATCCTCTGCGAAGGCCTGTGGCACGGGCGCATCCTCACCGCCGCCAGCGGCGCGCACGGCTTCGGCTACGACCCGCTGTTCTGGGTGCCGGAGCGCAATTGCTCCAGCGCCGAACTGGACCCGGTGGAAAAAAACCAGCTCAGCCACCGCGCCCGCGCCATGGCCATCCTGCGGCAACGCCTGGGCCTGCAATGAACCGTGATCCCGCCGCGTCGCCGCTGATCCTTGGCGGCGCGCAAGCGCCCCGGCCGGCCCTGCCCCAATTACCGCCCCTGGCGCTGTACATCCACATCCCGTGGTGTGTACGCAAATGCCCCTATTGCGACTTCAACTCCCACGCCGCCAGCCCGACGCTGCCGGAAGAGGAGTACGTGGACGCCCTGCTGGCCGACCTCGACCAGGACCTGCCTGCCGCCCATGGCCGGGAACTGAGCTCGATCTTCTTCGGCGGCGGCACCCCGAGCCTGTTCAGCGCCCAGGCCCTGGGCCGGCTGCTGGCTGGGGTACAGCAACGCATCCCGTTCGCCAGTGATATCGAGATCACCCTGGAAGCCAACCCCGGGACCTTCGAGCAGGAGAAGTTCACCGCCTACCGCGCCCTGGGGATCAACCGCCTGTCCATCGGCATCCAGAGCTTCCAGGAGCAGAAGCTCGAAGCCCTGGGTCGTATCCACAGCGGTGCCGAAGCCGTGCGTGCCGCCGACATGGCGCGCCAGGCCGGGTTCGACAACTTCAACCTGGACCTGATGCACGGCCTGCCGGACCAGTCCCTGGAAGATGCCCTGGGCGACCTGCGCCAAGCCATCGCCATGAAGCCGACCCACCTGTCCTGGTACCAGCTGACCCTGGAGCCCAACACGGTGTTCTGGAGCCAGCCGCCGACCCTGCCGGAAGACGACATCCTGTGGGACATCCAGGAAGCCGGCCAGGCACTGCTGGCCGAGCATGGCTACGCCCAGTACGAGGTCTCGGCCTATGCCCAGCCCGGCCGTGCGGCGCGACACAACCTGAACTACTGGAGCTTCGGCGACTTCATCGGCATCGGCGCCGGGGCCCACGGCAAGCTCAGTCACCCGGACGGGCGCATTCTGCGTACCTGGAAAACCCGCCTGCCCAAGGACTACCTGAACCCGGCCAAGCCGTTCAAGGCCGGCGAAAAGGCCCTGGACAACGATGAGCTGCCGTTCGAGTTCCTGATGAACGCCCTGCGCCTGACCGATGGCGTGGATGCGGCGCTGTTCGCCCAGCGTACCGGCCTGGACCTGGCCAGCCTCGCCGAGGGCCGGCGCCAGGCCGAACAAAGCGGCCTGTTGCAGGTCGAACCGTCACGCCTGGCGGCCACGCCCCGTGGGCAACTGTTCCTCAACGACCTGCTGCAATACTTTCTGATCTAAGGAAATCACATGGATCTGGTACTCGACCTGCTTGCCACCGTGTCCCGCTGGAGCCGCAGCAATCTCTCGGAAATCTCCCTGGCGCTGGTGGGCTGCCTGCTGGTGCTGTTCGGCGCCGACATCAAGGGTTGGGTCGAGGCGCGCCTGGGCGGCCTCGCCGGCGCCCTGCGGGTACCGTTGATGGCCCTGCTGTGCATGATCGGCAGCGGCCTGGCGCTGATCTATGCCACGCCGTGGATCGTCCGCGGCCTGAGCCAGTTCAACAACTACAGCCTGGCGCCCGTGCTGCTGGTGGTGCTGGTACTGATCGGCGTGGTCGCCGATCGCCGCTGATGCGGATCCCCGACTGAACAAGGATGCATATGAGCAAGGGCCTCATGGAGACCACCAGCAAGTTCCTCAGCTATGTGCTGCGCCATGAGCCCCAGGCCATTGGCCTGGAGCTGGACAGTGAAGGCTGGGGCGAGATCGACGCGCTGATCGCCGGCGCGGCCAGCGAGGGCCGGCCACTGACTCGGGAGCTGATCGAGCAGGTGGTCCGCGATAGCGACAAGAAACGCTTCACCCTGTCGGCCGACGGCCAGCGCATTCGCGCCGCCCAGGGCCACTCCAACAAGGCCGTGCAGCTGCAACTGCAAGAGCGCCAGCCGCCAGCCGTGCTCTATCACGGCACCGCCACGCGCTTCATGGATTCGATCCACCAGCAGGGCCTGGTTCCGGGCTCGCGCCATCACGTGCACCTGTCCCATGACCCCGATACTGCCCGCTCGGTGGGCCAGCGCTACGGCCAGGTGGTGCTGCTGCAGATCGATACCCAGGCCATGCAGGCCCGGGGCTGCAAGTTCTACCAGGCGGAGAATGGCGTGTGGCTGACCGACCAGGTCCCGGCCAGCTGCATCACCGAGGTTTAGCGACCGGGCCATTGCAGGGCCCGGCAAGAGCCCCTCGGGAAGAGGGGCGGCAGGTCAGTCGAGCTTCTCGAACTTCAGGTCCCAGACGCCATGGCCCAGGCGTTCGCCGCGGCGCTCGAACTTGGTGATCGGACGCTCGGCCGGACGCGGCACGCACTTGCCGTCCTCGGCCAGGTTGCGGTAGCCCGGAGCGACGTTCATCACTTCCAGCATGTACTCGGCATAGGGCTCCCAGTCGGTGGCCATGTGCAGGATACCGCCGACCTTGAGCTTGCTGCGCACCAGCTCAGCGAAGGACGCCTGGACGATACGACGCTTGTGGTGCCGGCTCTTGTGCCAGGGATCGGGGAAGAACAGCATCAGGCGATCGAGGCTGTTATCGGCCACGCAGCGGTTGAGCACTTCGATGGCGTCGCAGTCGTAGACCCGCAGGTTGGTCAGCCCCTGGGTCAGCACGCCATTGAGCAGCGCGCCGACGCCCGGACGGTGGACCTCCACGCCGATGAAATCCTGCTCCGGGGCTGCCGCGGCCATCTCCAGCAGCGAGTGGCCCATGCCGAAGCCGATTTCCAGGGAGCGCGGCGCCGAACGGCCGAACACCTGGTCGTAATCCACCGGGGCATCGGCCAGGGGCAGCACATACAGCGGGGCGCCCTGATCCAGGCCGCGTTGCTGGCCTTCGGTCATGCGTCCGGCGCGCATCACGAAGCTCTTGATACGGCGGTGCTGGCGTTCGTCGCCAGCTTCCGGCTGGATTGGCGTGTCGTTTGATTCAGTCATCAATGGCTCTTACTTGATCAGACCATCCAGCGGCGAGGATGCGCTGGCATAGAGTTTCTTCGGCATGCGACCGGCGAGGTACGCCAGGCGGCCCGCGACAATCGCGTGTTTCATGGCTTCGGCCATCAGTACCGGCTGCTGTGCATGGGCGATGGCCGAGTTCATCAGCACCGCCTCGCAACCCAGCTCCATGGCGATGGTGGCATCGGAAGCGGTGCCGACACCAGCATCCACCAGTACCGGGACCTTGGCTTCTTCGAGGATGATCTGCAGGTTGTAGGGGTTGCAGATTCCCAGCCCGGTACCGATCAGGCCAGCCAGGGGCATGACCGCGATGCAGCCCATTTCCGCCAACTGGCGGGCGATGATCGGGTCGTCGCTGGTGTAGACCATCACGTCGAAACCTTCCTTGACCAGCACTTCGGCGGCCTTGAGGGTTTCCAGCACGTTGGGGAACAGGGTCTTCTGGTCGGCCAGGACTTCCAGCTTCACCAGGTTGTGGCCATCGAGCAGTTCGCGGGCCAGGCGGCAGGTACGCACGGCCTCCACCGCGTCATAGCAACCGGCGGTGTTGGGCAAGATGGTGTAGCGGTCCGGCGGCAGGACATCCAGCAGGTTCGGTTCGCCCGGATTCTGGCCGATGTTGGTCCGGCGCACGGCGACGGTCACGATCTCGGCTCCGGAGGCCTCGATGGCCAGGCGGGTTTCTTCCAGGTCGCGGTACTTGCCGGTACCTACCAGCAAACGCGACTGGTACGTCCGACCGGCCAGGACGAAAGGCTTGTCACTACGAACGTTGCTCATCGGAAATCCTCTGTTGGGGTGAGGTTCTTGCAGAATTCTTTGGTAGACCGAACGCTACGGGCAGGTAGCGCGAAGGAAAGGCAGAACAGGCGCCAATGCAAGGCCAGCCGACTGGCTGGGCATTGTGGGCGGCTTCAGCGCGGCGCCGCCGGGGCGGCAGTTGCTGGCTAGCCGCCGCCGATGGCGTGGACCACTTCCACCTGGTCACCCTCGTTGAGGGACGTTTCAGCGTGCTGGCTGCGCGGAACGATATCCATGTTGAGCTCTACCGCGATCCGCCGCCCGGTCAGGTCCAGGCGCGTCAGCAGGGCCGCGACGGTCGAGCCATCGGGCAATTCAAAGGATTCACCGTTCAACTGAATGCGCATGCTCGAGGCCGCCATCACTTTTTAGGGGCCAGCATTCTAGCCCGATCATGACCTAAAGGTCAGCTACAAGCGTCAGGCCGCCGCCTGCAGGCGCCAGGCGGCAAGCCCCAGCAGCAACCAGCCGGCAAGGAAGGCTACGCCGCCAAGCGGAGTGATGATGCCCAGCTTGCCGATACCGGTCAGGGTCAGCAGGTACAGGCTGCCGGAAAACAACAGGATGCCCAGGGTGAAGGCCGCTCCCGCCCACGTCACCAGGCGCCCCGGCACCTGGGTGGCCAGCAGCGCCACGCCGAACAAGGCCAGGCAGTGCACCAGCTGGTAAGTGACTCCCGTATGAAAGATGGCCAGGTACTCGGCGCTGAGGCGATTCTTCAGGCCGTGGGCGGCGAAAGCACCCAGGCCCACCCCGGTGAAACCGAAGAAAGCAGCCAGCATCAGGAAGCCACGCAACATGGGGAACTCCAGTCAGATTCCGCGCAAAGGGTCTGTATAATGGCGCGCTCAAACGGTTCGGCCAAGCCATCTCTATGCTGCGTTATCTGTTTCGTCGTCTGGTAAAAGCCTTGAAGTGGTTCGTCGTCGGCAGTATCGCGCTGGTGCTGCTGTTGCGTTTCATACCGCCACCAGGCACGGCCTTGATGGTGGAGCGCAAGATCGAATCCTGGGTCGACGGCGACCCCATCGACCTGCAGCGCAGCTGGAAACCCTGGGACGAGATCTCCGATAACCTCAAGGTCGCGGTGATCGCCAGCGAAGACCAGAAATTCCCCGAGCACTGGGGTTTCGACTTCGATGCCATCCAGGCAGCCCTGGCCTACAACGAACGCGGCGGTAAGATCCGCGGCGCCAGCACCTTGAGCCAGCAAGTGTCGAAGAACCTGTTCTTGTGGTCCGGCCGCAGTTACTTGCGCAAGGGCCTGGAAGCCTGGTTCACCGCCCTGATCGAGGTGCTCTGGCCGAAGCAGCGGATTCTCGAGGTCTATCTCAACAGTGCAGAGTGGGATGAAGGCGTGTTCGGCGCCGAAGCCGCCGCACGCCATCACTTCGGCGTCAGCGCCGCCAATCTCAGTCGCCAGCAAGCCAGCCTGCTGGCGGCGGTCCTGCCCAACCCCCGGGTCTGGAGCGCAGCTCGTCCCAGTACCTACGTGCTCCAGCGTGCCGGTTGGATCCGGCGGCAGATGAGCCAACTGGGCGGGGCCGACTATCTCAATCGCCTGGACGAATCACGCCGGGCGCCGTGGGCCGAGTAAAACATCAAGGCACAAACAAAAACGCCCCGATCATCTCGGGGCGTTTGGCTTGTGGCCTGGCTGGCGCTTAGGCGGCAATGGACAGCTTCAGCTTGTTCATTGCGCTCTTTTCCAGCTGGCGGATCCGCTCGGCGGAAACGTTGTACTTCTGCGCCAGATCATGCAGCGTTGCCTTCTCTTCAGCCAGCCAGCGCTGATAGAGGATGTCGCGGCTACGCTCGTCCAGCACTTGCAACGCTTCATGCAGGTTGCTGGTGGAGTTGTCGCTCCAGTCAGCGTCTTCCAGCTGCAACGCCGGATCGTAGCGGTGATCTTCCAGATAGTTGGCCGGCGACTGGAAAGCGCTGTCGTCATCGGCTTCGGCAGCCGGGTCGAAGGCCATGTCCTGGCCGGTCAGGCGGCTTTCCATCTCCCGCACTTCACGCGGCTCCACGCCAAGGCTTTCCGCCACGCGATGGACTTCCTCGTTGTTCAGCCAGGCCAGGCGTTTCTTCTGGCTGCGCAGGTTGAAGAACAGCTTGCGCTGGGCCTTGGTGGTCGCGACCTTGACGATCCGCCAGTTGCGCAGGATGAACTCGTGGATTTCCGCCTTGATCCAGTGCACGGCAAAGGACACCAGGCGCACGCCCATCTCGGGATTGAAGCGCTTCACGGCTTTCATCAGGCCAACGTTGCCTTCCTGGATCAGGTCGGCCTGGGCCAGCCCGTAGCCGGAATAGCTGCGGGCGATATGTACGACAAAACGCAGGTGGGCAAGCACCATCTGCCGAGCTGCCTCAAGATCCTGCTCATAGTAGAGACTCTCGGCCAGTTCACGCTCCTGCTCCGGCGTCAGCAATGGAATGCTGTTCACCGTGTGCACATAGGCCTCCAGGTTTGCGCCTGGAACCAATGCGTAAGCAGGTTGCAAAGAAGTGGTCATACGAAAAAACCTCCGACTCACATGACTCGTGCAGTTCAGCACTGCGAAAATTGACCGGAAACCGCTAAACAAGTTCCCATGAACGCTGAAAGGTCAATACAAGCAAAAAGACACTACTTCGGTGCCAGCTCCCTCAGGTGGCGGGCCACCGCAATCCACGCACCGATATAACCCAACAGCACCGCCCCTAGCAAGAGCGACAGACCGTCGGCGACAGGTACCCCCGCCAGGGCGAAATCGCTGCCGTAGAGGCCTGCCAGGCCTACTACCGCATCGTTCAACCAGTCCAGGCCGAAGGCCAGGACACCCCAGGAGAAGATCCCCGCACCGAAGCCATACAGCGCGCCCATGTATAGGAAAGGACGTCGCACATAGCTGTCTGTGCCGCCGACGAGTTTAATCACTTCGATCTCCGTGCGGCGGTTTTCAATATGAAGACGAATGGTATTGCCTATCACCAAAAGTAATGCGGAAACCAGCAGCACCGTCAGGCCGAAGACAAAACGATCGCCAAGCTTGAGGATCGCCGCCAATCGCTCGACCCAGACCAGGTCCAGCTGGGCCAATTGCACCTTGGGCATTTCCGCCAGGCGCTGGCGCAGGGCCTCCAGGGTGGCCTTGTCCACTTCCTGCGGCGTGACCAGGACCACGCCCGGCAGCGGATTATGCGGCAGCTCGCGCAAGGCTTCGCCCAGCCCGGACTGCTGCTGGAACTCTTCCAGGGCCTTTTCCTTGCTGATGAATTCGGCATCCGCCACGCCCGGCAGGCCCTTGATCTGCTCGCTGAGGCTCTCGCCCTCGCTGGCCGATGCCCCCAGATCCAGGTACAGCGAGATCTGCGCTGCCCGCTGCCAGGAGCCGCCCAGGCGCTCGATGTTGTTGAGCAGCAGCGACAGCCCCATGGGCAGGCTCAAGGCCACGGCCATCACCAGGCAGGTGAAGAAGCTGCCGATCGGCTGCTTGCCCAGGCGCCGCAGGCTGTCCAGCAGGCTGGCGCGATGGCTTTCGATCCAGGCGTGCAGCAAGGTACCGAAGTCGGGACCATCGTCTTCGTCACGTTTTTTCTTCGGCGGCGGTGCCTCGGAGGCCTTGGGCGCCACGCGCTCCGCCACTTTAGGGGTACGGGTGGCACTCATACGCCGGCCTCCCCATCGCCGATCAGGCGGCCACGTTGCAGGGTCAGCATGCGATGGCGCATACGGGCAATCAGGGCCAGGTCGTGGCTGGCGATCAGCACGCTGGTGCCCAGACGGTTGATATCTTCGAATACGCCCATGATTTCCGCCGCAAGACGCGGGTCGAGGTTACCGGTGGGTTCATCCGCCAGCAGCAAGGCCGGACGGTGGACGATGGCGCGAGCGATGCCGACCCGCTGCTGCTGGCCGGTGGACAGGTCGCCCGGGTAGAGCTCGGCCTTGTCCGACAGGGCCACGCGCTCCAGGGCCGAGTCTACGCGCTTGGCGATCTCGGCCTTGGACAGGCCGAGGATCTGCAGCGGCAGGGCCACATTGTTGAAGACCGTACGATCGAACAGCAGCTGGTGGTTCTGGAACACTACGCCGATCTGCCGGCGCAGGAACGGGATCTGCGCATTGCTGATCTGTCCCAGGTCCTGGCCGGCCAGCAGCAGCTTGCCCGAGGTCGGGCGCTCCATGGCCAGCAACAGGCGCAGCAGGGTGCTTTTACCGGCGCCAGAATGGCCGGTGACGAACAGGAATTCGCCGCGCCGGACACGAAAGCTCAGCTCATGCAGGCCAACGTGACCATTGGGATAGCGCTTACCGACCTGTTCGAAACGAATCATGAACGCTCCCGCTCGGCAAACAGTGCCTGGACAAAGGGTTCTGCTTCAAAGGTGCGCAAGTCGTCGATGCCTTCGCCGACGCCGATGTAGCGGATCGGCAGGCCGAACTGCTTGGCCAGGGCGAAGATCACGCCGCCCTTGGCGGTGCCATCGAGCTTGGTCAGGGCCAGGCCGGTCAGCTCCACGGTCTGGTTGAACTGCTTGGCCTGGTTGATGGCGTTCTGGCCGGTACCGGCGTCCAGCACCAGCAGCACCTCATGGGGCGCGTCGGCATCCAGCTTGCCGATGACCCGACGAACCTTCTTCAGTTCTTCCATCAGGTTGTCCTTGGTGTGCAGGCGCCCCGCCGTATCGGCGATCAGCACGTCGATGCCGCGGGCCTTGGCGGCCTGCACGGCGTCGAAGATCACCGAGGCCGAGTCGGCCCCGGTGTGCTGGGCGATCACCGGGATCTTGTTGCGCTCGCCCCAGACCTGCAGTTGCTCCACCGCCGCGGCGCGGAAGGTGTCGCCAGCGGCCAGCATGACCTTCTTGCCTTCCAGTTGGAGTTTCTTGGCCAGCTTGCCGATGGTGGTGGTCTTGCCGGCACCGTTGACGCCGACCACCAGGATCACGAATGGCTTGTTCTGCGCCACGATTTTCAGCGGCTGCTCCACCGGCTTGAGCATGCCGGCCAGCTCGGCTTGCAGCGAGGCGTACAGCGCGTCGGAGTCGGTGAGCTGCTTGCGCGCCACCTTCTGGGTCAGGTTCTGGATGATCACCGAAGTGGCCTCGACCCCGACGTCGGCGGTCAGCAGGCGGGTCTCCAGGTCCTCGAGCAGTTCGTCGTCGATGGCTTTCTTGCCCAGGAACAGGCTGGCCATGCCCTCGCCGATGCTGGCGCTGGTCTTGGACAGGCCTTGCTTGAGGCGGGCGAAGAAACCGACCTTGCTCTCCTCGCCGGGACGAACCGGCTCGACCGCCGGCTCCGGCTCGACGGCCGCTACCGGCTCCGCGACAGGAGCAGGAGCAGGAGCAGGAGCAGGAGCAGGAGCAGGAGCAACAGGCTCGGGGGCGACGAACACCGGGGCAACAGGCGCCTCTTCAGCCACAGTAGCGACCACCGGGGCCTCGGCCACGATCTCAGGTGCCGGAGCCACGGCCGGAATCAGCGGCGTCACATGCTCGACCTGGACGTCCTCCACCAGCGCCACGGGCTCCTCGGCCACCGGCAAGGTCAGCCAGGGTTTGTGCTCTGGGTTCGGCGTCAGGGGCAGGTCGGGGGCGACCGGCGCGGACGAATGGGGCTGGGCCTGGGGTTGCGCCAGCGGTTCGGCGAGCGACGCGGCCACCGGTTCGACCGGGGCGACACTCGGCGCCGGCTCGATGACTGGAGCCGCTACCGGCTCGGCCGGCACTGGAGGCTGCTGGACGACGGGTTCCTGCGGCTTCTTGCGCAGCCACCCGAACAGGCCTTTCTTCTCGCCAGCCGCGGCTGGAGTCTTTTTGTCGTCGTTGGAACCAAACATGGAGACGGCTATCTCAAGGTAGCGATGCGCCAGCAGGCGCCTCGGTCAATAAATATTCGATGCAGAACAGACTATGTTTCATCCAGCTTGTTCACGCGCAACATGTTGTCGAAATGCCCGAAAGCATCTCAAGGATCGATTTTACTAAAGGACTGGAGCGGCAAAATCGGCGAAAAGTCGAATTTTAGCTGATAAATCAAGGATTATTGCCGGTAACTCATACAACCCGATCAAGTTATTGCTGACGCGCGAGAACCTGATAGGCGTGGCCGCCAGTAAAACGGATCAGTATCCTAGGGCCTGTCACCCCTCATTACCAGTACCGCGTGGCCACCCGCAGGCCCGGCCTGGCAATGAATGGCGATACGCCCCAACCTCTCGCCCGCAGGCCCATACCCAGCGGGCAGCCCAACAGGTTTAAAAACGAATGAATGCTCTAGCCCGCCGCGCCGCAGGCCTGCTGCTCAGCACAGTTTGTCTGCCTCTTGCAGCCCTGGCTGCCGATCCGCAACCCACCCACGAATTCACCCTCGACAACGGCCTGAAGGTCGTGGTCCGCGAAGACCATCGCGCCCCGGTGGTGGTCTCCCAGGTCTGGTACAAGGTCGGCTCCAGCTACGAAACCCCGGGCCAGACCGGCCTGTCCCACGCCCTGGAACACATGATGTTCAAGGGCAGCGAGAAGGTCGGCCCCGGCGAAGCCTCGTTGATCCTGCGGGACCTGGGCGCCGAGGAGAACGCCTTCACCAGCGACGACTTCACCGCCTACTACCAGGTTCTGGCCCGTGACCGCCTGGGCGTGGCCCTGGAGCTGGAGGCCGATCGCATGGCCAGCCTGCGCCTGCCGGCCGACGAGTTCAGCCGCGAGATCGAGGTGATCAAGGAAGAGCGCCGCCTGCGCACCGACGACAAGCCCCTGTCCAAGGCCTACGAGCGCTTCAAGGCCATGGCCTATCCCGCCAGCGGCTACCACACGCCGACCATCGGCTGGATGGCCGATCTGAACCGGATGAAGGTCGAGGAACTGCGTCATTGGTACCAGTCCTGGTATGTGCCCAACAACGCCACCCTGGTAGTGGTCGGCGACGTCACCCCGGACGAGGTCAAGGCCCTGGCCCAGCGCTACTTCGGCGCGATTCCCAAGCGTGACGTACCGCCAGCGAAGATCCCCATGGAACTGGCCGAGCCCGGCGAGCGCCTGATCACCCTGCACGTGAAGACCCAGCTGCCAAGCCTGATGCTGGCCTTCAACGTGCCAAGCATCGCCACTGCCGAAGACAAGCGCGCGGTCAACGCCCTGCGCCTGGCCTCGGCCTTGCTGGATGGCGGCTACAGCGCGCGCATCCCGACCCAGCTGGAGCGTGGCGAAGAGCTGCTGTCCAACGGCTCGACCAGCTACGACGCCTACACCCGGGGCGACAGCCTGTTCATGCTCTCGGCCACCCCCAACAGCCAGAAGAAGAAAACCATCGCCCAGGCCGAAGCCGGTCTGTGGCGCATGCTGGACCAGTTGAAGACCACCCCGCCGTCCGCAGAAGAGCTGGAACGCGTGCGGGCCCAGGTGATCGCCGGTCTGGTCTATGAACGCGACTCCATCACCAGCCAGGCCACCGCCATCGGCCAGCTGGAAACCGTCGGCCTCTCGTGGAAGCTGATGGACACCGAGCTTGCCGAACTGCAAAGCGTGACCCCGGAAGATATCCAGAAGGCTGCACGCACCTATTTCACCCGGCAACGTATGAGCGTGGCCCACGTACTGCCTGAGGAATCCGCTCATGACTAAGCGCAAGAATGCTTCGCCGATCCTCCTGGGCGCCGCGCTTGTGGCGCTGATCACCGCTGGTGGCCTGTACCTGTCGCGCTCCGGCGAAAGCAACGCCAGCCAGGCCCTGGACAACGCCAAGAGCAGCCAGAAGCTGCAGTCCCTGGCCGAACTGGACGGCAAGGCTCCCAGCCATCGCAATCTCAATGTGCAGACCTGGAACACCGCCGAAGGCGCCAAGGTATTGTTCGTCGAGGCCCGCGAGCTGCCGATGTTCGACATGCGACTGATCTTCGCCGCCGGCAGCAGCCAGGATGGCAATACCTCCGGCCTGGCCCTGCTGACCAACGCCATGCTCAACGAGGGTGTGCCCGGCAAGGACGTTGGCGCCATCGCCCGGGGCTTTGAAAGCCTGGGAGCAGATATCGGCAACGGCGCCTACAAGGACATGGCCGTGGTCTCGCTGCGCAGCCTCAGCGCGGTGGATAAACGCCAGCCGGCGCTGAATCTGTTTGCCGAAGTGGTGGGCAAGCCGACCTTCCCTGCCGACTCCCTGGCACGGATCAAGAACCAGTTGCTCGCCGGCTTCGAGTACCAGAAGCAAAACCCCGGCAAGCTGGCCAGCCTGGAGCTGATGCAGCGCCTGTACGGCAACCATCCCTATGCCCATGCCAGCGAAGGCAATGCCAAGAGCGTTCCAGACATTAGCCTGGCGCAACTGCAAGCGTTCCACGCCAAGGCCTATACCGCTGGCAATGGGGTGATCGCCCTGGTCGGCGACCTCTCGCGCAGCGATGCCGAGGCGATTGCCGCCCAGGTCTCCGCCGCCCTGCCCAAGGGCCCGGCCCTGGCCAAGATCGCCCAACCCAGCGAACCCAAGGCCAGCATCGGCCATATCGAGTTCCCTTCGACCCAGACCAACCTGCTGCTGGCGCAACTGGGGATCGACCGTGACGACCCGGACTACGCTGCGGTCTCCCTGGGCAACCAGATCCTTGGCGGCGGTGGTTTCGGTACCCGGCTGATGAGCGAAGTCCGCGAGAAGCGCGGCCTGACCTACGGCGTCTACTCCGGCTTCACCCCGATGCAGGTTCGTGGCCCGTTCATGATCAACCTGCAGACCCGCGCCGAGATGAGCGAAGGCACCCTCAAGCTGGTGCAAGACGTATTCGCCGACTACCTGAAGAACGGCCCGACCCAGAAGGAACTGGACGACGCCAAGCGTGAACTGGCCGGCAGCTTCCCGCTATCCACCGCCAGCAACGCCGATATCGTCGGCCAGCTGGGCGCCATGGGCTTCTACAATCTGCCGTTGAGCTACCTGGAAGATTTCATGCGCCAATCCCAGGCGCTGACCGTGGAGCAGGTCAAGGCCGCCATGAACAAACACTTGAGCGTCGACAAGATGGTGATCGTCAGCGCCGGCCCGACCGTCGCCCAGAAGCCGTTGCCGCCCCCTACTGACAAACCCGCCGAGCAGCCGCTCGGGGTTCCGGAGCACTGATGGCCCGTCCAGCCCGTCCCACCAAGAAACCCGCCCACAACCCACACAACGGCGTGGGCCAGCTGCGCATCATTGGCGGCGAGTGGCGCAGCCGCAAGCTGAGCTTCCCCGACCTGCCGGGATTGCGCCCGACCCCGGACCGGGTGCGCGAGACCCTGTTCAACTGGCTCGCGCCCTACGTGCCCGGAGCCAAGGTGATCGACCTGTTCGCCGGCAGCGGCGCGGTATTCCTCGAGGCCCTGTCCCGTGGCGCCGCCAGTGGCCTGGCCCTGGACAACAGCAGCGTCGCGGTATCCAGCCTGCGCGAGCACCTGGGCACCCTGCGCTGCACCGTCGCTCAAGTGCAGACCGCCGACGCCCTGCGCTACCTGGAGACCCAGCCGGCGAGCGCCTTCGACCTGGCGTTCCTCGACCCGCCCTTCCACCAGGACCTGCTGCCCGCCGCCTGCGCCCTGCTGGAAGAGCGCGGCTGGCTGGCGGACGACGCCTGGATCTACACCGAAAGCGAGGCCGCCCCTTCCTCCCTGGGCCTGCCGATGCGCTGGCGCCTGCACCGTGAACAAAAATCCGGGCAGGTGTATTACTCCTTGTGGCAACGTATGGCAGACAACGCCGGCTAACGCCGGCCGGAACAAGGTGCGCGGCCCGGCCGGGCCGCGCACCGCTGCATCGAGATACTCCCCGTGCCCGACTCGCCAGATCGCTTCATCCCTGCCTTCGGCCTAGGCAATCCGCACCTGCAGACCCTGTGGGGCCCGCTGTGGCGTCCGGCCACCGCGCTACAGCACCAGCGCGAACGCCTGTGGCTGGACGATGGCGACTTCCTCGACCTGGACTGGCACGGCCCCCATAGCGCCGAGGCACCGCTGGTGCTGGTGTTGCATGGCCTGACCGGCTCCTCCAGCTCGCACTATGTGGCCGGCCTGCAGCAAGCCCTGGCGGCCCAGGGCTGGGCCAGTGCGGCGCTGAACTGGCGTGGCTGCTCCGGCGAGCCCAACCTGCTGCCACGCAGCTATCACTCCGGCGCCAGCGAAGACCTGGCCGCAGCCATCGCCCACCTGCGGGCCAAGCGCCCCCAGGCGCCGCTGTATGCGGTGGGTTACTCCCTGGGTGGCAACGTGCTGCTCAAGTACCTGGGGGAAACCGGTAGCGCCAGTTTCCTGCAAGGCGCCACCGCGGTGTCGGTGCCATTTCGCCTGGACCAGTGTGCCGATCGCATCGGCCAGGGGTTTTCGCGGATCTACCAGGCGCACTTCATGCGCGAGATGCTGGCCTACATCAAGGACAAGCAGCGCCAGTTCCAGCACGACGGCCGCCATGAAGGCCTGGCGACCCTGGCGCAGTTGGGCCCGCTGACGCGGATGCGCACCTTCTGGGACTTCGATGGCCGGGTCACCGCGCCGCTGCATGGCTTTGCCGATGCCCAGGACTATTACCGGCGCGCCTCCAGCCGCTATTTCCTTGGGGAAATCCGCACGCCGACCCTGATCATCCAGGCCGCCGACGACCCATTCGTGTTCCCCCACAGCCTGCCCGAAGCCAGCGAACTGTCGGCCAGCACCCGCTTCGAGCTGCAGGCCAAGGGCGGCCACGTGGGTTTCGTCGACGGTACCCTCAAGCAGCCCGGCTACTATCTGGAGCGCCGGATTCCCCAATGGCTGGCAGGCCTGGGTCGCCATGGATAAGTCGTCCCGGGAATCGATCCGCTTCTGGCAGACCGCGCCCCTGACCGGGGTCGAGTTGCTGTCCGCGCGCTACATCGAGCACCGTTTCGTACCCCATGTGCATGACGGCTTCGTGATCGGCATGATCATGGCCGGCGCCCAGCGCTACCGCTATCGGGGCGCCGAACACCTGGCAGGCAGCGGCACCCTGGTGCTGATCAACCCCGATGAACTGCACACCGGTGCCAAGGGCACCGAGGACGGCTGGTTGTACCGGGCCTTCTACCCGGACAACCGGCAGGTGCTGGGGCTGCTGGATGAACTGGAGCTACCCAGTGGCACCTTGCCGGCCTTCGGCGCGACGCTGTACCGCGACCCGGACCTGGTCAAGGGCTTCGTGCACCTGCATCACTTGCTGGAAAGCCCGGCCACCGCCCTGCAGCAACAGACCCTGTGGCGGGAAATGCTGCTCCGGCTGCTGCAACGCCATGCCAGGGTCAAGGCGCCCCGCGAACCGGGGCAGGAACATCGGGCCATAGTGCAAGCCAAGGAACTGCTGCGCACCCAGCTGGCTGAACCGCCATCGTTGGAGGAACTGGCGGCGGCGGTGAACCTGTCGCCATTTCACTTTGCCCGGGTATTCCGCCGCGCCACCGGGATTCCGCCCCACACCTGGCTGATGCAGCAGCGCATCGCCAAGGCCCGGGCCCTCTTGCGCGACGGCTGCCTGCCGCTGGAGGTGGCGACCCAACTGGGGTTTGCCGACCAGAGCCATCTGAATCGGCAGTTCAAGCAGGTCTATGGAGTCGCCCCGGCGGCCTACCGCAGCGCCTTGCAGGCACCCTGAACCCGGCTTGGGCCCGGTTGAAGTGACGCGCGGCCCGGGGCTGCCAGGCCCGCAACGACGGGCTCAGTCGCCCTTGGCCACAGGCCGCCGGGAGTCGGTGATCCACTCGCTCCAGGAGCCGGCATACAAGCGGGCCAGCGGGTACCCGGCCAGGCACAGGGCGAAGAGGTTGTGGCAGGCCGTCACCCCCGAACCGCAATAGGCCACCAGTTGCTCCGGCGAACGCCCGGCGAGTTTTTCGGCAAAGCGCTGCTTGAGCTGCTCCACCGGCAGGAAACGCCCATCACTGCCCAGGTTGTCGGTGAACGCCGCGCACTGCGCGCCGGGAATGTGCCCGGCCACCGGATCGATAGGCTCCACGTCGCCACGAAAACGCGGCAGGGCCCGGGCGTCCAGCAGGGTCAGGTCCGATTGGCCCAGGCGCTGTTGCAAGTGCGCCGCGTCCAGCAGCAGGTGCGAGTCCGGCTGGCCGCTGAAGTGACCTTGGACGGCAGGCGGCGGATCCAGGCTCAGGGGCAGGCCCGCGGCGTGCCAGGCCTTGAGGCCACCATCGAGGATGAACACCCCATCACGCTTGCCCAGCCAGGCCAGCAGCCACCAGGCGCGGGCGGCATAAGCGCCGGGTCCATCGTCATACAGCACGATCTCGCTGTCGTTATCGATCCCCCAGGCTTGCAGGCGCTCCACCAGGCGGGCCGGGTCCGGCAGCGGGTGCCGGCCGGTCGCGCCCTTGACCACAGGTCCGCTCAGGTCCCGGTTCAAGTCGGCGAAATGCGCCCCGGCCAGGTGCCCCTCGGCATAGCTGCGTTGCCCGTAGTCCGGGTCTTCCAGGGCAAAGCGACAATCCAGGATCACCAGGCCGGGCTGCTGTCTCTTCTGGTCCAGGGCTAGCGGGCTGATCAATTGCGCGAGGGGCATAGCGGGCTCCTGTGAATAAGTGTCGAAGGCTTGATCCTACTGCACTTCTTCCAAGGCTTGGGCCAGGGGCACATAAAACTCTTCGAACAGTTTGTTGACCTCGCCCCGCGCCTGCTCGGTGACGAAACCGGCCTCCAGGACCAGCACCTGGTAGACACCACGCTTGATCGCTTCCTCACTCAGGTGGGTGGAGTTCTCGCGGGTGGTGCACAGGAACCGCACCCAGGAGGTGAGGATGATCCAGGCATTGAGGGTCAGGGATTCGATCTGCACCCTGTCCATGGCGATGATCCCGGCGTCGACGAAACGCCCGTAGATGGCCATGCCCTGGATCAGGCAGCGCTGGGAGAAGCGCCGGTAACGCGCCGCCAGGTCGGGATCGCTGTCCAGCAGGTGCTCCAGGTCGCGGTGCAGGAAGCGGTAGCGCCACATGGCCGCCAGCAGGGCCTGCAGGTAGTAGCGCTTGTCCTCCACGGTGGCGGCACGCCCGGGCGGCGGACGCAGGAAGCTGTCCACCAGGCTCTCGTACTCGGCGAAGAGCACGGCGATGATCGCCTGCTTGTTGGGGAAGTGGTAGTACAGGTTCCCCGGGGATATCTCCATATGCGCCGCAATATGGTTGGTGCTGACGTTGCGTTCGCCCTGCTGGTTGAAGAGCTCGAGGCTGAACTGGACGATGCGCTCGCGGGTTTTTATACGTGGGGCCATGGATACGGGCTTTATTCGGAAGACTGGGGACATTTTACGACCTATCCCCCTGGGGATAAATCGACACCGGCACGGGAGGAGCAATTGACAATCTAGAGTATAAGCTCTAAAAAACTAGCCACCTCACAAAATTCGGAGCCCGATCATGTCTGCCGAGATCGCCTATCTTCAGGATTCCCTCCAGCAACAGGACGGGCTGCTCGAGCTGTTCGAAGCTCAGCGCCGGGCCTATGCCGCCCATCCGATGCCGCCAGCCGCCCAGCGCGACCAATGGCTCAAGGCCCTGCAGGACTTGCTCAATACCGAACGCCAGGCGCTGATCGACGCCATCAGCCAGGACTTCAGCAACCGCAGCGCCGATGAAACCCTGCTGGCGGAAATCATGCCCAGCCTGCATGGCATCCACTATGCCCGCAAGCACCTCAAGCGCTGGATGAAACCCTCCCGCCGCGCTGTCGGCATGGCCTTCCAGCCAGCCTCGGCCAAGGTGATCTACCAGCCCCTGGGCGTTGTGGGCATCATCGTGCCCTGGAACTACCCGTTGTTCCTGTGCATGGGACCGCTCACCGGCGCCCTGGCCGCCGGCAACCGGGTCATGCTCAAGCTCAGCGAGTCGACCCCCGCCACCGGCCTGCTGCTCAAGCAACTGCTGGCGCGGATCTTCCCCGAAGACCTGGTCTGCGTGGTCCTGGGCGAGGCGGAAGTGGGCATGGCCTTCTCCAAGCTGCGCTTCGATCACCTGCTGTTCACCGGCGCCACCAGCATCGGCAAGCATGTGATGCGCGCCGCGGCGGAGAACCTGACCCCGGTGACCCTGGAGCTGGGCGGCAAATCCCCGGCCATCGTCTCCCATACCGTGCCACTCAAGGACGCCGCCGAGCGCATCGCCTTCGGCAAGACCATGAATGCCGGCCAGACCTGCGTCGCCCCGGACTACGTGCTGGTACCGGAGGACCGTGTGGAGGCCTTCGTCGACACTTATCGCCAGGTGGTGCGTGGGTTCTTCCCGACCCTGGTGGACAACCCCGACTACACCGCGATCATCAACCAGCGCCAGCTCTCGCGGCTCAACGGCTACCTGAGCGACGCCACCAGCAAAGGCGCGCAGTTGGTGCCGCTGTTCGACCAGGGGCAGGAACGCCGCCTGCCCCACAGCCTGCTGCTCAATGTCAGCGACGACATGACGGTGATGCAGGACGAGATCTTCGGCCCGATCCTGCCCATCGTGCCCTACAAGACGCTGGACCAGGCCCTGGCCTATGTCACCGAGCGGCCACGGCCCCTGGCGCTGTACTACTTCGGCTACGACAAGGCCGAGCAGCAGCGGGTCCTCACCGAGACCCACTCCGGCGGCGCCTGCATGAACGACACGTTGCTGCACGTGACCCAGGATGACCTGCCTTTTGGTGGCATCGGCCCTTCCGGCATGGGTCACTATCACGGTCACGAGGGCTTCCTGACCTTCAGCAAGGCCAAGGGGGTGTTCATCAAGCAGCGCTTCAACGCCGCCCGCCTGATCTACCCACCCTACGGCAAGTCGATCCAGAAACTGATCCAGAAGCTGTTCATCCGCTAGGAGCCTTGAAACCGCAGCGATTGCCAGCGCAGTCGCTGCTCGAGATTTTTCAACCAGTCGATTGCAGGGTAATAACAACAATGACCCCTAGCCTGTCTGAAACACCCGCGCTGTCGCGGCGCGGCCTGCTGAAAATCGGCCTCTGCGCCAGTGCCTTCCTGGCCACCGCCGGCCTTGGCGCCAGCCTCAGCGGTTGCTCCGCCAGCACACCAGCCAACGGCTATGCCATCTTGCGCAGCAATGAATTGCCGTTTCTGCGAGCGTTGATCCCAGTGATGCTCGAAGGTGCCGTGGCAGTGGACAGGATGTCCGCTGCCGTCGACGGCGCCCTGGTAAACCTGGACAACGCCCTCAACCATTTATCTCCGGAGATGCTCAAGCTGACCCAGCAACTGTTCGACGTGCTGGGCATGGCCGTGACCCGTGGGCCACTGACGGGAATCTGGGGCAGTTGGGAGAACGCCAGCGCCGAGGACATCCGCAACTTCCTCAGTCGCTGGGAAAACAGCTACCTGTCGCTGCTGCGCATGGGCCACGCCTCGCTGCTGCAACTGGTGATGATGGCCTGGTATACCCGCCCCGAGTCCTGGGCTCACTGCGGCTACCCCGGGCCACCCAAGGTCTGACCCAGCCAGCCGTTGGCACTGGCCGCGCCCGGGAGAGACGCGGCTACCGTGCCGTTGCGCCACGACATCGATAATAAGAGAGCACCCGATATGCCTGTACCTGATCTGTTTCGCGAAGGCCTGACTCGTGGCTGGAAAACCTACAACGGCTCGCAACTGGAGCAGGACCTGACCCTGGAGGCCGATGTCGCCATCGTCGGCAGTGGTGCCGGGGGCGGTACCACGGCCGAGATCCTCAGCGCCGCCGGCTACAAGGTGCTGCTGATCGAGGAAGGCCCGCTCAAGACCAGCGACGACTTCAAGATGCTCGAGGACCAGGCCTACACCAGCCTGTACCAGGAAGGTATCGGGCGCATGAGCAAGGACGGCGCCATCACCATCCTCCAGGGGCGCGCCGTGGGCGGCACCACCCTGATCAACTGGACCTCGAGCTTCCGCACCCCCGACCCGACCCTCGAGCACTGGGCCCGGGAGCATGGCGTGGTGGGCCACAGCTCGGCCGAAATGGCCCCCTGGTTCGAGAAGATGGAGCAGCGCCTGGGAGTCGCGCCCTGGGTCATGCCGCCCAACGCCAACAACGACGTGATCCGCAAGGGCTGCGAAGCCCTGGGCTACAGCTGGCACGTGATCCCGCGCAACGTACGCGGCTGCTGGAACCTGGGCTACTGCGGCCTGGGCTGCCCGACCAACGCCAAGCAGTCGATGCTGGTGACCACTATCCCGGCGACCCTGGAGAAAGGCGGCGAACTGCTGTACCTGGCCCGGGCCGACCGCCTGCAACTCGATGGCGACCGGGTCACCGGCCTGCAATGCCTGGCCATGGACGCTCGCTGCGTGGCACCCACCGGCCGCAAGATCATGGTCAAGGCCAAGCACTACGTACTGTCCGGCGGCGGCATCAACAGCCCGGCCCTGCTGCTGCGCTCCGATGCCCCGGACCCGCATTCGCGCCTGGGCAAGCGTACGTTCCTGCACCTGGTGAACTTCTCCGCCGGACAGTTCGACGAGGTGATCAACCCTTTCTACGGCGCGCCGCAGTCGATCTATTCCGACCATTTCCAATGGCAGGACGGCACCACCGGCAAGATGGCCTACAAACTCGAGGTACCGCCGCTGCAACCCGCCCTGGCCAGCACCCTGCTGGGCGGTTTCGGCCCCCAGAGCGGCCTGACCATGGAGCAACTGCCCCATACCCACGCCATGCTGGCCCTGCTGCGGGACGGCTTTCATCCCGATAGCACCGGCGGCAACGTCGAACTGCGCGGCGACGGCAGCCCGGTGCTCGACTACCAGGTCTCGCCCTATGCCTGGGATGGCCTGCGCCGGGCCTTCCACAGCATGGCCGAGATCCAGTTCGCCGGCGGCGCCAAGGCGGTCAAGCCGCTGCACAGCGATGCACGGTTCGCCAAGACCCTGGCCGAGGTCCGCAGCCAGATCGACGGCCTGGAGCTGGCCCTGTACCGCACCCGCCTGGGCAGCGCCCACGTGATGGGCGGCTGCGCCATGGGCCAGGATCCGAAGGTCGCCGTAGCCGACAGCCTTGGCCGCCACCACCAGTTGCGTAACCTGTCGATCCATGACGGCTCGCTGTTCCCCACCAGCATCGGCGCCAACCCGCAGCTGTCGGTGTACGGCTTGACCGCACAGCTGGCCACGGCCCTGGCCGAGCGCTTGAAAACCGCGTGATGAGGCTCGGTATCGATGATGTCCGCGGGCACTTGTACTCCAAAAGGCGACTTGGCCGACCGGAAAGGCTGCGATACCATCCGATTCCCCAACGGATTCCCGCCAGGACGACGCGATGAACCGAGTGCTGTACCCAGGAACCTTCGACCCTATTACCAAGGGCCACGGCGATCTGGTCGAACGCGCCTCGCGGCTGTTCGACCACGTGATCATCGCCGTCGCCGCCAGCCCCAAGAAAAACCCGCTCTTCCCCCTGGAACAGCGCGTGGAGCTGGCGCGAGAGGTGACCAAGCACCTGCCCAACGTTGAAGTCGTGGGCTTTTCGACGCTATTGGCGCATTTCGCCAAGGAGCAGAACGCCAATGTCTTCCTGCGCGGCCTGCGGGCCGTTTCGGATTTCGAATACGAATTCCAACTGGCCAACATGAACCGCCAACTGGCTCCGGACGTGGAAAGCCTGTTCCTCACCCCGTCCGAGCGCTATTCGTTCATTTCCTCGACGCTGGTCCGGGAAATCGCGGCCCTGGGGGGCGATATCACCAAGTTCGTCCATCCGGCGGTCGCCGAAGCCTTGACCCTGCGCTTCAAGAAATAAGCCATCTGGCCCCCGCCAAGGGGGCCTGCGCCCGGTGTCAGCCATCGCGCCCGCGTGCACTGCGGGCGTCAATACGGCACAATTGCGCGCATTCGTTTCTACATGCCCGGGCCCGCCGCCCAGGCCGGAGTACCCCATGTCCCTGATCATCACCGACGATTGCATCAACTGCGACGTCTGCGAACCCGAGTGCCCCAACGCGGCCATTTCCCAAGGCGAAGAGATCTACGTCATCGACCCGAACCTGTGCACCCAGTGCGTCGGCCACTACGACGAGCCGCAGTGCCAGCAGGTGTGCCCGGTGGATTGCATTCCCCTGGACGAGAACCGTCCGGAAACCGAAGAAGAGCTGATGGCCAAGTATCGCAAGATCACCGGCAAGGCCTGATCCGCCAGAAGCCCTGGCGGCCCCGGCGCTTGCCAGGGCGCGGCCGGATGGATGCTGGCAGGCGCGCCGCCAGTAATGCCGGGATCAGCTCTGGCAGCGTGGGCAGTAGACGCTGGCACGCTGGCCCAGCTTGATTTCGCGCAATCCCGTGCCGCAGACCTTGCAGTGCTCCCCGCCTCGCCCGTAGACGAACAGTTCCTGCTGGAAGTAGCCGGGCTGGCCATCGCCGCCGATGAAGTCGCGCAAGGTGGTGCCACCCTGCAAGATAGCCGCCGCCAGGATCCGCTTGATCTCGATCGCCAGCTTCAAATAGCGCGCCCGGGAAATGCCCTTGGCCTCGCGACGTGGGTCGATGCCCGCGGCGAACAAGGCTTCTGTGGCGTAGATGTTGCCCACCCCCACCACCACCGCGTTGTCCATGATGAACGGCTTGACCGCCATGGAACGCCCGCGGGACATCTGGAACAGGCGCTCGCCGTCGAACAGGTCGGTCAGTGGCTCCGGACCCAGCCGCGAAAGCAACTCGTGGTTCAACGGGTCAAGGCTCCAGAGCATGGCGCCAAAGCGCCGTGGATCGGTGTAGCGCAGGGCCAGCCCCGACTCCAGTTCGATATCCACATGCTCATGCTTGGCCGCCGGCAGGCCGACTTCCACCAACCGCAGGTTGCCCGACATGCCCAAGTGGCTGATCAGGGTGCCGACTTCGGCATTGATCAGCAGGTACTTGGCCCGGCGGTCGACCTGGACGATCCGCTGCCCGGACAGGCGTATGTCCAGGTCCTCGGGGATCGGCCAGCGCAGGCGCCGGTCACGGACGATCACCCGGCTGACCTTCTGGCCTTCCAGGTGCGGCGCTATCCCGCGCCGGGTGGTTTCGACCTCGGGGAGTTCAGGCATCAGTGGGCGCCCAGTTCGCGCACGGTTTCCTTGAGGTTCTCGAAGTCGTAGTCCGACAGGCCGACATAATCGAGGACCAGGTGGCCGATGCTGTTCCATTCATGGTCTACGACCTGGTTGCCCAGTACCCGGTACGAGGAGCAGATGTGCTCGGCCATCTTCAGGATCGCCAGCAGGTTCTTCAGCTGGCTGTTGCGCGAGGACTCGTCGCTGAAGATCGCCAGGGCGTTGTGATGGTTGGCGATGGCGATGGTCACGTGCTCCGGCAGGCGCCAGGACTTGGCCGTGTAGTAGCCGACCACCGCATGGTTGGTGTTGAAGACCCGGTTCTCGGTATCCACTACCCGCTGTTCGGGCCCGGCACTGCCATAGGCTTCTTCCAGCACGGTCATGTAGTCGGGGAAGCGCTTGAGCATCAGCGGCACGCCGCAGTCATGGAACAGGCCCAGCGCATAGGCCTCGTCCACGGCCTGGGCGCCGGTGCGCTTGGCCAGGGTCAGGCAGGTCATGGCCACGTCCTGGGCGGTGTCCCAGAAGCGGTTGAGAGTGACGATGGTCTCGTCGCTCATCTCGCCCTTGATCGACTGTGCGTTGATCAGGTTGATGATCGAGCGGCTGCCCAGGAGGTTCACCGCACGCTGGATCGAAGCGATCTTGTTGCTCAGCCCGTAATAGGGCGAGTTGACGATCTTCAGCAGCGCGCCAGACAGGCCAGGGTCCTGGGAGATCAGCTTGGCGATCACCTCGAGGTCGGGATCGGGCATGTACTGCTCCATCTGCAGATCCACCATGATCTGCGGCTGGGGCGGCACACTGATGCCTTGCAGGGCCTGTTGAATCTGTTCGGCGGATAGCTCTTGGGACATAAGTACACACTCTGGGTCAGGCGGCGATTCTACCCCCTATCTCGGCAATGTTGGGCAAACCGACAGGAACTTTACCTTGCGCATTTAGCCGCAGGTCCAATGGCCATCACCGAACGCCTACGAAGGGGTATAATCGCGCCCTTTTTTCCGGAGCGACGTCATGTCCCTGCCAAGCCTGCGCCTCAAAGCCAACGCCGACCGCCGCCTGCGCGCCGGCCACCTGTGGGTCTACAGCAACGAGATCGATGTAGCCGCCACTCCCCTGCACGGCTTCAAGGCAGGCGACCAGGCGCTGCTGGAAGCTGCCGGTGGCAAGCCCCTGGGCATCGTCGCCATGAGCCCCAACAACCTGATCTGCGCTCGCCTGTTGTCGCGCGATGCCAAGCTGGCCCTGGACAAGTCGCTGCTGGTGCACCGCCTGAACGTGGCCCTGTCCCTGCGCGAGCGGCTGTTCGACAAGCCCTTCTACCGCCTGGTGTACGGCGACTCCGACCTGCTGCCAGGCCTGGTGGTGGATCGTTTCGGCGACATCCTGGTGGTGCAGTTGGCCTCGGCCACCATGGAACGCCACAAGGACGACGTGATCGCCGCCCTGGTCCAGGTGCTCAAGCCCAGCGGCATCCTGTTCAAGAACGACTCCGCCGCCCGTGACGCCGAAGGCCTGGAGCGCTACGTCGACACGGTGTTCGGCGTGGTGCCGGAGTGGGTCGCCCTGGAAGAGAACGGCGTGAAGTTCGAAGCCCCGGTGATGGAAGGCCAGAAGACCGGCTGGTTCTACGACCACCGCATGAACCGCGCGCGCCTGGCGCCCTACGTCAAGGGCAAGCGCGTGCTGGACCTGTTCAGCTATATCGGTGGTTGGGGCGTGCAGGCCGGTGCGTTCGGCGCCAGCGAAGTGTTCTGCGTCGACGCTTCGGGCTTCGCCCTCGATGGCGTGGAGCGCAACGCCGCGCTGAACGGCATCGCCGACAAGCTCACCTGCATCGAAGGCGATGTATTCGAGGCCCTCAAGGAACTCAAGGCCGCCGAAGAGCGCTTCGACGTGATCGTTGCCGACCCGCCCGCCTTCATCAAGCGCAAGAAGGACCTGAAGAACGGCGAAGGCGCCTACCGCCGCCTCAACGAGCAGGCCATGCGCCTGCTGACCAAGGACGGCATCCTGGTCAGCGCCTCGTGCTCGATGCACCTGCCCGAGGACGACCTGCAGAACATCCTGCTGACCAGCGCCCGCCACCTGGATCGCAACATCCAACTGCTCGAGCGCGGCGGCCAGGGCCCGGATCACCCGGTGCACCCGGCCATCCCGGAAACCCGCTACATCAAGAGCATCACCTGCCGCCTGCTGCCCAACAGCTGAGGCCGGCCGGCTGGCCATTGCCGTCGACGACGGGAGTGGCCAGCGCCATCCATTGACTTTGCCGGGCCACGACTCGATCCTCGGGACCACCTCAAGGACCGAGCACCCCGCATCATGGACCCCGCATCCAACGCCACGCAGAAGACCCCGGCCATCATCCTGTTGATGACCATGACCCTGCTGGGAGTCTTTCCGCTGGATGTCATCCTGCCCTCCTTCCCTGCCCTGGCCGAACGCTTCCAGACCTCGAGCGCCGACATCGCGCTGTCCGTCAGCCTGTTCGCCATCGGCCTGTCCTTTTCCCTGATGCTGGTTGGCCCGCTATCGGACTCCCTGGGCCGCAAGAAGCTGTTGCTGGGGGGCATGAGCGTGGCCCTGGTCGGCGCGGCCGGCTGCGTCGTCGCCAGCCAATACTCGTGGTTCCTGTTCTTCCGCGTGGTCCAGGCCATGGGTTGCGGTTGCTTCGTTCTATCCCAGGCCCTGGTCCAGGACCTGTTCGAAGGCAAGGAACAGGAACGCCTGCGCATCGCCATGGTCACCGCCAGCGGGATCTTCATTTCCCTGTCCCCGCTGTTCGGCACCTGGCTGCAGGAACGACTCGGCTGGCAAGGCAGCTTCGAGGTGTTCGCGGCCATCGGCCTGCTGGTGATCCTCATGGCCTGGCTGCTGCTGGAAAACACCCCGGGCACGGCCAAGGGCCGCCAGCGCAATATCTTCGCCGCGTACCGGCTGGTCTGCGCGGAGCCGCGCTTCGTGGGCTACTGGCTGATCTCGGCGCTGGCCTTTGCCTGCCATTTCTCGTTCATCGTCACCTCGCCGATCATCTTCATGGAGCAGTTGCAGCTCTCGCCCTACCAGTATTCCCTGGTGCTCCTGCTATACGGCGCGGCCTATATCCTGGGCGGGCTCGCCGCCGGAGCGATGAACCGGCATCTGCGGGCCAACACCCAGATCATCGCCGGCTTGTTGCTGATCGCCCTGTCCGGGCTGCTGATGCTGTTTCTCCAGCGCTTCGAACCGAGCGCCAGCAGCGTACTGCTACCGATGATCGTCTGCACCGCAGGCACGACTATCACCCGGCCGGTCGCCACGTCCCGGGCCATGGGCCTGTTTGCGCAGAACGCAGGGACCTCGGCCTCGGCCGGCAACATGATCATCTTCACCTGTGGCGGCCTGATAAGCGGCTTCATCAACCTGGCCAGCGATAACCTGGCCATGGCCCTGGGCCTGTGCTTCCTGGTGCTCAGCACCAGCGCCCTGGGCCTGAACAGCCTGGTCAACCGGCACAATCAACGGGCTTGCGCCTGAGCCCCCTGGCGCGCCATGACTGGCCGAGAAACAGTGCAACCGAGAACGCCAGGGGCGGGCCGGCAAAGAAGGCCAGCGCCAGCACCTCGCTCTTGAAGGGGTCCAGGTGCCGATAGGCAAGCCAGAGCTTGAACAGCTTCTGCGCCAGCCAGGGCCACGGCAACGCCAGCAGCAGCCACAGGCCGTTTTCCAGCAGGCGTCGCCCCAACCGGGGGCCATCCTGGGCCAAGGTGGCGCCCACTAACGCGATCACCAACAGCGCAGCAGCGATGCCACACACCACCAGCAGGGTCCCGGGCAGCACCTGGCATGCCAGCGCCAGCGCTGCCGAGAACAGCCCAACCAGCAGCACGGCGACCCAACTGCGCAACCGCCGCCACTGCTCGCCCTGCAATTGCAAGGTGGTGCCGCCCGCCAGCACGGCAGCAGCCAGCACTGCCATGGCGCTGGAGTCCCAGCCGCTATGGAGCAGCAACCACATCAGCACGATGCCCTGCACCGCGCCAACCACCAGGTACAACCTCAAGGAGCGAAAAGAAGCGAGCATTCCAGTTCCGTTGGCATGTGATCCAAAGGCCGCGAGTCTAAAGCAAGGACCGGGCTGCGGTCGCGTGCAGGACGATCGAAACCGCAGAGCGGCCACGGCATTCCTTCCTGACGCCAGCGGTGTAGAATCGGGCGTATTCATCGCCAGTCATCCCCGGCGGGTTTATGAGCTCAGGCTGAGTCTCGCGGCGATCCCGCGAGGTCATCGGCAGCTTCGGACACACGGCCATTTCTGAGTGTTCCCGAGGTCAGTAGAAGCTCACTCCCCATTTGTCACCTGATTAGCCGCCTGGAGTGCTTCATGCCTGATTACCGTTCGAAAACGTCCACCCACGGTCGCAACATGGCCGGTGCCCGCGCCCTGTGGCGCGCCACGGGGATGAAAGATGCCGACTTCAAGAAGCCGATCATCGCCGTTGCCAACTCCTTCACCCAGTTCGTCCCGGGCCATGTGCACCTGAAGGACCTGGGCCAGCTGGTCGCCCGCGAAATCGAACGCGCCGGTGGCGTGGCCAAGGAATTCAACACCATCGCCGTGGACGACGGCATCGCCATGGGCCATGACGGCATGCTGTATTCGCTGCCCAGCCGCGAGATCATCGCCGACTCCGTGGAATACATGGTCAACGCCCACTGCGCCGACGCCATCGTCTGCATCTCCAACTGCGACAAGATCACCCCCGGCATGCTGATGGCCGCCCTGCGCCTGAACATCCCGGTGATCTTCGTCTCCGGCGGGCCGATGGAAGCCGGCAAGACCAAGCTCGCCTCCCACGGCCTGGACCTGGTGGACGCCATGGTCATCGCCGCCGACTCCAGCGCTTCTGACGAGAAGGTCGCGGAGTACGAGCGCAGCGCCTGCCCGACCTGCGGTTCGTGCTCCGGCATGTTCACCGCCAACTCCATGAACTGCCTGACCGAAGCCCTGGGCCTCGCCCTGCCGGGCAACGGTTCGACCCTGGCCACCCACGCCGACCGCGAACAGCTGTTCCTGCAGGCCGGCCGCACCATCGTCGAGCTGTGCCAGCGCTACTACGGCGAGAACGACGAGTCCGTGCTGCCGCGCAGCATCGCCAACTTCAAGGCGTTCGAGAACGCGATGATGCTGGACATCGCCATGGGCGGCTCGACCAACACCATCCTGCACCTGCTGGCCGCCGCCCAGGAGGGCGAAGTCGAGTTCGACCTGCGCGACATCGATCGCCTGTCGCGCAAGGTGCCGCAGCTGTGCAAGGTGGCGCCGAACATCCAGAAGTACCACATGGAAGACGTGCACCGCGCCGGCGGCATCTTCAGCATCCTCGGTTCGCTGGCCCGTGGCGGCCTGCTGCACACCGACCTGCCGACCGTGCACAGCGCCAGCATGGAGCAAGCCATCGCCAAGTGGGACATCACCCAGACCGATGACGAGGCCGTGCACACCTTCTTCAAGGCTGGCCCGGCCGGGATCCCGACCCAGACCGCCTTCAGCCAGTCGACCCGCTGGGAAACCCTGGACGACGACCGCGAGAACGGCTGCATCCGCAGCGTCGAGCACGCCTACTCCCAAGAAGGCGGCCTGGCCGTGCTGTACGGCAACATCGCCCTGGACGGCTGCGTGGTGAAGACCGCCGGCGTGGATGAGTCGATCCATGTGTTCGAAGGCAACGCCAAGATCTTCGAAAGCCAGGACAGCGCGGTACGCGGCATCCTCGCCGACGAGGTGAAGGAAGGCGACATCGTGATCATCCGCTATGAAGGCCCCAAGGGCGGCCCGGGCATGCAGGAAATGCTGTACCCGACCTCGTACCTGAAGTCCAAGGGCCTGGGCAAGGCCTGCGCCCTGCTCACCGACGGTCGCTTCTCCGGCGGCACCTCGGGCCTGTCCATCGGTCATGCTTCGCCGGAAGCCGCCGCCGGCGGTGCCATCGGCCTGGTCAAGGACGGCGACAAGGTGCTGATCGACATCCCCAACCGCTCGATCAACCTGCTGGTCAGCGACGAGGAACTGGCGGCCCGCCGAATCGAGCAGGACAAGAAGGGCTGGAAGCCGGCGGAGGTGCGTCCACGCAAGGTGACCACCGCCCTGAAGGCCTATGCCCTGCTGGCCACCAGCGCCGACAAGGGCGCGGTCCGCAACAAGGCCCTGCTCGACAGCCTGTGATCGCCACCGGCAAATGAAAATGCCCCGCCATGTGCGGGGCATTTTTTTGCCTTGCGCCAGTGCAGGCTCAGGGCATGCGTTCGCCCAACTGCCCACGCAGGAAGCGGTACAAGCCGTCGGCACTCTTGCGATAGCCATCGGCGGTCAGGTGGATCAGGTCGTTGCGCGCCAGGTCGCTGGCCTGCCACTGGCTGATGGAGCAATCGCCGCCCATGAACGCCTGCCAGTCCCAGAACAGCGTGCGGCTGGTCTTGGCCACGTCCTTCTGGATCTGGATGATCTGGCGCAGCGGCTGCGGCTGCGAGGCAGCGCAACTGCCGGCATTGCGCCGCTTGATCGAATCCGGCGGGCCCACCAGCAGGATCACCGTCTTGGGCAGGTTCTTGCGCAGCAGCGCGACCTTCTCCTGCAACTGGCTGCGATACAACTGCAGATCGATATCGTCGTCGAAAGCCTCGTTGGTGCCGTAGGCCAGCACCACCATGTCCGGACGCAAGGCCTTGAGGGCCTCCAGCCAGCCGGGCTGCCACTTGTCCAGCACATCCAGGCGCGCACCGTTGATGCCCAGGGCGGAATAGATCACCCCGGCGCTCTTCTGCCCGAGGATGTTCCAACCGCCCAGGGCCAGGCCCTGGCTGTTGGCCACGCTCAGGTCCAAAGGCAGGGTCAGGTTGTTGAACGGCGGGCTCAGGCGCCATTGCCCGCCAGTGGCGGCCAGCATGCGGCTGCCCTTGTTGAGGTTGTCCCGCGCGGTCAGGGTGCTGTTGCTGGACGCCTGGTACAAGGCCGAGATGCGGTATTGCTGGTTGCTCGGCTGGCGCTCGGCGATGTGCACCCGGGCTCCCGGGGTCTGCGGCAGCGACAGGTAGCCACCCAGGGGAAACTGCGTGCTCTGCTGGTTGCGCGCCGACACCAGCGACCACTGGCGCTTGGCGGCGCTGAGGATCACTCGCTCGTAGCGCGTGCCGGGCACCGGGGTCGCCGCCACGAAGCCGATGCCGCCATCACCGTACTGCGCCTGCAGCAGGCGGCGCAGTTCGCCGCTGAACAGGTCGGCCGCGGTATGCGAGTCGCCCAGTTGCACGATGTTGATCGGCGTACGGTTGGAAGTACTGAACTTGCGTGCCAGCAGCGCCAGGTTCGGATCGCTGCCGGGGGTGACCAACTTCTTCTGGCCCGCACCAGGCCTGGCCAGTGCCGAGGCAGGAGTGGCCTGGACCTCGGTGGTCGGGCTGCAACTGCTCAGCAAGGTGATGCCCAGCAACAGCGCAATACCTTGCAAACGCCCCATCTCAATGCTCCGTCAATTGTTGGCTGGGGAAGTTGATCATCGAGATCACGCGCTCGGCGATGAGCTTCTGCCCAGTAGTGGTGAAGTGGATACCGTCATCGACCCGGGTCTTGATCTTCTGCCCGTCGCCATTGATGCGGTAGTAGGAAAACTCGTCGTGGCGGTAGCCGAGAATCTCGTTGGCCGACACGAAGTGCTGGTGATACTGCTCGATCTGGCCCTTGTACAGCTCACTCAGGTAGGCCATGGCCGTAGACAGCTTGGCCTTCTCCATGTTCGGCGGCCCGACCCAGATCACTTGCACATTGTGCGCCTGGGCGGTGTCGAGGATCGAATCGATACGCCGGCGATACGCCTCCTCCCAGTCCGGGGTCTTGAAGCGCAGGAACGGCTTGCCCTTGACCTCGGGCATGTCCCAAGGGTCGTTGGGGCCGAGGAAGATCACCATCAGGCGGATGTTGGGGTTGCTGGCCAGGGTGCTTTCGACGGTCTTGGGCCAGTTGAAGAAGCTCGGGTAGGCAAGACCGGTACTCTGCTTGCTCAGGTTCAGGCTCTTGACGTTGTAGCGCTTGCGCAAGGTGTTGGCCATGTGTGGCGCCACGCCCTGCATCAACGAGTCACCAACGAAGAACACCTCGTCGCCAGTGCCCAGGCTGACCATCAGCGGCGCGATGCTTGCCTGCGCGACCTTGGGCGGCTGGCTGGCCACAGGCGCCACGGCCACCGCTGGCGGCGCAGCGACCGGCGCCTGATGCGCGACCGGATGGGCGTTGGCTGCCGGAGCCTGGTGCGCCGCTGCCGGCTGCTTGGCCTGCGGCGCTGGTGCGGCAGGTTCCGGCTCGGGCGCCGCCTGGACCTCGGCCACCAGGTTCAGCTCGGCCTGGCCGACGAAGCTGTCGACGAAGGCCACCCGGGCGTTTTCCAAGGCCTGGTTGAGCTGTGCGCCGAAACGCCACTGCGGGTTCTGCGCCAGGCCGGGGATCTCGCAGCTCTCGTGGTACTTCTGCTGGCAATACAGGCGGATCGACTGCTGGTTGAACCACACCAGCAACAGGCTGGTCACCAGCAACGCATAGAACACCTTGGCCGCGCTGCCCAGGCTGATCGACAAGGGTGAAGGCTTAGAAACTGGCATAGATGAACCCCGGCACGCCCGATGGAGAGGCAAAGATGACCACGCAGATGAACAGGCCCAGCGGCACTGGATACAGCAGCCACGGCAAGCCGGTGGCAGCCTCGAACAAGCGGCGCAGCAACGCCACGATCCGTGGGTAGAACGCCACGAACAACAGGCAGCCCAGCAGCGACAGGGCACTGCCGGCCAACCCGGCCAGGGACAGCCCGCCCAGGCCGCCGAGCATGTCCAGGGCATCGGACAGGGTCGCGCAGCGGAAGAAGATCCAGGCCAGCGCCACGTAGTGGAAGGTCAGCAAGCGCGCCGCCAGGTCGGAGCCGATCCAGCGCGGTCCGCGGGCCAGCAGCGGGCTGCACAGCTTGTACAGCGCCAGGCCGACGCCGTGCAGCGCGCCCCAGATGATGAAGTTGGCACTGGCGCCGTGCCACAGGCCGGAGATCAGCATCGCCAGCAGCATGTTCAGGTTGCCGCGCCAGACCGGCCCCCGGTTGCCTCCCAGGGGGATGTACACGTAGTCGCGGATGAAGGTCGACAGGCTGATGTGCCAACGGCCCCAGAACTCCTTGAGGTTGCGCGCCGCATAGGGGTAGTTGAAGTTCTCCGGCAGGCGGAAACCCAGCAGCAGGGCAATGCCGGTCACCAGGTCGGTGTAGCCGCTGAAGTTGAAATAGATCAGGAACGAATAACCGTAGACCGCCCGCAGGATCTGCTCGGCGGAGTAGGCCACCGGGCTGTCGAAGACCGGGTCGACCCACTCGTTGGCCAGCCACGAGCTGAGGAAGAACAGCTTGACCACCGCCACCGCGATCAGCCCCAGCGCCCGTTGCGGCTCCAGCACCTGGCGCAGTTGCGGCGGGTTGATCTGCCCGAGCATCGGCACCGCCCGGTTCACCGGTCCGGCGATCAGGCTGGGGAAGAACGCCAGGTACAGCGCCAGGTCGAACGGCGAGCCGGCCGTCAGCTCGCGCCGGTGGATCGACACCAGGTAGCTGACCGAATGGAACGCATAGAACGACAGCCCCACCGGCAGCAGCACTTCCAGCAGCGGCAGCGACACTTCCACGCCGAACTGGGCAAAGGCGTTCTGTACGCTGCTGGTGAAGAAGTCCTGGTACTTGAACAGGTAGAACGCCCCCAGCACCAGCAACAGCATCAGCCCGTTGACCCAGCCACGTCCGGGATACCGCTGGCTGAGCAGGCCCAGCAAGTACACCAGGGTGGTATAGCCCAGCAGGATATAGAGGAAGTTCAGGCTGAAGCTGGCCAGGATGGCGTAGCTGGCGGCCAGCAGCAGGACGTTCTGCAAGCGCAGGCTGAAGCCCAGGCCCCAATACAGGACGAAGAACAGGATGAAGCAGAAGCCGAATTCGATCGAGAGATAGCTCACAACGTAGTCCATTACGTGCAGACGGGGCATGGCCCGGCACAGGGAGAGCAGGCGGGAGGAGTGGAAACGGGCGCGATTATGGCAGAGGGGCTTTGACTGTCACAAGTTGAAACATTCCCCCGGCCAAGGCCCTCGGGGCCCTGGCCGGCGTCCTTGTCCCCAGTGGCACAAGCACCCCGGGCGGGCCCGTGCCACTGGGCGCAGGCTGGCTTACTGGATGTCTTCGGGCTTGACGATCACCCAGTTCTTGTCGGCGGTCACCGCCAGCCCTTCCTTGGCCTGGGCCGCGGCGTGCTTGGCGATCATGCCGTTGAGCTGGTTCATGTACTTGTCCTTGCGGTTGATCCACAGGTGGATGCCGCCCTTGGCCACGTCCACATCGTGGAACAGCATGTAGCCATCGCTGGTGGGAGTGTCGCCACCCACTAGCACCGGCTTCTTCCACTCATCGATATAGGTCAGGATCGCCGCGTGCTTGCCAGCCATCCAGGTGGCCGGAGTCCACAGGTAGGGCGTCAGCTCCAGGCCGAGGTTGGCCTGCTGGTCATACTTGCCTTCGGCGATCTGCTTGCGGGCGGTGGTCAGGGCCCCGGTCTTGCGGTCCTTGAGCAGGGTGGTGACGCCAATGACGTTCTGCGGCTTGACGTTGTAGCCGTACTTGGGGTCCGCGGCGACCATGCGCACCAGCTCCTCGGAGGCGGCGGTCATCACGTAGACCTCGATGCCGTTCTCCATCAGCTTGTTGTACAGCTCGGCCTGGCCGGTGAAGACCTTGGGCGGGTTGACCTCGATGGTCTTCACCGCATCGCCGTCGTAGTAGGTGCTCGATACCGGCTTGCCGGAAGCCATCAGCTCGTCCACATGGCCCTTGAGCTCCTTGAGGGTGAAGCCTGCGAACACCTGGGCGACCCAGGGGTAGCAGACCATGTCGTCGATCTCGCAGAGCCGGTAGTAGTAGCTGAACAGGCTCTCCTTGTGCTCGGCGGTGTCCTTGAACGGGATCAGCTTCAGCGATGGGTCGAGCTTGTCGCGGGTAATCAGGCCCTTGTTCTCCAGGTAGGGCAGCAGGGCTTCTTCCAGGTCGTAGCGGTAGCTGGTGTTGTCCATGTCGAACACCGCGTAGTTACCCTTGTTGGCGTTGGCCGCGATCATCGCCTCCAGCTGCTTGGCCTGTTCTTGCGGCCAGTGCTTCAACTCGGTGGCGAACACCTGGCCGGCGAGGCCCAGGCAAAGGGCGGCGGCGAGCAGTTTGGGTGCGAATTTCATCGGCGATTTCTCCCTGGGTGAAAGTCATCGACGCTAACAAATCCTTGTGACAGTTCTCGTCTGTACACGACTTTTCGCGTCCCATGAGCGCCAACCCCATGTGCTATAGCGCCACCGGCTTATTCCAAAAACGACGGTTGCCATGCGATATCGTTATTAATTCAATAGATTTCAAGCTGTTAGGCTTGCCGGTTCGCAATCGCCCCGAGCCGCGATTGGCACACGTTTACCGGAGCCCCAATGAATCTGCCGCTGATCCTCAACCTGCTGGTGTTCCTGGCCCTGCTGCTGGGCCTGGCACAAACCCGCCACACCACCTGGAGCCTGGCCAAGAAGGTCCTGCTGGCACTGGTGCTGGGCGTGGTGTTCGGTATCGCCCTGCACAGCATCTACGGTGCCGGCAACCCGGTCCTCAAGGCCTCCATCGGCTGGTTCGACCTGGTGGGCAACGGTTATGTGCAACTGCTGCAAATGATCGTGATCCCGCTGGTGTTCGCCTCGATCCTCAGCGCCGTGGCCCGCCTGCACAATGCCTCGTCCCTGGGCAAGATCAGCTTCCTGACCATCGGCACCTTGCTGTTCACCACGGCCATCGCGGCCCTGATCGGCATCGGCCTGACCAACCTGTTCGGCCTGAGCGCCGAAGGGCTGGTGGCCGGCACCCAGGAACTGGCTCGCCTGCAAGTGATCCAGAGCGACTACGCCGGCAAGGTCGCCGACCTCAACGTGCCGCAATTGCTGCTGTCGTTCATCCCGCAGAACCCCTTCGCCGACCTGGCCCGGGCCAAGCCGACCTCGATCATCAGCGTGGTGATCTTCGCCGCGTTCCTGGGCGTGGCGGCGCTGCAACTGTTCAAGGACGACGCCGATAAAGGCCAGAAGGTGCTCAATGCCATCGACACCCTGCAAGCCTGGGTGATGCGCCTGGTGCGCCTGGTGATGAAGCTCACGCCCTACGGCGTGCTGGCCTTGATGACCAAGGTGGTGGCGGGCTCCAACCTGCAGGACATCATCAAGCTGGGCAGCTTCGTGGTGGTGTCGTATATCGGCCTGGGCCTGATGTTCGTGGTCCACGGCCTGCTGGTCGCCCTGGCCGGGATCAACCCGCTGCGCTTCTTCCGCAAGGTCTGGCCGGTGCTGACCTTCGCCTTCACCAGCCGCTCCAGCGCCGCGAGCATTCCCCTGAGCATCGAGGCGCAGACCCGGCGCCTGGGCATCCCGCAGTCCATCGCCAGCTTCGCCGCCTCGTTCGGCGCCACCATCGGCCAGAACGGCTGCGCCGGCCTGTACCCGGCCATGCTGGCGGTGATGGTCGCCCCGACCGTAGGCATCAACCCGCTGGACCCGCTGTGGATCGCCACCCTGGTGGCCATCGTGACCTTGAGTTCGGCCGGTGTGGCCGGAGTCGGCGGCGGCGCTACCTTCGCCGCGCTGATCGTGCTGCCGGCCATGGGCCTGCCGGTGTCCCTGGTGGCCCTGCTGATCTCGGTGGAGCCACTGATCGACATGGGACGCACCGCGCTGAACGTCAGCGGTTCGATGACCGCCGGCGCCATCACCAGCCAGGCGATGGGACAGACCGACAAGGCCCTGCTGGACGCCGACGAGCACGAAGACCTGGCCCACGCCTGAGCCAGGGTTCAGGGTAGCCGCTGCCGCAGGCTGCGCATGGCCCGCAGGGCCACGGGGCATCGGAACGCTGAAGGTCCTGCGGACCTTTACGCAGCCTCGCAGGCTCGGCAGCGGCTACAACTCAGGCTCGTTCCCAGACTTCGAAGCTGTAGGCCGGCTTGTCGCCTTGCGCCGGGTTGGGCTGATCGGACACCAGCTTCCAGCGCTGCTCATCGAACTCTGGGAACCACGCATCCCCTTCCGGGTTCAAGGCCACCCGCGTCAGGTACAGGCGATCCGCCTGTTCCAGGCCCTGGGTATAGAGCTGCGCGCCACCAATCAGCATCAACTCGCTCGCACCCTGTTCCAGGGCCCATTGCTCGGCGCGCGCCACCGCGGCTTCCAGCGACGGGTACACCTCGGCACCTTCGAGCGCCAGATCGGTCTGACGACTGACCACGATGTTCAACCGCCCGGGCAACGGCCGGCCAAGGGAGTCCCAGGTCTTGCGCCCCATGATGATCGGCTTGCCCAGGGTCGTGGCCTTGAAGTACTTGAAATCCCCCGGCAGGTGCCAGGGCATGCTGTTGTCGATGCCGATCACGCGGTTTTCAGCGAGTGCCGCGATCAGGCTCAGGGGGAGTGATTTTTTCATGCCGGCGAGCATACCAGAGGGCCGGGGATCTGTTGCCGCCCCACGGCGAATCCCGGCTATCTAACCCGACCAACGCTGCAGCAGTTATGCTCAGCGCACTCTTGAGCGATGGAATGACGCGTGACTGCAATGACTCCCCTGCAACGACTGTGGCTGACCGAAACCGTGCGCCTGCGCGAGGAACACGCCGGCCCCCTGGATGACCAGGAAGCCAACCGCGTGGCCCGGCAACAGGGTGGCGACCTGGCCAGCCGGATCCAGGCCCGGGCCCTGTGGCTGGCCCGGCGCGACGGCTTGGACAGCGCGCTGCTGCACTGGTGGCAAGGGGCACGCCTGGCCTTCCTGGTCCTGGCGGTGCTGGCGGTCCTCAGCGGGGCCGGCCTGGCTTTCAGCGCCCTGGGCGACACCCGCGAGCCGGTGAATGTGTTCTGGGCCCTGGGCAGCCTGCTGGGGATCAACCTGCTCCTGCTGCTGGGCTGGCTGGCCGGGCTGCTGCTGTTCGGCGGCCATGACTCCGGGCTGGGCCGCCTGTGGCTGTGGCTCAGTGAAAAGTGCTCGCGCGATGCCAAGGCCGCCCAGTTGCCGCCGGCGCTGCTGCTCTTGCTGCAACGCCACAAGCTCAACCGCTGGGCCCTGGGCACCCTGGTCCACGGCCTGTGGCTGCTGGCCCTGCTCAGCGCCATGAGCATGCTGCTGGCGCAACTGATCACCCATCGCTACGACTTCGTCTGGGAGAGCACCCTGCTGGGGTCCGACGCCTTCGTCTCGATCACCAACTTCCTGAGTGCCGGCCCGCGGGCCCTGGGCTTCGGCGTACCGACCGTGGAAATGATCCAGGCCAGTACCCGGGACGTCTACAACACCGAGCTGGTGCGCCAGTCCTGGGCGGTGTGGCTGGTGGCGTCGCTGGTGATCTACGGCGTGCTGCCGCGCCTGGTGCTGATGCTGCTTTGCCGCTGGCGCTGGGTCCACGGCCGGGCCCGCCTGCAACTGGACTTCAAGCTGCCCGGCTACGCCCAGCTGCGCGAGCGCCTGATGCCCAGCAGCGAACGCCTGGGGGTCAACGACCTGGCGCCAGAACACCTGCATCGGATCGCCGGCGGCAGCAGCAGCCTGGACAGCAGCGGCGCCTTGCTGGTGGCCATCGAATTGGACGACCAACGCACCTGGCCGCCGCAGTTGCCCGAATCGATCAAGGACGCCGGGATCCTCGACAACCGCGAATCGCGCCACCGCCTGCTGGAGCAGATGAGCCGCTTCCCCCCGGCCCGCCTGCTGATCGCCTGCGACCCTCGGCGCTCGCCCGACCGCGGTAGCCTGGGGTTGATCGCCGAACTGGCCCGCAATGCCGGCGCCACCCGCATCTGGTTGCTGCAGGCCCCCGCCGGCCAGGCCCTGGACGCCGAGCGCCTGGGCGACTGGCATGCTGCCCTGGAGCGACTGCAACTGCCGTTCGCCGACTGCGCGCCCTTCAACTGGCTGGAGACCGGCCATGACTGATACCCGCACCCGGCCGCTGACGCTGGCGGTGGTCGGCCACACCAACGTCGGCAAGACCTCGCTGCTGCGCACCCTGACCCGGGATGTGGAGTTTGGCGAGGTATCCCATCGCCCCAGCACCACCCGCCACGTGGAAGGCGCGCGGCTGTCGGTGGATGGCCAGCCGCTGCTGGAACTCTATGACACCCCGGGCCTGGAAGACGCCATCGCCCTGCTGGACTACCTGGAACGCCTGGAGCGTCCCGGCGAGCGCCTGGATGGCCCGGCGCGCCTGGCCCGCTTTCTCGATGGCAGCGAGGCGCGCCAGCGCTTCGAGCAGGAAGCCAAGGTCCTGCGCCAGCTGCTGGCCTCGGATGCCGGGCTCTATGTGATCGATGCCCGGGAACCGGTCCTGGCCAAGTATCGCGACGAACTGGAAGTGCTGGCCGGCTGCGGCAAACCGCTGTTGCCGGTGCTGAACTTCGTCAGCAGCGCCACCCAGCGCGAAGCTGACTGGCGCGAAGCCCTGGCCCGCCTGGGGCTGCACGCCCTGGTGCGGTTCGACAGCGTGGCCCCGCCGGAAGACGGCGAACGGCGCTTGTACGAAAGCCTCGGGCTGCTGCTCGAACAGGCCCGCCCGGCGCTGCAGCGCTTGACCGACGACCAGCAAGCCCAGCGCCTGGCACGCCGCCACAGCGCGGCCCGACTGATCGCCGAGTTGCTGGTGGATTGCGCGGCTTGCCGGCGCGGCGTGGCCAGCGACGCCGAGCAGGAGCGCCAGGCCATCGCCAGCCTGCGCCAGGACGTACGCCAGCGCGAGCAACGCTGCGTCGAGGCCTTGCTCAAGCTGTACGCCTTCCGGCCCCAGGATGCCTGCGCCAGCGACCTGCCATTGCTGGACGGGCGCTGGGGCGATGATCTGTTCAACCCTGAAACCCTCAAGCAGCTGGGTGTCCGGGTCGGGGGCGGGATCGCCGCTGGCGCGGCGGCCGGGGCCGGGGTGGACCTGCTGGTGGGTGGCCTGACCCTGGGCGCGGCGGCCATCGCCGGGGCCATCGCCGGTGGCGCCCTGCAGACCGCCCGCAGCTATGGCAACCGCCTGTTGGGCAAGCTCAAGGGCCAGCGTGAGCTGACCGTGGACGATAGCGTGCTGCGCCTGCTGGCCCTGCGTCAGAAGCAGCTGGTGCAGGCCCTGGACCTGCGCGGGCACGCAGCGCTGGAGAGCATCCAGCTGGCCACCCCCGAGGATAAAAGCTGGCGCGAGGGCAAGCTGCCGCAAGCCCTGGACAAAGCCCGGGCCCACCCGCAGTGGTCGTCCCTCAACCCCGGCAAACGCCAGGAGCAGGCCGAACGCCAGGAGCAGATCGAAATCCTGGCCCAGGACCTGTAATCCTGCGTGTAACCGCTGCCGCAGGTTGCGCATGGCCCGCTGGGCCCCGGTAGCCGCAGGATCGCTGCAGGCCTGCGGCCTTGTCGCAGGCTCGACAGCGGCTACAGGGGTTGCAGCAGGGCCGCGGCCTTGTCCTTGAGGATCTGCAGGTCCATCACCGGCACCCACTCCTGCTTGGCCTGCTCGTCCCACTGGCGCAGGCGCAGGCTCAGCGCACACAGCGGGTCCTGCTCGAATGCCGCGGCTTCCTCGGCCGTCATCACCCCGCCCTGGTACTCCAGGGTGCGGCGACTGGCCTCGCTCAGGCGCTGGAAATACCCCGGCTCCTTGAAGGTCAGGTAGCGCTTGGCCTGCACGTGGTACTCCACCAGCTTCGCCATACGCTCGCTGAAACCGGCCCGGCGCAGGTAGTCGGCCCCCAGCCGCTCATGGCTGACCACGCCAAAACCACCCATGTTCTCGGCATCCTGCTGGCAGATATGCCCGATATCGTGGAAGAACGCCGCCAGAACCACTCCATCGTCATGCCCTTCGGCCAGGGCCAGCTGCGCGGCCTGGGACATATGCTCGATCTGCGAGATCGGCTCGCCGATGTAATCATGGTCGCCAAAACGCTCGTACAGGCCGAAAACCTCGGCGATCGCCCGCTCGCGGTCCATCAGGCTTCCTCCAGCAACTGGGCGATGTTGCGCTCGGCCAGCGCCGGGCCGACGCTCATGCCGACGCCAGTGTGCATCAACGCCGCATGCACCCCGGGCATCGCTTGCAGGAACGAAAACGGCCCCGGTCCACGGGCGCCATAGACACCCTGCCAACGCTCCACCACCTGGACCTTGCAGCCCAGGGTCTGCTCGGCCAGCTCCAGCAGCCAGCTGTCCACCTGTTCGCTGTTGAAAGGCGACGGATCGCTGCCGTAGTCATGGGAATCGCCGATGATCAGCTCGCCATAAGGCGTCGGGCTGATCAGCAGGTGGATACCGTGCTCATGCAGATGCGCAGCCTCGCGCAGGATCTGCGCCTGTACCGCCTCCGCCTCGGGCAGGTCGGCGAAGGCGCCGTAGTGCACGCAACTCAGGCCGGTGAGCAGGGCATGCTGCAGGTTCAGGTTGAGCTGGGGCCGGGCGCGCAACATTTGCAGGCGGCAGATCTGCGGCTGCAGGGCGGCGATCTGCTCGGCCAGCAGGGTCTGGTAGTCGTGCCCCGAGCACAGCAGGATGCGCGGTGCCTGGAAGGTCCCGGCGGTGCTGCGCAGCAGGCCTGGCTCGATATCGCGCACCAGGGTCGAAAAGTGGAACTGCACGCCCAGGTCCCGGCGCAAGTAGTCGATCAACAGGGGCAGCGCTTCGCGCGAATACAGCTGCTGGTCGTCCAGGCCATGCAGGGCCGCGCGGTGATGACGGAACTGGCCGCCGTACAGATCGTTGAGCGCCGCCCCCTGCAACAGCTCGACCCGATAGCCATGCTCCCGCGCACGCCCGGCGCAGAAGGCCTCCAGCAGTTGCTCCTCGGCCTCCGTGCGGGCGAACAGGTAAGAACCATTGCGCTTGAGCTGCAGCCCGGCCAGTTGCTGCCAGTCGGCCCAGATCTCCCGGCTGGCCCTGGCCAGCTCGAGCATGGTGCCCGGCGGCTGGCCGGTCACCAGGGCCTGGCCGAAGTTGCGCACCGACGCCCCCTGGGGCGTCGCGCTGCGCTCGAATACTCGCACCCGCAAACCGCGCTTGGCCGCCGCATAGGCGTGGGACAGGCCCAGGATGCCGGCGCCGACGATCAGCAGATCGCTGTGGTTGGTCATGTTCATGTCTCGTTGGTTATGGCGAGGGAGCAGGCCCCCCGCCATGGCAAGTACCTGGCGTTATTGCGCGGCGACCTTCTCCGACTTGCCGTCGTAGCGCTTGCGCCACTCGGCGAGGATCTCGTCGCGGTTCTTCGAAGCCCAGGCGAAGTCGTTCTTGATCAGGCGTTGCTCGTAGTCCGCCGGCAGTTCGGTCTGTGGCTTGGCGATCCCCGGCTGGGCCAGCACGGCGAAGTTTTCCTTGTACAGCTCCATGGCTGCCGGGCTGGCGGAGAAGTCGGCGAGCTTCTTGGCCGCGTCCTCGTGGGCGGTGCCCTTGATCACCGCCGTCGCCTCGATTTCCCAGCCCAGGCCTTCCTTGGGCAGTACGATGTCCAGCGGCGCGCCCTTGCGCTTGAGCTGCACGGCCGGGTATTCGAAGGAAATGCCGATGGGGAACTCGCCGGCGGCGGCCAGCTTGCACGGCTTGGAGCCGGAATGGACGTACTGGCCGATGTTCTGGTGCAAGTCGTCCATGTACTTCCAGCCCTGCTTCTCGCCGAAGGTCTGCAGCCAGGCGCTGACATCGAGGAAACCGGTGCCCGAGGAGGCCGGGTTAGGCATGACGATCTTGCCCTTGTACTCGGGCTTGGTCAGGTCTTGCCAGCTCACCGGCTTGCTCAGCCCCTGCTTCTGGGCTTCCACGGTGTTGAAGCAGATGGTGGCGGCCCACACGTCCATGCCGACCCAGGCCGGCGGGTTGGCGGCGTCGCGGTAGTTGCCGCCGATCTTGCCCAGGTCCTTGGGCGCATAGTTCTGCAGCATGCCTTGCTGGTCGAGGATCGCCAGGCTGGAAGCCGCCAGGCCCCAGACCGCATCGGCCTGCGGGCGATCCTTCTCGGCCAGCAGCTTGGCGGTGATGATCCCGGTGGAATCACGTACCCACTTGATCTCGATATCCGGGTTGGCCTGCTCGAAGGCCTGCTTGTAGGACTTCAGTTGCTCGGCTTCGAGGGCGGTGTAGACCGTCAGCTCGGTCTTCGCAGCAAAGGCGTTCAGGCTGACAGCGCAGAGGACAGAAGCGGCAAGAGCCAGAGGCTTGAACATGGTGCGGTTCCTTGGTGAGTACGGATCGTGGGTGGTTGGGTGAATTCAGTGGCCGGGCGCGGTCTGGCGCCAGGCCTGGGAGCGACGCAGCAGGCCGCGCGAAGCAGCGGCCAGGAGCAGCGACACGCCGATCGAGGTGAACAGGATCAGGGTCGACATCGCCGCGGCGCCGCCGACGTTGCCGGCGTCGTCCATGTTCAGCACGGCCACGGCGGCCAGGATGGTGTCGGGGCTGTAGAGGAAGATCGCCGCCGAAACCGTGGTCATGGCCGAAACGAACAGGTAGCGCACGATGTCCAGCAGCGCCGGCAGGCAGATCGGCACCGTGACCCGCAGGTAATGGCGGTACAGCGGTGCCTTGAGCGACAGTGCCGCCGCTTCGAACTCCGCGTCCAGCTGGCGCAGGGCGGTGGTGGCGGTCATCTGCGCGGTGGTCAGGTAGTGGGCGATGGTGCACACCACCAGCAGCGCCATGCTGCCGTAGAACACATGCAGCGGGTTGCCGTTGAGATTGAAGAAGAAGACATAGCCCAGGCCCAGCACCAGCCCGGGCACTGCCATGGGCACGAAGCTGAGCATGCGCAGGGCCAGGTTCAAGCCGCGCTGGCCGCTGGTCTTCTCCATCAGGTAGGCGCCGGTGAAGATCACCACGCTGCCGATCAGCGCCGTGCACAGGGCCATGGTCAGGCTGTTGCGATAGGCCAGCCAGCCACCGCCGGCGGTTTCGTCGAACTGGTAGTGGTTCAGCGACAGGGACAGGTTGTAGGGCCAGAACTTCACCAGCGATGAGTACACCGCCATGCCGAACACCAGCAGCAGCGCCGCGCAGATCAGCAGCACGATGGCCAGGTAGCAGCCATCACGCAGCCGCGAGGGCGCCGGCTTGAACACCTGGGCCCGGCCGCTCATGGAATCGCCATGGCGCCGGCGCAACCAGGCATCGACGCCGAAGCTCAACAGGGCCGGTACCAGCAGCACCATGCCGATCAGCGCACCACGGCCGAACTGTTGCTGCCCCACCACGGCCTTGTAGGCCTCCAGGGCCAGCACCTGGTAGTCGCCGCCCACTACTACCGGCACCCCGAAATCAGTGATGGTCAGGGTGAACACCAGGCAGAACGCGGCGAATACCGCTTGCCGGGTGGCCGGCCAGGTGATGCTGCGAAACGCCTTGGCCGGGCTCGCGCCCATGCTCGAGGCGGCATCGAACAGCCGCGCATCGGCCAGGGACAGCGCCGACAGCAGGATCATCAGGGCATGGGGAAAGGTGTAGATCACCTCGCCCAGGACGATGCCCCAGAAGCCATAGATGTTGTCGGCGAACAGCCCGCGCAGCAGGCCCTGGTTGCCGAACAGGTAGACCAGGGCGATGCCCGGCAGCATCGACGGCGCCATCAAGGGCAGCAGCGACAGGCCGCGCCAGATGCCCTTGCCGGGGATCAAGGTACGTTGCAGGGCGTAGGCGAACAGGTAGGCCAGGGGCACGACGATGGCGGCCACGCTCAGGGAGACTTTCAGGCTGTTGCCCAGCAGCCAGTGGAAGTTGGTGCTGGTCACCAGTTCGCGGGCGGCCAGCCAGCCACCGCCCTGCCCGGCCTCGGCACTGAAACCGCGCCAGAAGATCGCCAGCAGCGGCAGCAGCACCGCTACCCCCAGCAACACCAGCAGCAAAACCTTGCCGCCGATGACGAACACTCGATCGCCGATCTCGGCATGGGAAACCTGGCGCGCCCGTTTGGCGGGTAACGGCAGGGACATTTCGACGGCCATCTCAGGCAAACACCTGCAGGCTGCGCGGTGGCAGGGCCACCCAGATGTCCTGGGCTCCCAGGCGCGGCATGGCCTCCGGTGCCAGCTCCGCCAGCAGCGGATGCCCCGGCAACTGGTTGAGTTCGAAACTCATGCGGCAGCGGTTGCCCAGGAAGGTGATCTCGCGGACCTTGGCCGGGAACAGGTTTTCCTCATGCACCGGCGGGTTCACGCTGATGGCCTCTGGACGGCAGAACAGGCGCCCCGAGGCGGCCTTGGCCGAGTCGTCGGCCAGGCGCAGGTTCATCCCGCCCACCTGGGCATGGCTGTCGCTGCTGCGGTTGAAGGGCAGCCAGTTGCCCTGGCCGACGAACTCGGCGACGAACGGCGTGGCCGGACGGTCGTAGATTTCCTGGGGCGTGGCGTACTGCTCGACCTTGCCGTTGTTCATCACGGCGATGCGGTCGGCCATCAACATGGCCTCGTCCTGGTTGTGGGTCACCATCAGGGTGGTGATGCCCAAGCGCCGCTGCAGCTGGCGCAGTTCGGTGCACAGGTGCTCGCGCACGCGAGCGTCGAGGGCCGACATCGGCTCGTCCAGCAACAACAGCGACGGCGAAGGGGCCAGGGCCCGAGCCAGGGCCACGCGCTGCTGCTGGCCGCCGGACAACTGGCCGGGGTATTTCTTCTCGCTGCCGGCAAGGCCCACCAGTTCGAGCATCTGCGCCACGCGCTTGCGGGCTTCGTCACGGCCACTGCCGGCCAGGCCATAGGCGATGTTGGCCTCCACCGTGAGGTTGGGGAACAGCGCATAGGACTGGAACAGGATGCCGTAGTCCCGGGCCTGCGGCGCCAGGTTCGAGACGTCACGCTGGCCCAGGTACAACTCGCCCGCATCCTGGCGCTCCAGGCCGGCGATGCAACGCAACAAGGTGGTCTTGCCGCAGCCCGACGGCCCCAGCAGGCACACCAGCTCGCCGGCAGCCACGTCCAGGGACACGTTATCCAGGGCAGTGAAGGCACCGAAGCGCTTCTGGATGCCACGCACCTTCATCGGCGCGCCAGGGTTGCTCAGGGCGGTTGCGGGGGAGTTGTTCATGGACGGACCTCATCTGGCAGATGCAGGCCATCCTAGGGAACGAATGCGTAGGTCTTATGGCAATCAGGTAAAAGTTGCCGATAGAGGTATTGGCAGATTTGGGTTGCTCCATGGGCAGGGAGCAAGAGTGGGCCAATCCCACATCGGGCAAGAACCTGGCTCCCACGCCAGGATGGTGATTTCAACAGCCGGCCATTTCCTGGGCCAGGCCGAGGAAGGCTGCCGGCAGGCGGGCATTCTTGCGCTCCTTGAGGCAGTACAGGTATTCGGCGATCTGCGGCGCATGCTCGATGGTCAGCACCTTGAGCTGCGGGTCGTGGGGCACTTCCTGGCGGGCGATGATGCTGATGCCGATATTGCGCAGCACCGCCTCGCGGATCGATTCACGGCTGCCGATCTCCAGCAGCGGGCCAAACCCGACGTTGGCGCTCTTGAGCAGCTCTTCAGTGAGGCTGCGGGTGGTGGAACCCGGCTCGCGCATCAGCAGGGTATGGCCGGCCAGGGCGCTGAGCGGCACATGCTCCAGGGCCGCCAACGGATGGTTGCGATGCACCGCCAGCACCAGCGGATCGCTGCCCAGCACCCGGCGCACCAGCCGCGAGTCCTCCAGCAATTGCGAGGATGCAGCCACGTCGACGCGGTATTCCTCCAGGGCCTCCAGCACCTGCTGGGAGTTGCCGATTTCCACCGCCACCTCCACTTGGGGCAGGTGCTGGCGGAAGGTCTTCACCAGGTCGAGGATGTAGTACGGCGCCGTGGCGGCAATGCGCAACGTGCCCTGGACCTGCCCGCTGTTACGCAGGAAGAACTCGATATCGGCCTCCTTCTGCAACAGCTCCTTGACCATCGGCAACAGGCGCGCGCCCTCGTCGCTCAGGCTCAGGCGCCGGCCACCACGGTAGAACAGCTCCACCGAGTACTGGCTTTCCAGGTTGCGGATCTGAGTGGTCACCGTAGGCTGGCTGAGGCCCAGCTTCTTCGCCGCCTGGGTGATGCTGCCCAGGCGGGCGACCATGTAGAAGGCCTTCAGCTCGGCACTCAGCATGACGGCTTACCGCAGCTGCAAGCTTTCAGCGGCAAGCCGCAAGCTGAAGCCGGTGCGCGTGAGTTCATCACTCTGATTCCCCCTCAGTTGCTTGCAGCTACGGCGTCCTATTTGCGCAGCAGGCGCAGGCCGTTGAACACCACCAACAGGCTGACTCCCATGTCGGCGAACACGGCCATCCACATGGTGGCCAATCCGGCAAAGGTTACCCCAAGAAAGATCGCCTTGATGACCAGGGCCAGGGCGATATTTTGCTTGAGCACTGCCGAGGTCTGGCGCGACAGGCGGATGAAAGCCGGGATCTTGCGCAGATCGTCGTCCATCAGCGCAACATCCGCAGTCTCGATGGCGGTATCGGTGCCGGCGGCCGCCATGGCGAAGCCGATCTCCGCCCGGGCCAGGGCCGGGGCATCGTTGATGCCGTCGCCCACCATCCCCACCCGGTGCCCCTGGGCATACAGGTCCTCGATGGCTTGCAGCTTGTCGGTGGGCAACAGGTCGCCCCGGGCCTGGTCGATACCCACCTGGGCGGCGATGGCCTTGGCGGTGTGGGGGTTGTCGCCGGTGAGCATCAGGGTCTTGATGCCCAGCTCGTGCAACTGCTGGATCGCCTCGCGACTGGACTCCTTGACCGTATCGGCCACCGCGAACAGCGCCAGCGGGCCCTTGCTGTCCAGCAGCAGGACCACGGTCTTGCCTTGCTTCTCCAGGGCGAAGAGCTTTTCTTCCAAGGCTGGCGAGCACAGGCCCAGCTCCTCCACCAGGCGGTGGTTGCCCAAGTGGTACAACTGGCCGTCGATTTCACCGCGCACGCCACGGCCGGCCAGGGCCGCGAAGTTATCCACAGGGTGCATGGCCAGCTGTTTATCCACAGCCGCCTGGGCGATGGCCAGGGACACCGGGTGATCGGAACGGCCAGCCAGGCTGGCGGCCAGGGCCGGGGCGCTGTCGTTGGCCAGCGGGTCCAGGGGCAGGAAGTCGGTCTGCACCGGTTTGCCGTGGGTGATGGTGCCGGTCTTGTCCAAGGCCAGGTAATCCAGCTTGTAGCCACCTTCCAGATAGACCCCGCCCTTGACCAGGATGCCCTTGCGCGCTGCAGCAGCCAGGCCGCTGACGATGCTCACCGGGGTCGAGATCACCAGGGCGCATGGGCAGGCCACCACCAGCAGCACCAGGGCGCGGTAGATCCAGTCGAACCACTGGCCGCCCATGAGCAGCGGGGGAATCAGCGCCACCGCCAGGGCGAAAGCGAACACCGCCGGGGTATAGATCTTCGAGAAACTGTCGACGAAGCGCTGGGTCGGTGCCCGCGCACCCTGGGCCTGTTCCACGGCGTGGATGATCCGCGCCAGGGTCGAGTTGTTGGCCGCAGCGGTGACCCGGTATTCCAGGGCGCCGGCCTGGTTGATGGTGCCGGCGAACACCTTGTCGCCCACGGTCTTTTCCACAGGCAGGCTTTCACCGGTGATCGGTGCCTGGTCGATGGTGGAGCTGCCACTGGTCACCTCGCCGTCCAGGCCGATGCGCTCACCCGGGCGCACCCGTACCAGTGCCCCCAGTTCGACGCTTTTCGCCTCTTGTTCACGCCAGCTGCCATCGTTCTGCTGCACCGTGACCTGCTCCGGAGTCATCTGCATCAGGCCACTGATGGCATTGCGCGCGCGGTCCAGGGAGCGAGCCTCGATCAACTCGGCCACGGTGAACAGGAACATCACCATGGCCGCCTCTGGCCACTGGCCGATCAGCACCGCGCCGGTCACGGCGATGCTCATCAGCGCATTGATGTTGAGGTTGCGGTTCTTCAGGGCGATCCAGCCCTTCTTGTAGGTGCCCAGCCCGCCGCTGAGGATCGAGACCAGGGCCACCAGCGCCACCAGCCAATCCGGCCCGGCACTGGTGAAGTGAATGACTTCGGCAGCCAGCGCCCCGACGCCGGACAGCGCCAGGGGCCACCAGGGTTTCTTCACCGGCTGCGCACTGGCAGGCTGGCTATCGCTCCCTGCCTCCAGGGGTTCGGCATGCATGCCGAGGGACTTGATGGCCTCGACGATCGGCGCAGTGTTCGGCAGGTCGTGGGTCACGCCCAGTACCCGGTTGATCAGGTTGAACTCCAGGGCCTGGATCCCGGCCAGCTTGCCCAGCTTGTTCTGGATCAGGGTCTGTTCGGTGGGGCAATCCATGGCCTCGATGCGAAAGCTGCTCGAACGCGCACCGGCGCCCGACGCCTCGCCCAGGACCACCCGGGATGGCGCGGCCGCCGCAGAACCACAGCAGGAACCGCCATGACTGGCGTGATCGTGGGACTTGAGCGGTTGCAGCTTGCCCACAGCGGCATGGGCATGGCTGTGATCGTGATCGTGATCGTGATCGTGATCGTGATCGTGGCCAGCATGGGCTTGCTGGGCGTCGGGCTTGCGTGGGTTATGGAGAGAATCGCTCATCGGGTCGCTTCCATATGAAAAGGTGCTTGTTGCCAAGTGAACACCCTGTAGCCACTATAGGGTCAAGCACCCAATGGGAGACGACGGCGATGAAGATTGGCGAATTGGCGAAACTCACCGACTGCCAGGTCGAGACCATCCGTTACTACGAGCGCGAGGGCCTGCTACCGGAACCGGCCCGCAGTGAGGGCAACTACCGCCTCTACACCCAGGCCCATGGCGAGCGGCTGACCTTCATCCGCAACTGCCGCAGCCTGGACATGACCCTCGAGGAGATCCGCAGCCTGCTGAACCTGCGGGACAGCCCCCAGGACCAGTGCGCCAGCGTCAACGCCCTGATCGATGAGCACATCCACCACGTCAAGGCGCGGATCGATGGCCTGCTGGCCCTGCAGGAACAACTGGTGGACCTGCGCCAGCGCTGCGGCGAGGAGCCGGACCTTGAGCCTTGCGGCATCCTCCAGCGCCTGGAGGTCAGTGGCTCGGTGGTTCCCAGCGAAACCGAGCCATCCCACGTTGGCCGCAGCCACGGTCATTGAGCCTGCCCGCCAGGCGCGCGGCTCTCAGGAGCCGTGGCGCCGCGGCAGCATGCGCAGGTAGATCCCTTCCAGCAGCGCCAGCAGGCGCTGGTCCAGCTGTCGCCACATGCTGTACCGGCGCACCAGCCAGGCACTCCCCAGCCCCACCAGGCAACCACCGAGGATATCCAGCGGGAAGTGCACTCCGAGGTAGATCCTTGCCCAGCCCACCAGCACCGCCAGGGCCAGCATCACCAGGCCGGTCTTGCGCAGGGACGCCAGCAGCAGCGCGAAGCCCATGGCGAACATGCCGCTGGCGTGATCGCTGGGGAAGGACGCGCCGGGGGCATGGGCCAGGAAGTTCTGCCCCAGCTCCAGCATGAACGGCCGCGGGTGGAACCACAGGCCGCGGATCACCAGGTTGCTGGCCAAGGCCAGAACAATGCTCAGGGTCGCCAGCAGGACGATCATCCGTTGGCGCCGGTCGCCGAAAACCCAGAACAGCAACAGCAGCAATGGCACGGCCAGGACCAGCCATTGCGCCATGAACAGCGCCAGGTCGCGCATGGGTAGCGATGCTTCGGCACTGGCATTGATGACCAGGAACAGGCTGCGGTTGAGTTCTTCCATTCGGTGGCTCGCGTTCAGAAGGCAAAGAGAGCGCCGGTTCCAGGAGCATGGTCGCCCACCAGGCACGGCGATGCCCGGAGCAAATTCCGGGCAGGCTCGATGAAGACAACAGGGAAAAGCGACAGGGCCGGGCGATATCCAGTGCACGGCCCCAGGTGACGCGGGGGACGATCAGACCGCCATGGGCGCGGTCATCGGCGCATGGTGTTCGTAGCCTTCCAGGGAGAAGTCGCTCGGCTCGATCAGCTCCAGCCACTCCGGCTGGTACACGCCAGTCTTGGCGAACTCCGGCACCCGGTCGGAGATCACCAGCCTGGGCATCGGGAACGGCTTGCGCTTGAGCTGTTCGTTGAGCATGTCCAGGTGGTTTTCGTAGACGTGGGCATCTCCGATGAAATAGGTGAACCAACGTGGGGTATAGCCAGTCAGGCGGCCGATCAGGCTCAGCAGCGCCGCGCCCTCGGTGAGGTTGAACGGCGTACCCAGGCCCAGGTCGTTGGAGCGGATGTAGAGGGTCAGGGAAATTTCCCGGGTCTCGACATTCGGATGGAACTGGTACAGCAGGTGGCATGGCGGCAGGGCCATTTCATCCAGTTGCGCGCAGTTCCAGCCATGGAACAGGATCCGCCGGCTGCCCGGGTCGTTGATGATGGTGTCGACGCACTGGCGCACCTGGTCGATGGCCTTGTACAGCACCACGTAGGCCTCGCCCTCTTCCTCTCCCGCGGCGATCTGCCGGTAGCCCTGGCTCAGCGCCAACTCGATGGCAGCCTGGTTGGCGACCTTGATCTGCTTGTAGGCCGGCCACTTGCGCCACTGCACGCCGTAGATCTCGCCCAGGTCGTCCTCGCCCTGGCGGAACGGGTTGGCCAGCCACTGGGCGTTTTCGTTGGCGTTCTGGTCCCAGACCTTGCAGCCCAGGGCACGGAACTCGGCGGCGTTGTTCACACCGCGCAGGAAGCCGACCATTTCGCCGATGGCCGACTTGAACGCCATCTTGCGCGTGGTGATGGCCGGGAAGCCTTCCTTGAGGTCGTAGCGCAGCATCGCCCCGGGGAAGCTGATGGTGTTCACACCCGTGCGGTTGGCCTGCTTGGTGCCGTTGTTGATGACGTGGGCCACCAGATCAAGATATTGCTTCATGAGTTACCTGCATCCTTGAACCCGGGACCTGCGTCCCGGGATTCGAATTTATTGCGCGGCGCTCTTGGCCGGAGCGCGATGATAAGCCAGCCAGATCAGTCCGAGGCCACCGAGGATCATCGGCACGCACAGAATCTGACCCATGGTCAGCCAGTTCCATGCCAGGTAGCCCAGCTGGGCATCCGGCACCCGCACGAATTCGACGATGAACCGGAAGATCCCGTAGAACAGCGCGAACATCCCGGAGACCGCCATGGTCGGGCGCGGCTTGCGCGAGAACAGCCAGAGGACCAGGAACAGTGCCACGCCTTCCAGGGCGAACTGGTACAGCTGCGACGGATGGCGCGGCAACTGGGCCGGGTCGCTGAAGGGCGGGAACACCATGGCCCAGGGCAGGTCGGTGGCCTTGCCCCACAGCTCGGCGTTGATGAAGTTACCGATGCGCCCGGCGCCCAGGCCGATCGGCACCATGGGTGCGACGAAGTCCATCAGTTCGAAGAAGGTCTTGTTGTTGCGCTTGCCGAACCACCAGGCCGCCAGCATCACCCCGATGAAACCGCCGTGGAACGACATGCCGCCCTTCCACACCTCGAAGATCAGGGTCGGGTTGGCCAAGTAGGCGCCGAGGTCGTAGAACAGCACGTAGCCCAGGCGCCCGCCGACGATCACGCCCATGGACAGCCAGAACACCAGGTCCGAGAGCTTTTCCTTGGTCCAGGTCGGATCGAAGCGGTTCAGCCGGCGCGATGCCAGCAACCAGGCACCGCCGATGCCGATCAGGTACATCAGGCCGTACCAGTGGATTTTCAGCGGACCGATGGCCACGGCCACCGGATCAATCTGCGGGTAAGGCAGCATTACGACTCCTCGTAAGGGTTGGGACTTCGGTTCCCGGGCGAAACTGTCACGCCAGGATTAAGCCAGGATTGCGTCACGACTCAGAACAGGAAGCTGACCCCGACGCAAAACAGCAGCGCGGCGAACATCCGCTTCAACAGTCGCGGTGACAATTTGTGAGCCAGGCGCGCGCCGATACGGGCGAACACCATGCTGGTCAGGGCGATGCCCAGCAACGCAGGCAGGTAGACGAAACCCAGACTATGAGCCGGCAACAGGGGATCATGCCAGCCCAGAATCATGAAACTTAATGCACTGGCCAGGGCGATGGGCAAACCGCAGGCCGAGGATGTGGCCACCGCCTGCTGCATCGGCACGCTGCGCCAAGTGAGAAACGGCACCGTCAGCGAGCCGCCACCGATGCCGAAGATCGCCGAGGCCCAGCCGATCACGCCACCGGCGGCGGTCAGGCCGAACTTGCCGGGAACCTCGCGACTGGCCTTGGGCTTGAGCTCCAGGGCCATTTGCATGGCGATCACCAAGGCGAACACACCGATGATCTTCTGCAGGTGCGGGCCGGAAATCGCTTCCGCCGTCAGCGCTCCGAAACCGGCGCCCATGAGGATGCCCAGGGTCATCCAGGCGAATATCGGCCAGCGCACAGCGCCCCGGCGATGGTGTTCGCGGACCGAGTTGATGGAGGTGAAGATGATGCTGGCCAGGGAGGTGCCCACCGCCAGGTGGGTCAGCACCGAGGCGTCGAAACCTTGCAGGGTGAAGCTGAACACCAGCACCGGAACGATGATGATTCCGCCGCCGACGCCGAACAGCCCGGCCAGCACGCCCGCACAGGCGCCCAAGAGCAGATAGAGCAGAAATTCCATGGGAGCATCCAAAAATGAGTCCGGCATGGTAACGGATGCACGGCCCGGGACTCCACCAGCTGACGATGGATACCCGCCGGATCTGTGCGTAAAGTGGGCAGAAACACACAGGGGGCCACCTTCATGTGCTTGATTGTCTTTGCCTGGCGGCCGGGTCATGCCCAGCCACTGATCGTCGCGGCCAACCGCGACGAGTTCTATGCCCGGCCCAGCCTGCCCCTGGCGCAATGGCCGGAATTACCGCAGATCCACGCCGGGCGCGATCTTGAAGCCGGCGGCACCTGGCTCGGGGTCGGCGCCGACGGGCGCTTCGCCGCCCTGACCAATATCCGCAACCCGCACCAGCCTCCGGCACGTCGCTCCCGCGGGGAACTGGTGGCGCGCTTCCTGGCCGGCACCATCGACCTGGACGAATACCTGCGTGACGTAGTGGGCCGCTCCCTGGAGTACGCTGGTTTCAACCTGTTGCTGGGCACCGCAGAGCAGCTCTGGCACTACAACGCCCAGGATGCGGAGCCGCGCCAGCTGGAGGCCGGTGTCTATGGCCTGTCCAATGCCGGCCTCGACACCCCCTGGCCCAAGCTGCTCAAGGCCAAGGCGGCGCTCCGGGAAGTGCTGCACGACCCGCAGCCCCAAGCGCTGCTGGCGTTACTGGGGGATCCGCAGACCGCGCCTTTCGCCGACTTGCCGGACACCGGCGTGGGCCTGGCCACCGAGAGCCTGCTGTCGAGCGTCTTCATTGCCAGTCCCAGCTACGGCACCCGCGCCAGTACTGCGCTGATCGTCCACGCCGACGGTTCCCGGCATCTGGTCGAGCGCAGTTTCGGCCCCTATGGCGGGCACCTGGGAGAGATAGAACTGAAGATTTGAGGCGCGGCCGGCGACCGGTCCCGAGGGACCGGCGCGCCCACTAGAGGGTCTTGTTCGACGCGGGGTTGATCATGCGCGCCAGGCCGAGCTTCTTCAGCGCCAGCTGCAGCGAACTGTGGATAACTTGCGGGTTGTCGATGGTCATCATCTCATCCAGCAGTTCCCTGGCCTTGGTCATGCTGATCTGGCGCAGCATCCACTTCACCTTCGGCAGGTTGGTGGCGTTCATCGACAGGCTGTCGAAACCCATGGCCATCAGCAGCACCGCAGCGGCCGGGTCGCCGGCCATTTCGCCACAGATGCTCACCGGCTTGCCTTCGGCGTGGGCATCGCGGACCACGGTCTGCAACGCCTGCAATACCGCCGGGTGCAGGTAGTCGTAGAGGTCGGCCACCCGCGGGTTGTTGCGGTCCACCGCCAGCAGGTACTGGGTCAGGTCGTTGGAGCCCACCGACAGGAAGTCCACCTGGCGCGCCAGCTCCTTGGTCTGGTAGACCGCCGCGGGAATTTCGATCATCACCCCCACCGGCGGCATCGGCACGTCGGTACCTTCGTCGCGCACCTCGCCCCAGGCCCGGTGGATCAGGTGCAAGGCCTCTTCCAGCTCGTGGATGCCGGAGATCATCGGCAGCAGGATGCGCAGGTTGTTCAGGCCCTCGCTGGCCTTGAGCATGGCCCGGGCCTGCACCAGGAAGATCTCCGGATGGTCGAGGGTCACGCGGATGCCGCGCCAGCCCAGGAACGGGTTGTCTTCCTTGATCGGGAAATAGGACAGCGATTTATCGCCGCCGATGTCCAGGCTGCGCATGGTCACCGGTTGCGGATGGAAGGACGCCAGCTGCTCGCGATAGATCGCCAGCTGTTCCTTTTCGCTGGGGAAGCGCTGGTTGATCATGAACGGCACTTCGGTGCGGTACAGGCCCACGCCCTCGGCGCCACGCTTCTGCGCCCGGGCCACGTCGGCCAGCAGGCCGGTGTTGACCCACAACGGCATGCGGTGGCCATCGGGGGTCACGCATGGCTGGTCGCGCAGCGCATCCAGGCCCTGGGCCAGTTGCCGTTCCTCTTCCACCACATCGGCGAACTGCTTGCGCAGCACATCGCTGGGGTTGGTGTAGACCTCGCCATGGTAGCCGTCGACGATCATCTGGATGCCGTCGACCTTGGAATAAGGCAGGTCGACCAGGCCCATCACCGTCGGGATGCCCATGGCCCGGGCCAGGATCGCCACGTGGGAGTTGCCCGACCCCAGCACCGAGACCAGGCCCACCAGCTTGCCCTCGGGCACTTCGCCGAGCATGGCCGGGGTCAGCTCTTCGCTGACCAGGATGGTGTTGTCGGGGTAGACCAGGGTCTGCTGGCGCTCCTCCTGGAGGTAGGCCAGGAGCCGCCGGCCCAGGTCCTTGACGTCCGATGCGCGCTCACGCAGGTAGGCGTCGTCCATCAGTTCGAAGCGGTTGACGTGATCGCTGACCACCTGGCGCAGTGCGCCCTGGGCCCATTGCCCGGTGCGGATCACCGCCTTGACCTCGCTGCCCAGGGAAGCGTCGTCGAGCATCATCAGGTAGACGTCGAACAGCGCCCGCTCTTCGGGGCGCAGCTGGGTAGCGAGTTTTTCCGACAGCGCCCGCATGTCGGCGCGCACCCCTTCCAGGGCGCTCTTGAACAGCGTCAGCTCGGCGTCGATATCGGTGATGTGCTTGTCCGGCACCACGTCCAGGTCGGCCGGCGGCAACATCACCACCGCACTGCCCACCGCGGCCCCCGGGGAACCCGGCACACCGACGAACTTGGCTTCCTGGATGCCCTTGCCCTGGCGTCCCAGGCCACGGATCGAGCCGGTGGCCTCGGCATGGGCGATAACCCCGGCCAGCTGGGCGCTCATGGTCACCAGGAAGGCTTCTTCGCCCTCGTCGAACTGGCGACGTTCCTTCTGTTGGATGACCAGGACCCCGACCACCCGCCGGTGGTGGATGATCGGCGCCCCGAGGAAGGAAGCGTAGCGCTCCTCGCCAGTCTCGGCGAAGTAGCGGTAGCGGGGGTGATCGGCGGCGTTTTCCAGGTTGAGGGGTTCTTCCCGGGTGCCTACCAGGCCCACCAGGCCTTCGTTGGGAGCCATGCTGACCTTGCCGATGGAACGTTTGTTCAGGCCTTCGGTGGCCATCAGCACGAAACGGTTGGTTTCCGGGTCCAGCAGGTAGACCGAGCAGACCTGGCTGCCCATGGCCTCTTTGACGCGCAAGACAATGATCCCCAACGCCGTCTTGAGATCCTTGGCGGAGTTAACTTCCTGGACGATCTTGCGCAGCGTATTGAGCATGGCTCGGGGTCGAACTCCGTCGTCAGTCGCGCACTAGAAGGCGCGGGGCAAGCTCTTTGAGAGCGCGGCGATACACTTCGCGCTTGAATGTCACCACCTGGCCCAACGGGTACCAATAACTGACCCAACGCCAGCCATCGAATTCCGGTTTACCGGTCAAATCCATCCGCACCCGCTGCTCGTTGGAGATCAGGCGCAAGAGAAACCATTTCTGCTTTTGGCCGATGCACAGCGGTTGGCTGTGGGTCCTTACCAAACGCTGCGGCAAACGATAGCGCAACCAGCCGCGGGTGCAGGCGAGAATTTGCACATCTTCGCGCTCAAGGCCCACTTCTTCGTTCAACTCACGATAAAGAGCGTCTTCCGGCGTCTCGTCGGGGTTGATGCCGCCTTGGGGAAACTGCCAGGCATCTTGATTGATACGGCGAGCCCATAGCACCTGGCCGGCATCATTCGTCAGAATGATCCCGACATTGGGGCGAAAACCATCGGGGTCGATCACGGCTACAACCTCGCAAACGCATGTCGCCGCATTGTTCCATAAAGCTTGGGAATGCAGCAACGAGGCTGCCAAGCTTATGTGCACTCTTGTGAAAAGACCGTATTCTGGGGACCTTTTCCAAGACTTTTCAGTGAGTAACCGCAATGCGTCTGGCTTTATTCGACTTGGACAACACCCTCCTGGGCGGCGACAGCGATCACGCCTGGGGCGACTATCTGTGCGAAAAGGGCCACCTCGATCCGGTGGCCTACAAGACCCGCAACGACGAGTTCTACCAGGACTACCTGGCCGGCAAGCTCGACAACGCCGCCTACCTGAATTTCTGCCTGGAAATCCTCGGCCGCACCGAAATGGACGTGCTCGCCCAATGGCATCGCGACTACATGCGCGACTGCATCGAGCCGATCCTGCTGCCCAAGGCCCTGGCCTTGCTGGCCCGGCACCGCGAGGCCGGCGACAAGCTGGTGATCATCACCGCCACCAACCGCTTCGTCACCGCCCCGATCGCCGAGCGCCTGGGCGTGGAAACCCTGATCGCCACCGAGTGCGAGATGCAGGACGGTCGCTACACCGGCCGCAGCACCGACGTCCCGTGCTTTCGCGAGGGCAAGGTGACCCGCCTGCAGCGCTGGCTGGAGGAAACCGGTCACGACCTGCAAGACAGCTATTTCTACAGCGACTCGATGAACGACCTGCCGCTGCTGGAACAGGTGACCACACCGGTGGCCGTCGACCCTGACCCCAACCTGCGCGCCGAAGCCCAGCAACGCGGCTGGCAGGTAATCAGCCTGCGCGACTGAAGCGGCGCCCCGGGCCGCCCTGCGGTCCGGGGGCGCTCACGGGGTTCAGGCCGGCTTGGCCACCATCAGGTAGAAGATCGCCATGAAGGCCAGGAAAGCCGGCCAGCCCAGGGCAAACCACCAGCGCATATAGAGAGTGGCGCGCATCGGCATCGGCGTCCCATCGCGCAAGGCTTGTTCAGCCATCTTGTGCACCCGGATCTGCAGCCAGACCACCGGCAGCCAGCACACCCCCGCCAGTACATAGAGCCCCAGGCTCCACATCAGCCAGGGCTGCTGGATCGACCACCCCGCCAAGTGGATCAAACCCAGCCCGCTCAGCGGCTGGAATACCGCTGTGGTCGCGGTGAAGGCCCAGTCGGCGAACACCAGGTGCTTGAAGGTCACGGCGATCACCTGCACCTGGCCACTGCGCCAGGCCCGCAAGGCGTAGTAGGCCGACCCGGCACCCAGGCCGAAGAGCACGGTGGAAGACAGGATATGCAGGGTTTTCAGCAGCAGGTAAGCGCTCATCGACGAGGTTCGGTCCACAACAGCCAAAGGGTCGCCACCATCAGCACCAGGTTCTTGGCGACGGCGGCATAAGGGTCAAACCAGAAATGCGGCAGGATCAGGCTGATGATCAGCGTGTAGCCGAGCATCAGCAGCAATTGCGCCTGCAAGGCTCGCCGGCGCCAGCGTCGCAGCAGCAGGCCGACGCCCAGCACCGCGTCGCAGAGCGAACCGCCGATCACCGCCAGCACCGCCCAGGCGCCCTGCACCCCGGCCTCGGCCATGATCCGCAGGCCCCAGGCGTAGCCGGGGCCGATGCACACCACCGCCGTGCCCAGCCAGATCAACACCATCACTGCCAACAACAACGGCCGCAGCACCCACTGGGTGGTCTGCCCGGCCTGGGGCCAGTCCTGCAAACGCGTCGCCAACGGCGCGGCGTGATACCCACAGACCGATGCCAGCACCTCGGGGTCCGCCAGGTTGTCCTGCCGCGCCATGCTCAAGCTTTGCCGGCTCAAGGCCCGCCAACCCAGGCGCTCGCCCAGCAGCGCGGCCAGGCCCAGGAGCGGTCCCGGCAGTTGCAGGTAACGAGCTGGCGCCCAACCCTGGGCTGCCCGCAGGCGATCGAGCAATTGCCCCATGGTCATCCGCTCCGGGCCGACCAGCGGCAAGACCATGGACTCTTGCGGCCAGTGCCGCAGCAGCGCCAGCACCGCGGCGCTCAAGTCATCCACATGCAGGGGTTGCATCCGCGCCTGGGAGGACAGCAGCGGAATCAGCGGCCAGGGCGACAATCGCGCGAGCCAGCCACTGCTGGCGCCCCCGGCACCGAGCACCAATGACGGGCGCAGCACTACTGCCGGAATATTAAGGCCCAGCAGATAATCGTCCGCCATGGCCTTGCTCGCCAGGAATGGCACCCGGGGCTGGGTGCCGGCGCCCAACGCGGAAATCTGCAGCACCCGGGCACCGCGGGCCGCAGCCAGGTCGAACAGCGCCCGCGTGCCCAGGTCCTGGGTCAGGCTCAGGGCCTGGGGATCATTGCTCAGCAACCCGGCGGCATTGATCAGCAGGTCGGTATCAGCCGGCAGCTCGAACGAACCAGGCTCACGACCGAGGCGATCCAGATCCAGTTGCAGCCACTGCACCCCGGGCAAACCCCGAGGTTGTGGCTGGCGACTGGTAGCGATCAATTGATGACCGGCGGCGTGCAACGCTGCCAGCAGATGGCGGCCGACGAACCCCGTGGCCCCCACCAGAACGACCTTCATGGCGATCCTTAAAGCCGGGTCAGACCGGCTTGGCCCCCATGAGGCCGGCAATGGTGACGAAGCACAGGGCACTGAAGACCGCCAGGACCAGGGTAAAGGCCAGGCCACTGGCAGCCTTGGCCACGCGCAGGCGATTGAGGCGCACCATCAGCCATAGCCAGGCCAGCGCCCCGAGGGTGTAGAGCACACTGGAGCCCAGGACCCAGGTCTGCCCCAGCGGCCAGCCCACCAGGTGCACCAGCCACCAACCGGTGACCGGCAGGGTCACCAGGCCCAGGGCCAGCAGCAGCCAGCCGAACAGGCCCGGACGGTGCAGCACCCGGCTATAGACGCTCGCGTCACCCTGGCGACGCAGGCGCCAGACCCAGATCGCCAGGCCCAGCGCACTGCCCAGCAGCAGCACCGTGGCCAGTACATGAAGTGTCTTGAGCGTGGTCAGCGTTTCCATATTCTCGCGTCCTTAAGGCCTCGATCCTCAGCGTAGCCGTTCAGCCGAGGAACAGCTGGTAGGCGGGGTTGTCGCTTTCGTCCCAGTACGGATAACCGATCTGCTCCAGGGCCGCCGGCACCAGGTGGCGCTCCTCGGCCGGCACCTGCAGGCCGGCGACCACTCGCCCATCTGCCGCGCCGTGGTTGCGGTAGTGGAACATGGAAATGTTCCAGCGCCCGCCCAGTTTGTTGAGGAAGTTGAACAAGGCACCCGGACGCTCCGGGAACTCGAAGCGCAGCACCAGCTCGTCGCTGACCTTCTCCGCCCGGCCGCCGACCATGTAGCGGATATGCAGCTTGGCCAGCTCGTTGTCGGTCAGGTCGATCACCGGGAAGCCCTGCTCGCTCAGGTTGGCGATCAGGGCACTGCGCGGATCGCTTTCCGGGTGGGTCTGCACGCCAACGAAGATATGCGCCTCGCTGCCGGTGTTGTAGCGGTAGTTGAATTCGGTGATCTGGCGCTTGCCCACCGCCTCGCAGAACGCCTTGAAGCTGCCGGGCTGCTCGGGAATGGTCACGGCGATGATGGCTTCGCGACCCTCACCCAGCTCGGCGCGCTCGGCCACGTGGCGCAGACGGTCGAAGTTGACGTTGGCGCCGGAATCGATGGCCACCAGGGTCTGCCCGGTGATGCCGCGCTGCTCGACGTACTTCTTGATCCCCGCCACGCCGAGTGCACCGGCAGGCTCGGTGATCGAGCGGGTATCGTCGTAGATATCCTTGATTGCCGCACAGATCTCGTCGGTGCTGACGGTGATCACCTCGTCGACGTGATCCTTGCAGATATCGAAGGTGTGCTGGCCGATCTGCGCCACGGCCACGCCATCGGCGAAGATGCCCACGGTCGGCAACACCACCCGCTCGCCGGCGGCCATGGCCATTTGCAGGCAGTTGGAATCGTCCGGCTCGACACCGATGACCCGGATCTCCGGGCGCAGGTACTTCACGTACGCGGCGATGCCGGCGATCAAGCCGCCGCCACCGACCGGTACGAAGATCGCATCCAGCGGGCCGGGATGCTGGCGCAGGATCTCCATCGCCACCGTGCCCTGCCCGGCAATGGTGTGGGGATCGTCATAAGGATGGATGTAGACGTAGCCCTTCTCGTCCACCAGCTTCAGCGAATAGGCCAGCGCCTCGGGGAAGGTATCGCCATGCAGCACTACCTTGCCGCCACGGGAACGCACGCCTTCGACCTTGATCTCGGGAGTGGTCTTGGGCATCACGATGGTGGCCTTGACCCCCAGCACCTTGGCAGCCAGGGCCAGGCCCTGGGCGTGGTTGCCCGCCGATGCGGTGACCACGCCACGGGCGCGCTCGGCGTCGGTGAGCTGGGTGAGCTTGTTGTAGGCGCCACGGATCTTGAACGAGAACACCGGCTGCAAGTCTTCGCGCTTGAGCCAGACCTGGTTGCCCAGCCGCTCGGAGAGCTGGCGGGCGGCCTGCAATGGGGTTTCCACGGCAACGTCATAAACGCGCGAGGTGAGGATCTTCTTTACGTACTGTTCGAGCATCGGAAAGCATCACTGAGCGGGTTGGGCAGGGCCAAGGAGTCTAACCCAGCGTTTGCCCGGGCGACCACACGAATCCAGAGGTTTTAGCCTGCCTGCGGGCCCTGTGGGCAACGCCGCCGGGCGAGTGGCCAGACGGGCAATGACCTGGCCGGCGCCGACGCCTATAATGCCGGGCTTTGTGCCCCCCCTGCCCGCTTCGGAGCCCGCATGACCCAGGATCAACTCAAACAGGCCGTCGCCCAGGCCGCCGTCGACCTCATCCTGCCGAAACTCGACGACAAGAGCATCGTCGGGGTCGGCACCGGCTCCACCGCCAACTGCTTCATCGACGCCCTGGCCCGGCACAAGGGCGCCTTCGATGGCGCCGTGGCCAGTTCCGAAGCCACCGCCGCGCGCCTCAAGGGCCACGGCATCCCGGTGTATGAACTCAACACCGTCAGCGAGCTGGAGTTCTACATCGACGGCGCCGACGAAAGCGATGCGCACCTGAACCTGATCAAGGGCGGCGGCGCGGCCCTGACCCGCGAGAAGATCGTCGCGGCCGTGGCCAAGACCTTCATCTGCATCGCCGATGCCAGCAAGCTGGTCTCGGTGCTGGGCGCCTTCCCACTGCCGGTGGAAGTGATCCCGATGGCCCGCAGCCACGTGGCTCGCGAACTGGTGAAGCTGGGCGGCGATCCGGTGTACCGCGAAGGCGTGATCACCGACAACGGCAACATCATCCTCGACGTGCACAACATGCAGATCAGCAACCCGGTGGAGCTGGAAAGCCAGATCAACGCCATCGTCGGCGTGGTCACCAACGGCCTGTTCGCCGCCCGGCCCGCCGACGTGCTGCTGCTGGGCACCGCCGAAGGCGTGCAGACCCTCAAGGCCTGATCACGCTCCCCCTGCCGGATTGGCCGCTATGGCGAGCCAATCCCGGCAACGCCAGAACTAGCGCGCGGGTTTCTTGAAGACGTAGAACAGGTTCGGTTCGCTGACCAGGTACAACGTGCCTTCATTGTCCATGGCGATACCCTCGGCCTGGGGCACCGCCCGGTCCAGGCCCTGGCGACCCTTGCCCAGCGCCAGGGTGCTCAGGGGGCGCCCCTGGGCGTCCAGCTCCAGCACCAGTCGCGACTCATCCGACAACGCCAGCAAGTGGCCGCTGCGCTCATCGTATTGCAGGCTGGAAAGATCACGCACGAACAGCGCGGCATCCCGCTTGGGGTTGTTCACCACGTGCATGCCATAGGGCGTATCCGGCTCGCTGTCGGGAAACCCCTGCACTTCGTAGATCAGCATCGGATCACGCTCCTTGGCGACGAACAGGCGCTTGCCCCGGGAGTCGTAGGCCAAGCCCTCGAATCCCTTGTTGCCGCCCAGGTGCACACCGAGGGTCACCTGCTCGGACTGCGCCGCATCCACTACCTGGGTGTCGTCCTGCAGATGGATCTTGATCAACCGCTGCTGGCGCTCGTCGCTGATCACATAGGTACCGGCACTGATGTACTCCACCGCCTCAGGATCGGCGAACCCCACCAGGGCGATGCGTCGCAGCACCTGCCCATCCAGGGACAGCTCGATCAGCTCGGGTTGCTTGTTGGTCACGGTGAACAGGCTGTTGCGCAGCGGGTCGTAGGTCAGCGCCGAAACATCGTCCAGGCCCTCGATGGGCTGGGCCTCGCGCACCACTCGGTAGTCGCCCAGCCCCAGTGAATGCGGATCAGTCGCTTGCCAGTAGGCCTGCCAGTCGAACCAGGCGCGCTGCCACAGCCGATGGTTGTGGGCGAATGCCGCCAGCAACACGACTACAAGACCAAGGAGCAGATAGAGGGGATGGATACGACTCAGGCGATACATGGCAGGCAAGCTCGAATACAGGACGGCCCCAGGAATATCACCGGCGCCTGAATTCAAGCTTAATCGGCACGACCCGGACAACGTCCGGGTCCGGTGTTCAGCGCTTCTCGAAGCGGTAGAACAGGTTGGACTCGCTGACCATGTACAGGTTGCCCGCCTCGTCCATGGCCACGCCTTCGGCGCGGGGGATGGTGTTCTTCAGGCCGTTGAAACCACCAAGCAAGGTCATGAAGCTGACTTGCTCGCCCTGCTCGTCCAGCTCCAGCAGCAAATGCGACTCGGCCGACAGCACCAGGGTATGACCAGTACGCGGATCGATACCCAGGGCCGACAAGTTGCGCAGGTCGAGCTCGTCGCTAGGCAGTCTTTGCTTGTCGCCCTTGAGCACACGACCGTCGCTGCTCCAGGTGAACAGCGCCGGCGGCCGCTCTTCGCCCAGCAGCAACTGCTGCTTGCGCGGGTCCCAGGCCACGGCTTCGAAAGCCTTGTTCTGGTCTTGCGAAGGGCCCAGGTCGTACTTGGGGAAATCGGCGATGTTCAACTGGCTGGTGGAGCCATCGACCTTGACGATCACCAGCGAGTGGTCGCGCTCATCGACGATGGCCATCAAGCCATCCTCCATGACCGCCACCCCTTCCGGATTGCTCCAGCCCACCAGCGGGATCTTGCGCAGGACGTCGCCCTGCAGGCTCAGTTCCACCAGGAACGGGTGCTTGCCCATTACCGAGAACAGCGTCTTGGTCCTGGGGTTGTAGGACAGGTCGGAAGCTTCGTCGCGCTCCAGGCCAGGCATCAATTTGGCGTCGATCACCGCCCGATAGGCCGGTAGCCAGATACTGGCGCTGCGCTCTGCAGGAGTGACGAAGCCTTCCTGCAGCCAGAGCACGCCGCGGTCGTCCCAGTGCATGATGCTGGCCAGGCCATAGCTGATCACCCCGGCCAGCAGCAGCCAGGAATACCAGCGCATGCGCAGTCGCAAACGCCGGGGAGTGTGGATTTTGGTCAGAGGTTGGGCATCCATTTCACAGATTCCAAGAAGCTCGGCCACAGGTAATAGCACGCAAATTTGAGCGCTGCGAACCATGAACCCGAGAATTATCCGGGGCAAATGTGAAAAAACGGTAAAAGCGCGGAGGGCTTTCTGCGAGATGTCCGGTTTTTTGGTGCTCTCGCAGAAAGTTTCCGATCAACGGACGGTGCTGATGAAACGGCTGGCGCCCGGCAGTTCCAGGATCAGTTCGTCACCGACATTCAGCGGGCCGACACCCACCGGAGTACCAGTGAGGATCACGTCGCCGGCCTGCAGGGAAAAGCAGCCGGCCATGTACTGGATCATCGGCACTATGGGGTTGAGCATGATGCTGCTGTTGCCATCCTGGCGTACCTCGCCATTGATGGTCAGGCGAATGCCGATGTCGGTCAGGTCGGCGAAAGTGCTGCCCACCACGAAAGGCGCGATCACCGCCGCGCCGTCGAACGACTTGGCGATTTCCCAGGGCAGGCCCTTGGCCTTGAGCTCGGCCTGCTTGTCGCGCAGGGTCAGGTCCAGGGCCGGGGCGAAGCCGGAAATGGCATCCAGCACCTCTTCACGACTGGGCTTGGGGGACAGCGGTTTGCCGATCAACACCGCGATCTCGGCTTCGTAATGCACCGAGCCACGCTCGGTGGGAATGGCAAAACCGCCTTCCAGGGGCACGACACAGCTGCCCGGCTTGATGAACAGCAGCGGTTCGGTGGGAACCGGGTTGTCCAGTTCCTTGGCATGCTCGGCGTAGTTGCGGCCGATGCATACCACCTTGCCCAGGGGAAAATGAATCCGGGTACCGTCGACATACTGGTGCTGATAGCTCATTACCGACTCCTGTTCGTACGCGTGTTCAGGGCTGCCCGGACTCAAGCAGCGAAGATCTTGCCCGGGTTCATGATGCCGTTCGGGTCGAAGACCGCCTTGACGGCCTTCATGTACTCGATTTCCACCGGCGAGCGGCTATAGGTCAGGTAGTCGCGCTTGGTCATGCCCACGCCGTGTTCGGCGGAGATCGAACCATTGTGCTTCTCGACGGTTTCGAACACCCACTTGTTGACCGTGGCGCACTTGGCGAAGAACTCGTCCTTGCTCAGGTTTTCCGGCTTGAGGATGTTCAGGTGCAGGTTGCCGTCGCCGATGTGGCCGAACCAGACGATCTCGAAGTCCGGGTAGTGCTTGCCGACGATGGCGTCGATTTCCTGGAGGAATGCCGGCACCTTGGACACGGTGACCGAGATGTCGTTCTTGTACGGGGTCCAGTGGGAGATGGTCTCGGAGATGTACTCGCGCAGCTTCCACAGGTTCTGCAGCTGGGTTTCGCTCTGGCTCATCACGCCATCCAGGACCCAGCCCTGCTCGACGCAATGCTCGAAGGTCTCCAGGGCCTGGTTGGCCACTTCCTCGGTGGTGGCCTCGAACTCCAGCAGGGCATAGAACGGGCATTGCGATTCGAATGGCGCCGGGACGTCGCCGCGGGCCAGGACCTTGGCCAGCGCCTTGTCGGAGAAGAATTCGAAAGCCGTCAGGTCGACCTTGCCCTGGAATGCATGCAGCACCGGCATGATCGAGTCGAAGTCAGGCGTGCCCAGGACCATGGCAGTGAGGTTCTTCGGCGCCCGGTCCAGGCGCATGGTGGCCTCGACCACGAAACCCAGGGTGCCCTCGGCGCCGATGAACAGCTGGCGCAGGTCATAGCCGGTGGCGTTCTTGATCAGGTCGCGGTTCAGTTCCAGCAGGTCGCCCTTGCCGGTGACCACCTTCATTCCAGCCACCCAGTTACGGGTCATGCCGTAGCGAATGACCTTGATCCCGCCGGCATTGGTGCCGATGTTGCCGCCAATCTGGCTGGAACCTGCCGATGCGAAGTCCACCGGATAGTACAGGCCGTTGTCTTGCGCCAGGTTCTGCAGTTGCTCGGTGACCACGCCTGGCTGGCATACCGCGGTGCGGTCGGTCAGGTTCAGGTCGAGAATCTGGTTCATGTAGTCGAAGGCCACCACCACTTCGCCGTTGGCGGCTACCGCTGCCGCCGAAAGCCCGGTACGACCGCCCGAAGGCACCAGCGCCACCTTGTGCTGATTGGCCCAGCGGACGATGGCCTGGACCTGTTCGATGGTCTTGGGGAACACGATGGCGGTCGGGGCGGGGGCGAAGTGCTTGGTCCAATCCTTGCCGTAGGCATTCAGCGAGTCAGCGTCGGTCAGCACCTTGCCGGGCTCAACCAGGGTCTTCAGCTCATCAATCAGGGCAGGATTGGTCATCGACAGAACTCTCGAACAATTCATGGTCATCCTGAGAACGCTTCACGTCGCAGGAATGAGTGTTTAGCGGGGCGCGTATGCTAGCATACCGCCCCCGCAGAAGAGTGCCCAAGGGCCTTCTGCGGTGTCGGCCGCGCGCCGCCCAGGTCAGCTCAAGCTGTCCACTTCCCTGCCATTTTTCTCCGGGACACAGGTTTACGCAGATGAGCAAGACTTCTCTCGATAAGAGCAAGATCAAGTTCCTTCTCCTCGAAGGCGTCCACCAATCCGCTGTCGACGTGCTCAAGGCCGCCGGCTACACCAGCATCGAGTACCTCACCAGTTCTCTGCCGGAAGCCCAGCTCAAGGAAAAGATCGCCGATGCGCACTTCATCGGTATTCGCTCCCGCACCCAACTGACCGAAGAGATCTTCGACCACGCGAAGAAACTGGTCGCGGTGGGCTGCTTCTGCATCGGCACCAACCAGGTTGACCTGTCCGCGGCCCGCGAGCGCGGCATCGCGGTGTTCAACGCGCCTTACTCCAACACCCGCTCGGTCGCCGAGCTGGTACTGGCCGAGGCCATCCTGCTGTTGCGCGGTATCCCCGAGAAAAACGCCTCCTGCCACCGCGGCGGCTGGATCAAGAGCGCAGCCAACTCCTTCGAGATCCGCGGCAAGAAGCTGGGTATCGTCGGTTATGGCTCCATTGGTACCCAACTGTCGGTCCTGGCCGAGGGCCTGGGCATGCAGGTGTTCTTCTATGACACCGTGACCAAGCTGCCACTGGGCAACGCGACCCAGGTCGGCAACCTGCACGAGCTGCTGGGCATGTCCGATATCGTCACCCTGCACGTGCCGGAAACCGCGGCCACCCAGTGGATGATCGGCGAGAAGGAAATCCGCGCCATCAAGAAGGGCGGCATCCTGATCAACGCCGCACGCGGCACCGTGGTCGAGCTGGACGCCCTGGCGGACGCGATCAAGGACAAGCACCTGATCGGCGCGGCCATCGACGTATTCCCGGTCGAGCCACGTTCCAACGACGAAGAGTTCGAAAGCCCGCTGCGTGGCCTGGACAACGTGATCCTGACCCCGCACATCGGTGGTTCCACCGCCGAGGCCCAGGCCAACATCGGCCTGGAAGTGGCCGAGAAGCTGGTCAAGTACAGCGACAACGGCACCTCGGTGTCCTCGGTCAACTTCCCGGAAGTGGCCCTGCCTGCCCACCCTGGCAAGCACCGCCTGTTGCACATCCACGAGAACATCCCGGGCGTGATGAGCGAGATCAACAAGGTCTTCGCGGAAAATGGCATCAACATCTCCGGCCAGTTCCTGCAGACCAACGAAAAGGTCGGCTACGTGGTGATCGACGTCGACGCCGAGTACTCGGACCTGGCGCAAGAGAAGCTGCAACACATCAACGGCACCATCCGCTGCCGCGTCCTGTTCTGACAGCAGCTGCAAGCGGCAAGTCTCAAGCGGCAAGCAAGGGCCCGTCCTGGTTTGTAGCTGCAGCCTTGTAGCTAGCCGTACAAAAAAGGGAGCCTTGATGGGCTCCCTTTTTTTGTGCGGCGTTTACGCTTATTTCACGGTCACTGTGATCTTCTTCGAAACGATCACCGGGTCGAACGGCACGTGGTTCTTGTCCCCCAGCTCCAGTTGCAGGGTGTGCTTGCCCGGGGCCAGGGTCACTTCGGTCTCGGTCTGGGCCTTGCCGAAGTGCAGGTGGTTGGCATCCATCGGAATCGGCATGTTCTCGGCCGGCAGCTGGTCGACGTCGATCAGCAGGTGGTGATGGCCAGTATTGGCGGTCTGGTCGCCCGCTGGCGCCAGGGCGATGCCCTCGACCCCGAACTTGACCTTGAAGGTCTTGTCCACGGTTGCTCCGTCAGCCGGGGAAACAATGGACACCTTGGCACCGGCAGGTGCCTGCGTACGAGGAATTTCAGCTGCGCCGGCCAGCATCGAGGCTCCCAGCAACAAACCCGCCAGGGCCGCGCAAGACATATACTTTTTCATTATCTTCTCCAGTTTTCCGCAATTCTTTTACGGTTATGACAACTTTGTGGCTGTTCGTTGTCGAAGGCACTCAACACCTTAGCAAAGCGAGCCTGAACAGCGCATCGCTCACATGAATTCAAGGAGTGACCATGCGTTTCCTGCCTGGCCTGATACTTTTGCTGCCCCTGGCGAGCACCTGCGTCCACGCCGAGTTGATGGATGACATCAATGACCGCGGGGAACTGCGTATTGCCCTTGAAGCCGATACCCCGCCCTTCAATTTCAAGGATGACGGCAAGCTCAGCGGCTTCGAAGTCGAACTGGGGCAGTTGCTGGCCAGCGAACTGGACGTGCGCGCGGACTTCGTGGTGACCGACACCGACGAGTTGCTGCCCGGCGTCGAAAGCGGCAGGTTCGACGTGGCCATCAACCACATAGCAGTGACACCGGAGCTCAAGGATCGTTTCGACTTCAGCGAGCCCTACAGCTACTCCAGCGCCCAGCTGATCGTACGCAAGGAGGAGCAACGCCCGCTGTTTTCCTTGCAATCCCTGCGCGGCCGGGCCCTGGGCGTGGCCCAGGGCAGCCAGTTCGTCGACCAGGCACGGACCGTCGAAGGCATCAACCTGCGTAGCTATGCCGATGCCCAACAGCCGATCAAGGATGTGGCGGACAAGCAGATCGACGCCGCCATCAGCGACCGCCTGCTGATCCCCTATGCGATTCGCGACAGTCGCCTGCCAGTGAAGGAAGGCGCCAAGGTGGGACCGACCCTGAGCCTGGCGATTCCTTTCCAGAAAGGCAATCCGGCGTTCCGCGCCAGCCTGGATAGCGCCTTGCAGCGGATCAAGGCGGATGGGCGGCTGATGGCCCTGTCGGAGAAATGGTTCGGCATGGACGCCAGCAAGCCGCCCAAGGGCGACGCCGAGCAATAGACCTCACCTGTAGTCACCACCGTCGCCTCGCTAAAGCTCGACAGCGGCTACGAGGACAATGCAGCGAGGGCGCTGGCAGCCTCGAGCAGTTGCAGTTCGCTGAAGACCTGCACCCCGTGCTGCTTGAGCAAGGCGGCGGTAACCCCTTCACCCGGGACCTTGGCCCCACTGAAGGTGCCGTCATAGGTCCAGAGGTTGCCGCAGGACGGGCTGTTGGCCTTGAGCACGGCAATACGGATACCGTGCTTTTCCACCAGGGCCAAAGCCTGCCGGGCCCCGGAGAGAAACTCGGCGCTGACGTCGTCACCTGCCGTGGTCATCACCGGCGCCCGCCCCTGCAGCACATCGACGCCCTGGCCACCCGGGATCTCCGCCGCGGCACGTGGTGTCGGCAAGCCGCCAGCCACTTCCGGGCACAGGGCCACCACCCGCCCCTCATGCTGCCAGGCCGCCAATTGATCGAAAGGGCCACTGGCGCCGCCGTCGTAGCGTACGCGGTGGCCCAAAAGGCAGCGGCTGACCAGGATCTTGTGCATCCTCAGAACGGCTCGTTGCCGCGGCGCCGGAACCAGCCGGTCAGGGACAGGCGCTCCCGGGTCGCGGGCAGGACTTCATGGGGCAATTCGCCGGAGAGGAACACCACCAGCCGGCCGCCGAGCGGGTCGACATCGTGCTGCTCCTGGTCCTGCAGGTACATGCGCAATTGCCCGCCATGCTCGGGCAGCCATTGCGAGTTGAGATAGGTCACCGCCGACACCATGCGCCGGTCGTCGTCGCGAAAGCGGTCCACATGGCGCTTGTAGAAAGCACCCGGCGGATACATCGCGAAATGGCACTCGAAATCCTCCAGGCCAAGGAACAGGCCACGGTTCAAGGCTTCGCGCAGGCTGTCCATGAGCGCCAGGTAGGCGTCGCTGGCCGCGGCCTGGCCGGGCTCGAGCCATTGGATATGGTCGCCGCGGATACCCTCGCGGATTTCCTGGGCAACCCCGCGCCCGACCGCCGCTGGAGCCAGCTCGCCTTCGGCGGCGCGTTTACGGCACTCGGCAGCCAGGTCGAGGGTCAGAGCCTCAGGCAGGAAAATATCCTGCTGCGACCAGCCACGGGCGGCCAGGTCGTCGACGATGCTCAACAACAGCGGATGATCAGAGGGTATGTGCATGGCGCGCATAGTATCCAGCCGCAGATAAATCTGACAGAGCCGCAGGGCGGCAGATTCAGCTTTTTTTCCAAGGTGCCTGGAACCATGACTTCATCTGATACGAATTCTCGACAACTACCGCCTTGGCCCGGAGAATAGTCGCCTGCTGACAGGAGTCCTTATGCGTCGTTTGCTTTTCTCACTGTTGATGTTCTGCACCTTGCCTGCCTGGGCAGACAGCCACGACCAGTTGTACAAGGTCGCCGGTTGGGCAGAGCAGCGCGCGCATTTCAGCGATGCCCTCAACGCCGCCCAGCAGCGCTACCAGAACAGCCTGCCGCCAGCGGTCTACCAGGCCCTGGTGGATAACAGCAACCAGCGCTTCGCGCCCCAGTCGGTGGATCGCCGCGCCGAGGAGCAGTTGCGCCAGAACCTGGCCGACCCCGCTCCGGCCCTGGCCTTTTTCCAGTCGCCCCTGGGCCGCAAGATCGTCGCCGCCGAGCTGCTGGCCACCCGTCGCGACCAGTTGGCCAAGAACGCCCAGGGCTTGCCGAAGATGCAGGCCAGCGACAATCGCCAATTGATCATCGGCCACCTGGCCCAGGCCCTGCCCGCCCGCGAAGCCGGTGCGGAAGTCAGCCTGGCCATTGCCGGAGTCGCCGCCGACAGCCTGAGCCAGATGATTCCCGGTTTGCTGGGCAACGGCCAGGCCCAGGGCATGCTCAATGGCCAGCGCCAGCGCCTGATGCAGCAGATCGGCAATGACCTGAACAACACCCTGCTGTACGTCTACCGGGACCTGTCCGATACGGAACTGGAAGAGTTCGCCACTTTTGCCGAATCAGCCGAAGGCAAGGCCTATTACCAGGCGGCCCTGGCCGCGATCCGCGCCGGCTTGGCGGTGGGCCAGAGCACCTCCAGCCTGGCTCCCTGACCCGGCCACCCACCTGTAGCCGCTACCAAGCCTGCCGGGCTACGCAAAGAGCCGCAGGACCTTGCCAGGCAATCATCCGCCAAACCTCCAGCGATCTTGAGGACCCTGCGGCCCTTCGGGGCGTTCGCAGCCTATGCCAGCGCCTGCGCCACTCCAAGGCAGGTTCACTCCCTGGACTCAAACGTGCCGGGTCAGGAAGGCGAAATACTGGTCGCGGTACAGCGGCACCTCGTTGGCCAGATGGTGCCGCGCTTCCGGCAGCATCAGCACCTCGGGTGCGCTGAACTTGCTGCGGATCACTTGCAGGTTGTGCTGCCAATCCACAGTCATGTCCGCCTGCCCCTGCACGATCACCGGCTGCCGGTCGCTGCGCGGGGCCGCCTCCAGCCGCTTGATCCAGCGCGCCAGCGCACCGACCCAGGCCGTCGGCAGGCGCTGGGGCTGCAAGGGGTCGGCCTGGAGGAAGGCGAGGAAGTCGTGGTCGTTGGAGTTCTCGCTGAAACGCCGGGCAATGCCGCTGACGAAGGGCCGCAACAGGTAGTAGCTGAGCAGCGACCAGCCCCAGGCCCGTGGACGCACCAGCGGCGAAAGCAAGATCACCTGGCCCTGGGCTGGGCTCTGGGCGCCCTGGTGCAGCAGGTGGTCGATGACGATCGCCCCGCCGGTGCTCTGCCCGAACAGGTGCCAGGGCTGGGGCAACTCCAGGGTCCGCGCCTGCACGAACAGGCCCTGCAATACCCGCTGGTACACCGCGAAATCGTCGATGCTGGCGCGTTCGCCGCTGGACAGTCCATGCCCCGGCAGGTCGCAGGAAATCACCACGAAGTCGCGCTGCAGTGCCCACTCGATCACATGCCGGTACAAGCCCATGTGATCGTAGAAACCATGGAACAGGAACAGCGTCGCCCGAGGTCGCTCCGGCCACCAGGCCTGGGCGACCACCTCATAGCCATCCACCTGGAAGCGCCCCAGGCGACTGCGCGGCACCCGGGCGCGGCCGGAAAAATCCAGCCCGTAGAAGCGCTGGTAGGCCTGGCCCTGGGCCGACAGCGGCTGGCCAGCCGCCAGGGGTTGCAGGCTGGCACGCAGGAGGTCGGGGTCGAAGGTCGTAGGCATGGAGGTTTGCAAAACAGGGACACCAGGGCAAAACGGGCTTTATGGGCCTGCGATATTCATCTGTCGCGGCAAGCATGGCAAGCTACGCGACCTTCGAGGACCTATCTCCATGCGCCAGCCCTACCGCACATCCCTGCTCGCCAGCCTGCTCGTCCTGATCTGCGCCGTGGTGCTGTGGAGTGCCTACGACTGGTTCCAGGGTCGCTACCTGCGGGCCTTCAGCGAGCACACGGCGATGTTCTCCGGCGATCCATTGCAACTGCCTGCCGAACTCGCCGGACCGGGGGCGATCCGCCTGGTGCACTTCTGGGACCCGGCCTGCCCTTGCAACGTCGGCAACCAGCAGCACCTGGCCGAACTGATCGAAACCTACGGCCCACGGGGCGTGGAGTTCTATTCGGTGCGCAAGGCCGGCAGCCACGGCCAGTTGCCGGTCACCCTGGAGCGCCTCAAGTCCCTGGAGCACCTGCCCGGCGCCGAGCAGGTCCCCGCCAGCCCCGCCGTGGCGATCTGGGACCGCAACGGCAAGCTGGCCTACTTCGGCCCCTACAGCGAAGGCTTGACCTGCAACTCCAGCAACAGCTTCATCGAGCCCATCCTCCAGGCCTTGCAAGAAGAGCGAGCGGTCAGCGCCACCCATACCCTGGCGGTCGGCTGCTATTGCCCATGGGCCAACGGCACCGAGCAAGGCATTCGCGACTAATCGAGGACTGCCTCCTGCGCACCGCCGGCCAGATGTGTTACATGTCTGCTGCCCGACCAGGGCGGCACCGAACATAACAACGCAGCAAGGAGCCCGCATGAAACGCAGCCTCACCGTCGTCGCCGTGTTGATCCTCGCCCTGTTGCTGGGCCTCGGCGGCTACCTGTACAGCAAGCAGCCGGTGCGTCAGGGCCAGGTGGAGCTCAGCGGCCTGCAGGGCTCGGCCACGGTGCGCTACGACGAGCGCGGCGTACCGCATATCCGCGCGGAGAACGAAACCGACCTGTACCGCACCCTGGGCTACGTGCATGCCCAGGACCGGCTGTTCCAGATGGAAGTGCTGCGCCGCCTGTCCCGTGGCGAGCTGGCCGAGGTTCTCGGGCCCAAGCTGCTGGACACCGACAAGCTGTTTCGCAGCCTGCGCATCCGCGAGCGGGCCGACAGCTACGTGGCCGGGCTCGACCGCCAGTCTCCCGCCTGGCAAGCCCTGCAAGCCTACCTGGACGGTATCAACCAGTATCAGGACAGCCACCCACGGCCCATGGAGTTCGACATCCTGGGCATCCAGAAGCGGCCCTTCACCGCCGAAGACACCGTCAGCGTCGCCGGTTTCATGGCCTACAGCTTCGCCATGGCGTTTCGTACCGAACCGCTGATGACCTATATCCGTGACCAGCTGGGCAACGACTACCTGAAGGTGTTCGACCTGGAGTGGCAGCCCAAGGGCGTCCTGGCCAACGGCAAGACCCCAGCCACGCCGCACCTGGCCGCCATCGACTGGCAGGACCTGGCGAAAATCGGCCACCTGAGCCAGCAGGCCCTGGCCGACGCCGGCCTGCCGCAATTCGAAGGCAGCAACGCCTGGGCCGTGTCCGGTAGCCGGACCAAGAGCGGCCGCCCGCTGCTGGCCGGCGACCCGCATATCCGCTACTCGCTGCCATCGGTGTGGTACGAAGCCCAGCTCTGGGCCCCGGGCTTCGAGCTTTACGGCCACTACCAGGCGCTGGTGCCGTTTGCCTTCCTGGGTCACAACCTGGACTTCGGCTGGAGCCTGACCATGTTCCAGAACGACGATCTCGACCTGATCGCCGAGAAGGTCAACCCGGAGAACCCCAACCAGGTCTGGTTCCATGACCAATGGGTGGACCTGATCAGCAGCGAGCAGCAGATCGCCGTCAAGGGCCAGGCGCCGGTGACCCTGACCCTGCGCCAGTCGCCCCATGGCCCGATCATCAACGACATGCTCGGCAGCACCGTGGGCAAGGCCCCGATCGCCATGTGGTGGGGATTCCTGGAGACGCCCAACCCGATCCTCGACGGCTTCTACCAGCTCAATCGCGCCGACACCCTGCCCAAGGTCCGGGCGGCCGCGGCCAAGGTCCATGCGCCGGGACTGAACATCGTCTGGGCCAATGCCAAGGGCGATATCGGCTGGTGGGCCGCCGCCTTGCTGCCCAAGCGCCCGGCCGGAGCCAAGCCGACCTTCATCCTCGATGGCAGCACCGCCCTGGCGGACAAGGACGGCTTCTACCCCTTCAGCGCCAACCCCCAGGAAGAAAACCCGGCCCGGGGCTACATCGTCTCGGCCAACTTCCAGCCGACCTCCCCCACCGGCATGGAGATTCCCGGCTACTACAACCTGCCCGACCGAGGCCAGCAGCTGGATCGCCAGCTCAGCGACAAGACGCTGAAATGGGATCTGGAGAACACCCAGAAGCTGCAACTGGGCACCACCACCGCCTACGGTCCGCGCTTGTTGGCGCCTTTGCTGCCAGTGCTGCGCGAAGTGGTCGTAGCCCCCGAGGAACTCAAGCTGATGGAGCAACTGGCGCAATGGCAGGGTGACTATCCGCTGGAATCCACCAGCGCCACCCTGTTCAACCAGTTCCTGTTCGAACTGGCCCGGGCGGCTTTCCATGAGAAGCTCGGCGATGCCTATTTCGACGCCCTGATCCAGGCCCGGGTGGTGGACGCCGCCCTGCCGCGCCTGGCGGCAGACCCCGACTCGCCCTGGTGGGACGACCGCACCACAGCGCAGCGGGAAAGCCGTGCCGATACGGTGAAGCAAGCCTGGCGCGCGAGCATCGACCATCTCAAGCGCACCCTCGGGCCAAACCCGACGCAATGGCGCTGGGGCAGTGCCCACACCCTGACCCATGGCCACCCGCTGGGCATGCAGAAGCCCCTGGACCGCGTGTTCAACGTCGGGCCGCTGGAGGCCCCCGGCAGCCATGAGGTACCGAACAACCTCACCAGCAAGATCGGCCCGGCGCCCTGGGCGGTGGTCTACGGCCCTTCGACCCGGCGCATCATCGACTTCGCCGACCCGGCCCATAGCCTGACCATCAATCCGGTCGGCCAGAGCGGTGTGCTGTTCGACAAGCACTATGACGATCAGGCCGAAGCCTACATCGAAGGGGTTTACCAGCAGGCGCACTTCAGCGAAGAGGAAGTCACCGCCAACACCCGCAGCACCCTGAAACTGCTACCGGCCCGCCGCCCCTGAACCAGGCGCCCTGGTAGCCGCCGCTGGCTACCAGGACGGCGGGGCGAAGTTCGCCCGGAACTGCTGCGGGGTCAGCCCCAGGCGGCGCTTGAACACACGGAGCAGGTGCTGGGCATCGCGAAACCCGCAGCGATAGGCCAGGGTCTTGAGCGGCGCCGACGAGCGCTCCAGCAGCGCCCGAGCGGCATCTACCCGTGCCCGCTCGACGAACTCTGCAGGGGTTATTCCAGCCTCACGGACAAAGACCCGGGAAAAGTTGCGTGGGCTCATGTGCGCCGCACGCGCCAGCTCGCCGATGCTCAGGTTGTCCTGCAGGTGATCCAGCACATGTTGCTGGACCTGGGCCACGACGGAAGTGGCTGTAGCCTGGGGCAGCAGGAACGGGCTGAACTGCGACTGGCCTCCGGCGCGCTGGGTGAACACCACCAGGCGCTTGGCCACGTTCAAGGCCACCTCGGCGCCCCGATCCCTGGCCAGCAGATACAACGACAGGTCGATGCCGGCGGTGACCCCCGCCGAGGTGAACAGCCTGTCGTCCTCGACATACAGGCGGTCGACCTCGACCCGGGTCGCGGGATACAAGGTCGCGAGCGCCGGCGCATCGCTCCAGTGGGTGGTCACCGTGCGTCCCTCCAGCAGGCCCGCCCGAGCCAGGATGAACGCGCCGTTGCAGATCGAACCGAAGCCCGCGGCCCGGGCACAAGCCCCGCGCAGCCAGGCGTCGAAGACCGGACCGAAGTCGCTGCCGGGGACTTGCGGCCCACCCGCCACCAGCAACAGGTCGAAGGCTTCCACAGCCTCTTCGAAGGAGCGCCGGGCCTGCAGCACCAGGCCGTTGGAGCAAACCTGCGCGCCGGCCTGGAGCCCGATCACCTCCAGGCGGTAATGGTCTTCGACCGGCAAGAACCGGTTGGCCTCGCAAAATACGTCCATGGGGCCCGTCACATCGAGGGCCTGGACACCGGGAAACACCAGGATGGCAACGGATCTGGCCATGGCACGCACCTTCTTCTATGGGCCGGGCAGGCAGGCCCGACGCTGGATTGTCGCAACCAGGCCCCCGAGGCGACAGCCCATGGCCGTAAATGCCCCCAGGTTGGCCCGGATCGCAGCTCCGGATCGATTGTCCCCATGCCTGGCCAGGCACAGACTCTGGGCTCCAGCGCCAGTACGGCGCCCGCCACGAGGACCGCCCCATGAGCTCCACCATCGCCGGGATCAAGATTCCCGACAGCGCCCTGGCCCGGGCCACCACCGACTACATTCGCGATATCGAATCCGATTTGCTCTACCACCACTCGCGCCGGGTATTCCTGTTCGGCGCCCTGAGCGGCGAACGCCGCCAGCTGCAATACGACCCACAGCTGCTGTACGTCGGCGCGATGTTCCACGACCTGGGCCTGGTGCCCGGCCACCGCAGCGACGACCAGCGCTTCGAAGTCGACGGCGCCAATGCCGCCCGGGACTTCCTCAAGCCCTACGGGCTGAGCGACGACGATATCGAGCAAGTCTGGCTGTCCATCGCCCTGCATACCACTCCTGGCATCCCCCAGCACCTGCGCCCCACCGTGGCCCTGGTCACAGCCGGGGTCGAGATGGACGTCCTGGGCATCGACTACGCGGCCTTCCCCAGCGCCCAGCGCGAGGCGGTGGTGCATGCCCATCCCCGGGGCGAAGGTTTCAAGGAGTGCATCATCTGCGCATTCGCCGACGGCCTGCGCCATCGGCCACAGACCACCTTCGGCAACGTCAAGACCGATGTCCTGGCCGACCAGCAGCCTGGGTTCCAGCCGACGAACTTCGTCGAAGTGATTCGCCGCTCGCCCTGGGTTTCCTGAGCCAGGACACGAGGCCAGAAACCACAACGCCCCTGGAAAGGGGCGTTGTGCTATTGCAACAGGCTCAAGCGGCTTGCGGCGCCTTGGGCCGGCGCACGTCCGGCTGTTTCCAGGAGTCGGCGGCGCTCTCTTCGATGGCTTGCTGGATCGCCCGCTTGCGGGCCTCCTCGGCGCGCCGACTGAAGAACCAGACCAGGAAGGTCACCAGCGATACCGCCAGCAGGATCAGGCTGGCCACGGCGTTGATCTCCGGCTTGACCCCCAGGCGCACCGCCGAGAAGACTTCCATCGGCAAGGTGGTGGAGCCCGGTCCGGACACGAAGCTGGCCAGCACCAGGTCGTCCAGCGACAGGGCGAAGGACATCATGCCGCCCGCCGCCAGGGACGGCGCGATCATCGGGATGGTGATCAGGAAGAACACCTTGAACGGCCGCGCGCCCAGGTCCATGGCCGCTTCCTCGATGGACAGGTCCAGCTCGCGCAGGCGCGCCGACACCACCACCGCCACGTAGGCGGCACAGAAGGTGGTATGGGCGATCCAGATGGTGGCGATGCCACGTTCCTGGGGCCAGCCGATGGCCTGGGCCATGGCCACGAACAGCAGCAACAGCGACAGGCCGGTGATCACCTCGGGCATCACCAGTGGCGCGGTGACCAGGCCGCCGAACAGGGTGCGCCCCTTGAAGCGGCTGATCCGGGTCATGACGAACGCCGCCAGGGTGCCCAGGGCCACCGCCGCCACGGCGGTGTAGCAGGCGATTTCCAGGGAGCGCAGCACCGAGCCCATCAGCTGGGTGTTGTCCAGCAGGCCGACATACCAGCTGACCGACCAGCCACCCCACACCGTCACCAGCCGCGAGGCGTTGAACGAGTAGATCACCAGGATCAGCATCGGCAGGTAGATGAACAGCAGGCCCAGGACCAGCATCAAGTTGGAGAAACTGAAGCGCTTCATTCCTTGGCCTCCATTTCTTTGGCCTGGCTACGGTTGAACAGGATGATCGGCACGATCAGGATCGCCAGCATCACCACCGCCAGGGCCGAGGCCACCGGCCAGTCGCGGTTGTTGAAGAACTCCTGCCACAGCACCTTGCCGATCATCAGGGTCTCCGGACCGCCGAGCAACTCAGGAATCACGAACTCGCCCACCACCGGGATGAACACCAGCATCGCGCCTGCGATGATGCCGTTCTTGGACAGCGGTACGGTGATCCTCCAGAAACTGTTGAAAGTCCCCGACCCCAGGTCGGCGGCGGCTTCCAGCAGGCTCGGGTCATGCTTGACCAGGTTGGCGTACAGCGGCAGCACCATGAACGGCAGGTAGGAATAGACCACGCCGATGTACACCGCGGTGTTGGTGTTGAGGATCTGCAGCGGCTCGCTGATCCAGCCCATGGACATCAGGAAACCGTTGAGCAGGCCGTTGTTGCTGAGGATGCCCATCCAGGCATAGACGCGGATCAGGATCGCGGTCCAGGTCGGCATCATGATCAGCAGCACCAGCACGGTCTGCATTTCCTTGCGGGCACTGGCGATGGCATAGGCCATCGGGTAGCCGATCAGCAGGCAGAGGATGGTGCTGATGAATGCCATCTTCAGCGAGCCGAGGTAGGCGGCGATGTACAGCTCGTCGTCCCCGAGCATCGCGTAGTTGCCCAGGTTCAGCAGGATCTGCAGCTTCTGGTCGACGTAGCTGTAGATCTCGGTGTACGGCGGGATGGCCACGTCCGCTTCGGCGAAGCTGATCTTCAGGACGATGAAGAACGGCAGCATGAAGAACAGGAACAGCCAGATGAACGGGATCCCGATGACCAGCTGGCGGCCTCCGGGAATCATTCGGTCGAGTCGGCGCTTGAGCTTTCGCATGTTCATGAGCGCAGTACCACGCCGCTGTCGTCTTCCCACCACACGTAGACCTGGTCACCCCAGGTCGGCCGCGCCCCACGGCGCTCGGCGTTGGCGACGAAGGATTGCACCAGCTTGCCGCTCGGCAGCTCGACGTAGAACACCGAGTGGCCACCCAGGTAGGCGATGTCGTGGACCTTGCCACTGGACCAGTTGTACTCGCAGGTCGGCATCTCGGCGGTCACCAGGAGTTTTTCCGGGCGGATGGCGTAGGTCACCGACTTGTCCTGGACCGAGGTGCTGATGCCGTGGCCGACGTAGATGTTGCGGTCCACGTCCTTGCAGGTGATCAAGGCATGGCCTTCGGCATCGTCCACCACTTCGCCCTCGAAGATGTTGACGTTGCCGATGAACTCGCAGACCAGGCGGCTGACCGGGGTCTCGTAGATATCGATCGGGCTGCCGATCTGGGCGATCCAGCCCAGGTGCATGATGGCGATGCGCTCGGCCATGGTCATGGCCTCTTCCTGGTCGTGGGTCACCATCACGCAGGTCACGCCTACGCGCTCGATGATCTCCACCAGCTCCAGTTGCATCTGCGAGCGCAGCTTCTTGTCCAGGGCGCCCATGGGCTCGTCGAGCAGCAGCAGCTTGGGTCGCTTGGCCAGGGAGCGGGCCAGGGCCACGCGCTGGCGCTGGCCGCCGGAGAGCTGGTGCGGCTTGCGCTTGGCGTACTGGCTCATTTGCACCAGCTTGAGCATCTCCGCCACCCGGGCGTCGATCTCCGCCGAAGGGATCTTGTCCTGCTTGAGGCCGAAGGCGATGTTCTGGGCCACGGTCATGTGCGGGAACAGCGCATAGGACTGGAACATCATGTTGATCGGCCGCTCGTAGGGCGGCATGTCGGTGATGTCCACGCCATCGAGGAAGATCCGGCCCTCGGTAGGCCGCTCGAAGCCGGCCAGCATGCGCAACAAGGTGGACTTGCCCGAACCGGAGCCGCCCAGCAGGGCGAAGATCTCGCCTTTCTTGATCTCCAGGGACACGTCGTCCACGGCCACCGTCTCGTCGAACTTCTTCGTGACCCGGTCGATCTTGACCAGCACCTGCTTGGGTGTCTGGTCGCCCTCGAGGGCTTTCTTATAGGCGCCGGAGGCAACTGCCATTTGCGAAACTCCCAACAAAATTTTCAGCCCGCCCCTGGTGGACGGGTCCCGGATAGTTTGAGCCTGTAGAACTATTTACCCGTCTTGACCTTGGTCCAGCTGCGGTTCATCAAGCGTTGGATACTGGCTGGCAACTCTATGGACACATAAGTCTTGTCGAGCACGGCCTGCGGTGGATAAACCGCTTCATCGGTGCGGATGGACTGGTCCATCAACTTGTCCGACCCGGGGTTGGGGTTGGCATAACCGACATAATCACTGACCTGGGCGATCACCTCAGGTTGCAGCAAATAGTTGATGAAGGCGTGAGCCTCCTTGACGTTGCTCGAGTCCTTGGGGATGGCCAGCATGTCGAACCACAGGGCGCCGCCTTCCTTGGGAATGGTGTAGGCGATGTTCACGCCCTTGCCGGCATCGGCTGCCCGGGCCCGGGCCTGGAACACATCGCCGGAAAAGCCGACGGCCACGCAGATATTGCCGTTGGCCAGGTCCGAGATGTACTTGGACGAATGGAAGTAGGTCACGTAGGGACGTACCGCCAGGAGCTTGGCCTCGGCCTTCTTGTAGTCCTGGGGGTTGGTGCTGTTGGGATCCAGGCCCATGTAGTTGAGCACCGTGAGCATCATTTCGTCGGCGGAATCGAGGAAGGCCACGCCGCAGCTGCTGAGTTTCTTGATGTTCTGCGGCTCGAACAGAACGCTCCAGGAGTCGATCTTCTCCACCCCCAGGGCGGCCTTCACTTTATCGACGTTGTAGCCGATGCCGTTGGTGCCCCACAGGTAGGGCACTGCGTACTGGTTGCCCGGATCGTTGACCTCGAGGCGCTTGAGCAACTTCGGGTCGAGGTTGGCGTAGTTGGGCAACAGGCTCTTGTCGAGCTTCTGGAACGCCCCGGCCTTGATCTGCTTGCCCAGGAAGTGGTTGGACGGCACTACCACGTCGTAGCCGGTGCGACCGGCCAGCAACTTGCCTTCCAGGGTTTCATTGGAATCGAATACGTCATACAGCGGCTTGATACCCGTGGTCTTTTCAAACTCAGACAGGGTGTTCTGACCGATGTAGTCGGACCAGTTATAAATATGCACGGTCGATGCCGCCTGGGCGCTTGCCACCAGCGTCAGGCTGGCGGCGGCCAGCATGGCTTTGCGAAATAAAGTAGTAGGCAAGTGGAGGTCCTCTTGAATAGTTGGGCCAAAGTTGCCCCGCGCTACCTGACAGCCCCCAAGCTGCCCAGCAACAAAACCGGCGCGCAACTTACCCTCGATAAACCAATCCAGCAAAACTTTCTGTCATTTAATTGTTTCCTGTTACCGCCCTCGCCATGACGACGGCAACAGGTATCGCTGCAAATCGGCTTATTTACCGGATTTGATCTTGGTCCAGCTGCGGGTCAGGATGCGCTGGGTCGCGGCCGGCAGGTCGGCGATCGCGTACAGCTTGGCCTGGACATCGGCAGGTGGGTAGACGCCCGGGTCGCTGGTGATGTCTTTATCGACCAGGGGGGTCGCGGCCGCGTTACCGTTGGGGAAACGCACGGCGTTGGTGATCTCGGCCATGATTTCCGGCTTCTGCAGGAAGGTCATGAACTTGTAGGCACCCTCGACGTTTTCCGCATCCTTGGGAATGGCGACCATGTCGTAGAAGCTGCCAGCACCTTCCTTGGGAATGTTGTAGCTGACCTTGACCTTGTCACCGGCCTCGGCGGCGCGGGCCTTGGCCTGATAGATGTCACCCGAGTAGCCGACGGCCACGCAGATGTTGCCATTGGCCAGGTCCGAGATGTACTTGGAAGAGTGGAAATAGCCGATCGAAGGACGGATCTTGAGGAACAGCTTCTCGGCCTCGTCCAGTTGCTTCTTGTCCTGGCTGTCAGTCGGATAGCCCAGGTAATGCAGCGCTACCGGGATCATCTCGGTCGGCGAATCGAGGAAGCTGATGCCGCAAGACTTCAGCTTCTCGGCGTTTTCCGGCTTGAACAGCAGGTCCCAGGAGTTGGTCGGAGCGTCGGCACCCAGTGCGGCCTTGACCTTTTCGGCGTTGAAGCCGATGCCGATCGAGCCCCACATGTAAGGGAAGGCATGCTTGTTGCCCGGGTCGCTCACCGATACCGCCTTGAGCAGCGATTCGTTGAGGTTCTTCCAGTTCGGCAACTTGGATTTATCCAGTTCCTGGTACACACCAGCCTTGATCTGCTTGGCCAGGAAGTTGTTGGAAGGCACTACCACGTCGTAGCCGGACTTGCCGGCCAGCAACTTGGCTTCCAGGGTTTCGTTGCTGTCGAACACGTCATAGACCACTTTGATGCCGGATTCGGCTTCAAACTTCTTGATGGTGTCTGGCGCGATGTAGTCGGACCAGTTGTAGACGTGCAGCACTTTATCGTCCGCTTGTGCCGCCGTCGCCATCACGCCCATCAGGGACATGGCGAGGAGGGTCTTGCCAGCTAACTTCATACCTAATGCCTTCATGCGTAATGCTCCAATTGTTCTTTTTAAGCACATTCTCGGTGACCCGCTGCCGGGTGCCACTGTCCGGGACCACTGAAAACGGCGGCTAGTCTGGCAAGATCCAAGGCCGGCTTTCAAGGCACGTTCCGGCCTTTATATCCGCTTCGCGCGCAGTGCCCGCAAGCACTGCGCTCAAAGCCTAGCACTCAGCCCTGCAGCGCACTCAAGGTCAGGTCCAGGCACTTGCGCGCCTTGGCCACCAGCTCGTCGATTTCCCCCTCGCTGATCACCAGCGACGGGGCGATGATCATGGTGTCGCCCACGGCACGCATGATCAGGCCGTTGTCGAAGCAGAACTGCCGGCAGATCATGCCCACGCCCCGACCTTCGTAACGCGCCCGGGTAGCCTTGTCCTTGACCAGCTCGATCGCCCCCAGCATGCCCAGGCCGCGAACTTCGCCCACCAGCGGGTGGTCGCTGAGCTCGCGCAAACGCTTCTGCAAATACGGTGCCGTCTGCTCATGCACCTTCTCGACGATTTTCTCTTCGCGCAGGATGCGGATGTTTTCCAGGCCCACCGCCGCTGCCACCGGGTGGCCGGAATAGGTGAAGCCGTGGTTGAAATCACCGCCCTCGCTGAGCACCTTGGCCACGGTGTCACGCACGACCACACCGCCCATGGGGATGTAACCGGAGGTCAGGCCCTTGGCGATGGTCATGAGGTCAGGTGCAAGGTCGTAGTAGTCGGAGCCGAACCACTGGCCGGTACGGCCGAAACCACAGATCACTTCGTCGGCGACGAAGAGGATTTCGTACTTGGCGAGGATTTCCTTGATCTTCGGCCAGTAGGTTTCCGGCGGGATGATCACACCGCCCGCGCCCTGGATCGGCTCGGCGATGAAGGCCGCGACGTTGTCTTCGCCGACTTCGAGGATTTTCTTCTCCAGTTGCTCGGCAGCCCACACACCGAACTCATCCGGCGTCATGTCGCCGCCTTCGCCGAACCAGTATGGCTGCGGGATATGCACGATACCCGGGATCGGCAAGCCGCCCTGCTCGTGCATGCCGCTCATGCCGCCCAGGCTGGCGCCGGCCACCGTGGAGCCGTGGTAGCCGTTGATACGGCCGATGATGGTCTGCTTCTTAGGCTTGCCCTTGAGCGCCCAGTAGTGACGGACCATGCGCAGCACGGTGTCGTTGCCCTCGGAGCCGGAGCCAGTGAAGAACACGTGGCTCATGCCTTTGGGCGCGACGTCGATGATCGCCTTGGCCAGCTCCAGCGCCGGCGGATGGGCGGTCTGGAAGAACAGGTTGTAGTACGGCAGTTCGCGCATCTGCTTGCTGGCCACTTCGGCCAGTTCATCGCGGCCGTAACCTACGGCCACGCACCACAGGCCGGCCATGCCGTCGAGGATCTGGTTGCCTTCACTGTCCCACAGGTACACACCCTTGGCATGGGTGATGATCCGCGGCCCCTTCTCCTTCAACTGGTTGAAGTCGCTGAAGGGTGCCAGGTGGTGATCACTGCTGAGGGTTTGCCACTCGCGGGTTTGCGGGTTTTTATGAGTCATCAATGTCTCCTTGGTATCAGTGAAGGCGCCACCGACGGGCAGCGGCGCCTGGCGTGTCAGACGGCGAACAACAGGAACTCCCTCTCCCAGGAACTGATCACGCGCTTGAAGTTTTCATGCTCGGCTCGCTTGACCGCGACGTAGCCGGTGATGAACTTGTGGCCCAGGTACTTCTCGATGGTCTTGCTGTTCTCCATGCGTTCCAGGGCGTCCTCGATGGTCAGCGGCAGGCGCAGGTTGCGGCGCTCGTAACCACGGCCCACCACTGGCGCGCTCGGATTGTGCCCTTCGACCATGCCGATGAAGCCGCACAACAGGCTGGCGGCGATGGCCAGGTAGGGGTTGGCATCGGCACCCGGCAGGCGGTTTTCCACCCGGCGGTTCTGCGGCCCGGCATCTGGCACCCGCAGGCCCACGGTGCGGTTTTCCTCGCCCCACTCGACGTTCACCGGCGCCGAGGTATCGGGCAGGAAGCGGCGGAACGAGTTGACGTTGGGGGCGAACAGCGGCAGCAACTCGGGGATGAACTTCTGCAAGCCGCCGATATGGTTGAGGAACAGCTGGCTCATGGTCCCGTCGTCGTTGGAGAAGACGTTCTTGCCGGTGCTGATGTCGACGATGCTCTGGTGCAGGTGCATGGCGCTGCCCGGCTCGCCGGTCATGGGCTTGGCCATGAAGGTGGCGGCCACATCGTGCTTGAGCGCCGCTTCGCGCATGGTGCGCTTGAACACCAGGATCTGGTCGGCCAGGGACAGGGCGTCGCCGTGACGGAAGTTGATCTCCATCTGCGCCGTGCCGTCCTCGTGGATCAGGGTGTCGAGATCCAGCTCCTGCAACTCGCACCAGTCGTAGACGTCCTCGAACAGCGGGTCGAATTCGTTGGCGGCCTCGATGGAGAACGACTGGCGCCCGGTTTCCGGACGCCCGGAGCGGCCCACCGGCGGCTGCAGCGGGTAGTCGGGGTCGTCGCTGCGCTTGGTCAGGTAGAACTCCATCTCCGGCGCCACGATCGGCTGCCAGCCATGGTCGGCATAGAGCTTGAGGACCTTCTTGAGCACGTTGCGTGGCGATAGCTCGATGGGGTTGCCTTGCTTGTCGTAGGTGTCGTGGATCACCTGGGCGGTGGGCTCGATGGCCCAGGGCACCAGGTACACCGCGTTATGGTCCGGGCGGCAGATCATGTCGATGTCCGCCGGGTCCAGCAGTTCGTAATAGATGTCGTCTTCGACATAGTCGCCGGTCACGGTCTGCAGCAGCACGCTCTCGGGCAGGCGCATGCCTTTTTCGGCGATGAACTTGTTGGTCGGCGAGATCTTGCCCCGGGTAATGCCGGTCAAGTCGCCGATCAAGCATTCGACTTCTGTGATCTTGTGGTCTTTCAACCAATCAGTGAGCTGGTCGAGGTTGGTACTCATAAATGCCTCTAGGCTGAGTTTCCTGACTCTCTATTAAGTCAGGCGTTGTGTGACGCTTCGGCGTCGCGCTGTTTTGCCCGCTCGCGGCAGGCATCACCAAAAGCCTGGAAGATGGCCAGGTAGTGAGGATTGCAGCTTACCTGCCATTCGGGGTGCCATTGCACCCCCAAAGCAAAAGCCTTGCTCCTATCGACGGAAATCGCCTCGACCAGCCCGTCCGGAGCACGCGCCTCGACCCGCAAGCCCGGAGCCAGACGCTCCACGCCCTGGGCATGGATGGAGTTGACCTGCAGGGTTTGCGGCAGGCCCAGGTCGGCCAACACGCCACCAGCCTCGACATGCAGTTCATGGGCCGGGGCGTACCAGTCATCCAGGGGCTGGCCGGGTTCATCCGCATGGCGGTGGTCCATGAACGGCGGCACCTGGTGCACGTTCTGGTGCAGGCTGCCGCCCAGGGCGACGTTCATTTCCTGGAATCCGCGGCAGATGCCCAGCACCGGAACCCCGGCCTCGACGGCGGCCTGGAGCAGCGGCAAGGTGGCGGCGTCCCGTGCAGAATCATGAGCAGTGCCCGGCGCGCTGGCCTGGCCCTGATAATGGAAAGGTTCGATATTGGAAGGGGAGCCGGTAAAGAGGATACCGTCCAGTCCGTCCAGAATATCGGACGGTGCCAACAATGGAGCCAGGGATGGGAGGATCACCGGCAGGCCCTGGGCCGCGGTGGCCACTGCCTGGACATACTCGTCGCCACTGATGTGGTAAGCGTGCAGACCGATCTGCCTGGAGCAGGCGGTGACGCCGATTAACGGCCGGCGAGACATGAAACACCCCGGTATTATTGATGTTATGGGTTTGAGCCGAGCTTAGCCTTGTTCATTTTTTTACACAACACCCCTGTAAAAGATACAACACAGCTCACTCAAGCCTGGGGCAGGCAGGGTGCCCGAGCCCATAAAAGCGCCCTGTTTTACTGCAAAAATGCCCCGCCAGCCCTTTATTAGGGCAAAAAAGGCCTCGCTTGACTTCGGCATGCCGTTCGGGTTGACTGAAACCAGAAAAGATCAATGATTGATATTTTTAACAACAAAGGTGTTGCATCATGTCGGTACCCCCGCGTGCCGTTCAGCTTAACGAAGCGAACGCGTTCCTTAAGGAACATCCTGAGGTTCTGTACGTCGACCTTCTGATTGCGGATATGAATGGTGTGGTGCGCGGCAAGCGCATCGAACGCACCAGCCTCCACAAGGTTTACGAAAAAGGCATCAACCTCCCGGCTTCCCTCTTTGCTCTGGATATCAACGGCTCCACGGTGGAAAGCACCGGCCTGGGCCTGGATATCGGTGACGCCGACCGGATCTGCTATCCGATCCCCGACACGCTCTCCAACGAACCCTGGCAGAAGCGCCCCACCGCACAGCTGCTGATGACCATGCACGAGCTGGAAGGCGAGCCGTTCTTCGCCGACCCCCGTGAAGTGCTGCGCCAGGTAGTGAGCAAGTTCGACGAACTGGGCCTGACCATCTGCGCCGCGTTCGAACTGGAGTTCTACCTGATCGACCAGGAGAACGTGAACGGCCGTCCACAGCCTCCACGCTCGCCGATTTCCGGCAAGCGCCCGCAATCGACCCAGGTCTACCTGATCGACGACCTCGACGAATATGTCGATTGCCTGCAGGACATCCTCGAAGGCGCCAAGGAACAAGGCATCCCGGCCGACGCCATCGTCAAGGAAAGCGCCCCGGCGCAGTTCGAAGTCAACCTGCACCACGTCGCCGACCCGCTCAAGGCCTGCGATTACGCAGTACTGCTCAAGCGCCTGATCAAGAACATCGCCTACGACCATGAAATGGACACCACCTTCATGGCCAAGCCTTATCCAGGCCAGGCGGGCAATGGTCTGCACGTCCATATCTCGGTGCTGGACAAGGATGGCAAGAACATCTTCACCAGCGAGGATCCCGAGCAGAACGCCGCGCTGCGTCACGCGATCGGCGGTGTGCTCGAGACCCTGCCAGCGTCGATGGCGTTCCTGTGCCCGAACGTCAACTCGTACCGGCGTTTCGGCGCCCAGTTCTACGTGCCGAACGCGCCGAGCTGGGGCCTGGACAACCGTACCGTAGCGCTGCGCGTACCGACTGGTGCACCGGACGCGGTACGTATCGAGCACCGGGTAGCCGGCGCCGATGCCAACCCCTACCTGCTGATGGCTGCCGTCCTGGCGGGCGTGCACCACGGCCTGACCAACAAGGTCGAGCCAAGCACGCCAATCGAGGGTAACGCCTACGAACAGGTTGAGCAGAGCCTGCCGAACAACCTGCGCGATGCCCTGCGCGAGCTGGACGACAGCGAGATCCTCAACAAGTACATCGATCCTAAGTACATCGACATCTTCGTCGCGTGCAAGGAAAGCGAGCTGGAGGAGTTCGAACACTCCATCTCCGACCTCGAGTACAACTGGTACCTGCACACCGTCTGAACGGTCGGCAGCCAAGAACGCCGCGTAGCCCAAGGCTCGCGGCGTTTTTTTATGCCCGTGATACGTGATCGTGGCTCATGCCTGCCACTACAGGAAACAGCGCCCTGGCGTACAATGCCGGCTGTCCAACAGGAGACCCCGATGACCCGCACCGCCCCCCTTCGCAAGCCCCAGGCTCGCAGCCAGGCCCGGATCGACTCGATACTCGACGCCGCCCGCACCCTGCTGGCCGCCGAGGGCGTGGCCAGCCTGTCGATCTACAGCGTGGCCGAAAGGGCGCAGATTCCACCCTCATCGGTCTATCACTTCTTCGCCAGCGTCCCGGCCCTGCTGGAAGCCCTCACCGCCGATGTCCACGCTGCGTTCCGCGCCTGCCTCCAGGCCCCCATCGAACACGGCCAGCTCACCAGCTGGCGGGATCTGTCACGCCTGGTGGAACAGCGCATGCTGGCCATCTACGACGAAGACGCCGCGGCCCGCCAGTTGATCCTGGCGCAACACGGACTCACCGAGGTGACCCAGGCCGACCGCCAGCATGACCTGGAGTTGGGCGAGCTGATGCTCCAGCTGTTCGACCGGCACTTCGAACTACCTGCACTGCCCCGGGATGTGGACGTGTTCGCCCTGGCCATGGAGCTGGGCGATCGGGTCTACGCACGCTCGGTGCAGCAGCACGGGCAAATCACCGCCCGCATGGCCGAGGAAGGCATGCGGGTGTTCGACGCCTACCTGGGCCTGTACCTGCCGCCCTACCTGCCCAAGCGCTCCACGCAGCCCTGAAGCCGGACTTGAACCTGAACTTCAGACCTGGCGCAGCAACAGCTTGTCGATGTGGTGGTCCACGGTCTTGTGGATGATCAGGTTGGCCCGCTCCCGGGTGGGCAGGATGTTCTCGACGAGGTTCTTCAGGTTCACCCGGTCCCAGGTATCGGACGCCATGGCCAGGGCCTCGGGGTCGGAGAGCCCCTTGAACTTGTTGAAGTAGGAATCCGCTGACTGGAACGCGGTGTTCTTCAGGTAGACGAAGCGCTCCAGGTACCAGGTCTTGATGGCTTGCGGCGCGGCGTCGACATAGATCGAGAAGTCGATGAAGTCCAGGGCATGCAGGCCCTGCCCTTGCGCGCCCTGCAGGACATTCAGGCCTTCGAGGATGACGATGTCCGGCGCCTCCACCGACTGCGTTTCATCGGCCAGGATGTCGTAGCGGACATGGGAGTAGATGGGAATCTGCGCAGTCTCGCCCCGCCGGCATACCGCCTGCAGGAACTCCAGGAACAGCGGTTCGTCGTAGGACTCGGGAAACCCCTTGCGGTGCAGGATGTTCTTTTCCTGCAGGGTGGCCAGGGGAAAAAGGAACGAATCGGTGGTCACCAGGTGCACATTGGGCTTGCCTGGCCAGTAGGCCAGCAATGCTGCCAGGACCCGGGCAAAGCTGCTCTTGCCCACCGCGACACTACCGGACACGCCGATCACATAGGGCACCCTGGCCCCGGCCTGCGGCGCCTTCAATGCCTGCACCCGGGTTGCGTGCAAATGCAGCAGGCGCGACAAAGGAAGCAGGATCTGCCTCACCTCCTCGGGCGCCATGGGCTGGGTCGGGCTGGTCAGCGTCTCCATCTCGGACGGCGCCAGGCTCATGGGTTCCCCGGCCCGGAGAGCGGCCCAACGGTCGCGATCGAACTCCAGGTACCCTGCTTTTGGACCCTGCTTTGTTGTCATGTCTGTACTGTTCAGGCCGTGCGAAAGCAGGGAAAGTATCAAATCTGACCGGTATTTACAGCGTCCATGAAAAAAGCCCCGTAGGGCGCGTACCCTGCGGGGCTGTCTACGGCGGCATTCACAACTTGGCGATCGAGACCTCGGTGGACTTCACGAAGGCGATCACTTCACTGCCGATGGACAGTTCCAGCTCCTTGACCGAGCGCGTGGTGATCACCGAAGTGACAATGCCGGAAGCGGTCTGCACGTCGATTTCCGACAGTACATCACCCTCGACGATTTCCTTGATGGTGCCCTTGAACTGGTTGCGAACGTTGATGGCTTTGATGGTCATGGTATTTCTCCTGGGGTCGAAAAACAGAACTGCAAGTTTCAAGCGGTCAGCGGCAAGCCCAAGCACGACACTCTGGCTTGCCGCTGCTCTAGAGCGCCCAACGCAGCTGCGTGGGCAAAGGTGAAACGGGTTCCGGCTCGGGCGGCGACCCGGGCAATGACAACACGCGATTGAGCACTTCGGTCTCCAGCGCCGCCAGGCGATGGGAACCTCGCACTCGCGGGCGCGGCAGCTCGACGTGCAGGTCCAGGCCGACCTCGCCGTCTTCGATCAGGATCACCCGATCGGCGATCGCCACCGCTTCGCTGACATCGTGGGTCACCAGCAGCACGGTGAAGCCATGCTGCTGCCACAAGCGCTCGATCAGCTGCTGCATCTCGATCCGGGTCAGGGCATCCAGGGCCCCCAGCGGCTCATCCAGCAGCAACAGCCGTGGTTGATGGATCAGCGCCCGGGCCAGGGCGACGCGCTGCTTCTGGCCACCGGACAAGGCCGCCGGCCATTCATTGGCCCGATCCGCCAGGCCCACCGCCTCCAGGGCCTCCAGGGCCTGGGGCCGCCAGTTGCCCTTGAGTCCGAGCCCGACGTTGTCGATCACCTTCTTCCAGGGCAGCAAGCGCGCGTCCTGGAACATCAACCGGGTGTCCTCGCGAGCCTCGGCCAGCGGCGCGGCGCCAGCCAGCAACTGGCCAGCGCTGGGCTGGTCGAGGCCGGCCAGCAAGCGCAGCAAGGTGCTCTTGCCACAGCCGCTGCGCCCCACCACCGCGACGAACTGGCCAGCGGGAATATGCAAGTCGATTTCCCGCAGCACCTGCCGCGAGCCGAAGGTCTTCTGCAGCTTGCGCACCGCCAGCGGGATGCCCCGCAGCAGCCGCGGCGGTTGCTGGGCAGTCATTGCGCACCTCCCCTGGCGACCTGGTAGGCCGGGTGCCAACGCAGCCAGACCCGCTCCAGGCCACGCGCGGCAAGGTCAGCGAGTTTGCCCAGCACGGCGTACATGACGATGGCCAGCACCACCACGTCGGTCTGCAGGAACTCCCGGGCATTCATCGCCAGGTAGCCGATACCGGAACTGGCGGAAATGGTCTCGGCGACGATCAAGGTCAGCCACATGAAACCCAGGGCGAAGCGCACCCCCACCAGGATCGAAGGCAAGGCACCGGGCAGGATCACCTGGCGAAACAGGGCGAAGCCCGACAGCCCATAACTGCGGGACATTTCCACCAGTGCCGGATCGACGTTGCGGATGCCGTGGTAAGTGTTGAGGTAGATCGGGAACAAGGTCCCCAGGGCGACCAGGAAGATCTTCGCCGACTCATCGATGCCGAACCACAGGATCACCAACGGGATCAGCGCCAGGTGCGGCACGTTGCGGATCATCTGCACCGAGCTGTCCAGCAGGCGCTCGCCCCATTTCGACAGGCCGGTGATGAAGCCCAGCGCCAGGCCGATACCGCCGCCGATCAGGAAGCCCAGCCCGGCGCGCCAGCCGCTGATGGCCAGGTGGGTCCAGATATCGCCGCTGCGGATCAGGTTGGCCCCGGCCTCGATCACCGCGCTGGGTGCCGGCAGGATGCGCGTCGACAGCCAGCCGGCCGAAACCGCCAGCTGCCACACCGCGAGCAACAGCAGCGGCAGCACCCAGGGCGCCAACCGTTGCACTATGCGTTCTCTGTTCATGGCCGCACCTCAGCTCTGGGACGCGGCTTTGGGGATGATGTCGTTGGCCACCATCTCGCCGAACGGGCTGACATAACCGGCAGCCTCCGGCAGCTTGGGCCGCTCGATGTCCAGGTGCGGGAACAGCAGTTCGGCCACCCGATAGGACTCTTCCAGATGCGGATAACCGGAGAAGATGAAGGTATCGATCCCCAGGTCCGCGTACTCCTGCATCCGCGCCGCCACCGTAGGCCCGTCGCCTACCAGGGCGGTGCCAGCGCCACCGCGCACCAGGCCGACGCCGGCCCAGAGGTTGGGGCTGACTTCCAGCTTGTCGCGACGACCGCCGTGCAAGGCCGCCATGCGCTGCTGCCCCACGGAATCGAAGCGCGCCAGGGACGCCTGGGCCCGGGCGATGGTCTCGTCATCCAGGTGGGAGATGAGTTTTTCCGCGGCTTTCCAGGCCTCTTCGTTGGTTTCCCGCACGATCACGTGCAGGCGAATGCCGAAGCGCACGCTGCGCCCTTGCCGAGCGGCCTTTTCCCGTACTTGGCGGATTTTTTCGGCCACGGCGGCGGGCGGCTCGCCCCAGGTCAGCACCATGTCCACCTGTTCGGCGGCCAGGTCCTGGGCCGCTTCCGAAGAGCCACCGAAATACAGCGGCGGACGCGGTTGCTGCAAGGGTGGATAGAGCAGCTTGGCGCCCTTCACGCTGATGTGCTGGCCGTCGTAGTCGACGGTCTCGCCTTCCAGCACCCGACGCCAGATCCGGGTGAACTCAACCGAAGCCTGGTAGCGCTCTTCATGGTCGAGGAACAAGCCATCGCCGGCCAGCTCGTCGGGGTCGCCACCCGTCACCAGGTTGAACAGCGCCCGTCCGCCGGACAACCGGTCCAGGGTCGCTGCCTGGCGCGCCGCCACCGTCGGGGAAATGATCCCGGGGCGCAGGGCCACCAGGAACTTCAGGCGCTGGGTCACTGGAATCAGCGACGCCGCCACCAACCAGGAGTCTTCGCAGGACCGTCCGGTAGGGATCAGCACGCCACCGAAACCCAGGCGGTCGGCGGCCTGGGCGATCTGCTGCAGGTAACCATGATCGACGGCGCGGGCGCCTTCGGCGGTGCCAAGGTAATGGCCGTCGCCGTGGGTGGGCAGGAACCAGAAGATATTGAGGCTCATGGAGTGGTCTCCTAAGGGGTCGGGTTACGGCGCTTTGGCCACGGCAGCGCCGGGCGTCCAGATCACGTCTTTGATGTTCAGGGGCTTGGGAATCAGCTTGAGCTGGTAGAAGCTGTCGGCGATTTTCTGTTGTGCGGCGATCACTTCCGGGGTCAGGAAGCCTGCGCCGTAGCCCTGGCGCTTGACCGAGGTCAGGGTGATCTCGGGGGACAGGCCCAGCAGCGGCGCCACCTGTTGGGTAACCTCTTGCGGGTTGGCCCTGGACCACTCGCCCACCGCCCGCACTTCCTCCACCAGGGTCTTGATCACCTCAGGGTGCTGTTGCGCATAAGGCTTGGTGGCCAGGTAGAACTGGTGGTTGTCGACGATACCGCTGCCATCACGCAGGGTTCGCGCTTGCAGCTGCTGTTCGGCGGCGGCCTGGTATGGGTCCCAGATCACCCAGGCATCGACGCTGCCACGCTCGAAAGCGGCGCGGGCATCGGCCGGAGGCAAGAACACAGTCTGGATGTCGCTGTACTTCAGGCCGGCATCTTCCAGGGCACGGACCAGCAAGTAATGGACGTTGGAGCCTTTGTTGAGCACCACTTTCTTGCCCTTGAGCTCCTGCACCGAGCGGATCGGCGAGTCCTTGGGTACCAGGATCGCTTCGCTCAGGGGCGCCGGCGGCTCATAGGCCACGTAGAGCAGGTCGGCGCCAGCAGCCTGGGCGAACACTGGCGGGGTCTCGCCGGTCACGCCGAAGTCGATGGAGCCGACGTTCAGCCCCTCCAGCAGTTGCGGACCACCGGGAAACTCGGTCCATTGCACGTCGACACCTTGCTGGGCCAGGCGCTTCTCCAGGGAGCCCTTGGCCTTGAGCAGGACCAGGGTGCCGTACTTCTGATAACCGATACGCAGGGTCTCGGCCTGGGCTTGGACAATAGCACCGAAGGACACAGCCGCAGCAAACAGAGCGACCAGACCACGGCGCAAAATGACAGGGCGCATGGCGCTCTCCTTTTGGCTGTTGGGTTATGGCTGCACCTGCTTGCCCGTTGGCGGGCGAGTAAGGCCAGTGATGCAAATCAGGGGTGTGGCTCAGATACTCCAGCGAGCACTGAGCAGGCGTTCGTTCAGCAGGCCCGGGTCCAGCGGCCTGGGTCGGCGCGCCAGGGCGCTGTGGAACTGCTCCAGGGCTTCGCGCAGGCGCTGCTCCAGGGCCTCGGCCAATTGTGGCTGGGCGCTGCCTTCGCCATAGGCGATCTGACTGTCCTCGGCAAAGATGCCCTGCAGCATTTCCTGGGCCTTGAGCGCCGACAGCACCGGTTTCAAGGCGTAATCCACCGCCAGCATATGGGCGATGCTGCCGCCGGTGGCCATGGGCAGCACCACCTTGTGGTGCAAGGCGCGCTCGGGCAGCAGGTCGAGCAAGGTCTTGAGCGCTCCGGAGAAAGACGCCTTGTACACCGGAGTAGCGATCAGCAAACCATCGGCCTGTTCGATCTGCTGCAGCAGGTCGATGATCCTGGGGCTGTCGAAGCGGGCATGGAGCAGGTCTTCGGCGGGGAAATCCCGCACCTGGTAGCTGACCACCTCTACGCCCTGCTGCTGCAACCAGCGCCTGGCCAACTCCAGCAGCACCCCGGAACGGGAGCGTTGGCTGGGACTGCCACCGAGAGAGACCACCAGCATGCAGGGATTCCTTGAGCGATTGGGGCGATTCGCGGGATGCGATCTCGCCGGACTGAACAGACCTTAACAGTCTATTTTTATATCCATAAATCTTATTTTTTCATTTGTTTATTCCTTATATGAATATAAGGAACACCGTTTCGCAGGCCCAAAAAAAGGCCGTCGAAACGGCCTGAAAACCCCTGCTTTGTGGATCTGTCACGCGCCTCAACGGTTGGGTTGTGGAGTCAGCCGCAGGTAGGGCTTCACCGCGCGATAGCCTTTGGGAAAACGCCGCTTGATTTCCTCTTCGTCCTTGAGGGACGGCACGATCACCACTTCCTCACCGTCCTGCCAGTTGGCCGGGGTGGCCACCTTGTAGTTGTCGGTGAGTTGCAGCGAGTCGATCACCCGCAGGATCTCGTGGAAATTGCGCCCGGTGCTGGCCGGGTAGGTGATGGTCAGGCGGATTTTCTTGTTCGGGTCGATGATGAACAGCGAGCGCACGGTCAGGGTGTCGCTGGCATTGGGATGGATCAGGTCGTAGAGGTCCGAGACCTTGCGGTCGGCGTCGGCCAGGATCGGGAAGTTGACCCGGGTGTCCTGGGTCTCGTTGATGTCCTCGATCCAGCGGTGATGGGAATCCACCGGGTCCACCGACAGGGCGATGGCCTTGACCCCGCGCTGGGCGAATTCGTCCTTGAGCTTGGCGGTAAAACCCAGCTCGGTGGTGCAAACCGGGGTGAAGTCCGCCGGATGGGAAAACAGCACGCCCCAGCTATCGCCCAGCCACTCGTGGAAACGAATCTTGCCGGCACTGGAATCCTGTTCGAAGTCGGGGGCGATATCGCCCAGTCTGAGGCTCATGGGTGCTGCTCCTGTGAGTGCGTGATGACGCTACTCTGCCTCGGACGCAGTTTATTTAAAAAGAATAAATATCGATTTATTAAGATCGAAAATGAATATTAAAAATCTCTTCACTGGACTCGCGGACAGGCCGGGAACACTCTTGGCCACAAGGTTCGAGAAGGCCTTGAGTAGCTGCAAGAAAGAGGGGAATTCAGGAAGGGCTCACGGGGGTGGGCCTGACTTGGAACGAAGCCTCGCCCGGCATTGCGCCGGGCGAGGTTTTTTATTGCCGATTACAGCAGCGGGATCGAGTAGCTGACGATCAGGCGGTTTTCGTCCTGGGAACGAGTATTGGCCAGGTCGGTACGCCACATGGCGTTTTTCCAGGCAAAGCCCAGGTTCTTCAGCGGGCCTTCCGGAATGACATAGGCAACGGTCAGGTCGCGCTCCCACTCGGTCTTGCTGCCCAGGGCGGTATCGATGTTGTTGCCACGCAGGTAGACCGCGTTGGCGGTCAGGCCTGGCAGGCCGACCTTGGCGAAGTCATAACCGTAGCGGACTTGCCAGGTACGCTCGCCAGCGCGGGCGAACTTCTGGATCTGCATGTCGGTGATGGTGCTGTTGGACGAGCCATCGCCCTGGTTCAGCCAAGGGAAGTCGCTGTCACCCTTGGTGTACTGGTAGCCGGCACCGAAGGTATGGCCTTCGATCGAGTACAGGGCCAGGTAGCTATACAGGTCGTTGTCGACCTTGCCCTTGGTGACCTTGTTGCCGTAGTAACCAGTGGTGTAGTAGCTGGAGGTATCGCCATTGCGGCCATCGTCGCGGCTGCGGTAGTAGCGCAGGTCGCTCTTCAGGACGCCCGGGCCGATTGCCCAGTTATGCACCAGGCCGAGGAAGTTCTGGTTGTAGAAGTTCTTCAGTTCGCCGTAGTAGTACGAAGCGGTCAGATCCTTGGTGATCTTGTAGTCCGCGCCTGCGTAGTAGAACTTGTTGCTGAACTCGCCAGCATCGTAGTTCGAGTTGCCGTTGGCACCAGCGATGGACAAGCCTTCGTTGTTGCTCGAGTTACGGCCCTTGGCGCGCTCGACCTGGCCTGCGGTCAGGGTCAGGTCCTTGATTTCGTTGGAGGTGATCTGCCCGCCCTGGAAGGTCTGTGGCAGCAGGCGGCCGTCGTTGTACTTGATCACCGGGTTGTTCGGCATCAGGGTGCCGATCTTCAGCTCGGTCTGGGAAATCTTGACCTTGCCGGTCAAGCCCAGGCTGGCGAAGTCATGGACAGCTTTGTTGCCATCACTTGGGAAAACAGTACCGCCAGAAGCACTACCGGTGTAGTTGCCATGCTCTGCACGGCTAGAGTCCAAGCGCACGCCATACAGGCCGATAGCATCAACACCGAACTGTACGGTGCCCTGGGTATAACCCGAGATGAAACGCAGGTCGAAGCCCTGGCCCCACTCGGAGTTTTTGTTCCGGGTGTTGGACGTCGCCGATGGCTGGCCATCACGGTTATCGGTATTGATATAGAAGTTACGCAGCCCCAGGGTGGCCTTGCTGTCCTCGATGAAACCAGCGGCGCCTGCCTGCTGCGCCAAAACCCCTACGGCCACAGCCAGGGCCAAGGTGGACTTGTTCATGTATCGCTCCTCTCGTTTTCTAATTCTTGTGGTTCCTGGCCCCAGATCGATACGCCCGGGTGCCACAGATGTGCGATTAGCGCCAGACCGTGACTGACAAGTCAATCGTAACGATCTGTGTCTTCGACCAATGTCTAATCGCAGTTATTTGGTCCATGCAGGTTAATGAATAACTCATAAACCCAAAAAGAATTATTCCATTCTTTCTCATACCCTTCAGGAATAAAGCTCGCCATCCGGCAGCCAAAAGCTCCAGCGTAGACCCTCGCGAGCCCATTCCTGAAAAATATTTTCCCGCCGCTCTCTCTTCCAGCCCCTTAGCCAGATCAATGAATAACGTCATAAGGGATCAAAAAAGCGACGCAATCATGGCTAAGAGCCTATCCTCCCGTCAATTTGTTACAGTTTTAGTATCGAAGTGAAATTATTCTGAAATACACAGCGCCGCGATCCGATCCCATGATCGAACCGCGGCGCTGGTGTAGCAGAAGGAAGGATTTCAGAGGGCTTTTTCGAAGATCTTCGAATTGCGCTGGTAGTTGTACAGCGAGGCCCGCGCCGATGGCAGGCGCTCCACACTGCTGGGCGCGAAGCCCCGCTCGCGGAACCAGTGGGCCGTGCGCGTGGTGAGCACGAACAGGGTCTTGAGTCCCTGGGCCCGGGCCCGGGCCTCGATCCTTTCCAGCAGTTCATCACCACGCTTGCCGTGCCGATACTCCGGGCTCACCGCCAGGCAGGCCAGCTCGCCAGCGTCGGAATCGGCGATCTGGTACAACGCGGCGCAGGCGATGATCATGCCCTCGCGCTCGACCACGCTGAACTGCTCGATCTCCCGCTCCAGCACCTCGCGGGAACGCCGCACCAGGATGCCCTGCTCTTCCAGCGGGCTGATCAGGTCCAGCAGGCCGCCGACATCCTCGATCGCCGCTTCGCGCACACGCTCGAACTGCTCCTGGGCCACCAGGGTGCCACCGCCATCGCGGGTGAACAGTTCGGTCAACAAGGCGCCATCCTCGGCATAGCTGACGATATGGCTGCGCCCTACCCCACCCCGGCAAGCCTCGGCCGCCGCATCCAGCAGCTCGGCCTGGTAGTTCGCGCCCAGGCGCTGCAAATGAGCCGGAACCTGCTGCGGACGCAGCTCACGCACCAGCTTGCCGCTCTCGTCCAGCAGGCCCGGATCCGCCCCGAACAGCAACAGTTTGTCGGCGCCCAGGTCGATGGCCGCGCGAGTGGCGACATCTTCACAGGCCAGGTTGAAGGTTTCCCCGGTGGGCGAATAGCCCAGGGGCGACAACAGGACGATGGAACGCTCGTCCAGCAGGCGATTGATACCCTTGCGATCGACCCGGCGCACCTCGCCGGTGTGGTGGTAGTCGACGCCTTCGAGCACGCCGATCGGCCGCGCGGTCACCAGGTTGCCGCTGGCGACCCGCAGCCGCGAGCCCTGCATCGGCGAGGAGGCCATGTCCATGGACAGGCGCGCTTCGATGGCGATGCGCAGTTGGCCCACGGCGTCGATCACGCACTCCAGGGTGGCGGCATCGGTGATCCGCATCCCGTGGTGGTAATGCGGAGTCAGGCCGCGGGCGGCAAGGCGTGATTCGATCTGCGGACGGGAACCATGCACCAGCACCAGGCGCACTCCCAGGCTGTGCAGCAGCACCAGGTCGTGGACGATATTGCCGAAGTTGGGATGTTCAACACCGTCGCCGGGAAGCATGACCACGAAGGTGCAGTCGCGGTGGGCATTGATGTAGGGAGACGCGTGGCGGAGCCAATTGACGTATTCGGGCATGAACCTGAGCCTGTAAATAAAAAGCAGCCTATGGAAGGACGAAACGGAAAACGCACAGCGGGCTGATGGTTATCGTCGGAACAGGCTTGGCGACACGCTTACTCTCCTCATGGGTACGGACAGGGACGACGGCAATTTACTGAAATTGGGCCGGCTTCAGGCAGTAATGTTCAATCAATTCCCGTAATAGATGCACGGTAGGCTGCAAGCGTGACATTTCCAGGTACTCCCCCGGCTGGTGGGCACAGGCGATATCCCCTGGGCCAAGGACCAGGGTCTGGCAACCAAGGCGCTGAAGATAAGGCGCTTCGGTGCCGAACGCCACTGCTTCGGCACGATGCCCGGTCAAGCGCTCCGCCACTCGCACCAGCTCGGCGTCCTCGGGCTGCTCGAACGGTGGAACGGCAGGAAACAGCGGCGCATAGTCGATCTGCACTTCGTGCCGTTCGGCCACAGGCCTGAGCTTCTGCCGGATCGCCTCGCGCAGGGCTTGCGGGTCCATGCCCGGCAGGGGCCGCAGGTCGAACTCCAGCGAACACTGGCCACAGATACGGTTGGGGTTGTCGCCACCGTGGATGCAGCCGAAGTTCAGGGTCGGCTGTGGCACGCCAAATTGCGGATTGCGAAACTCACGCTGCCACTGCAGGCGCAGGCCGCGCAGTTCGCCGATGGCATCGTGCATGGCCTCCAGGGCACTGCGCCCCAGGTTCGGATCCGACGAATGGCCGCTGCGCCCGAGGATATCGATACGCTCCATCATCACCCCCTTGTGCAGGCGGATCGGCTTGAGCCCGGTGGGCTCGCCGATCACCGCCGCGCGCCCCAGGGGCCGCCCGGCATCCGCCAGGGCCCGGGCTCCGGCCATGGAGCTTTCCTCATCGCACGTGGCCAGGATCAGCAACGGCTGCTTGAACGGTTGTTCGAGCAACGGCCGCACCGCCTCGATGGCCAGCGCGAAGAAGCCCTTCATGTCGCAGCTGCCAAGGCCGACCCAGCGCCCGTCGACCTCGGTCAGCTTCAGTGGGTCGGTCTGCCACAGCGCGGCGTCGAACGGCACGGTGTCGCTGTGTCCGGACAGCACCAGGCCGCCAGGACCACTGCCGAAGCTAGCCAGCAGGTTGAACTTGCCGGGGCTGACCTGCTGGATGTCGCAGGCAAAACCCAGGTCGCCGAGCCAAGCGGCGAGCAGGTCGATGACTGGCCGATTGGACTGGTCCAGAGCGGCCTGGGTGCAGCTCACCGAAGGGGCGGCGATCAACGCGGCGAATTGATCCTTCATCGATGGCAATGGCATGGGCGGGCTCCGGAATGTCCAAGACGAGACCCATCATAGGGGCTGTTGCCCCGCCGAAGGAACCGCGGCGGCACCTGTCGACGCCTTGTCCTGTACACTGCACGACCTTGGCAGCCAACTCTTCCCCGGCTGCGCTCCCGATCCTGGATTGTCCGGCCATGCAGAAAGAAACCGAAATCAAACTCCGCGCCAGCCGCGAGACCCTCGCCGCCCTGCGCGAGCACCCGCTGCTGAAGAAACGCAACAAAAGTGGCTGGGAACGCCGTGAACTGATGAACCAGTACTTCGACAGCCCGGACCGCGACCTGGCCCAGGCCAAGGTGGCCCTGCGCCTGCGCCGCGATGGCGACGTGGTGATCCAGACCCTCAAGACTCGTGGCCAGAGCATCGCCGGCCTGTCCGTACGCAACGAGTACGACTGGCAGCTACCCAAGGCCAAGCTCGACCTGAAGAAGCTCGACGATCAATGTTGGCCCGAAGCTCTGGCCGAGCTGGACAAGAAGACCCTCAAGCCGATGTTCACCACCGATTTCGTCCGCGAGCGCGCGGAAATCGCCTGGGGTCGCGGCAAGGCCAAGGTGGTGATCGAAGCGGCCCTGGACCTGGGCCAGGTGGTCGCCGGCAAGCACAAGGAAGAGATCTGCGAGCTGGAGCTGGAACTGCGCGAAGGCGAACCGGCCGCCCTGCTGGAACTGGCCTCGGAACTGGCCATGACCCTGCCGCTGATGCCCTGCGATATCAGCAAGGCCGAGCGTGGCTACCGCCTGTTCGATGCCGGCAGCTACACCCTGAGCCTGCCGGCTCCGCAACTGACTGCCGAAACATCGCTGGACGAAGCCTTCGCTGCCCTGGCCTGGCACCTGCTGGGCAGCAGCCAGCGCCTGGCCGAACAGTACCGCTTCAACGGCCACTGGCGCCTGCTGCAGGATTGGGTGGAAAACCTCGCCGAATTGCGCGCCCTGGCCAGCAGCCTGGGCCAGGCAGCGCCACGCCAGTCCACTGCCGAACTGCGCAGCGCCCTGGACGCGCTGCTCGAAGACTGGCGTCCGCTGGTACAAGCCGGCCTCGATGACGAAGACGTGCGCAAGGCCGCTCCGGAACAGTTCATCGAAGAACTGCAAGACGTGCGCTGGGGCCTGTTCTCGCTGAATACCTCGCGCTGGCTGCTGGCCCGGGCCTGGACCGCCGAGCGCAACACCCGGGGCAATCGCCAGGGTGCCGCGCGCCTGGACAGCTGGCTGCCACGCCTGCTGGCCGAAGAAGCCACGTCCCTGCAATTGCCGCGCTACCAGCAGCAACCCGAGGACCTGGCCGAGCAACTGCCGCGCATCGAGCGCATCCAGGCCTGGCTGCACCACGCCCGCAGCGTGCTGGAGATCCCCGAGCTGGACCGCCTCTATGGTGAGCTGAACAAGCTGGCGCAGCTGGCCAACGAGCCGATCAGCGACGAAGCCCTGGCGGCACGCAAGCAGCAAGCCATCGCGGTCTTCCAGAACCGTGCCTGGAAGACCCTGCTGCGCATGTGATCAGCGCAGCAGCGGCAGGCTGGTGGTGGACTTGATCTCCGACAGGGCAACGATCGAGTTCACCTCCTGGATACCCGGCACCATGGACAGCTTCTCGAAGAAGAAGCGCTCGTAGGCCTCGATATCTGCCGCCACCACCCGCAGCAAGAAGTCCACCGCTCCCATCAGCACGTAGCACTCCAGCACTTCCGGGAAACCACGGATCGCCTCGGTGAACTCGGTGAAGTTGGAGCGACCGTGGGCATTGAGCTTGATCTCGGCGAAGATCTGCGTGTTCAGCCCGATCTTCTTGCGATCCAGCAAGGTCACCTGGCCGCGAATCACCCCTTCCTCCTTCAAACGCTGGATCCGCCGCCAGCATGGCGACTGCGACAATCCCACCTGCTCGGCGATCTGCGCGCTGGATAGCGAGGCATCTTCCTGCAAGAGGGCGAGAATCCGGCGGTCATAGGCGTCCAGCTCGCTATGCATGAATAATCTCCATATTGGTTAAATCGCGAATATTTAAATTCAATAAATTTGAATAATGATCAATCTTAGATAAGAAATACCCGAAACCGAATGTAAAAATTTCTCCATTGAATTGGAGACCACCATGCCCTCGCTCGACACCGCCTTTGGCCCCTCGCCCCGTCCTGATGTCTGGAGCCCCAGCCAGGCCCATTGTCGCGTGCAATACCAGTTGGCAGCCGACGCCGAAGCCGATGTGCTGTGCCGGGTCCTCAACCATTTCGCCTTGCAGTTCCTGGTGCCACAACGGATCTCGATGCAACAGCAGGACGATATGCTGCACATGGAAGTGGAGCTTGCAGGCTTGAGCTGGCATCGCGCCGGAGTGATTGCCGAAAAACTGCGCAACCTGGTGTGCGTCTGCTCGGTCGAGCTGCAACAACTGGAACCCATGCGCCTGCAAGCCGCTGGCTGAAGCCGGCAAAATCCTGCAACCCTTGGTTGGCCGCCCCGGCGCTACTCGGGGCTACCCTTGGCTGTTCCGGTCGGCTCTCGACCACGAGCAGGGAGAACCCCATGGGTGCCAACCATCTGCCCCGGGATCGCAAGCTGGAGCTGGGCAAGCTGCTGCGCGACTTGCAGGCCCAGGGGCGGATCAGCCAGGAAGCCGCCGGGCAGGTCATGGCGGCAAGGCAACATGACATCGGAGAACCCCGGCACCCGCTGGAAAACATTGCCGAACAGCAATTGCCAGACCTGCATCGGCCGGGCCGCCAGCTGGACCTGGACAGCCTCACCGCCTGGCTCGCCCAGGAAGCCGGCCAGCCCTATCTACGCCTCGACCCACTGCAGATCGATGCAGTCGCCATCACCCCGCTGATGTCCCGGGCGTTCGCCCAGCGACACGGAATCCTCGCCATCGCCGTGGATACCCTGAGCGTGACCGTGGCCAGCGCCCAGCCCTATGTCAGCGCCTGGGAAGCCGACCTGGCCCATGCCCTGAAGCGCTCCGTGCGGCGGGTGCTGGCCAGCCCGGCGCAGATCCGTCACCTGACCCTGGAGTTCTATCGCCTTGCCAGGTCGGTCAGCGGCGCCAGCAACGAACATCGGGGCAACGGCCCCGGCAACTTCGAGCAATTGCTCAAACCAGGCAACAGCGGCCAGGCGCCGGACGCCGACGACGCCCACATCGTCAATATCGTCGACTGGCTGCTGCAATACGCCTTCGCACAGCGAGCCAGCGATATCCATATCGAACCTCGGCGTGAACAGGGCAACCTGCGCTTGCGCATCGACGGCCTGCTGCACGAGGTCTATGCCTTCGAACCCCATGTGACCCAGGCCATCGTCAGCCGCCTCAAGAGCCTGGGCCGGATGAACGTCGCGGAACGTCGCAAGCCCCAGGATGGCCGGATCAAGACCCTCACTCCCGAGGGCAACGCCGTCGAGCTGCGGCTCTCGACCCTGCCCACCGCCTTCGGCGAGAAACTGGTGATGCGCATCTTCGATCCCCAGGTACTGCTCAGGGACTTCGACCAGCTGGGTTTCGCCGCCGAGGACCTGGCGTGCTGGCAGGCCATGACCGCCCAGGCCCACGGCATCATCCTGGTCACCGGCCCCACCGGCTCGGGCAAGACCAGCACCCTCTACGCCACCCTGAAGAAGCTGGCCACGCCCCAGGTCAACCTGTGCACCATCGAGGACCCGATCGAGATGATCGAGCCGTCCTTCAACCAGATGCAGGTCCGGCACAACATCGACCTGGGCTTCTCCAGCGGTGTGCGTGCGCTGCTGCGCCAGGATCCGGACATCATCATGATCGGCGAGATCCGCGACCTGGAAACCGCCGAGATGGCCATCCAGGCTGCCCTCACCGGGCACCTGGTGCTGTCCACCCTGCATACCAACGATGCCCCGGGCGCCATCAGCCGCCTGCTGGAACTGGGCGTGCCGCACTACTTGATCAAGGCCACGCTGCTCGGGGTCATGGCCCAGCGCCTGGTGCGCACCCTGTGCCGGCACTGTAAGCAACCGGTGGTTCTCGACGCGGATCAATGGCGCAGCCTGGCCCCGGCCGAACGACTGCCGGCGTCCCTGCACGCCCACCGCGCCATAGGCTGCGCCGAGTGCCGGGGCACCGGCTACCGCGGGCGGGTCGGGATCTACGAAATCATGCGCTTGAACGATGCCCTGAGGCCCCTGATCCAGCCGGACCTCGACCTGGCCAGGCTGCGCCGCCAAGCTGCTGCCGACGGTATGCGCAGCTTGCGCCTGGCAGCCGCACAGAAGGTGACGCAAGGGCTGACCAGCCTGGAGGAAGCCCTGCGGGTCACGCCCTGTAACGAGTCCTGACAGTGCCACGAGGGCGCGCCCCAAGGGCTGGACTACGCTTTAGGCACAGCCGAAACGTGCAGGGAGCCGGGCATGAACATCCGCCACAACATGATCACTTCAGGGGCCATCAGCCTACTGGCTATCGCCCTGGTGGCCGGTATCGGCCTCTGGGGCCAGTCGCGCCTGGCCAGCGCCCTGCATGACAACGAACTCAATGCCAGCGCCCTGCGCAACCACCTGGAAGCCGACATGATGCATGACGCCCTGCGGGCCGATGTGCTGCAAGCGCTGAGCAGCCAGCCCGGTGACGAGGCGGCGGGCAACGAGGTGCGCGACAGCCTGCGCGAGCATGGCGACTGGTTCCGCAAGTCCCTGGCCGAGAATGCCCGGCTGCCCCTGGCGCCGGATATCCGCGAGGCTATCGCCGAACTGCAGCCGGTGCTGGAGAACTACATCCGGGCCGCCCAGGACATTGCCGGGCTGGCCCTCAAGGATCCCCAGGCCGCACGCCTGCAGATGGCGGAGTTCTCCCAGCGCTTCACGGAAGTGGAAACCCGCAACGAGGCACTGAGCAGCAAGATCGAAGCCAGCAGCGCGCAAACCCGCGACCGTAGCGAAACGGCCGTGCGCCAGGCCGCCGGCTGGCTGATCGGTGGCAGCCTGTGCGCCGCCCTGGCCCTGTGCCTGCTGACCCGGCAACTGCTCAACCGCGTGCTCAAGCCCCTGGAGAAGTCAGTGGCCACGGCCCGGGCCATTGCCCAGGGCGACCTGACCCGCAGCATCAGCGTCGACAGCCACGACGAAGCCGGCCAGCTGCAACAGGCCCTGGGCGAAATGCAGGACAACCTGCGGCGGATGATCACCACCATCCGCCATGAAAGCGAGGAACTGCGTGGCCGCTCCCACAGCCTCAGCGGTACCTCGTCGAACATCGCCGACGGCGCCAGCGAGCAGGCCGATGGCGCCACCAACATGGCGGCGGCCATGGAGCAGATGATCAGCAACATCGCCCAGGTCGCCGAACATGCGCGTAATGCCCAGAGCATCTCGGCCCAGTCCGAATCCCTGGCCGGCAGCGGCGGCCAAGTGATACTCGGGGTGGTGGACGGCATGAGCCAGATTGCCGAGGCGGTCAACCAGTCCTCTGAAAGCATCACCGCCCTGGGCCAGTCCTCCGAAGAAATCCACTCGATCATCCAGGTGATCAACAGCATCGCCGAGCAAACCAACCTGTTGGCGCTCAACGCCGCCATCGAGGCCGCCAGGGCCGGCGAGGCCGGACGCGGCTTCGCAGTGGTCGCCGACGAGGTCCGTAACCTGGCGGCACGAACCGCGCAATCGACCCAGGAGATCACCGGCATGATCCAGCGCATCCGGGAAACCACCGAGCAAGCGGTCAGCAGCATGCAGACCGGAGTCAGCCGGGTGAACGACGGGGTGCACATGGCCCAGCAGGCGGGCACCTCGATCAACGAGATCCGCCAGGGCGCCCAGCGCTCGGCGCTGATGGTCCAGGAGATCTCCCACACCATCGGCGAACAATCCAAGGCCAGCAGCGAAGTCGCCCAGCGGGTGGAGATGATCAGTGAAGTGGCCCGGCGCAACAGCCAGGCCATGCGTGACCTGAGCCTCACCGTGGAACAGATGGAGAGTTCGGTAGCCACCCTGCAGACCTCGGTCACGCGCTTCCAGCTGTGAAGCCGAGGCCGGCCCCATGAACCAACAGTGAACAGGTGAGCCTGATGCAGATCACAAGCGTGCTGCTACTTTTCGTGGGCCTGGCCGTGGCCCTGGTGTTCATGGGCTTCAAGGTAGTGCCACAGGGCTACCAGTGGACCGTGGAGCGTTTCGGCCGCTACACCACCACCCTCAAGCCGGGGCTGAACATCATCATCCCGGTGATGGACCGTATCGGGCGCAAGCTCAACGTCATGGAAAATGTCCTGGACATCCCGCCCCAGGAGGTCATCACATCCGACAACGCCACGGTGCAGATCGACGCGGTGTGCTTCTTCCAGGTGGTCAACACCGCCCAGGCCGCCTATGAGGTCAACAACCTCGAGCATGCCGTGCGCAACCTGTTGCAGACCAACATCCGCACCGTGCTGGGCTCCATGGAACTGGACGCGATGCTCAGCCAACGTGACGCGATCAACGAGAAACTGCTGAAGACCGTGGACGAAGCCACCGCGCCCTGGGGGATCAAGATCACCCGTATCGAGATCAAGGACATCAGCCCGCCGGCCGACCTGATGGCCGCCATGTCCGGACAGATGAAGGCCGAACGGGTCAAGCGTGCGCAAATCCTCGAGGCCGAGGGCCTGCGGGCGGCGGCCATCCTTACCGCCGAGGGCAAGAAGCAGGCACAGATCCTGGAAGCCGAGGGCGAGCGCCAGGCGGCCTTCCTCGAGTCCGAAGCCCGGGAGCGCCAGGCCGAGGCCGAGGCCCGGGCGACCCAGGTGGTGTCCGCAGCCATCGCCAGCGGCAACGTCCAGGCGATCAACTACTTCGTGGCGCAAAAATACGTCGATACCCTGGGCAAGCTGGCCTCGGCCAACAACAGCAAGGTGATCCTGATGCCGCTGGAGGCCAGCCAGGTAATCGGCGCGGTGGGCGGCATCAGCGAGATCGTCAAGGCCACCTTCGACGGCAAGAAGACCTGAGGCAAGCGTCATGTCGGCATTCCTGCAAGCACTGTCGTTCTGGGACTGGCTGGCCCTGGGCACCGTCCTGTTGATCTTCGAGGTGTTCGGTGCCGGCGGCTACCTGCTATGGATCGGCTTGGCGGCGATTTGCGTGGGGGTCCTGGCGTTCCTGGTCCCGAGCCTGGCGTGGGAAGTTCAATTGCTGCTATTCGGCCTGCTGTCGCTGCTGACGGCCCTGTACTGGTGGCGACGCCAGCGCAGCGCGATCCGCGCCAGCGACCAGCCGAACCTCAACCTGCGGGGCCGCGAGCTGATCGGCAAGACCTTCGTGGTGCATCAGGCGATCGTCAACGGCCGGGGCCGGATCAAGGTTGCCGATGGCGTCTGGATCGCCAAGGGTGCCGACGCCCCGGAAGGCGCGCGGGTCCGGGTGGTGGGCCAGGAGGGGGCGATCCTGCTGGTCGAAAATCTCGACTGAACAGTCACGGAACTCGACCGCGGAAACTAGAATCAAACCCTGTAGTTCCCCCCTAGTCGGAGTCACCCATCATGCGTCTGAAAACAGCTGTCGTCACAATTGCCCTGCTATCGCTCCCCGTAGGTTCGGCAATGGCCGACACCTTCTGGCGTAACGTCATTTCCTCCGGTGCGACCACAGGTTCCACCTACCTGACCTTCAAGGACCACAAGCTGATCGTCGCCGCCCAGGACGACGCTGGCAGCTTCGTCGCCAGCCAGGGCAGCATTCGCGGCCCGTACCTGGAGGCCGCGATCCAGAAGGTCCGCGCCGAGAACCCTGGCCTGCAGGCCAGCGACATGGAATTGGCCAACGCCATCCTGGCGAAGAACGCCGTCGCCCAGGAGTAAGGATCGTCCCAGGGATGGCCGACAGCAAACGCCGACCACAGGGTCGGCGTTTTTTTTGCCAGGCCAATTCCTAGCCGGTCTGGGCAGTCCGGGACACCGCCTGCAAACCGGCCAGCGCGTAGCTCATCATGTGCTCGATCAACTCGGGCGGATCGAGCTGCAAGCCGGGCAGCACATTGCGCTGTAACTGGCCATGGGCGATCAGCAGGAACAGGCAGGGCGCGAATACGTTGACCGCACAGCGCAAGGTGGCTGGATCGTCGGGCGAGCGCTGCATGATCTGACCAAGGATGGTGCGCACGATCAGCGCCTTCGGGAAGGCCTGCTCCTCGAGCACCTCGGGCAAGACCGAAGAGGGCGACAGCAGCTCGCGGGTCAGCACCTTCAAGGCCCAGCCCTGGCGCGCGCTCCCAAGGCCCTCGATCAGCATGGTGATGATCGCCCGCAGCTTGTCTTCAGGGCTTTGCTGGCTCTCGCTCAGGCTGATCATGGTTTCTATTCCAACCAGGCGATCATGAGCCTCGCGCAACACCGCCCGATACAGGCCGTCCTTGTTCTCGAAGTGATAATTGACCGACGCATTGTTGGCCCTGGAACTCTCGCAGATCTGCTTGCTGGTGGTATTGGCATACCCCAGCTCGGCAAACAGTTGGCCGGCCATCTCCAGAATCTGCTGGCGAGTCGCCTGGCCATCCTGGCGCGGTGCACGAGCTACAGCTGCCTGCGGGGAAACGGGAACGACCATGAGCTCCTCACTAAGTTAAATTCAAATTTGACTTTTGTTTATGGACTGCTTAGCTACAAAGCGCCAGTTTCTCGTTCAACCAGGATCCAAGGTTGCTGTGAAGTGGCGGCTACTCGTCTATTCAGCCAAAGGATATCAGCATGGAAGCACGCGTCATGACCCCCTTCACCTACTTCTCCCTGCCCATGCAGAAGCTGTTCCTGCACAACCAGGCGGAGGTCAGGAACAAGCCCTATGCCAAGTACTTTCGCGGGGACATGCAGGTGCCGCTGTCCGCGGTGCGCAAGATCCAGCAAGGCCCCATGCCCCTGAAGGACACCCTCACCCCGAGCATCGAGGACATCAACCGCCTGCTCGATCCGGACTTCGTCAGCGAGGAGTCCGGCTATGCCCTGCTGCCGGGGCCGATGGCCTATGTGCAAAGCCGCAAGTTCTTTCCCAGCTGCACAGCCGAGATGTTCAAGTGGTGGTTCATGTGGCACCCGCTGGAGTCGGAGCGCTACACCCTGTGGTTCCCCTACGCCCATGTGAGCAACCCCTGCGTGAACCATCAGCGCCTGTGCGACGAATCCTTGAGCTTCGAAGAGCGGCTATATGGCAACACCTTCTGCGCCTCCGAGTATGTCGGCGACCGCCTGATGCACCTGCATATCGACTTCCAGGAGCCAGGCAAGCTGGGCCTGGACCCCGATCTTTATCGCGAAGCGAAAATCGACGGCAGCGTCAGCGCCCTGATGAGCCTGGCCGATCATCCACAGGTTCCGGTGTCATTGATGGTGCACTTGTTCAAGGAAGTGCCGGGCGGCATGTACCTGACCAGCCGCTACTGGATCGGCGCGCATCCTTCGATGGCCCGCTTTCCCGGGGCAGACAAGGCGGCGGCCATCCTGGGGGAAAACGGCCTGGGTGCCACCGAGCTGGAAACCCTGGCCTATGAATTCGCCGTACACGACATGTGCGAGTTCAACCACCTGGCCAGCTTTCTTCCGGACCTGTATCGGGAGTTCGCGAAACCTTCAGCTTGACGCACAAAACCAATGAGCCCGCGATATTCGCGGGCTCATTGGTTGGAATGAATCAACGTTGTGCACCAGGGCAAACACCGTTGATCAGCATGGAAGTGAACTCCTCGATGTCCTGCTCCATCGTCAACTGCTCGGTCAGCAGTCGATACCAGCAAAAACCGAAGATCATATCGAGCAACAATTCACGGTTGGTGTCCTTGGGCAACTCACCATTGCTGATGGCATTTTCCACCAGCTTTCTTGGCAACTCCCTCCTGCGCTCCATGAACTGATCCTTGAGCTGGATCAATGTTGCTGGATCCAGTTGCGCTTCAGCTATCACGCAACGGAAAGCCTCCCCGCAAATGGTTTCTCTCCAGACTTTCCAGAGATTGTGCAGCAAAAAATCGAGATCTTTCTTGAACGAGCCGAGATCAGGAGTCTTTCTGACTTGCTCGCTCTCGTTTTCGTAGACTTCTGCGATCAACGCCGCTTTATTCGACCACCAGCGGTAGATCGTCGGTTTGCTGGCACCGGCTCGACGAGCCACAGACTCGATACTGAGCCCGGAATAGCCGCATTCCTTGAGGATTTCGATGGTGGAAGTGAGGATGGCTTTATGAGTATGAGGACTTCGCAAAGAGCCGATGGAGCTGCGAGATGGTGTACGAGCCACGATAAAAAAATCTCCAGGCAGGGCGCTTGACAAACGCAACGCAGGGTATAGGATTCCCCCGAATCGAAATGAAACGGTCCGTTTCGTTTCATTCTAAAGAGATCTACGAATTTCTTGTACCGATCCATCTAGATTTTTTAATTATTGCCTAATAGCCAGATAATACGGGGCCTTAGGCAAATACAGCTTCGAATTCAAGGCCTCGATCTTTTGCTTTCAAGAGCAAAGATCGCCCTAGATTCTTATTAAACGAAACGTTCCGTATTATAACATAACGAGGTGAAAAAAAAACTGCTTTCGTATGGCTTTCTTCTATAGAAGAACCGCTCTACTTCGCGGGTTTGCATGACGCCGGCCAGCTGAAGGCAGCAAAACAGTTTTCCGTATGTTTCAAGACTGCTCCTGAAGCAGGCACGCCCCAGTTTTCTGAAGAGAATGGAATCAAGAGGAAAATGAACGTGAAAAAAGTAGGCATAGTCAGCTATGGCGCGGGCATTCCGGTCTGCCGCCTCAAAGTGCAGGAAGTCATCAACGTCTGGAAGAACACCGACCTGAAGCTGGTCGAGGAGAACCTGGGCGTCACCGAAAGAGCCGTGCTGCAGCCGGATGAAGATGTCATCACCCTCGGCGTACTGGCAGCGCAGCGGGCCCTGGACAAAGTCCCCGGCCATGAACTCCAGGCCCTGTACCTGGGAACCTGCACCAACCCCTATGACTCGCGGGCCTCGGCCTCGATCATCCTGGAAATGCTCGGCAGCGGCTACGACGCCTATTGCGCCGACGTCCAGTTCGCCGGCAAATCCGGTACCTCCGCCCTGCAGATCTGCCAGGCCCTGGTGGCCTCGGGCATGACCGGCAGCGCCCTGGCCATTGGCGCCGACACCATCAACCGCAACACCGCTCCCGGTGACCTGACCGAGTCCTATGCCGGCGCCGGCGCCGCCGCGCTGCTGGTCGGCACCGAGAATGTCATCGCCCAATTCGATGGCAGCTTCTCTTGCGCCGCCGACATCGCCGACAACATCCGCCCCCAGGGCGATCGCTACATTCGTTCCGGGATGGGCCTGGGTTCGGACAAGAACAGCATCGGCCTGGAAGACCAGACCCGTCGCGCCGCCGAAGGACTGATGGCCAAGCTGCACACCAGCGCCGCCGACTACGACTACGTGGTGTTCCAGCAGAACCTGGTGTCCACGCCCTACTCCCTGGGCAAGCACCTGGGCTTCAACGCCAAGCAGATCGAACCGGGCATCTACGCCGGCAGCGTCGGTGATACCGGGGCAGCCAGCCCGCTGCTGGGCCTGATCAACGTCCTGGACCAGGCCCGTCCGGGGCAGAAGATCCTCATGGTGTCCTACGGTTTCGGCGCCGGCAGCGACGCCATCGCCCTGACCGTCACCGACGCCATCGGGCAGTACCAGAAGCGCAACAAGCCGCTGCGCCAACTGCTCGAGGACAAGACCTATGTCGATTACGGCACGTCCATCAAGTACGAGTTCAAGTACCTGCGGGCTGACTACGCCCTGACCGCCTATCTCTGATTACGCCTGTCTACGCAAGGAGCATGTACATGTGCGCACGTCGTGTTGCAATAGTTTCGGCTGCCTATACGCCGAAGCCCGGTAGTTCACGAGTTCGGCAGACGTTCAAGGAAATGATCGTCGAATCCGCCTACAAGGCCATCAAGGATGCCAAGATGCATCCCCGCGAAATCCAGGGCGTAGCCTATGGTTATCACGGTGAGGGCATCTCCGAATATGGCGGCCTGGGCCCGACCATTTCCGACGCCCTGGGGATCAGCCCGGCGCCGACCTTCATGAGCACCGCCAACTGCACCAGCAGCTCGGTATCCTTCCAGATGGGCCACCAGATGGTGGCTTCCGGGGAGTACGACATCGTCCTGTGCGGCGGTTTCGAGAAGATGACCGACCACTTCAACTATGCCGAATACATCGGTTCCAGTACCGAGTGCGAGTACGACTACTTCCTCGGCATCTCCCACACCGACGCTTTCGCCCTGGCGACCGCCGAGTACTTCCAGAAGTTCGGCTATGCCGGCCGCGAAGCCGACGTCCTGGCCACCTTTGGCCGGCAGATGCGCATCTATGCGCACAACACCCCTACCGCCACCCGCTATGGCCAGGCGATCCCGACCCTCGAAGCGCTGAAGAACAGCGAAGCCTGCGGCTCGATGCTGGCCTGGGGCGAAGCCAGTGGCTGCGCGATCCTGGTCGCCGAACACCTGGCCCACAAGTACACCGACAAACCGGTGTTCGTGCGGGGTTGCGCCTATACCGGGGTTTCCCACTACTTCGGTACCCGCTTCCACAACCCGACCCTGCACCACCCGGGCCTGCCCAAGGACGTGGGCATGGCCGTCTCGGCCAACTCCATCGCTTGCGCGGAGATTGCCTATAAGAAAGCCGGGATCACTCCCAAGGACATCGACGTCGCCCAGGTCTACGACCTGCTCGGCGCCGGCCTGATCCAGATGGAATCCATGGGCGTCTGCGGCAAGGGCCAGGCTGGCGACTTCGTTCTCGAAGGCGGCATCGCCCTGGACGGCCAGCTGCCACTGAACACCGACGGCGGCAACATCGGCCGCGGCCATGCGTCCGGCTGCGACGGCATCCTGCACATCACCGAGCTGTTCCGGCAGCTGAGGGGTGAAGCCGACAACCAGGTCAAGGGCGCGCGCATCGGCGTGTCGCAGAACCTTGGCGGTTATGCGGCGCACAACTCGGTGATTGTCCTCTCGAACGACTAAGGAGCCCGGACCATGTCCATGTACCCAGAACAGATCCACAGAATGACCACCGCCAGCATGCTCCGCGAATGGCGCGAGCATGGTGGCAAGTACCGCCTCGAAGGCAGCCAGTGCGAAGAGTGCAACGAGATTTTCTTCCCCCGGCGTACGGTCTGCGGCGCTTGCAACTCCATGAGCGTGAAACCCTATCGTTGCGCCCGCACCGGCAAGATCGAGGTCATGGCCCATGCCGACAACCCGATCCTGGCGGCCATGGGTTACGGCGAGACCGTACCGCGCTGCATGGCCATGGTCCGCCTGGACGACGGCCTGGTGATCGCCTCGGAAATCGTCGATGTCTGCGATGCCCAGCAACTGAAGGTCGGCGCGCCGGTGCGCATGGTGGTGCGCAAGCACGTGCGCGAAAGCAACCTGGCCTGGCAGTACGCCTACAAGTTCGTGCTGGATAAATAACTTGTTGTTCAAGGTGCCTTGCCAAAAGGCACCTTGAAGTAAGCCATAAAAATAAAATCCAACTTAAAAGTTACATCAGCGGCAACTTCAGTTCTGGAAGTCGCCCTTGGGCCCCGGTTTGCTTGGGCTCTATGAATTCTATTGCCTATTAACGGGGACACTCCCCAACACTTACTTATTGGCCTGAATACAGCCAAGGATTGGTCATGTCTACTCTTTGCCTCCCACACGTAATGTTTCCGAAACACAAGATCACCCAGCAACAGATGGTCGATCACCTGGAAGGCCTGCACGCCGACCACCCACGCATGGCCCTGGCCAAGCGCATGATCGCCAACACCGAGGTCAACGAGCGCCACCTGGTGCTGCCGATCGACGAGCTGGCGGTGCACACCGGCTTCACCCACCGCAGCATCGTCTACGAGCGTGAAGCACGGCAGATGTCGTCGGCCGCCGCACGCCAGGCCATCGAGAATGCCGGGCTGCAGATCAGCGACATCCGCATGGTGATCGTCACTTCCTGCACCGGCTTCATGATGCCGTCGCTGACCGCGCACCTGATCAACGACCTGGGCCTGCCCACCTCCACCGTGCAGCTGCCGATCGCCCAGCTGGGCTGCGTGGCCGGTGCCGCGGCGATCAACCGGGCCAACGATTTCGCCAGCCTGGATGCGCGCAACCACGTGCTGATCGTGTCCCTGGAGTTCTCCTCGCTGTGCTACCAGCCGGACGACACCAAGCTGCACGCCTTCATCTCGGCGGCGCTGTTCGGCGATGCGGTATCGGCCTGCGTGCTGCGCGCCGACGACCAGGCCGGCGGCTTCAAGATCAAGAAGACCGAGTCGTACTTCCTGCCCAAGAGCGAGCACTACATCAAGTACGACGTGAAGGACACCGGCTTCCACTTCACCCTCGACAAGGCGGTGATGAACTCCATCAAGGACGTGGCACCGGTCATGGAGCGCCTCAACTACGAGAGCTTCGAGCAGAACTGCGCGCACAACGACTTCTTCATCTTCCACACCGGCGGCCGCAAGATCCTCGACGAACTGGTGATGCACCTGGACCTGGCGTCGAACCGCGTCTCGCAATCGCGCAGCAGCCTGTCCGAGGCCGGCAACATCGCCAGCGTGGTGGTGTTCGACGTCCTCAAGCGCCAGTTCGATTCCAACCTGAACAAGGGCGATATCGGCCTGCTGGCGGCCTTCGGCCCGGGCTTCACCGCGGAGATGGCGGTCGGCCAGTGGACCGCCTGATGTGACACCCCGCGTCTGTGCGACCTGACGCTGCCGGGCTACAAGGCAGCGCCAGGCCGTACCCTCCACGGCGCCTCGCGCCGAGTTCATGGTTTGCCAAGGAAGCTGAGCGATGAACACTGGAATGCCAATCACGGCGGCCAACAGCCGCTACGAAAGATCCATGGTGCTATTGCTGTCATTGAGCTTCGGGCTGGTGGGGCTGGATCGCTTCATCATCCTGCCGCTGTTCCCGGTGATCATGCATGACCTGCACCTTGACTATCAGGACCTGGGCTACCTGTCCGCCGCGCTGGCCTTCACCTGGGGCCTGTCGGCCCTGGGCATGGGCAGCGTGATCGAGCGCCTGGGCACCCGCCGCGTGCTGGTGGTGTCCATCACCGTCCTGTCCTTGCTGTCCGGTTTTTCCGCGCTGGCCACCGGCGTGCTGGGGCTGGTGATCCTGCGCGGGCTGATGGGCATCTGCGAAGGTGCCTTCACCCCCACCAGCATCATCGTCACCAACGAAGTGTCGCGCCCCGGTCGACGCGGGCTGAACCTGGGGATCCAGCAAGCGCTGTTCCCGATTCTCGGCCTGTGCCTGGGCCCGCTGATCGCCGCCAGCCTGCTGCAGATGACCGGTTCCTGGCGCGCCGTATTCGCCATCATCTCGCTGCCGGGCCTGGTGCTGGCCGCCTACCTGTGGAAGGTCTACCGGCCACAGCCGGCACCCACTGCCGAACAAGCCTGCGGCCATGCCGGGACGCGCTGGCTGGCAGCCTTCAAGAGCGGCAACGTGAGCCTGAACATCCTGATCATGTTCTGCATCCTCACCTGCCAGTTCGTGCTCTGCGCCATGCTGCCCAGCTACCTGACCGACTACCTGCACCTGGAAACCCTGTCCATGGCCTTCATCATCTCGGCCATCGGCCTGGGCGGTTTCATCGGCCAGCTGATCATCCCCGGGATGTCCGATCGCCTGGGGCGCAAGCCGGTGGTCTCGGTGTGCTTCATGACCAGCAGCACCCTGGTCGGCCTGCTGATCGTCAGCCCGGCCATTCCCTGGTTGCTGTTCCTGCTGCTGTTCCTGCTGTCGTTCTTCAACTTCAGCCTGATCTGCATGACCGTCGGCCCGCTGACCAGCGAGTCGGTGCCCGCTGCCCTGCTGCCCACCGCGACCGGGATAGTCGTGGGCTTCGGCGAGATCCTCGGTGGCGGGCTGTCGCCGGCGGTAGCCGGGTTCGCCGCCACCCATTTCGGCCTGCCGTCGATCCTGTATGTCGCCCTGAGCGGCAGCCTGGCCGGCCTGCTGCTGTCGTTGCTGCTCAAGGAAAGCGCCCTCGAGCCCGGCCGCACACCGAGCCTCGAGCCACGCCCCTTGCCTCCCCGCCCCCTTGCCGATTGAGGACTAGAGAATCATGGATGATTACCTGCTGTTGCTGGATGTCTGCCACAAGGACCAGCGCGCCATCGGGCTGTTCGATTTGCACAATGGCCGCAGTGTGCGGGCGCTCTCCGAACACGGCGGGCTGTACGAGACCCTGCAGTTCTGCGCCCGGCGGCACCTGGGCTGGAGCGAGCACCTGCGCAGCCTGCCGGCCCATCCCCAGCTCGCCGCCGACGGGCGCCAGGAGGGCCCGTTGCGCCCGCCCCTCAAGCCCAGCGACAGCCTGCTGGCCCAGGTCAGCGAAGTCACCCTCAATACCCAGCACACCCACCAGGGCTGGTTCTACAAGGGCAACGGCAGCCTGCTCAAGACCGACGGCGAGCCACTGGCGGTTCCTTATCACGCCCTGAGCATCGCCAGCCAACCCGGGGTGGTCTGCGTGTACCTGGTGGATCATTTCGGCCAGCTGCGGTTCGTAGGCTTCAGCCTCGGCCATGACATCCGCGACCCGCTGCTGAGCCGCCAGGACGCCAGCTCCTGCGCACAGTCGCGCCTGCGCCACTGCGCGATCACCCCGGCGCTGATCCTCGGCGAGCTGCAGGGCAGCCTGTCGCTCAACGTCCGGGTCGAGCGCCAGGGTGCGCAGCTGTCCTACCTCAGCTACCGCCTCGACCAGCAGGCCTGGGGGGCGATTCGCAAGTACTCCCAGGCCTTCCTCGAACAGCACGAACAGTTCCTGCAGCCGGGCATGGTCCACTATGTGTTCCACAGCGCCAGCCGCCGCGAGAGCGAACTGCAACTGCAACATGGCGACTGGCTGGACCTGGATTGCCCGGAACTGGAGCTGGGCCTGAGCAACCAGGTCGTCGAGGAAGAACTGCTGCACCTGTACCCTCTCGAGGCCCAGCCGCGCCGGACCCGCGCCCAGACTGCCCGGTCGGCCTGGCAACCGGCTCAGCGGTAGGCGTCCACCGGTACGCAGGCGCAGAAGAGATTGCGGTCGCCGTAGACATTGTCCACCCGGTTCACCGCCGGCCAGTACTTGTGGGCCCGCACATGGGCGCTGGGCAAGACCGCCTGCTCGATGCTGTAGGCCCGCGTCCAGGCGCCAGTGATATCGGCCAGGGTATGGGGCGCGCCCTTGAGCGGATTGTCCTCGGCCGGCCACTGGCCCTCCTGGACCTGGGCGATCTCGGCGCGAATGCTCAGCATGGCTTCGACAAACCGGTCCAGCTCGGCCTTGGACTCACTCTCCGTGGGCTCGACCATCAGCGTGCCCGGCACCGGGAACGACATGGTCGGCGCATGGAAGCCGTAATCCATCAGGCGCTTGGCCACGTCCTCCTCGGTAATCCCGGTCAACGCCTTCAAGGGCCGCAGGTCGAGGATGCACTCATGGGCCACCCGTCCGTTGCGTCCGCTGTAGAGCACCGGGAAGGCGCCGCTGAGCTGGGTGGCCAGGTAGTTGGCGGCGAGGATCGCCACCTCGCTGGCATCGGCCAGCTGCGGCCCCATCATGGCGATGTACATCCAGCTGATGGGCAGGATGCTCGCGCTGCCCCAGGGCGCGGCGCTGACTGCGTCGTTCTGGGCCAGCGGGCCATCGATCGGCACCACCGGGTGGTTGGCGACGAAGGGCGCCAGGTGCGTGCGCACGCCAATCGGTCCCATCCCCGGGCCACCGCCGCCGTGGGGAATGCAGAAAGTCTTGTGCAGGTTCATGTGCGAGACGTCGGCGCCGATATCCGCGGGCCGGGCCAGGCCCACCTGGGCATTGAGGTTGGCGCCGTCCATGTATACCTGGCCGCCATGGCTGTGGACGACTTCGCAGATCTGGCGGATGCCTTCTTCATAGACCCCATGGGTCGAGGGATAGGTCGCCATCAGGCAGGACAAGCGCTCGCCGGCTTGCGCAGCCTTGGCCGCCAGGTCCGCCAGATCGACGTTGCCGGCCTCGTCGCACTCGACGATCACCACCTGCATCCCCGCCATCTGCGCCGAGGCCGGGTTGGTGCCGTGGGCCGAGGCCGGGATCAGGCAGATGTGCCGTTGTCCCTGGTGCCGGCTCTCGTGGTAGCGGCGGATGGCCAAAAGCCCGGCATATTCGCCCTGGGCCCCGGAGTTGGGCTGCATGCAGATGGCATCGAAACCGGTGATCGCGCACAGCCAGCGCTCCAGTTCGTCGATCATCAAGCTGTAGCCGGCGGCCTGCTCCCGGGGCGCGAAGGGATGCAGGTCGGCGAACTCCGGCCAGGTGATGGGGATCATCTCGCTGCTGGCGTTGAGCTTCATGGTGCAGGAGCCCAGGGGAATCATCGACTGGTTGAGCGCCAGGTCCTTGTTCTCCAGCTGCTTGAGGTAACGCAGCATCCGCGTCTCGCTGTGATGGGCGCTGAACACCGGATGCCCCAGCACCGGGCTGCGGCGCAGCAGCTCATCGGGCACGCCGGACTCCAGCTCCTCGGCATCCAGCACGGCTACGTCCAGGCCATGGTCGGCCCCCAGGAACACATCCCATAGCCGGGCGACGGTGGTTTCGTCGCAGGTCTCGTCGAGGCTCAGGCCCAGCCGGCCACGGCCGAGGATCCGCAAGTTGATCCGCTGGCCCCTGGCGCTCTCGATGATCGCGGTCTGGCTGCCGCCCACCTCCAGGGTCAGGGTATCGAAGAAGTGCCGGTTGACCCGGGCGATGCCATGGCGCTCCAGCCCCGCAGCGAGAATGCAGGTCAGCCGATGCACCCGCTGGGCGATGCGCTTGAGCCCCTTGGGGCCGTGGTACACCGCATAGAAAGCAGCGATGTTGGCCAGCAGTACCTGGGCGGTACAGATGTTGGAGTTGGCCTTCTCGCGGCGGATGTGCTGCTCGCGGGTCTGCAACGCCATGCGCAGGGCCACCTGGCCCCGGGCATCGCGGGACACGCCGATGATGCGCCCCGGCATGGCCCGCTTGTACTCGTCGCGGCAGGCGAAGAACGCCGCGTGGGGGCCACCGTAGCCCATGGGCACGCCAAAGCGCTGGGACGAACCCAGCACCACGTCAGCGCCCAGCTCGCCAGGCGGGGCCAGCAGCAACAGGCTGAGCAGGTCGGTGGCGACGCAAGCCAGGGCCTGGCGGGCATGCAATTGGTCGATCAGCGGCCGCAGGTCGCGGATCTCGCCGTGGGTATCCGGGTACTGCAACAAGGCGCCGAAGACCTCGTGCTCGGAAAGCTTGTCGAGACTATCGACCACCAGCTCGAAGCCGAAGCCCTCGGCCCGGGTCCGCACCACCGAGATGGTCTGCGGATGGCAATGTTCGTCGACGAAGAACCGCTTGCTCCCGGACTTGGCCACGCGACTGGCCATGGCCATGGCCTCGGCCGCGGCAGTGGCTTCGTCCAGCAGCGAGGCATTGGCCAGGTCGAGGCCGGTGAGGTCGATGGTCATCTGCTGGAAATTCAGCAGCGCCTCGAGCCGGCCCTGGGCGATCTCCGGCTGGTAAGGGGTATAGGCGGTGTACCAGCCGGGGTTTTCCAGCACGTTGCGCAGGATCACGTTGGGCGTGCGGGTGCCGTGGTAACCCATGCCGATCAGGCTGGTCCAGACCTGGTTCTGCGCCGCATAGCCCTTGAGCCGCGCCAGGGCCGCCGTCTCGTCGAGGGCCGGCGGCAGGTCCAGGGCACGATTGAAGCGAATGGCTGGCGGTACCGTCTGCTCGATCAGCTCGACCCGGCTGCCGAGCCCGAGGCTGGCAAGCATGGCTTGCTGCTCCTGGGCATCGGGTCCCAGGTGCCGGTCGAGAAATGCATTGGGCTCACGTAGCTGGGTCAGGGATGGCATGGCAGTCTCTCTTCGATGAACGGCGCTCAGCGTCGATGCGACAGGGTGCCAAGCAGCATAGCAGCCGATTTTGCCCCTCGGCGCTCTGGCGTCCCAAGGCTTTCGGGACCATCATGCTGGGCGTCAGCGCGCGCCCCGGCGCGCCTCAATCCATGTTCCCAGCGTCCGCTTATCGGGTGTCCCATCGTCATGAGCCAACTGCCCTTCCTGCCGTTCTCCAAACCCACCATCGATGAACCCACCATCGCCGCCGTCGGCGAGGTGCTGCGCTCGGGCTGGATCACCAGCGGTCCCAAGGTCCAGGCCTTCGAGACGCAGCTTTCGCAGTTCTTCGGCGGCCGCACCGTGCGGACCTTCAACTCCGGCACCTGCACCATGGAGATCGCCCTGCGCATCGCCGGCATCGGCCCGGGCGACGAAGTGATCACCACGCCGATCTCCTGGGTCGCCACCGCCAACGTGATTCTCGAAGTGGGCGCCACGCCGGTGTTCGCCGACATCGACCCGGTGACCCGCAACCTCGACCTGGACCAGGTCGAGGCCGCCATCACCCCGCGCACCAAGGCCATCATCCCGGTGTACCTGGCCGGCCTGCCGCTGGACATGGACCGCCTCTACGCCCTGGCCAGCAAGCATGGCCTGCGGGTGGTGGAGGACGCCGCCCAGGCCCTGGGCTCCAGCTGGAACGGCCAGCGCATCGGCGCCGGCGGCGACTTCGTGTCGTTCAGCTTCCAGGCCAACAAGAACGTCACCTGCTCCGAAGGTGGCTGCCTGGTGCTCAATACCCGGGAAGAAGTGCGCCTGGCCGAGAAGTACCGCCTGCAAGGGGTGACCCGCAGCGGCCACGACGGCCTGGACGTGGATGTGCTGGGCGGCAAGTTCAACATGACCGACGTCGCCGCGGCCATCGGCCTCGGGCAGTTCGCCCATATCGAGGCGATCACCACCCACCGTCGCGAGCTGGCCCGGCACTATTTCGAATGCTTTGGCAGCGATTTCCAGGAGCGCTACGGCGCCCAGCTGCCACCGGCGGACTTCAGCAACAGCAACTGGCACCTGTTCCAGCTGGTCTTGCCCGAGCGCCAGGATGGCCAGCCGGCCCGCGCCACGTTCATGGAGCAGATGCAGCAACGGGGTATCGGCATCGGCTATCACTATCCGCCGATTCACCTGTTGAGCCTGTACCGCGAGCGCGGCTTCAAGGAAGGAATGTTCCCGGTAGCGGAACGGGTGGGACGCCTGATCGTGTCGTTGCCGATGTTCACGGCGATGGACAAGAGCGATGTTGAGCGCGCGGTAGCCGCGGTCAAGGAGGTGTTGCAGAGGTAAGGGGCTCGCGGCCGGCCCGCTCGGGGGCCGGCCGCGTATGCCTTATTCGCCGATGGAGGCCTTGTAGCCTGCGGCGTCCAGCAGTTTTTCCAGGTCCGCCGGGTTGGCCGGCTTGAGCTTGAAGATCCAGGCGTCGTAGGGCTCGCTGTTGAGCAACTCGGGGCTGGCGCTCAGCTCCTCGTTGACTTCGATTACTTCACCGGCCACCGGGGCGTAGATGTCCGAAGCAGCCTTGACCGACTCCACCACGCCGGCCTGGTCCCCTGCGCCGAACACCTGGCCGACTTCGGTCAGCTCGACGAATACCACATCGCCCAGGGCTTGCTGGGCGTGGTCGCTAATACCCACGGTCACGCTGCCGTCGGCTTCCAGGCGGGCCCACTCGTGGCTTTCGGCAAAACGCAGGTGGGCAGGGATATCGCTCATGTTCTGTGTCCTCAAGAAGAAATGAACAGCGGCGCAATGCCGGCTGCAAAAATGTTAGATCAAGGTTTTGCCATGGCGCACGAAGGTCGGTTTGACTACCCGCACCGGGTACCACTTGCCACGGATTTCCACTTCGGCCCGATCGCCGGTGGCCATCGGTACTCGCGCCAGGGCAATCGACTTGCTCAGCGTAGGGGAGAAACTACCACTGGTGATCTCACCTTCGCCAACATCGGCGATGCGTACCACCTGGTGCGCCCGCAAGACGCCACGTTCCTCGAGCACCAGGCCCACCAGCTTGTGCTGTATTCCGCCCGCCCGCTCGGCTTCCAGGGCGGCACGCCCGATGAACTGGCGCGTAGCCGGCTCCCAGGCGATGCTCCAGGCCATGTTCGCCGCCAGGGGTGAAACCTGCTGATGGATATCCTGGCCATAGAGGTTCATGCCGGCTTCCAGGCGCAGGGTGTCACGGGCGCCAAGGCCGATGGGCGAGATGCCCGCGCCCACCAGGTCGTTGAAAAAGGCCGGCGCCTGTTCGGCGGGCAGGACGATCTCCAGGCCATCTTCGCCGGTGTAGCCGGTGCGGGCGATGAACCAGTCACCGTCGACACGGCCCTCGAAAGGCTTGAGTTGCTGGATCAGGGTGGCCCGGGGCTGGCTCACCAGTTCGGCGATGCGCTGGCGCGCCTGGGGTCCCTGGATCGCCAGCATGGCCAGTTCCGCCCGCTCGCGCAGCCGGACCTGGAAGTCTCCCAGTCGGGACTGCATCCAGGCCAGGTCTTGCTGGCGGGTCGCGGCGTTGACCACCAGGCGATAACTGTCTTGGAGGCGGTAGACGATCATGTCGTCGACGATGCCGCCCTGCTCGTTGAGCATGGCGCTGTACAAGGCCTGGCCGGGGCTTTGCAGGCGTTCGACGTCATTGGCCAGCAAGTGCTGGAGCCAGGCCTTGGCCTGGTCGCCGTCGACATCGATCACGGTCATGTGGGATACATCGAACACTCCACAATCCCGGCGCACCTGATGGTGTTCCTCGACTTGCGAGCCGTAATGCAAGGGCATATCCCAACCGCCAAAATCGACCATTTTCGCGCCGAGGGCGAGATGCAGGTCATACAGAGGCGTACGCTGTCCCATGGGTTTCTCCTTCCGGGCGTGGCGAGGGTGCGGCCTGGCGCTGCAAAGGTGAAAGCCTTGGAATACATGGCTCCCAGCCGGTTCCAGCGTCCCGGCCAAACAACAGACCGCACCGAATGCCGCGCATTGTAGCCGCAAGGTGGCGGGCTGACACCTAACCGATTCGATGGGCCGAGCGACGGATCAGGCCGATCACCGGCAACAGTCCCACCAGCACCAGGGTCAGGGCCGGCAACGAGGCCCGCGCCCACTCTCCCTCACTGGTCATTTCGAAGATCCGCACCGCCAGGGTGTCCCAGCCGAATGGGCGCATCAGCAAGGTGGCGGGCATTTCCTTGAGCACATCGACGAACACCAGCAGGGCGGCGCTCAAGGTCCCGGGTAGCAGCAGCGGCAGATACACTTTGAAAAACAGTCGCGGGCCACCGACTCCCAGGCTGCGGGCGGCTTCCGGCAGTGACGGACGGATGCGCTCCAGGCTGGTTTCCAAGGGGCCGTAGGCCACGGCGATGAAACGCACCAGGTAGGCCAGCAACAAGGCGCAGAGGCTGCCCAGCAACAAGGGCTTGCCCGCTCCGCCCAGCCAGCCGGACAGCGGGATCACCAGTTCGCGGTCCAGGTAGCTGAAGGCCAACATGATCGACACCGCCAGCACCGACCCCGGCAAGGCGTAGCCCAGGTTGGCCAGGCTGACACCCGCCTGGATGCCCCGGGTCGGCGCCAGGCGCCGGGCGAAGGCCAGCAACAAGGCCACGCTGACCGTGATCAGCGCCGCCATGCCTCCCAGGTACAAGGTGTGGACGATCAGGCCGGCGTAGCGCTCGTCCAGGTCGAAGCGTCCGCGCTGCCAGAACCACGCCAGCAGTTGCAGCAGCGGAATCACGAAGGCGCAGGCGAACACCAGCAGGCACCAGCCGCTGGCCGCCAGCGCCTTGAATCCCCGCAGCTGGTACAGGGCCTTGCCCCGAGGACGCTCGTTGCCGGTACGGCTGGCGCCCCGGGCACGCCGCTCGCCGTACAGCACCAGCATCACCGCCAGCAGCAACAGGCTGGCCAGCTGTGCGGCGCTGGACAGGCTGAAGAAGCCGTACCAGGTCTTGTAGATGGCAGTGGTGAAGGTATCGAAGTTGAACACCGCCACCGCGCCGAAGTCCGCCAGGGTCTCCATCAACGCCAGGGCCACGCCGGCGCCGATGGCCGGTCGGGCCATGGGCAGGGCCACGCGCCAGAAGGCCTGCCAGGGCGATTGCCCGAGCACCCGCGCAGCCTCCATCAAGCCCTTGCCCTGGGCCAGGAAGGCACTGCGCGCCAGCAGGTAGACGTAGGGGTAGAACACCAGCACCAGTACCAGGATGACCCCGCCGGTGGAGCGCACCCTGGGCAGCCGCAGGCCACTGCCTAACCACTCCCGCAACAGGCTTTGCACCGGCCCGGAAAAGTCCAGCAGGCCGACGAAGACGAAGGCCAGCACATAGGCCGGGATCGCGAACGGCAGCATCAGCGCCCAGTCCAGCCAGCGCCGCCCCGGGAACTCGCAGAGGCTGGTGAGCCAGGCCAGGCTCACCCCCAGCAACGTGACCCCGACGCCGACCCCGAGCACCAGGGTCAGGGTATTGCCGAGCAGGCGCGGCATCTGGGTCTCCCACAGGTGGGACCAGATCTGTTGGTCGACCGCCTGCCAGGAAAACAGCAGTACGCTCAGCGGCAGCAGGACCAGGGCCGCGACGGCAAAGACCAGGGGATACCAACGACGTTGGGCGGGATGGGCCACAAAAAACTCTCGGGCAGATTGAACAGACAAAATACTTGTGCAAGACACGCATGGCGAGGGAGCTTGCTCCCGCGGGCGACTTGGCCGCCCCAAGGGCTGCAAACCCGTTCCGACAGTTGAATCACGAAATCAGGCTTTGCCAGCGCTGCGCGCTGAAGCGCAAGCAAGCTCCCTCGCCACAAAAAGCCCAGCCGCTAAAGAAAACGCCCCGCAAAAGCGGGGCGCAGTATAACGGCAGGCTCAGTTCCAGCCAGCGCGGTCCATCAGGCGGATGGCCTCGGCCTGGCGCTTGCCGGCGATTTCCACCGGCAGGGTATCGGCCACGAACTTGCCCCAGCTGGCGACTTCGGCAGACGGCGCCACCGCCGGGTTGGCCGGGAACTCCTGGTTGACGTCGGCGAAGATCTTCTGCGCTTCTGGGGTGGTCATCCATTCCACCAGCGCCTTGGCGGCCTCCGGATGCGGTGCATGCTTGGTCAGGCCGATTCCCGACAGGTTGACGTGCACTCCGCGATCGCCCTGGTTCGGCCAGAACAGCTTCACCGCCAGGTTCGGCTTCTGCTTGTGCAGGCGGCCGTAGTAGTAGGTGTTGACGATCCCCACGTCGCACTGGCCGGCATTGATCGCTTCCAGCACGGCGATGTCGTCGGAGAACACATCGGTGGACAGGTTGTTGACCCAGCCCTTGAGGATCTCCTCGGTCTTGTCCGCGCCGTGGGTCTCGATCAGCGTGGCAGTCAGCGACTGGTTGTAGACCTTCTTCGCGGTGCGCAGGCACAGGCGGCCTTCCCACTGCTTGCCGGCCAGGGCCTCGTAGGTGGTCAGCTCGCCCGGCTTGACCCGCTCGGTGGAGTAGGCCAGGGTCCGCGCCCGCAGGCTCAGGCCGGTCCAGGCGTGGCTGGAAGAGCGGTATTGCAGGGGAATGTTGCTGTCGATGACCTTGGAGGTGAAGGGCTGCAGGATGCCCATCTGCTCGGCCTGCCAGAGGTTGCCGGCGTCCACGGTCAACAGCAGGTCGGCGGTGGCGTTCTCGCCCTCGGCCTTGATGCGCTGCATCAGCGGCGCTTCCTTGTCGGTGATGAATTTGATCTTCACCCCGGTCTTCTGGGTGTAGGCATCGAACACCGGCTTGATCAGCTCGTCGATACGGGAGGAGTAGACCACCACTTCGTCGGCGGCCTGGGCGGTGCCGGCGATGAGGGTGAGTGCCAGGGCGGTCAGTAGACGCTTCGGTGCCAACATGGGAGCAGTCTCTCGTATGCAAAGTGAGGCGAAATGATAAGGACTCCCATTTGCTGGCTCAACCGAACCCGGAGCCGAGGAGTAACCAGATGTTGCGCGGAAAGCCTTGCCCTGTGCGGCGGCGCCTGCTCGTCATCGGCAGGCACCTCCCTGGATCCGGATCACTCGGCCCGGGCCAACTCCGGCAAGTCGCCACTCAGGCCCAGTGCCTGGCGCACGAACAGGGCCTTGGCCTCGGGCATCTGGTCGACCACCTTCAGCCCGGTGTTGCGCAACCAGCGCAGCGGCAACGGGTCGGCCTGGAACAACCGCTCGAAGCCCTCCATGGCGGCCATCAGCGCCAGGTTGTGAGGCATGCGCTTGCGCTCGAAACGGCTGAGCACCTTGACCTCGGCCAGGCGCTCGCCACGTCCGGCGGCCCCCAGCAACACCTGGGCCAGTACCGCCGCATCGAGGAACCCCAGGTTGACCCCCTGCCCCGCCAGCGGATGGATGGTGTGGGCCGCATCGCCGATCAGCGCCAGGCCCTCGGCCACGTAGCGCTTGGCATGGCGCTGGCGCAGCGGCACGCAAAGCCGTGGATCGGCGCCAAGCACCTGGCCCAGGCGACCCTCGAAAGCCCGTTCCAGCTCGGCGCAGAAGCTTGCGTCGTCCAGGGCCATCAGGCGTTCGGCCTCGGTGGGTGTGGTGGACCAGACAATGGAGCACCAGTCGTGCTGCCCATCCCGCACCAGAGGCAAAAAGGCCAGCGGCCCGGTGTCGGTGAAGCGTTGCCAGGCCGTCAGCTGGTGGGGCTGGCTGCTGCGCACGCTGGTGACGATGGCGTGGTGCAGGTAATCCCACTCCCGCGTAGCGCAACCGGTGAGGCGGCGCACCGCCGAGTTGGCACCGTCGGCGGCCACCACCAGCGGCGCCCGCAGGCTCCGGCCGTCGGCCAGGGTCAGCAGCCAGTCGTCGCCGGAACGGCGCATCTGCTCCAGCCGGGCATCGGCCAGCAAACCGATATCGCACTCATGCAGGCGTTCGAGCAAGGCATCCTGGACCACTCGGTTCTCGACGATATGCCCCAATACCTCGGCATGCACGCTGGCCGCCGAGAAGTGGATCTGGCCGGTGCCGCTGCCATCCCAGACCTGCATGTCGCGGTAGGGACTGCTACGGCGCCGGGCTATGCCGTCCCAGGCGCCGAGGCGCTGCAGGATCCGCTGGCTGGCCGCCGACAGCGCACTGACCCGGGGCTCGAACGGCGCCTGCTGGTCGAAAGGTTTGACACTCAGGGAACCACCGTCGAGCAGCAGCACTTCCAGGCCGCTGCCCTGCAACGCCAGGGCCAGGGCACTGCCGACCATGCCGGCTCCGACAATCAGCACATCTGCGCGCATTTCCATGCTTAGGCCTGTCTCGCTTGCGGCTTGAGCCGCACATAAAGGGTTTTGTCGACCCGCGCCACCAGGGTGCCGGAGCCATCGTGAATCTCGACCTGCAACTGCGGCAGGTACTTTTCTCCGGCAGCGGTGTGCTGGCGGATCTGGTCGATCAGGGCCTGGTCGATGCTGAACCGGGCGAACACCGGACCCTTGCCCGGTGCGATGAAGTCGATGGCCGCGGCCTTGTCCCAGACGATGTAGTCGCGTCCCAGGTTTTCCATCAGCATCAACATGAAGAACGGGTCCACCATCGAATACAGGCTGCCGCCGAACTGGGTGCCGACATAGTTGCGGTTGTACCAGCCCAGGCCCATGGACACGCGAGCCTCGCGAAAGTCCGCGGCGATGTGGCGAATCCGTACTCCTGCGCCGAAGTAGGGTGGGTACAGATTCAACACCCAACGCAACAGGCGTGCCTTGCCGACACGCCGGGCCAACCAGTCACGCATCCGGGCGAACACCCAGGCCCATGGCCTGGCGGGCGAACCAGCGCTTGGCCGGCGGTAGCAGATCCAGGCCCAGCAAGCCGAGGTTGCGCCCTACCGACAGTAGCGGCAGCTTGCTGCCGAACAGCCGCGTGACCTGGTCGGAAAAGCCCACGGTCAGGTCCTGGTCCAGGCGCTGGCGCTCGCGATAGGCCTGCAGCACCGAGAAATCACCCGGCGTGCGTTCGCTGCCGAGCAGGGCATCGGCCAGGGCCTGGGCGTCGCGCAGGGACAGGTTGAATCCCTGGCCGGCGATCGGGTGCAGGCTGTGGGCGGCGTTGCCCAGCACCACCAGGTGCGGGCGCACTTGCTCCTCGGCCTCCACCAGGGAGAGCGGGTACAGGTGCCGGGCGCCCACTTGCTTGAGAGTGCCCAGGCGATAACCGAACACTCCCTGCAATTCGCTGAGGAAGCTGCGTTCGTCCAGCGCGGCCAGGCGCTGCGCATCCATGCCCTGGCGGGTCCAGACCAGCGCGCAGCGGTTTTCCGGCAGCGGCAACAAGGCCATGGGCCCGTCGTCGGTGAAGCGCTCGAAGGCCATGCCGCCATGGGCTTCGCTGGGGGTGATGTTGGCGATCAGCGCACTCTGGTTGTAAGGGCGCTTGCGAACCCCGATGCCCAGCTGCTCGCGCAGGCTGGAACGACCGCCATCGGCCAGCACCGCAAGGTCGCATTCCAGGGTGGTCTCGTCATCCAGGGTCAGGCGGTAGCCGCCTTCCAGGGGCTCCAGGCGGGTGACTTCCGCCGGGCAGCGCCAGCTGATCACGTCCTGGTCCAGCCCCTGCCACAGGCACTGGCCGAGCCAGGCGTTCTCCACTACGTAACCCAGGGCCGGGACGCCCTCTTCCATGGCCGACAGCCGCGCAGTGGAGAAACGGCCACGGTCGGACACATGGATCTGCTTGATCGGCTCGGCGCGCCGGGAGATTGCCTGCCACAGGTCCAGGCGCTGGTAGATCTGCCGCGCGCCGAAGGACAGCGCCGAGGAGCGTGCGTCATAGCTGGGCTGGAAACTGTCGCCAGGAGCGAAGGGTTCGATCAGCACGATCTTCCAGCCCCGGGCCTTGGCGCCCGCTTGCAGGGCCAGGGCCAGGCTGGCGCCGACCAGGCCGCCACCGATGATGGCGAGATTGACCCGGCTCATGACGCCTGGCCCCGGGCCGCGGCCATCAGCGCCTCGATCTCGGCGACGCTCTTGGGCACGCCGCCTGTCAGAATTTCACAGCCCTGCTTGGTCACTACCACGTCGTCCTCGATGCGCACGCCAATGCCGCGCCACTTCTTCGCCACTTGCTGGTTGTCCGGGGAAATGTAGATCCCCGGCTCTACGGTCAGCGCCATGCCGACCTCCAGCACCCGCCACTCGCCGCCGACCTTGTATTCGCCGACATCGTGTACATCCATGCCCAGCCAGTGCCCGGCGCGGTGCATGTAGAACGCCTTGTAGGCTTCGCTGGCGATCAAGTCGTCGACAGCGCCCTCCAGCAGGCCCAGCTCCACCAGGCCGGTGGTGATCACCCGGACTGTCGCTTCGTGGGCCTGGTTCCAGTGCTTGTCCGGGGCGATCTCGGCGAAGGCAGCCTCCTGGGCGGCCAGCACCAGCTCGTAGATCGCCTTCTGCTCCGGCGAGAACCGGCCATTGACCGGCCAGGTGCGGGTGATGTCGCTGGCATAGCAGTCGATTTCACAGCCGGCGTCGATCAGCACCAGGTCGCCGTCCTTGAGCACGGCATCATTCTGCTGGTAGTGCAGGATGCAACCGTTGCGTCCAGCCGCAACGATGGACCCGTAGGCCGGCATCTTCGCCCCGCCCTTGCGGAACTCGTAGTCCAGCTCGGCCTCCAGGCTGTATTCGTGCAGGCCGGCACGGCTGGCCTGCATCGCCCGGATATGTGCCTGGGCGGAAATCCGCGCGGCCTCGCGCATCACCTTCACTTCCGCCGCCGATTTATACAGGCGCATGTCGTGCAGCAGATGATCCAGGGCAACGAATTCGTTCGGTGGCTGGGCACCCAGGTGGGCCTTGGAACGGATCACGTTGATCCACTCCATCAGGTGCCGGTCGAACTCGGGGTTGCTGCCCATGGCCGAATAGACCCGGTCGCGCCCCTCGATCAGCCCCGGGAGGATGTCGTCGATATCGGTGATGGGAAAGGCATCGTCCGCGCCATAGTCGCGGATCGCCCCCTCCTGGCCGGCCCGCAGGCCATCCCAGAGCTCGCGCTCGGCATTGCGCTCGCGGCAGAACAGCACGTACTCGCCATGCTCGCGACCGGGCATCAGCACGATCACCGCCTGTGGCTCGGGAAAGCCGCTGAGGTACTGGAAGTCGCTGTCCTGGCGGTAGACGTGCTCCACGTCGCGATTGCGAATGGCCACGGCCGCCGCCGGCAGGATCGCGATGCTGTTGGGCTCCATCTGCGCCATGAGCGCCTTGCGGCGCCGGCTGTATTCAGCTTTCGGGATATGGATCATGGGCAGGCCCGGGTCCCTGTCAGGTCAATGCAGAGAAGGCTTGGCAGCCGGTGCGCCGGCCTTGTTGGTTTCGGTGAACAGCAGAAGTGGCGCGACCCGCAGGTACTCCATCACTTCCATGTAGTCGTTCTCACCGTCGTCGGATTCTTCCAGCGCGTCCTGGACCTGGGCGATGGCTGCAAGGTCCTGCAACACTTCCGTACCTTCGGTGCTCAGGGCACTGCTGTCGCGGAAGTTGAGGCCGAAACCGGAGAGGAAACCCTGGCACCACTGGCCAAGGGCGGTGGCGCGCTGGGCCAGCGGAGCATCGTCGCTGGGCAGCAGCAGGACCACGGTCATGTCGTCGCTGGTGAGCTCGCCCTTGACCATTTCCTGCAGGCCGATCAAGGCGTTGCGTACGTTTTCCTGAGGTTCGCCTTCGAGCAGCTCGGCAGCGTCCACCAGCCAGCCGTCGACTTCAAAGCCGGCGCCGGCGCAACTGCGCCCCAGCAACAGGCCGTGCAGTTCGGCGGGAGAAACAGAATGGCCGCTGCTGCTGAGCAGGGTGGCGAAGGCATCGTAAGGGGAGTTCTGAATGGGCATGGGCAGCTAGGCGCCAAGCGGCGCAATGTCTAGAATGAAGGCCTTGTATCGTAGGGCGTGTCATCACTCATTGCTAGCGTCGCGTTGTGCCTTGCGCCCTGTCACAACGGTGCGCGGGGCCTTGGGCGACGGACAGTTCGCCGAGCGGACAGCACCGGATGCGCCGGCTGCTGTCCTGCCAGTTGCCACTCATCAGATCAAATTCAGTGGGACACAATGGAAGACACCGACCTGCACGCACTGATGGCCAGACTCGAACTGCTGATTACCCGGGTCGAGCAACTAAAGAGTCAAAACGCACTCTTACTAGCTCAGGAAAAGACCTGGCGCGAGGAACGCGCGCACCTCATTGAAAAAAACGAAATCGCCCGGCGTAAGGTCGAATCGATGATTTCGCGCCTCAAGGCCCTGGAGCAAGACTCATGAGTTCAAGCAATAGCGTTACCGTGCAGATCCTCGACAAAGAATATTCGATCATCTGCCCCCAGGAAGAACGCAGCAATCTGGTGAGCGCCGCCCGCTACCTGGACGGCAAGATGCGCGAGATCCGCAGCAGCGGCAAGGTCATCGGCGCCGATCGGATCGCAGTCATGGCCGCCCTGAACATCACCCACGACCTGCTGCATCGCCAGGAACGCCCGGACGTGCAGGCCAGCACGACCACCCGCGAACAGGTACGCGACCTGCTGGAGCGGGTCGATCTGGTCCTGGCGACAGAATCGGACGCAAGCAAGGCTGATTCCTGACAGCGGTTGCGTTATACTCCCGCCACTCCCTGGGGTGCTTGCCAGTTGGCGATGTCCCTGAGCCGATTTGCACTACCCTGGAAGTTGCACGTTGGGCTGGTGTGCATGTCCGCTAGACGGAAAGCCTTAAAGCCTGCTGCATCTCCCGCCTTGAACTCTCGGGTTCAAGGGCTAAGTCGACAGCGGTTCGCCTGGGGAGCCTGAATCATCGATCAATGCCAGTTATCCATGCTGGCATTGGTTTTTCCGGGTAGGCTGTCCTGCCATCCCGACTTGCAAAGCCTCCTCCATGACTGCACCTGCGCCGCCCTCCCGCCCGCAACTTCGCCGCATGCTGCGCAAAGCCCGTCGCGCCCTGACACCCGCCCAGCAGCGCCAGGCCGCCCGTGGCTTGTATCGACAGCTGGCGCAGGATCCGGTATTTCGCCGCGCGCGACATCTATCGCTGTACCTGCCCACCGACGGTGAAATCGACCCGCGCCTGCTGTTGCGCGCCGCCCAGCGCCGGGGCAAGGCCACCTACCTGCCGGTCCTCAGCGCCTGGCCACGTACCAAGATGGTCTTCCAGCGCATTCGTCCGGGCGAGCAGCTGCGGCCCAATCGCTTTCGCATTCTCGAACCCAAAATCAATGTCGCCCGGCAACGCAAGGTCTGGGCCCTGGACCTGGTGCTGTTGCCGTTGGTGGGGTTCGATGAAGAGGGAGGACGCCTGGGGATGGGCGGTGGATTCTACGACCGCAGCCTGGCCTATCTGGCGTGCCGGAAAACATGGCGCAAGCCGAAGCTGCTGGGGCTGGCCCATGAATGCCAGAAAGTCGGAAGACTGGATCAGGCCAGCTGGGATGTGCCGCTGCAGGGCACGGTGACCGATCGGGGATGGTACGGCGCCCGCTAGGCGCCGCATTCTATCGACGCTGACTCAGCGCTTGAGAGGTTGCTGCTGTTGTGCGATCTCGACCGGAGCATCGGTCTTGCTGGCCCATAGGCTCTGTGCATAACCGGTGGTCACAACGCCCAAACCGAACAAAATAACCAAAATCCATAGCAAATCCGGTTGGCGTTTCATCGATTGCCCCCCCTCAGGCAAATCACACACGCTGGCGGCACGGCATCCATAACAAGCCATGCGGCAGCGTCAAGCTTAAAATCCCGGCATTTTGCGATAACGTGAACCGACACGCAAATGCTGGCGTCAACCGACCGTCGGTTTGTCATAAAATTGCCAGATCACCCGTTCACCCACCTTGTCGGAGGGCAACCACATGGCCTATTGGCTGATGAAATCCGAGCCGGACGAGCTCTCCATCGAAGGCCTGCAGGCACTCGGCCAGGCGCGCTGGGATGGCGTGCGCAACTACCAGGCACGCAACTTCCTGCGGGCCATGGCCGAGGGCGACGAGTTCTTCTTCTACCATTCCAGCTGCCCCGAGCCGGGCATCGCCGGGATTGGCCGGATCGTCAAGGCTGCCTACCCGGACCCCACCGCCCTGGAGCCGGACAGCGTCTATTTCGATCCCAAGTCCAGCGCCGAGAAGAACGCCTGGAGCGCCATCGACGTGGCCCATGTGCAGACCTTCGGCAAGGTCCTGCGCCTGGACTACCTCAAGCAGCAGGCAGCCCTTGCCGAGATGCCCCTGGTGCACAAAGGCAGCCGCCTCTCGGTGATGCCCGTAACCGCCGAGCAGTGGGCGGCGGTGCTCGCGCTGCGCTGATCCCCGCGCACGCCATGGCCATGCAAGCCATGGCAGCGTTGCCGGTTTTTTGTCACGTCCCTCATGCAGCCTGCAACCATTGAGGTTAGGCTAGCGCCCTTTACATTTGACGAGCATCAAGCGGCCCAGGCTTGAGGTTCGTCAGACTAGGACGCTATAGCCGCAGGACGCAGACCCCATGTCGAAGAACCGCCGTTCCTCCCGTGTTTTCGCTGTTTCCCTCTTGATCCTATTGCTCGCTGCCGGTGGTTTCGGCTACTGGAAGTCCCTCCAGGACCGCCTGCCCGAAGGCTTGAGCATGGGCAACGGCCGCCTGGAGGCCACCGAGTTGCAGATCGCCAGCAAGATCCCGGGGCGCCTGGCCGAAGTGCGAGTCCATGAGGGCGACAAGGTGCTCCAGGGCCAACTCCTGGCACGCATGGATACCCGGACCCTGGAAGCCCAGCGCGCCCAGGCCGAGGCCGAAGTGGCCAGGGCCCGGGAAAACCTCTCTGCCGCCGAAGCCAATGTGCAACTGCGCCAGAGCGAACTGCTACTGGCCAACCAGGAACTCAAGCGCTCCCAGGAACTGTTCCGTCGCGGCTTCGCCAGCCAGCAGATCATCGACCAGCAGCAAGCCCGCCTGAGCACCGGCAACGCGGCAGTGCTGGCGGCCCAGGCCCAGGTCGCCTCGGTCAAGGCCGCCATCGGCGCCGCCCAGGCCCAGGTGGCCCAGCTCATCAGCGAAATCGACGACAGCAGCCTGCGCGCGCCCATCGACGGCATCATTCAACTGCGCCTGGCCGAACCTGGCGAGGTCCTGGGCGCGGGTGGCCGGGTGCTGTTGCTGATCGATCCCAACGACCAGTACATGAACCTCTACCTGCCCGCCTCCGTCGCCGGGCGCCTGACCGTGGGCGATGAAGCACGCCTGCTGCTCGACGGCCTGCCCAACCAGCCACTACCGGCGAAGATCAACTTCGTCGCGGCCAAGTCCCAGTTCACCCCCAAGGAAGTGGAGACCCGCGACGAACGCCAGAAACTGGTGTTCCGGGTCAAGGTGCGCCTGACCCAACCCGCCGCCGTGCCACAAGCCAAGCCGGGCATGCCCGGTGCCGGTTACGTGCGCACCGCCCCCGTGGACTGGCCGGCTAACCTGCAATGAGCGGCCTGGCGCTGCAAGCGACCGGCATCGCTCATCGCTATGGTCCGCAACAGGCTCTGGTCGATATAGCCTTCAGCCTGCCGGCCGGTACCCGTTGCGGCCTGATCGGTCCGGACGGCGCCGGCAAGTCGAGCCTGCTGGGGCTGATCGCCGGGGTCAAGAAACTCCAGCAGGGCCAGCTCCAGGTACTCGGGGGCGACATCACCCAGCGGCGCCACCGCAGCAGCCTCTATCCGCGCATCGCCTTCATGCCCCAGGGCCTGGGCGGCAACCTGTACCCCGAGCTGTCCATCAGCGAGAACATCCGCTTCTTCGCCACCCTGTTCGGCCTGCCCGCCAAGGAATGCGCGCAGCGCATGCACAGCCTGCTGCTGGCCACCGACCTGCTGCGCTTCGCCGAGCGCCCGGCCGGCAAGCTGTCAGGCGGGATGAAACAGAAGCTCGGCCTGTGTTGCGCACTGATCCACGAGCCGGACCTTTTGATCCTCGACGAACCGACCACCGGCGTCGATCCGCTCTCGCGCCGACGCTTCTGGGAACTGGTGGAGGACGTGCGCCAGCAACGACCACAGCTGACGCTGCTGGTGGCCACCGCCTACATGGAGGAAGCCGAGCAGTTCGAGCATTGCCTGATGCTCGATCGCGGCCGGTTGATCGCCCAGGGCCTGAGCCAGGAGCTGGCCAAGGTCACCGCCAGCGGCAAGCTGGACGACGCCTTCACCCACTTCCAGGGCGACGGCGGCCAGGACAATCCGCCGCTGGTGATCCCGCCCCGCTCCAGCGCCAACCAGGACATCGCCATCGAGGCCCATGAACTGACCCTGCGCTTCGGCGACTTCACCGCCGTGAACAAGGTCAGCTTCGCCATCGGCCGCGGGGAGATCTTCGGCTTCCTGGGCTCCAACGGCTGCGGCAAGACCACCACCATGAAGGTTCTCACCGGGCTGATGCCGGCCACCGAGGGCAGCGCCAAGCTGCTGGGCAACCCGGTGAATGCCAAGGACCTGGCCACCCGCAAGCGGGTCGGCTTCATGTCCCAGAGCTTCTCGCTGTACGGCGAGCTCAGCGTGCGCCAGAACCTGGAGCTGCACGCCCGCCTGTTCGACTTGCCCAAGGACCAGAGCGGCCCGCGCATCGAGGAACTGATCCAGCGCTTCGACCTGGGCGCAATCGCCGAGCAGCAGTCCGGCGCCCTGCCCCTGGGTTTGCGCCAGCGCCTGTCGCTGGCGGTGGCGGTGCTGCACCGGCCGGAAGTGCTGATCCTCGACGAGCCCACGTCCGGGGTGGACCCGGCGGCCCGCGACGATTTCTGGCGCCTGCTGGTGGAGCTGTCCCGGGAACAGGGCGTGACCATCTTCCTGTCCACCCACTTCATGAACGAAGCCCAGCGCTGCGACCGCATTTCCCTGTTGCACGCCGGCAAGGTACTGGCCTGCGATACCCCAGAGGCGCTGCAGCGCCAGTACGCCGGCGAGACCCTGGAAGCGGCCTTCGTGCGCTGCCTGGAAGACGTCCAGGGCGCCCCGGACACTCCACCTCCCGCCCAGCCGGAACCAGCAGCCCCGGCTGCGGCCAGCGCCCCCGTGCACTCGGGCCTGAGCCTGGCGCGGTTGCTGGCGGTGGCCACCCGCGAAGGCAAGGAACTGCTGCGCGACCGGGTGCGCCTGGGGTTCGCCCTGCTCGGAGCGATCTTCATGATGGTGATCTTCGGCTACGGTATTTCCCTGGATGTGGAGAAGCTGGCCTTCGCCGTCTACGACCAGGACCAGACCCCGCAAAGCCGCGCCTACCTGGAAGCCTTCCGCAGCTCACGCTACTTCGAGGAAAAACCGACGATCCGCAACTCCGCCGAGCTGCACCGGCGCTTGCAACGCTCGGAGATCAAGCTGGCCCTGGAAATCCCTCCCGGCTTCGGCCGCGACCTCTATGCCGGGCGCCAGCCCGTGGTCGCCGCCTGGCTCGACGGTGGCATGCCGTTTCGCGCGGAGACCAGCCGCAACTATGTCGAGGCGGTGCACCAGGGCAACCTGGAACTGCTGGCGGAACACAGTAGCCTGCCGCGCAACTCACGACCTGCGGCCAAGCTGGAAACCCGCTTCCGCTACAACCAGGACGTGGTTAGCGTGAACGCCATCGGCCCCGGCGTCATGGCGCTGATCCTGGCGTTCATCCCGGCCATGCTCACCGCCTTGGGCATCGTCCGCGAGAAGGAGCTGGGTTCGATCACCAATTTCTACGCCACACCACTGACGCGTCTGGAATTCCTCCTGGGCAAGCAGGCGCCATACCTGGCCGTCAGCCTGATCAACCTGGGGCTGCTGGTGGCCATGAACCGCTGGCTGTTCGGCGTACCGTTCAAGGGCAGCGGCCTGACCCTGGCCCTGGGCGGGGTACTGTACGTGCTGGCCACCACCAGCATGGGCCTGCTGATCTCGGCCTTCACCCGCACCCAGATCGCGGCGATCCTGGGCACCATGATCATCACCAGCCTGCCGACCATCCAGTTCTCCGGGCTGATCGTGCCGCGCTCGTCCCTGGACGGTTCGGCGGCGATCATGGGCCAGCTGTTCCCCGCGGGCTACTTCCTCGACATCGCGGTCGGTACCTTCACCAAGGCCCTGGACGTGCGTGAACTCTGGCCCCAGTGCCTGGCGCTGGTGGGGTTCTTCCTCGGCTTCACCGGGCTGAGCCTGGTCATGTTGAAAAAGCAGGAGGTCTGATGAACCGGCTTGCCCATATCCTGCGCCTGGGCCTCAAGGAACTCACCAGCCTGCGCCATGACAGCGTACTGTTGCTGTTCCTGATGTACGCCTTCACCGTGGCCATCTACCTGCCAGCCGCCGGCTCGGTGATCGGCGTGCACAACGCCAGCGTGGCCCTGGTGGACGAGGACCACAGCGCACTGTCGCGCCTGCTGGGGGAGTCCCTGCAACCGCCGGAATTCCAGGCCCCGGCAACCCTGCCCTACGACCGGCTGGACGCAGTGCTGGACAGCGGCCAGTACACCTTCGTGATCAACGTCCCGGCCAACTTCCAGAACGACCTGCTGGCCGGGCGCCAGCCGGCAGTACAGGTCAACGTCGACGCCACCGCCATGAGCCAGGCCTTCATGGGGGCGGGCTACATCGGCCGGATCTTCCAGCGCGAGCTGCTCGACTACGCCGGCCAGGGAGACACACCCGCCAAGGCCCCGGCCCTGCTGACCACCCGCGCGCTGTTCAACACCAACCTGCAGGGCGGCTGGTTCCTGGCGGTGATCCAGATCGTCAACAACATCACCATCCTGGCCATCGTGCTCACCGGCACCGCGCTGCTGCGCGAACGCGAGCACGGTACTCTCGATCACTTGCTGGTGCTGCCGCTCACAGCCCTGGAGATCATGCTGGCGAAAATCTGGAGCAACATGCTGGTGGTGGTGCTGTGCACCTGGATATCGCTGGAAGTGGTCGTCAAGGGGTTGCTGGGCGTGCCGCTGGCCGGCTCCCTGGGCTTGTTCCTGATGGTCACCGCGCTCTATCTGTTCGCCAGCACGGCCCTGGGCATCTTCCTCGCCACTTTGGCCCGCTCGACCCCGCAGTTCGGCCTGCTGGCGATCCCGGTGATCATTCCGATGCTGTTGTTATCCGGCGGCAGTACGCCGCTGGACAGCATGCCGCAGTGGTTGCAATGGGTGATGCAGGGTTCGCCATCGACGCATTTCGTCAGCTTGAGCGCGGCGATCCTGTTCCGCGACGCCGGCGTCAGCGTGGTCTGGCCCGACCTGCTGGCCCTGGGCGGGATCGGCCTGGCGTTCTTCGCCATCGCCCTGGCGCGGTTTCGCAAGAGCCTGGCGTCCTGAGGTTGCCTCGGGACGCCGATATGCAGGAGCGAAGCTTGCTCGCGATCAGCCGCAAGGCTGGAATCTGGCGGGGGTCGCGATATCGCTATCGCGGGCAAGCCTCGCTCCTACGGATCCAGCATTACTGGATGATCAGGTTATTGAACAGCAGGTCCTCGACCACCGGCTTGCCGGTCTCGTCGTTCATCACCTGTTGCACCTGCTTGAGGGCTTCCTGGCGCAGTTTTTCCTTGGCCTCGACATTGTTCATGGTCTCGGCGGTCTGCTGGGCGAACAGCGCCACCAGCTGGTTGCGGATCAGCGGCTCATTGGCCTTGACCGCCTGGGCCGCCGGGTCGCCGGTCACCCGCAGGGCCACGTCGGCCTTGTAGACCTTGAGCTTGGGGCCGCCATCCAGGCCGTAGTTGCCCACGAAGGGCGGGGTCAGGCTGATGTAGCTGACTTTCGGCGCTTCGCCTTCTTTAGCCTCTTCGGCCATCGCTGCCACAGGCAGGGAGAGGGCCAGCAGCAACATGATCCACGCTTTCACAATTCGCTCCTTAATCCGGTTTGCGGCCTAGCATAAAGGCCCGCCAGCCTGAGCCCAAGCACAAGCTTATGGCTGGTTATCAGGGCCGGGCATGCTCGTTGACCACCTGGTTCACACTCCTACACTTATCGGCCACCACTCCCAAAGGAATAGCCCTGATGAAAGCCGTGCTGTGCAAAGTCTTCGGCCCTGCCGAAACGCTGGTGCTGGAAGAGGTCGCAAGCCCAGTGCCGAAGAAGAACGAGATCCTGCTGGACGTGCATGCCGCCGGGGTCAACTTCCCGGACACCCTGATCATCGAGGGCAAGTACCAGTTCAAGCCACCGTTCCCCTTCTCTCCGGGTGGCGAGGCGGCCGGCGTGGTCAGTGCAGTGGGCGAAAAGGTCAGCCATCTGAAGGCCGGCGACCGGGTCATGGCCCTGACCGGCTGGGGCAGCTTCGCCGAACAGGTGGCGGTGCCCGGCTATAACGTGCTGCCGATTCCCCAGGCCATGGACTTCAACACCGCCGCGGCCTTCAGCATGACCTACGGCACCTCGATGCATGCCCTCAAGCAACGGGGCAACCTGCAGCCCGGCGAAACCCTGCTGGTGCTCGGCGCTTCAGGTGGCGTGGGCCTGGCAGCGGTGGAGATCGGCAAGGCCATGGGGGCCCGGGTGATCGCCGCCGCCAGCAGCGCCGAGAAACTCGCCGTGGCCAAGGCCGCCGGTGCCGACGAATTGATCAACTACAGCGAGGCCAGCCTCAAGGACGAGATCAAGCGCCTGACAGGCGGCAATGGCGCCGATGTGATCTACGACCCGGTGGGCGGCGACCTGTTCGACCAGGCCATCCGTTCCATCGCCTGGAACGGCCGGCTGCTGGTGGTGGGATTCGCCAGCGGGCGCATCCCCGAGCTGCCGGTGAACCTGGCCCTGCTCAAGGGTGCTGCGGTGGTAGGCGTGTTCTGGGGCTCCTTCGCCCAGCGCCAACCCCAGGACAATGCGGCGAACTTCCAGCAACTGTTCGCCTGGCACGCCGAAGGCAAGCTCAAGCCCTTGGTGTCGCAAGTCTATCCCCTGGCCGAGGCGGCCCGGGCCATCGACAACCTCGGCCAGCGCAAGGCCGTGGGCAAGGTGGTGGTGCAGGTGCGCTGAGCCGCCAGGAGCTACGCCCTCAGCAGGCCTTGCAACGCTTGAGCCGCGCCTCCAGATTGCGATCCGGCATGGCGTGGCTGCGCAGGGCGTGGACCGTCTGCTCGACATAGTCGCGGGTGGTGCCGTAGCGCCCGCAGGCGCTTTCGAACACCTGGTTCAGCACGTGGTCCGGCAGGTTGCCGGCGTAGCTGGGCAGGTGCCGCTCCAATACGAACCCCAGCGCCTGGACCTGGTTGCCGTCTTCGAGGCGGCAGTTGAGCCAGTGCGGACGGTAGGAGGGATAAGGCATTTCCCGCAGCCACAGCGCATACAACGAATCTTCCAGGCACTCTTCCGACAATCGGTAGGCGAAACCGCTGCAGGAGCCGCCACGGTCCAGGCCGAAGACCAGGCCCGGTAGCTCGGGCGTCCCCCGGTGCTCGTGGGACCACAAATACAGGCCCCGGTGATAACCATGTACCCGCCCGCGTACCCGCTCGACCGCCGAGCACTCCGGACGCCAGATCAGCGAACCGTAGGCGAACAACCAGACCGGCCCGCCCTGATGGCGGGCCATGGTGGCTTGCATGGAGCTGCGAAGTTGTTCGTGGGTCAGCTGCGGCCCGAGATCGAGACGCGGAGGGTAAGCCAGGTTCAGGTAGCTGGATTCAAGGGCGGTCATGGCGAATAGCGTTCAGCTCCCCGCGAGAAAGAAGTTACTTAATAGAACGCCCGGCAGTAACTACAAGACACATAAGTTACAAGGCAAGGTAAGTAACAATAACCAAGGCTACTTAACTTGAAGGACAGGTATATAACCTACCGATATTTATCAAATTAGATAAATATCGATGGGCTATATAGCAAGTTATAACGCGCGGTACAGGGGCGGCAGGATCAGGACCGCGGAGCGTAGGCGAACACATCCGCACGCATCTGGTGGGCGTCCATGCCGGCGTTCACCAGGGCGTCGAGGGTGGCGTAGATCATCGCCGGCGAACCGCTGGCATAGACATGCACCGACGACAGGTCGTCGATGTCCTCGCTCACGGCCTCATGCAGCATGCCGCAGCGCCCTTCCCAGCCACACAGGTCGCTGACCACCTTGTGCAGGTAGAGATTGGGCAGTTGCTGCCACTGGTCCCAGTGCTCCAACTGGTAGAAGTCCTCGGGCCGGCGTACCCCCCAATACAGGTGCACCGGGTGCTTGAAACCCTTGGCCCGGCAATGCTCGATCAAGCTGTGCATCTGCGCCATGCCGGTGCCAGCGGCGATCAGCACCAGCGGACCATCGGGCAGCTCGGCCAGGTGGGTGTCGCCAAACGGCAACTCGACCCGGGCCATGCCGTTGCGCTGCAGTTGTTCCATCAGGCTTTGCGCGCTGTTTTCCCGAGCCAGCACATGCAGCTCCAGGTCACGCCCGCAGTGAGGCGCCGATGCCAGGGAAAACGCCGACTTCTCGCCGTTGTCCCGCTCCAGCAGCAAATATTGGCCGGCGTGGTAGCGCGGCGGCTTGCCCGCCGGCGCCCGCAGCCGGACCCGCCAGACATCACCGCCGACTTCCAGGCATTCAACGAGCTGACACGACAGGCTGCGCACCGGCAACTCTCCCAGCGCAAGGACGCCGTCCCACAACACGATGCAGTCTTGCAGCGGCTCCGCGATACAAGTGTAGAACTCGCCGTGGTCACGCACATCGCCGGCCTGCCGCACGCTGCCTTCCACCAACAGGGCAGCACAGACGTGACAGTTGCCATTGCGGCAGCTCTGGGGGCAGTCATAGCCCAGGCGCCTCGCCGCATCGAGAATACGCTCGCCGGGCAGTGTCTCTAGCACCGCTCCGGAGGGCTGCAAGGTTACACGCATCAATCTATTCCTAATTGATTCCAGATGGCATCGATCCGGCGGGTGACCGCCTCATCCTTGACGATGACCCGTCCCCACTCTCTGGTGGTTTCTCCGGGCCACTTGTGAGTGGCGTCCAGCCCCATCTTCGAACCCAGGCCGGATACCGGCGAGGCGAAGTCGAGGTAGTCGATCGGGGTGTTGTCGATCATCACCGTGTCGCGCTTGGGGTCCATGCGCGTGGTGATGGCCCAGATCACGTCGTTCCAGTCCCTGGCGTTGATATCGTCGTCGGTGACGATAACGAACTTGGTGTACATGAACTGTCGCAGGAACGACCACACGCCGAGCATTACGCGCTTGGCGTGGCCCGGGTACTGCTTCTTCATGGTCACCACCGCCATGCGGTACGAGCAGCCCTCGGGCGGCAGGTAGAAGTCGGTGATCTCCGGGAATTGCTTCTGCAGGATCGGCACGAACACTTCGTTGAGCGCCACGCCGAGGATCGCCGGCTCATCCGGCGGACGCCCGGTGTAGGTGCTGTGGTAGATCGGCTTGGTGCGATGGGTGATGCGTTCCACGGTGAACACCGGGAAGCTGTCCACTTCGTTGTAGTAGCCGGTGTGGTCGCCATAGGGGCCTTCCGGGGCCATTTCGCCCGGATGGATCACGCCCTCGAGGATGATCTCGGCGGTGGCCGGGACCTGCAGGTCATTGCCCCGGCACTTCACCAGCTCGGTGCGGTTGCCCCGCAGCAGGCCGGCGAAGGCGTATTCGGACAGGGTGTCCGGCACCGGGGTCACGGCTCCGAGGATGGTGGCCGGGTCGGCCCCCAGGGCCACGGAAACCGGGAATGGCTGGCCCGGGTGCTTTTCGCACCACTCGCGGTAATCCAGCGCGCCGCCACGGTGGCTGAGCCAGCGCATGATCACCTTGTTGCGCCCAATCACCTGTTGCCGATAGATGCCCAGGTTTTGCCGGTCCTTGTTCGGTCCGCGGGTCACCGTCAGGCCCCAGGTGATCAGCGGCGCCACGTCGCCCGGCCAGCAATGCTGGATCGGCAACTGCGAAAGGTCGACATCGTCGCCCTCGACCACCACTTCCTGGCACACCGCGTCCTTGACCATCTTCGGCGCCATCGACACGACCTTCTTGAAGATCGGCAGCTTGGACCAGGCATCCTTCAGGCCCTTGGGCGGCTCGGGTTCCTTGAGGAAGGCCAGCAGCTTGCCGATCTCGCGCAATTCGTCGGTGGACTCGGCGCCCATGCCCATGGCCACTCGCTCGGGGGTGCCGAACAGGTTGCCCAGCACCGGGATGTCGAAACCCGTGGGTTTTTCGAACAGCAGCGCCGGGCCCTTGGCACGCAGGGTGCGGTCGCAGACTTCGGTCATTTCCAGGACAGGAGAGATGGGAACCTGGATGCGCTTGAGTTCACCGCGCTGTTCCAGGCCACGAATGAAGTCGCGCAAATCGCGATACTGCATGCAAGAGCCTCGTGTTGGCCGTATCGGTCGGGGTGCAGAGTGTAGCGCCGTTCAGGCCGCAATGGCCAAAGTGCAGACAGCAAAAAGCCGGGTTGCCCCGGCTTTCGCTCGACCTGCTGATGTTACTTGCGTTTCATCGACAGGAAGAATTCATCGTTGGTCTTGGTCTGCTTCAGCTTGTCGACCAGGAACTCGATGGCGGCGACTTCATCCATCGGATGCAGCAGCTTGCGCAGGATCCACATGCGCTGCAGCTCGTCGTCGGCCGTCAGCAGCTCTTCGCGGCGGGTACCGGACTTGTTGATGTTGATGGCCGGGAATACGCGCTTCTCGGCGATACGACGGTCCAGGGGCAGTTCCATGTTGCCGGTACCCTTGAACTCTTCGTAGATCACTTCGTCCATCTTCGAGCCGGTCTCGACCAGCGCGGTAGCGATGATGGTCAGCGAGCCGCCTTCCTCGATGTTCCGCGCGGCGCCGAAGAAACGCTTGGGTTTCTCCAGGGCGTGGGCATCGACACCACCGGTCAGGACCTTGCCGGAGCTCGGGATCACGGTGTTGTAGGCACGGGCCAGGCGGGTGATGGAGTCCAGCAGGATCACCACGTCCTTCTTGTGCTCGACCAGGCGCTTGGCCTTCTCGATCACCATCTCGGCCACTTGCACGTGGCGGGTTGGCGGCTCGTCGAAGGTGGAGGCGACCACTTCGCCACGCACGGTGCGCTGCATCTCGGTCACTTCTTCCGGACGTTCGTCGATCAGCAGGACGATCAGGTGGCACTCGGGGTTGTTGCGGGTGATGTTGGCCGCAATGTTCTGCAGCATGATCGTTTTACCCGCTTTCGGCGGAGCGACGATCAGGCCACGCTGGCCCTTGCCGATCGGGGCGCACAGGTCGATGACACGGCCGGTGAGGTCTTCGGTGGAACCGTTGCCGGCTTCCATCTTCAGGCGATCGTTGGGGAACAGCGGGGTCAAGTTCTCGAACAGGATCTTGTTCTTGGCGTTCTCGGGACGGTCGTAGTTGATGGTATCGACCTTGAGCAGCGCGAAGTAACGCTCGCCTTCCTTCGGAGGGCGGATCTTGCCAACGATGGTGTCACCGGTGCGCAAGTTGAAGCGACGGATCTGGCTTGGCGACACGTAGATATCGTCCGGCCCGGCCAGGTAGGAGGCATCGGAGGAGCGAAGGAAGCCGAAGCCGTCCTGGAGGATCTCCAGCACGCCATCACCGGAGATTTCCTCACCGCTTTTCGCGTGCTTTTTCAGCAGGGAGAAAATCACGTCCTGCTTGCGCGAACGGGCCATATTTTCTATGCCCATCTGTTCGGCCAATTCGAGCAGTTCGGTAATCGGCTTTTGCTTGAGTTCAGTCAGATTCATATAGGAATGACGTAATCATTTATAGAGGGGGAAATTAAGCTTTTGGCTTAATGAGGCCGCGCCGCGGAGAAGGCGACAGGATCGCGTACTTATTCGAAAAGGAGAGCGTCGGCGACGGCTTGCAGGGGGCACTGGAGAAACCAGTGCGGGGCCGAATGTAACACCTGAGTTTCGGAGCGTCTAGCCCTCAATTACGAAAAAGCCCCGCATTTTGCGGGGCCTTTTCTAACATGCTGAAACCGAGGTTCAGATGTTCGCGTCGAGGAAAGCCGCCAGTTGCGACTTCGACAGCGCACCGACCTTGGTGGCTTCAACGTTACCGTTCTTGAACAGCATCAGGGTCGGGATACCACGTACGCCATGCTTGGCCGGGGTTTCCTGGTTCTCGTCGATGTTCAGTTTGGCAACGGTGAGCTTGCCCTTGTAGGTCTCGGCAATTTCGTCCAGAACCGGAGCGATCATTTTGCATGGGCCGCACCACTCAGCCCAGTAGTCGACCAGTACAGCGCCTTCGGCCTTGAGTACATCGGTCTCGAAGCTGGCGTCGCTGACGTGTTTGATGAGATCGCTGCTCATGGAATTCTCCAGGTTGTAAGCAAAAAAACGTGGCCCATCATATCTGCCCTTCCTGCGTTCAGGAAGCCGCAGGTGATTGACTCTCACTATGGTGCCCCTTGAGTTTGGGTATAGCTCAGCCCGGCGCAAAGCGAGAATTCCACCGATGCCTATAAAAGCCGGGACAACTTCGTGCGGCATCTCCTATTAATGTCGTCGAGGCCGCTACATGTGCCTTTCCACGCGGTCCAGGCGCCCTTCGGGCAATCCTGCGCACGAATATCGACCGGATGAGCGGTAGCACCAGCGCTCTCAAGTCCCTCATGGCACATCTGGGAATGCTGGCTGGCGCAAGGTTTGATGCGATGCATCAACGCATTGGCCACTGCGCGTTGGCGCGAGCCGTTGATCGTGGCAGGATGGCGAGGTTATCGACCGAGACCCCAGCCATGCCCCAATCCCAAGCCAAGAATCTGTCCTTGATCGCCGCGATCGATCTGGGCTCCAACAGCTTTCACATGGTCGTGGCCAAGGCCCGGAACGGTGAAATCCGCATTCTCGAGCGATTGGGTGAAAAGGTTCAATTGGCCGCTGGCATCAATGAAGAACGCCAGCTCAACGAAGAATCCATGCAACGCGGGCTCGACTGCCTCAAGCGTTTCGCCCAGCTGATCAACGGCATGCCCCAGGGCACCGTGCGCATCGTAGGCACCAACGCCCTGCGCGAGGCTCGCAACCGTGGCGAGTTCATTCGCCGGGCCGAAGAGATCCTAGGCCACCCGGTGGAAGTCATCTCCGGACGTGAAGAAGCGCGCCTGATCTACCTCGGGGTTTCCCATACCCTCGCCGACACCCCCGGCAAGCGCCTGGTGGCCGACATCGGCGGCGGCAGTACCGAGTTCATCATTGGCCAGCGCTTCGAGCCCCTGCTGCGCGAAAGCCTGCAGATGGGCTGCGTGAGCTTCACCCAACGCTATTTCCGCGACGGCAAGATCACCCCGGCCCGCTACGCCCAGGCCTATACCGCCGCACGCCTGGAAATCATGAGCATCGAACATGCGCTGCATCGCCTGACCTGGGATGAAGCCATCGGCTCCTCCGGCACCATTCGCGCCATCGGCCTGGCCCTCAAGGCCGGCGGCCAGGGCAGCGGCGAGATCAACGTCGAAGGCCTGGCCTGGCTCAAGCGCAAGCTGTTCAAGCTCGGCGACGTCGACAAGATCGACTTCGAAGGCATCAAGCCCGACCGCCGGGCCATCTTCCCTGCTGGCCTGGCGATCCTCGAGGCGATCTTCGATGCCCTGGAATTGCAGCGCATGGATCACTGCGAAGGCGCCCTGCGCGAAGGTGTGCTCTACGACCTGCTGGGCCGTCATCACCATGAAGACGTCCGCGAGCGCACCTTGGGCTCGCTGATGGAGCGCTACCACGTGGACCTGGAACAGGCTTCGCGGGTCGAAGGCAAGGCCCTGCGCTCCTTCGACCAGGTCGCGGCCGACTGGGACCTGGAAGACGGCATCTGGCGCGAGCTGCTGGGCTGGGCCGCCAAGGTGCATGAAGTGGGCCTGGATATCGCCCACTATCACTATCACAAGCACGGCGCCTACCTGATCGAACACTCGGACCTGGCTGGCTTCTCCCGTGAGGACCAGCAAATGCTGGCCCTGCTGGTACGCGGTCACCGCCGCAATATTCCCAGGGAGAAGTTCGCCGAGTTCGGCGACGACGGCATCAAGCTGATCCGTCTGTGCGTGCTGCTGCGCTTCGCCATCCTGTTCCACCATATCCGCGGTACCCAGCAGATGCCCCAGGTGCAGCTCAGCGCCAACGGCGACCAGCTGGACGTGCAGTTCCCGGCCAACTGGCTGGATGAAAACCAGCTGACCCAGGCGGACTTCGCCCTCGAGGCCGAGTGGCTGACCCGGGTCGGCATCGTACTCAACGTCAGCTGAGCCCAGCGCCGGGCAAACAAAAAGGCCAGCCCGATCACTCGGGCTGGCCTTTTTCATTGGCGCCGGCTGAACCTAGCGCACCGGCAAGACCGGGCTGCCAAGGCGCTCCAGCAAGGTAGCCTGGGCACTACGCGGGTTCTGGTTGCCGGTCGGCGTGTTGCGCACATAGCGCCCGTCGGACTGCAGGCTCCAGCTGTGGGTGTTATCGGTGAGATAACTCTCCAGCTCCTTCTTGACCCGCAGGATCAGCTTCTTGCCCTCCACCGGGAAGCAGGTCTCGACCCGCTTGTCGAGGTTGCGCTCCATCCAGTCGGCGCTGGACAGGAACATCTGCTCTTCGCCGCCGTTGAGGAAGTAGAACACCCGGGTGTGCTCCAGGAAGCGCCCGATGATCGAGCGCACGTGGATGTTGTGCGACACCCCGGCGATCCCCGGACGCAGGCAGCACATGCCACGCACCACCAGGTCGATGCGCACGCCGGACTGGCTGGCCTTGTACAGCGCGCGGATGATCTTCGGATCGGTCAGCGAGTTGAACTTGGCGATGATGTGCGCCGGCTTGCCGTCCAGTGCGAACTGGGTCTCCCGGGCGATCATGTCGAGCATGCCCTTCTTCAGGGTGAACGGCGCATGCAAGAGCTTCTTCATGCGCAGGGTCTTGCCCATGCCGATCAGCTGGCTGAACAGCTTGCCGACGTCCTCGCACAGCGCATCGTCGGAAGTCAGCAGGCTGTAGTCGGTGTACAGGCGGGCGTTGGCCGCATGGTAGTTACCCGTGCCCAGGTGCGCATAACGCACGATCTCGCCCTGCTCGCGCCGCAGGATCAGCATCATCTTGGCGTGGGTCTTGAAGCCCACCACGCCGTAGATCACCACCGCGCCGGCCGCTTGCAGGCGGCTGGCCATCTGCAGGTTGGACTCTTCGTCGAAGCGCGCGCGCAGTTCGATCACCGCCGTGACCTCCTTGCCGTTGCGCGCCGCATCCACCAGGGCGTCGACGATCTCCGAGTTGGCCCCGGAGCGGTACAGGGTCTGGCGCACCGCCAGCACGTGGGGATCCTTGGCGGCCTGGCGCAGCAGGTCGATCACCGGGGTGAAGGACTCGAAGGGATGCAGCAGCAGGATGTCCTGCTTGCTAACGACGCTGAAGATGTTCTCGCTGTTCTGCAGCAACTTGGGAATCTGCGGGGTGAACGGCGGGTGCTGCAGCTCCGGATGGCTGTCCAGCCCAGTGATGCTGAACAGGCGCGTGAGGTTCACCGGACCATTGACCTGGTAGAGCTCGGTCTCATGCAGGTTGAACTGCTTGAGCAGGTAGTCCGACAGGTGCTTGGGGCAGGTATCGGCCACTTCCAGGCGCACCGCGTCGCCGTAACGGCGGGAGAACAGCTCGCCGCGCAGGGCACGGGCCAAGTCCTCGACGTCCTCGGAATCCAGTGCCAGGTCGGCGTTTCGAGTCAGGCGGAACTGATAGCAGCCTTTTACCTTCATGCCCTGGAACAGGTCATCGGCATGGGCATGGATCATCGACGACAGGAACACATAGTTGTCGCCAGGACCACCCACCTCTTCCGGCACCCGGATGATCCGCGGCAACAGGCGCGGGGCCGGGATGATCGCAAGGCCCGAGTCGCGGCCGAAGGCGTCGATGCCTTCCAGCTCGACGATGAAGTTCAGGCTCTTGTTCACCAGTAGCGGGAAGGGGTGCGTCGGATCCAGGCCGATGGGGGTGATGATCGGCGCGATCTCGTCGCGAAAGTAGCGACGGACCCAGGTCTTGAGCTTGGCGGTCCAGTAGCGACGGCGGATGAAGCGGATCTGGTGCTTCTCCAGCTCCGGCAACAGGATGTCGTTGAGGATCGCGTACTGGCGATCCACATGACCGTGCACTAGGTCGCTGATGCGTGCCAGCGCCTGGTGCGGTTGCAGGCCGTCGGCGCCAGCCTGTTCACGGGCGAAGGTGATCTGCTTCTTCAGGCCGGCGACCCGGATCTCGAAGAACTCGTCCAGGTTGCTGGAGAAGATCAGCAGGAACTTCAGGCGCTCCAGCAGTGGATAGGACTCGTCCAGCGCCTGCTCCAGCACGCGGATGTTGAACTGCAGTTGCGACAGCTCGCGGTGAATGTACAGGCTGCTGTCGTCCAGGTTGGGGATGACGATGGCCGGTACCGGTTGCGCCTCGGTGGCCGGGGCCGCGGGAACGGGCTCCAGCTCCGGCGGGGTCTCGGCTACTTGCTCGACCACTGGCTGGGCTTCTTTTACGGCAACTTCTGTGAGTCCTTCGGTATTCATCGCGTGTTCCTGGGAGGGCTATTTTTGCTCTCGTAACAATTGAGCAGCACGAACGGCAAAGTAAGTCAGGATGCCATCGGCACCTGCACGTTTAAAAGCAGTCAGGGACTCGAGAACGACCCCCTCGGCCAACCATCCATTCTGGATCGCCGCCATGTGCATGGCGTACTCGCCGCTGACCTGGTAGACGAAGGTCGGCACCTTGAAGGCGTCCTTGACCCGCCAGAGGATGTCCAGGTAAGGCATCCCCGGCTTGACCATGACCATGTCCGCGCCTTCGGCCAGGTCCGCCGCCACTTCATGCAGGGTTTCCTCGGCATTGGCCGGGTCCATCTGGTACGAGGCCTTATCGGCCTTGCCCAGGTTCAGCGCCGACCCCACCGCATCGCGGAACGGCCCGTAGTAGGCGCTGGCATACTTGGCCGAATAGGCCATGATCCGCACGTTGACATGACCCGCCAGCTCCAGCGCTTCGCGGATCGCCTGGACGCGACCGTCCATCATGTCCGAGGGTGCCACCACCTGGGCTCCGGCTTCGGCGTGGGACAGGGCCTGGCGCACCAGGGCATCGACCGTGACGTCGTTCTGCACGTAGCCCTGTGCGTCGAGAATGCCGTCCTGGCCGTGGGTGGTGAACGGGTCCAGGGCGACGTCGGTGATCACCCCGAGGTGCGGGAAGCGTTCGCGCAAGGCACGGGTGGCACGCTGGGCGATGCCAGCCGGGTTCCAGGCTTCGGCAGCGTCCAGGGACTTGAGTTCCCCGGGCGTCACCGGGAACAGGGCCAGGGCGGGAATCCCCAGCTCGACCCAGTGCGCCGCCTCTTCCAGCAGCAGGTCGACGCTCAGGCGCTCGACGCCCGGCATCGAGGCCACCGCCTCACGGCGATTCTCGCCGTCGAGCACGAACACCGGCAGGATCAGGTCGTCCACGCTCAAGCGATTCTCGCGCACCAGACGTCGGGAAAAGTCATCGCGACGGTTACGCCGCAGACGAGTGGCCGGAAACAGACGATTGGCGGGAGTAAAGCTCACGACGGACTCCATGGCCCGCGCTGGCGGGCGAGCGTGACAGTTATAAGCGGGCATTATGACGAACAGATGACAGTTATGCTCAAGCTGTTGACCGACAGCAACACACATTGTCATTGAGGGGAAATGTTCACGTCGAGACACATTTCGATACTTTCCCCAACGCCGTCGAAGGGGTAGGCTGCGCGTTCATTTCGCCAGCATCCAGACAATGCTCCAACAATTTCTTCAGGATTTCGGCTACTTCGCCCTCTTTCTCGGCACGTTCTTCGAAGGCGAGACCATTCTGGTTCTAGCCGGGTTTCTCGCGTTCCGTGGATACATGGATATCAACCTGGTGATGGTGGTTGCCTTCTTCGGCAGCTATGCCGGTGACCAACTGTGGTACTTCCTGGGGCGCAAGCATGGCCGCAAGTTGCTGGCGCGCAGGCCGCGCTGGCAGATGATGGGCGATCGGGCACTGGAGCACATCCGCAAGCACCCGGACATCTGGGTGTTGAGCTTCCGCTTCGTCTATGGCCTGCGTACCGTGATGCCGGTGGCCATTGGCCTGTCCGGCTATCCGCCGGGACGCTACCTGCTGCTCAACGGCATTGGCGCGGCGATCTGGGCGGTAGCCCTGGCGCAGGCAGCCTTCCACTTCGGCGCCGTCATGGAAGGCATGCTCGGCAGCATCAAGAAGTACGAGCTGTGGGTCCTGGGCGCCCTGCTGGTCCTGGGCTTCTGCCTGTGGCTGCGGCGGCGTTTCAAGAATGCCCGCCTGGCCAAGCAGATCTACGAAGCCGAACAAGCCGAGCAGCACAATAAGCCGGCCGAGTAAGCGGCCCCTACGCGGCGCCTGGACATGGGCGCCGCGACTCTCGACTCCTCGAACCCCTACTCCTCGAACTCCTGAACTCGCGCACCCAACGGCTTTCCAAGACGGTATGGCCGCGGCTCGACGCGCCCGGAAAAATCCCGGCCCGATCGTGATATCCCTCTGCGGCGACTGATGACAAACTGCCGGACATTTAGCGTGATGAACCTGGAGAAACCCCATGAGCAAAAAAGTTGCAGTGATCCTTTCCGGTTGCGGAGTCTTCGACGGCGCCGAGATCCATGAAAGCGTGATCACCCTGCTGCGCCTCGACCAGCGTGGTGCCCAGGTGCAGTGCTTCGCCCCGGACATCCCGCAGATGCACGTGCTCAACCACCTGACCGGGGACACCATGCCCGAGACCCGCAACGTCCTGGTGGAATCGGCGCGCATCGCCCGCGGCGAGGTCAAGGACCTGCGCGAGGCCAAGGTCGAGGACTTCGACGCGCTGATCGTTCCCGGGGGCTTCGGCGCCGCCAAGAACCTCTCCAGCTTCGCCACCGAAGGCGCGGCCTGCTCGGTCCAGGCCGATGTCCTGGCCCTGGCCGAAGCCTTCGCCGAAGCCGGCAAGCCGGTGGGCCTGATGTGCATCGCCCCGGCCATGGCCGCGAAGATCTATGGCCCCGGCGTGACATGCACCATCGGCAACGATGCCGACACCGCCGCAGCCCTGGGCAAGATGGGCGCCAACCATGCCGAGTGCGCGGTGGACGAGATCATCGAGGACAAGGCACGCAAGCTGGTGACCACTCCGGCCTACATGCTGGCGCAGTCCATCAGCCAGGCCGCCGCCGGCATCAACAAGCTGGTGGACCGAGTACTGGAGCTGACCCACGAAGGCCAGCAGTAACAACTACGCCAACGGCCGGGGAGCGCGTGCTCCCCCGCCGCATCAGCCCTGGCGCGCCAGCCTGGTCAGGATCCGGTCCAGGGCATTGGCGAACGCCTGCTTCTCCCGATCCCCATAGGGCGCTTGCCCGCCGCTGACCTGGCCCTGCTCCCGCAAGTCGGTGAACAGGTTGCGTACCGCCAGGCGCTCGCCCATGTTCTGCGCATCGAACTCCTTGCCCCGTGGGTCGAGGGCCGCCACGCCCTTTTTCACCAATCGGTCGGCCAAGGGCACGTCGCTGCAGATCACCAGCTCGCCGGGCACCGCGTGCTCCACCAGGTAGTCGTCCGCGGCATCCGGGCCACTGGGCACCACGATGAGCTTGACGCAGGCGAACGGCGGCTTGATCTGCGGCTGCCCCGCCACCAGCAGTACCTCGAACTGGCGCTTGAGAGCAAAGCGCACCACTTGTTCCTTGGCGGCCTTCGGACAAGCGTCGGCATCGATCCAGACACGCATCGAATCTTCTCCTTACACAATGCAAAACGGGCAAGCCGCTGTAGGAGCGACTTGCCCGCGAGGGTCAGGCCTCGGTTCAGGAAGCCTGCAGGCGGCGCTTCTCGCTCATCCGGCTGCGGCTGTAGAGTACCGCGATCGCCACGATCGCCATGGCCTGGGCCCCCAGCGAGTAGGCGTCGGCATGGATGCCCAGCCAGTCGAAGTCGAAGAACGGCACCGGCCGGGTACCGAAGATCCCCGCTTCCTGCAGTGCCTTGACGCCATGGCCGGCGAAAACCACCGACAAGGCGCACAGCAATGCGGCGTTGATGCTGAAGAACAGCGCCAGGGGCAGCTTGGCCGAACCCCGCAGGATCACCCAAGCCAGACCCACCAGCAGCACCAGGGCGGTGCCGCCACCGGCCAGCACCGCGTTGTGTCCGGCTGGACCGGCCTGCAGCCACAGGGTTTCGTAGAACAGGATCACTTCGAAGAGCTCGCGGTAGACCGAGAAGAACGCCAGCACGGCGAACCCGAAGCGACCGCCGCCGCCCACCAGGCTGCTCTTGATGTAGTCCTGCCAGGCCGCCGCGTGCCGGCGGTCGTGCATCCATACCCCGAGCCACAACACCATCACGCTGGCGAACAGCGCGGTGGCGCCTTCCAGCAACTCGCGCTGGGAACCGCTGACATCGATCACATAGGCCGCCAGGGCCCAGGTTCCCAGGCCAGCCAACAGGGCCAGGCCCCAGCCGACGTTGACGCTGCGTACCGCCGACTGCTGGCCGGTGTTGCGCAGGAAGGCGAGGATCGCCGCCAGCACCAGGATGGCTTCCAGGCCCTCGCGCAGCAGGATCAGCAAGCCGGAGATGAAGCTCAGGGACCAGCTCAGGCTGTCGCCGCCCAGCCGTTCCGCGGACTCCTTGAGCTTGGCCTTGGCTGCGTCCAGGCGCTGCTCGGCCTGTTCCACCGCCAGCCCATCCTGCAGCGACTGACGGTAGGCCATCAGGGCTTTCTCGGTGTCCTTGCGCACAGCGGTGTCGACGTTGTCCAGGGAGCTTTCCACCAGCTCGAACCCTTCCAGGTAGGCTGCCACCGAAAGATCGTAGGCCTGCTCACGATCGCCGTTGCGATAGGCCGCGAGGCTCTTGTCCAGGGTCGACGCGGTGTAGTCCAGCAATTGCCCCGGACCGCGCTTGACCTGCGGTGGCTGGGCCCGCTGGGCCCGGAAAGTCGCCGCGGCCCGTGGCCCCTGGGCGGCCAGGACCTCCCCCGGGGTCTGCCGGGCCAGGTCCGCCAGATTGAAGTCCTGCTCGCCCTTGGCCGCTGCCGGATCGGCGCTGAAGCCGGCAATGTAGGTCGCCAGGTCCCAACGCTGGCGGTCATCCAGCTGATCGGCGAAGGACGGCATGTCGGTGCCCTCCACTCCCAGTCCCAAGGTGTTGTAGATGGCGTACAGGCTCAGGCGATCCAGGCGCTCGGTATCCCGCAGGTTGGCCGGCGGCGGCGTCATGCCCAGGCCCGCCGGGCCGTCACCGGCCCCTTGCTGGCCATGGCATACCGAACAGTGCTGGGCGTACAACGGCGCTCCACGGGAAGGATCCGGGGTGATGACCGGGGCCTGGCTGACCTCGTAGGCCACCGCCAGCCGAGCGCCCATCTGCCGTGCCTGATGCGCTACCTGGCCGCCATCCACACGGTCGGCGACCGCCTTGCGCAAGCTGGCGATGTCCTGCTCCAGCTCGGCCTTCTCCGGCTTGGCCGGCAAGTCGGCGATCAACCCCTGCAAGACCCCAAGAAACTCCACCTGCTCACGGTACTCGGACTCATCGATGACCTTGCCGTCCGCCACCGTGGCCGGGTAGTCCGCGCCGATGTAGTCCAGCAAATGCAAGGCCTTGGGCGCGCCATCGACGGTATCGGCCAGGAGATTGGAGCTGCAGAACACCAGTACCGGCAGTACCAGCAGCGCCAGTAAACGGGAAGGGGCAGTCATGAATGATTCTCAAAGGGAAATACGAAGTAACATATTGTTCCCTTCCAATCGGTTTCACTCAAGGTTTATCGGCCCTCTGAAACATCTTCAGCCCGCAAGCACTAGCCCTGCGGTTCCTCCTCTGCTGTTTCTTGCGTAGCCTCGCGGCCAGGCCGATGGCACCGGCACAGGTATCAATCGGGTTAACACACATTGTCGGCATCTATTGCCGAGCAAGCGTTTCAGCACCGGCAAGCTCATGTTTCCTCTGCACTGCCTGCCGCAACAGCCCGCAACTGCGCGTCGAAGATCTTCGCAAGTCGTTGCCCAATACTGGCAATCACCGATCAAAACAACATTAAAAAGCCATTACAGCGCCAGGTCCGATGTCTATAATGCCGCGCCCTCGTTATCGCGAATCGCTATTCAAGCTCCTTTTTTAATGAGGAATTGGCAGGTGTCCAGCTTTCCTGCCAGAGGGTTCGTCCAGCCCGACCCGCAGCCAGGCTGTTTCATTCAGGGAAGAAGAAGTACCCATGGCATCCCGCGCCCTCACCACGGTTGCGCTCGGCGCAATCACCCTGCTTGCCGGCTGTTCGGTCTTTCGCAGCTACGACAGCGAACTCCAGGAAACCAACCAGCAGCTTCGCGCCGGCAACCTCGATGCCGCCCTGACCCTGCTGGAAAAGAACAACCAGGGTGGAGACAAGGACCTGCTCTATTACTTCGAAAAAGGTGAACTGCTGCGCGCCAAGGGCGACCTGGCCGGCAGCCAGGCAGCCTGGGGCCACGCCGACCAAGTGGTGGGCAACTGGGAAGACTCGGTCAAGTTCGACAGCGAGAAATACCTGGCCCAGTTCGGTAGTTTCCTGATCAACGACAAGGTCCGCCGCTACGAAGGCTACGACTACGAAAAGGTCATGCTGACCACCCAGATGGCCATGAACCTGCTGGCCAGCAACGACTTCGACGGCGCCCGCATGGCGATCAAGAAGACCCACGAACGCGAGGCGGTGATCGCCGAACTGCGGGACAAGGAATACCTCAAGCGCGAGGACGAAGCCGAGAAGCAAGGAATCAAGACCCAGTACAAGGACCTCCAGGGCTACCCGGTGGCCGCCCTCGACGCCCCGGAAGTGACCAACCTGAAGAACAGCTACCAGAGCGCCTTCAGCCACTACCTGGCGGGCTTCGTCTACGAGGCCCTGGGCGAGAAGGACCTGGCGGCCCCCGGTTACCGCAAGGCCGCCGAGTTGCGCCCCAACACACCGCTGCTGGAACAGGCCCTGCTGAACCTGGACGCCCCGGTGGAACCGGTACAGGTCGAGGCTCCGGCCAAGGCCTCGGGCAACAACAAACGCAAGGTCGCGGCCAAGGCCCCGGTCCGCCCACCGGCGCCAGCGGCCCTGGCAGCGGATGAAAGCGAAGTGCTGATCGTGGTGCAGAGCGGCCTGGCCCCGGCCCGCGACTCGGTGCGCATCCCCCTGCCCATCCCGATCCACGACAAGCTGGTGATCACCCCGCTGTCGTTCCCGGTGATCAAGGCCGACACCTCGACCCAGGCCTTCGCCCAGATCGGCATCGACGGCCGGCAGCAGGACCTGACCCTGCTCAACAGCACCACTGCCATGTCCCGCCGCGCCCTGCGCGACGACATGCCGGGCATCATCCTGCGCACCACCGTGCGCGCCGTGACCCGTGGCGTCGCGCAAAAGAACCTGAACGAGGCCAACCCCCTGGCCGGCCTCGCCGTGGGCCTGGCCTCGGCCATCACCGAAGGCGCCGACACCCGCACCTGGCGCACCCTGCCGGACGCCACCCAGGTGACACGCCTGCGCCTAAAGCAGGGCGAGCACAGGCTCAGCCTGCCCAGCGCCCTGGGCGGCACCCAGGTGCTGGTCAAGGTCGAACAGCGCTACCAGGTGATCGCCCTGCGAGTGGTCGGCAACCAGGTGTTCAGCAGCGGCCTGGCCGCCCACGTCATCCCGAACAACGTCGGCCAGAACATGGCCAGCAACCAACGTCCCTGAGCGGAGCATCCCATGCGCTTGAAACTTCTCGCCGTCGCTGCCCTGGCCCTCCTGGCCGGCTGCGCCACCCCACCACCTCCCGCCCCCGGCAGCGCCGCCAGCAAGGTGGTGGTGATGGGCAAGTTCGACGACATCACCGTCGGTGCGATGCGGGTCGCCCGTGAGAACGGCTTCCTGACGGTCAAGGTGGCGCTGAACAACACCAGCCGCAGCAACAAGGCCATGTACTACCGCTTTGCCTGGCTGGGCGACGACGGCTTCCCGGTCGCCGATGAAGAAAGCTGGAAAGTCTTCAACCTGTACGGCTCCCAGGCCAGCTTCCTGCCGGCCATCGCCCCGGTACCCAAGGCCACCGACTTCCGCCTGGAAGTCAAAACCCAATAAGTCGTCCCTGAACCCGATCAAGAGAGCACTTCCATGTTTGCACGCTTTTCCTTCCTCGCCGTGGCCGCCCTGCTGGCCAGCGGCTGCGCCAACAACTCCCCGGTCCTGGGCGGCAAGAACATCAGCTACGGCGACAGCAAGGCCGTGGAACTGGTGACCAACGAGTTCGGCTCCACCGACCTGCAGATGATCGCCGAATCCATGACCCGCTCCCTGGCCCAGTCCGGCATCCTCCAGGGTCGCCCAGTGGTGCAGGTCTACGACGTGAAGAACAAGACCAGCGAGTACATCGACACCCGCGAGATCACCACGTCGATCAAGACCCAGCTGATGAAGTCCGGCACTGCCCGCTTCGCCAGCGACAACAACGCCATGCAGAGCCAGGTCGACCAGCTCAAGCTGCAGAACCAGAGCGGCCTGTACAAGAAGTCCAGCGTGGCCAAGACCGGCAACATGATCGCCGCCAAGTACCGCCTCGAGGGCTCCATCAGCTCCATCGTCAAGCGCAGCAGCGACTACAAGGACGTCTTCTACAAATTCAGCCTGCAACTGATCGACGTCGAAAGCGGTCTGGCTGAATGGATGGACGAAAAAGAGATCCGCAAGACCACGGAGCGCTAAGCAATGCGTGCATGGATCGGCATCCTGGCCCTGGCCTGCGCATTCGGTGCGCAGGCGGCCCCCAAAGTCGCAGTCATGGACCTGGCCTACCAGGAACGTGTGCAGGAATACATCCACGTGGTCTCGGCCCAGCAGAACTACCGCGAGGGCTACTACAGCGCCAGTGGCTCATCCAGCTACAACGAGCTGGAAGCCAGCACCAGCTACATCGAGGAAGGCGAGCTGCGCAAGTTCACCGGTGACATCAAGGGCGGGCTCCTCAAGTCCGGGATGTTCCAGCTGGTGCAGGGCTCGCCCCACACCGAGGCGTCCAAGGCCAACGTCTACGACGTGATCAAGCGCATCAAGGCCGGTAACTTCAAGGGCGCCGACTACGTGCTGTTCGGTACGGTGTCGGATATCGACTTCACCCAGGACATCAACGAGATCGCTGAAACCAACAGCTACTCGGCGATCCTGGGCCTGACCCTGGTGGCGGACTTCAGCCTGATCAACACCCGCACCTTCGAGATCACCTCGGCGTTCACCGCCATGGGCGAAGGCCAGGACACCAAGCTGGTGAACAGCCGCGACATTCGTGTCTCGCTGAACCGTCCACGGGTGGTGCGCGAAGTCTCCAAGGCCCTGGGCGAGGACGTCACCCGGCAGATGGCCGAGCAACTGGGCCGCGGCGGCTACGCGCCCCAGGGCCAGGCGCCGACCCGCAACAACCTGCCGGCAGACACCGCTCCGGTGATCCTGCGCTGAGCAGGCAGGCAATGAAAAAGGCGACCCGCAGGTCGCCTTTTTTATGGCCGGGGCAACTAGACCGCAGCCTTGCGGATCGTCGCCAACAAGCCCGCCGCGCCCAGGAACAGACCGGCGAAGGTACGGTTCATGCGCCGCTGCTGGACCGGGGTGCGCAACAGGCGCAGGACCTTGGAAGCCAGCCCGGTATAGCCGGCCATGACGATCAGGTCGACGACGATCATGGTGGCGCCGAGGATCAGGTACTGCTTGAGCAGGGGGGCGTGGGGGTCGATGAACTGCGGCAGTACCGCCAGCATGAACACCAGCGCCTTGGGGTTGCTGATGTTCACCAGGAACCCGCGGAACACCAGGGCCAGGGGCTTGCCGATCGGCCGGATGGCCGCGTCGTCGCCAAGATCGCTGGGTACGGAGCGCCATTGCTTGACCGCCAGGTACACCAGGTAGGCCACGCCGAACCACTTGATGGCATAGAAGGCCGTGGCGGAAGCCGCCAGGATCGCGCCGACACCCGCGGCGACGATGGCGATCTGCATGGCCAGGCCCAGTTGCAGTCCCAGGGCGTTCCAGTAACCACGCCAGAAGCCGTATTGCAGGCCACAGGACATCGACGCGATCGCGCCGGCTCCCGGAGAAAGACTGATTACCCAACTGGCGGCGAAGAACGCCAGCCATGTCTCAAGCACCATCGCACACCTCGGATCGAATTGGACGTGACTGCCTAAGCTAATCCTCCGATCCGTGGCTGACCATGTTTTTTTATCGGGAAGTGATGCGGGCCTGGCCAAGAGCCGCTGCTGCTCGCGGACTTCGGCAACGGCCACAGCGAACGGGCTATTGCCGGCTACGTCTCGTCGAGCCCCACAGGCAGCACATCAGTGCCACGCCAACGGCGCACCGAGCGCTGGAAGAACAGGCTGTTGGGCACCTGCACCATGGCGCTGCCGGTACCGGCCTCCTCGGGTTCGATCAGGGTGGTGTAGAGCAGGTTGATGGCCACCACCCGGCCCTTGATTCCCGGCTTGTCGAGGGTATCCACCAACTCCACCACATCGCCCAGGCGAAACGGGCCGACGGTGAAGATCAAAATCGCGCACAGCAGGTTGGAGAGCACGCTCCACATGGCGAAGAACGCCACGGCCGCCACCGCGACGAAACCGGACAGGGCGGTCCACAATACCGTGGCCGATACGCCCAGGCGCTCCAGCACGAAGATCACCGCGCTGCCCATGATCAGCCAGCGCAGCCCCCCACGCAGGGGCATCAGCAACTGCGGCGGGAATGGATAGCGCTGGCCCAGGCGGGTCAGGCCACGGGCCACGAAACGCTGGGCCAGGTAGCCCGCCAGGAGGATCAGCAGGATCTGCACGCCAAGCCACAACGGGCCGATCCACTGCGCCGGCAACGGCAGTTGCAGGGTCTCCATCAGGACAACGCCTCCAGCTCCGCCTGCATGCTCTCCAGCAGTTCCAGGGCTTGCATCCAGGCTTCTTCCAGCTCGGATTCGCGGATCTTGAGCCTGGCCTGCTCGGCCAGCAGGTCGCGCAGCTCATCCTTGCGGGCCGCTTCATACAGCTCGCTGTCACCAAGGCTGGCCTCGATCTGCGCGAGGCGAGCATGGACCTTGCCCAGCTCGGCCTCGAGCTTCTCGGCCTCGCGCTTGTGCGGTGCCAGTTGCTGGCGCAGGGCCGCGGCGGCCTGGCGCTGGGCCTTCTTGTCGGTCTTGTCGGCGTTCACCGGCGCACTGCTGGCTGGCGCGCTGCGCAGGCGGTAGTCCACCAGCCAGCGGGCGTAGTCATCCAGGTCGCCGTCGAACTCCTCGACCTTGCCGTCGGCCACCAGCAGGAAGTTGTCGGTGGTGCTCTTGAGCAGGTGGCGATCGTGGGAGACCACCAGTACCGCACCGCTGAACTCTTGCAGGGCCATGGTCAGGGCCAGGCGCATCTCCAAGTCCAGGTGGTTGGTCGGTTCGTCGAGCAGCAGCAAGTTGGGGCGATCCCAGGCGATCAGTGCCAGGGCCAGCCGGGCCTTTTCGCCACCGGAGAAATTCAGCACCGGCTCGTTGATACGTGCCCCCCGGAAGTCGAACCCGCCGAGGAAGTCGCGCAGGGTCTGCTCACGCTCGGTGGGCGCCAGGCGCTGCAAGTGCAGCAGCGGGCTGGCCTTGGAATCCAGGGAGTCCAGCTGGTGCTGGGCGAAATAGCCGACCACGGTGTTCTCGCCCCGGGTCAGGCGCCCGGCCAGCGGCGCCAGCTCGCCGGAGAGGTTCTTGATCAGGGTCGACTTGCCAGCACCGTTAGGGCCCAGCAGGCCGATCCGCGCTCCCGGAGTGAGCTGCAGCTTGACCTTCTCCAACACCGTCTTGTCGCCATAGCCCAGACGAGCATCGGACAGGTCGAGCAGTGGACTGGAGATCTTCTGCGACTCACGGAACACGAAGTCGAAAGGCGAATCGACGTGGGCCGCCGACAGCTCTTCCATGCGCTCCAGGGCCTTGATCCGGCTCTGGGCCTGGCGGGCCTTGGTGGCCTGGGCCTTGAAGCGGGCGATGTACTTCTCCATGTGCGCACGCTGCGCCTGCTGCTTCTCGTAGGCTTGCTGCTGCTGGGCCAGGCGCTCGGCCCGGGCACGCTCGAAGGCACTGTAGCCACCGCGATAGAGGGTGAGCTTGCGCTGCTCGACATGGGCTACATGGTCGACCACGGCATCGAGGAAATCGCGGTCGTGGGAAATCAGCAGCAAGGTACCGGGATACCCCTTGAGCCAGTCTTCCAGCCAGAGGATCGCGTCCAGGTCCAGGTGGTTGGTGGGCTCGTCGAGCAGCAACAGATCCGATGGGCACATCAGGGCCTGGGCCAGGTTCAGGCGCATCCGCCAGCCCCCGGAGAAGTCGCCGACCTGGCGATCCATCTGCTCGTTGGTGAACCCCAGCCCGGCCAGCAGCTTGCGCGCCCGGGCATCGGCGGTATAGCCATCGGCGCTGTCGAGCTCGGCGTGCAGGCGGGCCTGGGCGGCACCGTCCTGGGCCGCTTCGGCGGCGGCCAGGTCGCGCTGCACCTCTCGCAGGCGCAGGTCGCCATCGAGCACATAGTCCACGGCCAGGCGCTCGAGGGTATCGACCTCCTGGCGCATGTGGGCGATGCGCCAATCGGCGGGCAGGAAGCAGTCACCCGAATCCGGATGCAGCTCACCGCGCAGCAAGGCGAACAGGCTGGATTTTCCGGCACCATTGGCACCGATCAGGCCGGCTTTCTGGCCGGCGTGCAGGGTCAGCTCGGCGTCTTCTAGCAGACGTTGCGGACCACGCTGTAAAGTCAGGTTCTGAAGTCGAATCATAATGGCGGCGGAGTCTACCAGCTTCGCTCGCAACTGGCGCGAGTAGCACTATGTCCTCGGACCTGTGGAGTTTTTCCCTCAAGACCTATGCCCTGCCCGGCGTGCAGGAAGCCTGCCTGCGCTTGCAGGACGACGGCGCCGATGTCTGCCTGCTGCTCTGCGGCGCCTGGCTTGGCTGGCGCGGCGTGAAGTGCGATGGCCAGCGCCTGGCGCGGCTCATGGCGCTGGCCGGGCCATGGCAGCGAGACGTGATCCGACCCCTGCGGGCGTTGCGCATTGATTGGCGCACGGCGGCAAACACCGATACCGACCTGGGCACGCTGCGCGAGCAGCTCAAGTCACTGGAACTGGAAGCCGAGCGCCGGTTGCTGTTGCGCTTGCAGGAGCAGGTACGGGACTGGCCCGCAGACCAGGCCGGGAGCCTGGACGACTGGCTGGAAGGACTGGCGGCCGGAACCACCGACCGCGGCGCACTGCAGGTGCTGAGCGCCGCGGTGGCTAGCGCTTAGGAAGCGCTGGAGGGGGTGCTGGCGGCCGGGGTCGCTGGAGCAGCAGCCGGAGCGCTTGTCGCGGCGGGAGCCGGCGAAGCCGCTGGGGTTGGAGCTGCCGCGGCTGGCTTGGCGGCTGGTGCAGCGGGTTTGGCGGCGGCTGGCTTGGTAGCTGGCTTGGCGGTCGCAGGTTTGGCGGCTGGCTTCTTCGCTGCGGGCTTGGCCGCAGGTTTGGCGGCAGCAGGCTTGGCTGCCGAAGATGCAGCAGGCTTGGCAGCAGCAGTTGGCTTGGCTGCCGGTTTGGCCGCAGCCTTCACTGGGGCCTTGGTCGCAGCAGGTTTGGCGGCTGGCTTTGCTGCAGCTGGCTTGGCAGCAGCAGTCCTGGCCGGTGCGGCCTTGGCTGCCGGTTTGGCAGCGGACTTGACGGCTGGTTTCGCGCCGGCCTTGGCAGCTGGCTTAGCCGCTGGCTTGGCTGCAGCGGGCTTGGCGGCGACAGGCTTGGCTGCTGGCTTCGCAGCAGGTTTGGCTGCGGCAGTCTTGGCCGGTGCTGGTTTGACAGAGGGTTTTGCTGCCGGCTTGGCGGCAGGTTTAGCAGCAGCCTTGGCAGCCGGTTTGGTTGCTGGTTTGGTTGCTGGTTTCGCGGCGGCCTTGGCGGCAGGTTTAGCCGCTGGCTTGGCGGCCGGCTTTTTCGCGGCGACCACAACTGGCTTGGCGTCACGAGTAGTCAGCGCCTTGGCGGCGGCTTCCTTCACCTTGCCAACGCCCTGGGCCAGCTTCAGGCTTTCCTGGGCATCGCGCTTGAGTTGCAGGATGTAGCTGCGGGTTTGTGCCTGACGCTCTTTCAGTGCGTCCAGCAACTCTTCGAGTTCTTGCGCCGCGGCCTTGGCCTTGGCTTGTGCCTTGGCTTTGCCGGCTGCAGCGGCGTCTTGCAGTTTGGTGCGTGACTTGTGCAGTTTTTCCTGGGCCTTGCCTCGTTGTTTCTCCAGCTTGGCGAGCAGTTTTTCAGCATCGGCCAGGGCTTGGGAACAAGCGTTTTCCAAGTGTTCGAGCAAGCTGCCCGACAGCTGTTGGAGCAAGTGCAACGGAGTATTTACAGGCTTCTTGTTGGCCGACATGGTTTACCTCCTGGCTGACGTGAGTTGCGGCTCATACTAGACCTCTGCTGTTACCGCCGCTAGGCCATGTTGACAGTATCGAAAGCCGCGCGTTGCAGCCGATCGAAAATGTTCTTCGACGCCCTGGAAGTTGCCCACCAACGAGCGCTTCGTCGCTGGCATAATCCACCGCTACTCAGGCCGGAGAGTGCCCATGTCGCGTTACCTGTTTTTGTCCTTGAGCCTGTTCTTGTCGTTGGCCCACGCCTCCGCCGAACCGCCGCCCGACGACGCCCACGATCTTGCCTACAGCCTCGGTGCGAGCCTCGGCGAACGGCTGCGCGACGAAGTTCCGGACCTGCAGATCCAGGCCCTGGTGGATGGTTTGAAAGCCGCGTACCGCGGCAAGCCGCTGGCGCTCAAGAACGAGCGCATCGAGCAGATCCTTGCCCAGCACGACGCGCAGATCAGCGAGCGATCGGCCAAATCGCAGATCGAAGCCGCACTGGAAAACGAACGACGTTTTCTCGACGAGGAAAAGGCCAGGCCCGGGGTTCGCCAACTGACGGACGGCATCCTGCTTACTGAGCTGGCTCCCGGCAATGGTACAAAACCCAACCCCAACGGCTCGGTCCAGGTGCGCTACACCGGCCGCCTGCCCGATGGCACCGTGTTCGACGAAGCCCGGCAGCCGCAGTGGTTTCGCCTGGACAGCGTGATCGCCGGCTGGCGCAGCGCCCTGGCGCAGATGCCTACCGGCGCCCGCTGGCGCCTGGTGATTCCATCCAGCCAGGCCTATGGCACCGAAGGCGCCGGCGACCTGATCGCGCCCTACACGCCACTGGTGTTCGAGATCGAGTTGCTGGCTGTCGCCGGCTGAAACCCGGAAACGAAAACGGCACGCCTTGGCGTGCCATTTCATGTACCAGCGGACCGGCTCTCAGGCCTGGGCCACCGTCTCCTGCTTGTGGGCGTTGTGCAGCACTTCGATCAGGCAATCTTCAAGCTCGAAGCGCTCGTGCAGCAGGCCACCCAGCTCCTTGAATTTTTGCGCCACGCACTGTCCGGCGTCGCACAGGTCGTTGAAGGCCAGGAGCTTCTCGGTGATCACGTCGATGCGCGGGTAGAGGGTGTCGGCCAGCTCCAGACCGCGCTTGTCACCAAAGGCCTTGGCTTCGCTGGTCAGCTGTTCGTAGATTTCAAAATGTCCGGCGGAGACATAATCCACCAGGATCCCGCAGAACTCTTGCAGGGGTTTCTTGCTCTTGCTCAGCGCCTCGGGTTCGGCGCCAAGCACATCATAGGCTCGAACCAGTTCATGACGCGCCTGCAACCAGCGGTCGATCAGCAGATGAACTCCACCCCAACGTTCCTGAGCATTCTGACAACTTTCGAGCATGGTGATCTCTCTTCCCTCAAGGGTCATGCCATTGACCGCCGTCCCCCATGGAGACCCTGGATCAGGTGAGGCGCAACAGCATCGAGCAGGCGAATTAGAGTGACAGGTGCGGGCCAGATTATGCCCGCACGACAACAGCTTCAAGGTACGCAGGAGATAAAGTTCATACAAGCGTTTAATCCGCTGTCCCCCGCCAAACACTGACTCAGGGCAACGCCGCAGCCTGGCGCGCGGCCCGTAGCGAGCGTTGCAGGCGATAACCCCCCAAGGCCAGGACCAGCAGGAAAAACAGCAGGCTCCACTCCGGCAGGCTCATGTCGAGCAGGGTCCAGGAAACCTCTGCGCAGTCCGCAGTCCCCATGAAGACCAATTGCAGCGCTTGCCACCAAGATAGGTGGCGCAGCATGAATGGCATGTCCGGCAGGCACGCCAGCAATTGCTCGGAAGGAATGTTCTGCAGCAGTACATGGCGCCCTGCGGTGATCACCCCCAACACTCCCAGCAGCAGGTTCAGCCCCCAGTACAACGGGCGCCCCCAACGCATGGGCCCCTGCAGTGCAGCCAGCAGGTTGGTGCCGGCGAGCAGCAGCATCAGCCCGCGCTGCACGCCCCACAGCGGACACGAGTCCAGGCCACCTCCGGCCTGCAGGTTGAAGGCCGCCCACGAGGCAAAGGCCCCCACCAGGAACACCAGGGAGAACAGCGAGCGAGAGCCGGCCAGCGACATGGGATATCCGCAACGGAAGAAACAGGCAGCCACGGTAGAGAAAGCGCTCGCTCCTTTCAAGGAGCCAAGCCATGTCCGCTCGAAGCCCGATCGGCTGTGGCTGGGCAAGCGGAGTGTAAAAAGGCCGGTTGCCCGCGACAGGCAACCGGCCCAGGGTGCGTCAGGCCCGTGCCGGGACTGGCAAGGGAGCGGCCAACAGGCGCTCGTCCAGTAATCCCAGGCCCTCCTGGAACAGCTGGTTGCTGCGCTCGGTATCTCCCAGCTGTGCCAGCAGGCGGGCGAGTTCGGCGCAGGCTTCGGGATTGCGCTCCAGACGCAGGCTGCTCTCCAGGTAATCGCGTGCCTTGCCCCAGAGGCTGTTCTGCAAGCTCAGGCGGCCCAGGGTCAGCAGCAGCCCCGGATCATCCGCATGTTCCTTGAGCCAGTGCTCGGCCGTTTGCAACTGACGCGCAGGGTCGCTGCCACGCACCAGGCCATACAGCCGCGCCAAGTGGCTTTCATACTTGCGCTTGATCGCCGTGCGCAGCGTCTCCTCGGCTTCGGCCCCGGCACCCAGCTGGCGCAACTGTTCGGCATAGGCCAGCACCAGTTGTGGCTCCTGGCGTTGGGCGGCGGTCAATTGCTGCCAGGAGCGGTTGAGCGACTGCAAGGACGTGGCCTGGTCTTCTTCACGGCGCGCGGCCAGTCCCAGGTTCTCGCCCCAGGCGCGGCGCTCCAGCTCCTGCAACTCGCTGGCCGGCAAGGCCTTGCCTTTGCGCAGCTCCGGCAACAGGCGGATCAGCGCCGGCCAGTCGCCACGCTGTTGGTGCAGGCGCTGCAGTTGACGCAAGACCTGGACGCTATGGGGATGGCGCTCATGCATGGCTTGCAGGGTGGTCAGCGCACCTTCGGTGTCGCCCCGGTCGGTCTGCAATTGGGCGTGGCTCAGGGCAACGGCCAATTCAGCCTGGGGCTGGCGGGTGAGCGCCCGCTCCAGCAGGCTATCGCACTCTTCGTAGTGGCCTTGCTCGTTGGCCGCCCGGGCCGCGCCGAGGTAATACAACAGCGGTTGGCGCTCGGCCTCGGCGGCGCGGTGCAGGTGCTTCTGGGCGCTGGCCCAGCGTCCTTCGGCAAGGTCCATCTGGCCTTGCTCGATGGCGATCTGCACCCGGCGGCTGCGATTGCGGCGCGACCAGGGGTTGACCACACCGCCGGAAACCATCACCAGCTCAACCAGCAGCTTGATGCCCCAGATCACCAGCCACACCAACGCCACCAGGGCCAGGGTCGCCCACAAGCTCGATTCATAGCGGAAGTTGCTGTAGGCGATCAGCACGTAGCCCGGGTGTTCGGCGATGGCCAATCCCAGCAGGCCGATCGCGGCGATCAGCAGCAGGACGATCACATAGGCGCGCTTCATGGGCTGGTCTCCCGGGCGGTGTTCGCCGCAGGCTTGGCCAGGGGCTTGACCGACTCCTCGACGCTGAGGCTACGCCGCTCCAGGTAGGCCTGGACCGTGCTCAAAGTCTTGGCCAGGTCCGGGGTGACCACGGTCACCGGCTGCTTGCCCAGTTCGACCAGGCGCTCGAGCATGATCTTGCTCTGCGGATTGTCCTGGTTGAAGTTGCCGGTCAGCACGTCACGAGCTTCGCTCAGGGCCTGGGTATAGACCGCCGCCTGGCCGTTGAGCGCCGCCCATTGCGCCTGCTCCAGCGCCAGGCTGAGGGCCAGGCGTACCTGGGTCAGGCCCTGGCCGGCCAGCAGCGGACGGATGTTCTTGTCGGCATTGAAATCGATGCGGAAGTAGCGGGAAACCTGGTCCCACCACTGCGCCCAACGACTGGCGCCGTCGCCGTCGGCGGTCAGTCCCAGCAGCGAATCGCCCCGGTCCTTGTATTCCGGCGCCACGGCGCTGAGTTCCAGTACCTGGTCACGCAGGGCGCCCAATTGCAGGAACAGGCCCGTACGATCCGGCTGCTCGGTGCTGCGCAAGGCTGCCAGGCTCTTGGCCAGTTGCTCGCGAGCAGCGAAGGCGCCCGGGTCGTTCTGCTCGCGCAGGATATCGTCGGCACCCTGGACCAGGGCCTGGGCACTGCTGATGTCCTGCAGGGCCGACAAGCGCAGGCTGGCCAGGCGCAACAGGTGCTCGGCCTCGGCCAGGCGCCAGTCCTTGCGGCTGGCGCCGAGCACTGTCTCCAGGCGCTGGCTCAGGCGCTGCTGGTCGCCTTGCAATTGCGTTACCAGGCGGCGGCGGTCTTCCAGCTCATCGGCCGCAGGCAGTTGTTCCAGTCGCGAGCTCAGGCGCTGCTCACTGAGCTTGAAGCTCTGGGCCTGGTCGCCCAGTGCCTGCAATTGGCTCAACTGTTGTTGGTTGTTGGTCTGCAGGTTGCGCACCTGCCAGACTCCCCAGCCACCAACAGCGACCCCCGCCGCCCCCAGCAGCAGGGCCAGTATCGCCAACCCGTTGCCACGACGCTCAACGGTTGGGGTCGTGGGTTGCGCCGGCGTCTCGGGCACCGGCTGGAGTTCATCTTTAGGCAAGGCTGTTTCGCTCACGTATCCATCCTTTGCGTTTAGAGAACGGGCACGGGATGCTCCCGTAACGCCGTTAGCAAAGCCGCGGCACTGGCGCCGCGGCAATCCACAACTATTTCCGCCCCGGCGGCGCGCGCCATCTCGGCGACCCGAGGGCTTGGAACAAACAACGGCATCTTCGCCAACTGCGGCCAGGCCTGGCCGGCCAATTGCTGCAGGTGACTGAAACCCTGTCCACTGCTGACCACCAGCCCGTTCAAGCGTTCCCCCTGGATCCGCCGTAGCAGCACATCCTCGGCATAGTGCGGCAGGCAACGGCGGTAGAGTTCCAGATAATCGACACTAGCACCTTGACTGCGCAAGCGCTCGGAGAGCAATTCGCGACCACCCTCGCCCCGCACGATCAACACCCTGGGCTCTGGCTGGCCGATAGCCTCGCGCAACTGGGGAAGTTCAAGCAAGGCCTCGCTGTCGTCACCGGCCTGGGGATAGAACACCGGCAGCCCGGCATCCGCGAGGATCTGGCCGGTACCGGCCCCCACGCAGAACCAGCCCTGGGCCGGAGGCTGCGGCCAATACTGGCGCAGCAGCTCAAGACCGAGGTTGGCTGCCGGCTTGCTGACCACGATCACCGCGCAGTAACGATCCAGCTCGAGCAGGATCGAACGCTGTGCCTGAGTCACGGGCAGGGGCTGGATGTCCAGCAACGGCAGGCTGGCGCTGGCCACTCCGGCCTCGGCCAAGATCGCCGCCAGTGCAGCGCAATCCTCGGCCGGCCGGGTCAGCAGCAGGCGCCAACCGGTCACTCCTGGCCCGCCTCGCCATAGACCGCGCGCAGGATATCGCCAGCGCCCTGGGCCAGCAGGTCGTCAGCCACTTGCACACCCAACTCGGCCGCACTGGCCCGCGGAGCCCGGGCCTCGGCGCTGAGCAACACACCACCGCTGGGCTCGCCAACCAGGCCACGCAGCCAGAGCTGGTCGCCTTCGAGCACGGCGTAGCAGGCGATCGGCACCTGGCAGCCACCATTCAAGTGCTTGTTCAACGCCCGCTCGGCGGTCACCCGGCTGGCGGTGTCGGCATGGTGCAGGGGCGCCAGCAGCGCATGGATCTCGCTGTCGGCGCTACGGCACTCGATACCGACCGCGCCCTGGCCACCGGCGGGCAGGCTGTCTTCGACGCTGATGGAGGAACGGATGCGGTCTTCGAAGCCCAGGCGGATCAGGCCCGCAGCGGCCAGGATGATCGCGTCGTACTCGCCGGCATCCAGCTTGGCCAGGCGGGTATTGACGTTGCCCCGCAGGAAGCGGATCTGCAGGTCAGGGCGACGGGCCAGCAACTGGGCCTGGCGGCGCAGGCTAGAGGTGCCGACCACGCTGCCGGCCGGCAGCTGCTCGAGGCTGGCGTAGGTATTGGAGACGAATGCATCGCGCGGGTCTTCACGTTCGCAGATGCAGAACAGGCCCAGGCCTTCGGGAAAGTCCATGGGCACGTCTTTCATCGAGTGCACGGCGATATCGGCCTGGTTCTCCAGCAGGGCGGCCTCCAGCTCCTTGACGAACAGGCCCTTGCCGCCGATTTTCGACAGTGGCGAGTCCAGCAGCTTGTCGCCACGGCTGACCATGGGCACCAGGGTCACGACAAGACCTGGATGGGCCTCCTGCAGGCGGGCTTTGACGTATTCGGCCTGCCACAAGGCCAAGGCACTTTTGCGGGTAGCGATGCGGATTTCGCGAGAGGACATGGATCAATCCGTACTGAATAAATACGGCAGATGATAACAGCTCAGCCAAAGCAGCTTTGACTTGTATCAGGAACCTGGTGCCCTCTCGCTGCCAAGCTTCCTTGCTGGCAGGCTCCGTCCAGCGCCCTAGAGCTGTTGCATCATCTTGCGCACGCCAGCCACATGCCGCCGGCTGACGATCAGCGCGTCACCATTGAGCCCCTTGAGGTACAGCTGGAAGTGCCCCAAGGGCGTTCGTTGCAAGCGTTCGATACGCTCGCGGGCCACCAGGGCATTGCGGTGGATACGCACGAAGCGCTCGCCGAACTCGTCTTCAAGGGCCTTGAGCGGTTCATCCAGCAACACTTCGCCGCTCTCGTGGCGCAAGGTCACGTACTTGTGGTCAGCAATGAAATACACCACCTGGCCCAGGGGAATCAGCTCGATGCCCTTGCGGGTACGGGCACTGATATGGCTTCGCGGGCCGCTGCCGGTTTCCGCCGCAGGCCGGGTCAGGGCAGCCAGCTGCACGCGGGTGGGTTTCTCGGCCTTCTTCAACGCTTCCAGCAACAGCTCGGGGCGCACCGGCTTGACCAGGTGGACCACGCTGCTGTCATTGAAAGCCTCGAGGGCGAATTCATCCGGAGCCGCGCAGAACACCAGCGCCGGAGGCGTTTCGCGCTCGCACAACTTGCCGGCGACCTGCAGGCCGTCCAGGCCTGGCATCCGCACATCGAGCAGGACGATATCCGGCTTCAGGCTGTCGATCAGGCTCAATGCCTCTTCGCCATTGGTGGCGCTGGGCTCCAGGACACTGTATCCCTCGAGCTCGCCGACCATACGGCTCAGGCGCTCGCGGGCTTGGGGTTCGTCATCAACGATCAGGACATTCATATTGCGCTGGATTCCTGCGTGAGTCTCGCACAAGGATAGCGTAGACAGGTGGAGTGACGTCCGTCACGGCGATCCACGCTAAGACTAGTGCGAAGGCCAAAAAGTGCCGCAAGTCGGGCACCAATATTTACCCGTACCTGCCCGATGCCGCGTCGGGCCGCTGGATGCGCGACAAGGTCGCAGGGAATGCTGGAACTCAACACTAAGCCCCCCTCGTTTGTGGCCGGCGCCCAACCTGGCCGCACTCGTCTCGTTTAGTGGACGGGTTGCATGGCCCTGCGCGGTTATGAACTCGATGGCCGGCCCACCGCAGCGCCCCACAGGGATGCCAGACGGTTGCGCCGTGCCTCTTGTCCAACTGTAGACGGTTGCCAAGACGATATTGCTCAATCGATAAATATCGTTTGATCGATATCACCTTCGGCACTCAGGCAACCGACCTCGTCCAGGCGCGCCGGTTCCAGTCTCCGCGCCGCCCGGGCCGGCGGCAAGCGGTCCCGGGGTCGCAGGTAAAAAGCTGCCGACCAGTGCCAGCGACAGCCCGGGCAACCCTGCTATCATCGGCGCCTGTTTTTTATGCCATCTTCCTTCAGCAGATCACGAGCGAATTCATGAGCACTGACAAGACCAATCAGTCCTGGGGCGGCCGCTTCAGTGAACCCGTCGACGCCTTCGTCGCCCGCTTCACCGCCTCTGTCAATTTCGACCAGCGCCTGTATCGCCACGACATCATGGGCTCGATCGCCCACGCCACGATGCTGGCCAAGGTCGGCGTGCTCACCGACGCCGAGCGCGACAGCATCATCGACGGGCTGAAGACCATCCAGGGCGAGATCGAGGCCGGCAGCTTCGACTGGCGCGTGGACCTGGAAGACGTGCACATGAACATCGAGGCGCGCCTGACCGACCGCATCGGCATCACCGGCAAGAAGCTGCACACCGGCCGTAGCCGCAACGACCAGGTGGCCACCGATATCCGCCTGTGGCTGCGCGACGAGATCGACCTGATCCTGGGCGAGATCACCCGCCTGCAGAAAGGCCTGCTGGAGCTGGCCGAGCGCGAAGCCGACAGCATCATGCCCGGCTTCACCCACCTGCAGACCGCCCAGCCGGTGACCTTCGGCCACCACATGCTGGCCTGGTTCGAAATGCTCAGCCGTGACTACGAGCGCCTGGTGGACTGCCGCAAGCGCACCAACCGCATGCCCCTGGGCAGCGCCGCGCTGGCTGGCACCACCTACCCGATCGATCGCGAGCTGACCTGCCAGTTGCTGGGCTTCGAGGCCGTGGGCGGCAACTCCCTGGACAGCGTGTCGGACCGTGACTTCGCCATCGAATTCTGCGCCGCCGCCAGCGTGGCGATGATGCACCTGTCGCGCTTCTCCGAGGAGCTGGTGTTGTGGACCAGCGCCCAGTTCCAGTTCATCGACCTGCCCGATCGCTTCTGCACCGGCAGCTCGATCATGCCGCAGAAGAAGAACCCCGACGTGCCGGAACTGGTGCGTGGCAAGAGCGGCCGGGTGTTCGGCGCGCTGATGGGCCTGCTGACCCTGATGAAGGGCCAGCCACTGGCCTACAACAAGGACAACCAGGAAGACAAGGAACCGCTGTTCGACGCCGCCGACACCCTGCGCGACTCGCTGCGGGCCTTCGCCGACATGATCCCGGCCATCAAGCCCAAGCACGCCATCATGCGCGAAGCGGCGCTGCGTGGTTTCTCCACCGCCACCGACCTCGCCGACTACCTGGTGCGTCGTGGTCTGCCGTTCCGTGACTGCCACGAAATCGTCGGCCATGCGGTGAAATACGGCGTGGACACCGGCAAGGACCTGGCCGAGATGAGCCTGGAGGAACTGCGCCAGTTCAGCGACCAGATCGACCAGGACGTGTTCGCCGTGCTGACCCTGGAAGGCTCGGTCAACGCCCGCAACCACATCGGCGGTACCGCACCGGCCCAGGTCCGCGCCGCCGTGGCTCGCGGCCAGGCCCTGCTGGGCAGCCGCTAAGCCCCACCCGTGCCGCCCTGGACAGCGCCCGGGCGGGCACGCCTTCAGCCTCTTCGCGCGGTCATCAGCGCAGCCTTGTCGGCGGCGATGCGCCGGGCGTGGGGGCGTTGCTCCAGGCGCTGCAACAGCGCCCTGGCCTCGGGCATCCGGGCCAGAAAATCGATCCCGAACAGCTTGTCCCCAACCACCAGGGCAAGGTTCACGCTGTACTGGAAATACAGATCGGCGACGCTCAAGTCGCTGCCCGCCACGTAAGGATCGAACCGGGCATGGCGCTGTAACGCGGCGAACCCCTGCAGCAGCTCGATCCCGGCCTTCTCCTTGATCGCCTCGGGCACGTTCACGCCAAAGAACGCTTCGGGAAAACAGGCGCGGGCCGGCAACTCGATGTACAGCTCGATTTCCCGGGCCAGCGAAAGCACCCTGGCCCGCTCGAAAGGCTCTTTCGGCACCAGCGCAGGTTCGGGCCGGACCTGCTCCAGGTAATCGAGGATAACGCTGGTCTCGCTGATGAAACCCTGCTCCACCTCCAGCACCGGCACCTTGCCCCGGGGGCTGATGGCCAGGGCCTCGGGACTCTGTCCGGCGTAGAACAGCACCTCTTCGAAGGGCAGGCCCTTTTCCAGCAGCGCCAACTTGACCATGTTGTAGTAGTTGCTGATGGCGAACCCATAAAGCTTGAACATTCCATTGCCTCCAGGCCGCGCGGTGTCGGCTGTTTCATAGAAGCTTAACCCTCCGGCCGCCAAGCACCCGGCCCCGGAATCCGGGTAGACTGGCGCCTTTCCTTGAGGAGCCTGCCATGAGCGAGCCAACCGATATCGACAACGACGAAGAAGAGTTCGCCGAAAACACCCTGATCGAGGCGATCGAGAACCAGATCGCCAGCGACAACCCGCCAGCGGCCAAGGCCACGTTCAACAAGCTGACCCTGGTGGGCTACGAGCGGGAAGAAATCCTCAACCTGATGGCCCATGTCCTGGCGATCGAGATCGATGCAATCCTCGAAGAAGACCGCCCCTTCGACACCCAGTGGTACGAAACCGCCCTGCGGGCCCTGCCGCAGCTGCCTCCCGAGAAGCAGTGACCCTCGCTTGCCGGGGCGCCACCTCATGCGGTGCCCCACCAACCCTCCAGCCGCTGGCTACACTGCAACCACCCTGCGGCCAAACACCGCTGTCCCGGGCCGCAAAAGAACTCAGCGAACGCTGGACACACCGCCGCCGTGCGGTCACCTTAAGAACGCTGACCTTTCATTCCTAGAAAGTCTGGAGTCCTTATGTCGTATACCCCTGAGTTGGTTGCCGAACTGGAAATCCTCGCACTGTTCAACCTGGACAACTCCCAGGAAGGCCTGAAGATCCATCAGACCGCCGCCCCTTCCGCCATCGCTGCCGCCCAGCGCCTGTACACCAAGGAGCTGATCACCCAGCCCGATGGCGGCTACCTCACCAGCCTTGGCCGCGACGCCGCCGAGCATGCCCAGGGCCTGCTGACCATCCTCACCGTCGCTGAAACCGCCTGAAGTCTTCCCGGGCCTGCGGAGCTCCCGTCTGTCGGGATTCCGTAGGCCGTCTCGCGCCAATGCGTTAGAAATCCGGCGTCAAAAAATAAAATCAGCTTAAGGCTCAGCCCCATCTGCCGGTAAACTGTCCCCGACCCTGAACCTCGCCACGTTCGAGCCCCGCTTGAAATGCCCCATACCCATGAAATCCGTCCCGACCTGGATGAAGGAATCGACCGCAAGGTTCTCAGCCAACTTCGCGCGCGCTTTCTGACCCTCAACGAAGGACGCATGGCCCGGGCGATGGAGGGGCTGTCGGCGCGCCAGCAACTGGTCCTCAACCTGCTGCCGCTGTTCTTCCACGTCAATCACCCGCTGCTGCCCGGCTACGTCTCCGGGGCGACGCCAGCGGGCTTGTCCAACTACGAACCCGATCCCCAGGTACTGGCCGAAGCCCAGCGCCTGACTCGCTCCTTTTCCTACAAGGCCCGCCACGGCAACCCGCCGCGACCGATCCATGGACTGTTCCTGATGGGCAGCCTGGGCACCCTGGCCCAGGCCGACCAGAGCGACATGGACGTCTGGGTCTGCCATGCCCCGGACCTGGACGAGAACGAACTGGCCGAACTACAGAAGAAGTGCCAACTGCTGGAGGCCTGGGCCGAAGGCCAGGGCGCCGAAGCGCATTTCTTCCTCATCGACCCGAGCCGCTTCGTCCGCGGCGAACGCGACACCCAGCTGAGCTCGGACGACTGCGGTACCACCCAGCACTACCTGCTGCTGGACGAGTTCTATCGCACCGCCATCTGGCTCGCCGGACGTACGCCGCTCTGGTGGCTGGTACCGGTGTACGAGGAATCGCGCTACGAGCAGTACACCCATACGCTGTTGTCCAAGCGCTTCGTGCCCGCCGAGGAAAACCTCGATCTGGGGCACATGGCGCGCATTCCCCCGGGGGAATTCATCGGCGCGGGGCTCTGGCAATTGTTCAAGGGCATCGAGTCGCCCTACAAGTCGGTGCTCAAGCTGCTGCTGATCGAGGTCTACGCCAGCGAGCACCCTCGGGTCCAGTGCCTGAGCCTGCGCTTCAAGCAGGCGGTGTTCGCCAACCGCCTGGACCTGGATGAGCTGGACCCCTACATCGTGGTCTACCGGCGTATCGAGGAATACCTCAAGGCCCGCGGCGAACCCGAGCGCCTGGAGCTGGTGCGCCGCAGCCTGTATCTCAAGGTCAACCGCAAGCTGACTACTGGCAACGGCGCCCGCAATACGAGCTGGCAGCGGGCACTGCTGGAGCGCCTGGCCGAGGAATGGGGATGGGACCAGCGCCAGCTGGCCCTGCTCGACAGCCGCAGCCAGTGGAAGGTGCGCCAGGTCGGCGCCGAGCGGCGCTCCCTGGTCAACGAACTGAACTACAGCTATCGCTTCCTGACCCAGTTCGCCCGCACCGAACAGGCCGCCAGCCTGATCAACAAGCGCGACCTGAACGTGCTGGGACGGCGCCTGTACGCGGCCTTCGAACGCAAGGCCGGAAAAATCGAATTCATCAACCCGGGCATCGCCCCGGACCTGGCCGAAGACACCCTGACCCTGGTGCAGTCGCCGAACCGCAAGGAGCCCGGCCAGACCCACTGGGGCCTGTACAACGGCAACCTGACGGCCCTGGAGTGGGAACACTTCGCGCCGATCAAGCGCAGTCGCGAGCTGGTGGAGTTGCTCACCTGGTGCCATCGCAACGGCGTCATCGACAGCAGCACCCGCCTGGCCCTGCACCCCGGCAGCAGCGACCTCAGCGAGTTCGAGCTGTTCAACCTGCTGGGCAGCCTGCAACAGACCGTGGCCCTGCCGCTGAACACTGTCAGCGAGGACCAGTTGCTGCATGCCAGCGTCCCCAGCGAGGTGCTGGTGCTGGTGAACGTCGCAGTGGACCCGCTCAAGCACCATCGCGAGCTGAACATCCACATGACCACCGAGCGCACCGACTCACTGAGCTATGCCGGGGTGCGCGAGAACCTGGTGCTGACCCTGGACCAGGTCACACTCAACAGCTGGAACGAAGTCATGGTGGGCCGCCACGATGGCGAACATGCGCTGCTCGAGTGCCTGCGCGACTACCTCAACAACCTGCCGTCGGGGCCTCAGCCACGGTTGCGGGTCCGCTGTTTCTGCCACAACCGCGCGCAGTTCATCGCACGCCGGGTGGAGGAACTGTTCGAGACCGCGCAAGACCTGCTGCTCAGCCAACTCAACTACCGCTACCTGATCCAGGTGCAGCAGCACTATCACGTCCTCGAACTGCTGCCTGGGCAAGTCCGGCACCGGGCCATGGCCACCCCCGCGGCGCTGCTGGAGTACCTGGGGCAGGAGCAAACCCGCTACAGCCCGCTGCACCTGGACCCCATGGCCCTGGAGGAGCACGACCTGGCGCTGGTCCTGCCCATGGGCCAGCCGGACTGCATCCAGGTGTTCTACCGGATCGTCGAGAACCAGGCCGAGCTGTATGTCCTGGATGAGCACAACGCCCTGTGGCAGCAGACCCTGCCCTACCACGACGAACAGAGCTTGCTGGTGCCACTGCAGCGTTTCTTGCAATCGATCCTCTACCGCCGCGAGGCCCTGTTGCCCATGGACAACAGCCCCGGCGAGAAACCACTGGATACACTCTATTTCCAGATATTGCCGTCAGGCACGGGCAGGGCGCGCCGGGTAGAGGCTCGCCCCGCCCCGCTGACCCCGATCGACAAGGGGTTCTACGACGTGCAGGCGATCATCGGCAAGGCCGCACCGGGGCAGGTGCAAGTCTCGCTGTACTGCAATCAACGGGAGTTTTCCGAACTGGAATATGGCGACCAGCTGTTCAGTGCGGTGGTCCAGGAAATCGTCGAGCAACGACGCGAACCGGAACGCTACCGCTGCTACATCACCGACCTGGACCTGTCCGGCCTGCTCGGTGATGGGCAAAGCTCGAGCATTCTCTACCTGCGTTACAAGGCCAGCCTGGAGCGGGCCCTGAACGAGGCGCTGGAGCAGGTCTAGGCGGGTATCAGAGGTGGAAGTCGCCTGCGGCTTCCGGCTGGTATTCGACTTCCAGCAAGGTCAGCTTCAGGGTCTTGCCGCCCGGGGCCGGCCAGTCGATGTATTGACCGACCTGCAAACCCAGCAGCGCACTGCCCACCGGCGCCAGGATGGAGATCTTGCCTTCGTCGGCATTGGCATCCTGTGGATAGACCAGGGTCAGGTGATAGTCCTTGCCACTGCTTTCTTCACGGCAGTGCACTCGCGAGTTCATGGTGACGACACCGGCCGGAACCTCATCGTGACCCACCAGCGTTTCGGCGCGATCCAGCTCGGCTTGCAAGGCAATGACGCCTGGCAGCGAGTCGTCCAGACTATCGATCAGGCGCTCCAGACGCTGTACGTCAAGGCGGGTAAGGATGATGGATGGTGCAGTACTCATGATCCTGGCTGACTCCTGTTTTTTCTGCACAAAAAAGCAAAACCCCGCCAAATAAGACGGGGTTCTCACCGGCCTCGAGGTAGCGAGGCGAAGTCGGACACTATCACAGCATTCGCAATAAACAAACCGTGCGGATATACGCTACAGGTCCCCCGGTGCAGCGGCCTGTTTGCGCTGCAGTGCCTGGGCGCAGATCACCCGGCGACGCTCATCGTCGGCCGAGCGCCATTCGCGGATGTCCTCCACATGCCGGAAACAGCCGCGACAGACCTTTTCCTCATCGAGGCGGCACAGGCTGATGCACGGCGAACCCACGGCGGGGCTGACGTTGCTGTAGAGCGGCTTGGGCGGACGAACCGCAGGGCCCTGGCTCACGACTCAGAGCCCGTCGAACTCGAGCTTGATGTCGGCCTGCTCGAAGACGATGCGCTCGAGCATCTCGCCCAGTTGCTCGGCACTCTTGTCGCACACCCAGCGTTCGCTTTCTTCGTCGTAGTCGAAGTGGAAACCACCGGAGCGCGCGGCCAGCCATAACTGGCGCAGGGGCTCCTGGCGACTGAAGATCACCTGGCTGGCGTTGTCGAACTTGACGGTGAGCACGCCGGCCGAGCTTTCCAGGTCGATGTCCAGGTCGCTCTCATCGAAAATATCCTCCAGCGCCTGCTGGGTGGCGTCCACCAGGTCGTGGAAACGGGCTTCGGTCAAACTCATTGCGGGAACCTCGAAAAGTGTCTAGTCACGCTCAAGCGCCGCAAGATACGGGCGCCTCCCGGTGAATGCAAAGGATACAGAACCTGCAGCCACCCGGGGCGACCAATCCTCCGGCAGGCCCCGCAGCCGTTGACGAAGGCTCCCCCGGCGGGTTTTGCCTTGCATAGGCAAGCTGCCGGGTGGCCGGTATACTCGGGCGCAATTTACGCATTCTCAAGGATTTCGCCATGAAGCGCCTGATCTCCGCCCTTGCTGCGCTCGTCGCGGTTGCCTGCCTTGTAACCGCCTGCGGCCAGAAAGGCCCGCTGTACCTGCCTGACGACAGCAAATCCCCTGAAGAGCAGTCCAAGGCGCACAAGCACGACACCTACGACACCTACTAAGGGCCCGCCATGGACGCTTTCAACTACCGCGACGGCGAGCTGTTCGCGGAAGGCGTAGCCCTGTCCGCCATTGCCGAGCGTTTCGGTACGCCCACCTACGTCTATTCCCGGGCGCATATCGAAGCCCAGTACCAGGCCTATGCCGACGCTCTTGCCGGCATGCCGCACCTGGTCTGCTTCGCGGTGAAAGCCAACTCCAACCTGGGTGTGCTCAATGTCCTGGCGCGCCTGGGCGCCGGCTTCGACATCGTCTCCGGTGGCGAACTGGAACGAGTGCTGGCTGCCGGCGGCCAGGCCGACAAGGTCGTCTTTTCCGGCGTCGGCAAGACCCGTGATGACATGCGCCGCGCCCTGGAAGTGGGCGTCCACTGCTTCAACGTCGAATCCGCCGAGGAACTGGAGCGCCTGCAACAGGTGGCCGCCGAGCTGGGCGTGCGCGCCCCGGTGTCGCTGCGGGTCAACCCCGATGTCGATGCCGGCACCCATCCGTACATTTCCACCGGCCTCAAGGAAAACAAGTTCGGCATCGCCATCGCCGCCGCCGAGGATGTGTACATCCGCGCGGCACAGCTGCCCAACCTGGAGATCGTCGGGGTCGACTGCCACATCGGTTCGCAACTGACCACCCTGGCGCCCTTCATCGATGCCCTGGACCGCCTGCTGGACCTGGTGGATCGCCTCGCCGAATGCGGTATCTACCTGCGCCACATCGACCTCGGTGGCGGCCTGGGCGTGCGTTATCGCGACGAAGAGCCGCCGTTGGCCGCCGATTACGTCAAGGCGGTACGCGAGCGCCTGGCCGGGCGCGACCTGGCCCTGGTGTTCGAGCCGGGCCGCTTCATCGTCGCCAACGCCGGCGTGCTGCTGACCCGCGTGGAATACCTCAAGCACACCGAACACAAGGACTTCGCCATCGTCGACGGCGCCATGAACGACCTGATCCGCCCGGCGCTGTACCAGGCCTGGATGGATGTCAGCGCCGTCCGGCCCCGGGATGCCGAACCCCGTACCTACGACATCGTCGGCCCGATCTGCGAAACCGGCGATTTCCTCGCCAAGGAACGTTCGCTGGCCCTGGCCGAAGGTGACCTGCTGGCCGTGCATTCCGCCGGCGCCTATGGTTTCGTCATGAGCTCTAACTACAACACCCGCGGCCGTGCCGCCGAAGTACTGGTCGATGGCGACCAGGCTGTGCAAGTGCGTCGCCGCGAAACGGTGGCCGAGTTATTCGCTGGCGAAAGCCTGCTGCCGGAGTAAGACCATGCTGCTGCGTTTTACCAAGATGCACGGCCTGGGCAATGACTTCATGGTTCTCGACCTGGTCAGCCAGCACGCGCACATCCAACCCAAGCACGCCAAGCAATGGGGGGATCGCAATACCGGGATCGGTTTCGACCAGTTGTTGATCGTCGAGGCCCCGACCAACCCGGATGTGGATTTCCGCTATCGGATCTTCAATTCCGATGGTTCCGAGGTGGAGCAATGCGGCAACGGTGCGCGCTGCTTCGCCCGGTTCGTACTGGACAAGCGCCTGACCACCAAGCGCCGGATCCGCGTGGAGACCAAGAGCGGCGTGATCGAGCTCGACGTGCGCAACGACGGCCAGATCAGCGTCGACATGGGCCCGCCACGCCTGGTGCCGGCCGATATCCCGTTCCAGGCGCCAGCCCAGGCCACCAGCTATGCCCTGGAGGTCGACGGACGCCAGGTCGAGCTGGCCGCCGTCTCCATGGGCAACCCCCATGCGGTGCTGCGGGTCGATGACATCAACAGCGCACCGGTCCACGAGCTGGGCCCGAAGATCGAGCACCACCCGCGCTTCCCGGCCCGGGTCAATGTCGGTTTTCTCCAGGTCCTGGATCGCCAGCGCGCGCAATTGCGGGTGTGGGAACGTGGCGCCGGGGAAACCCAGGCCTGCGGGACCGGCGCCTGCGCAGCCGCAGTGGCCGCGATCAGCCAGGGGTGGATGGATTCGCCGCTATTGATCGACCTGCCGGGCGGACGCCTGTCCATCGAATGGGCAGGCCCTGGCCAACCGGTGCTGATGACCGGCCCGGCAGTACGCGTATACGAAGGACAGGTGCGTCTATGAGTGAGCGAAATCCATGACCGACCAGCCGCAGGTTCCCAGCACCACGCCCGACGAATCCCCCGCGCAGAACCTGGAAGCGGCGGCCGTCGCCGCCTACCTGGAGGCGCACCCGGACTTCTTCGTCGCCCACGAAGAACTGCTTCCGGCCTTGCGCATTCCCCACCAGCGCGGCGATACCGTCTCGCTGGTGGAGCGGCAGATGAAGATCCTGCGCGAGCGCAACATCGAGATGCGCCATCGCCTGTCGCAACTGATGGACGTGGCCCGGGACAACGACCGGCTATTCGACAAGACCCGGCGCCTGATCCTCGCGCTGCTGGACGCCACCAGCCTGGAAGAAGTGGTGATGAGCGTCGAGGACAGCCTGCGCCAGGAGTTCCAGGTACCTTTCGTCAGCCTGATCCTGTTCAGCGACAACCCCATGCCGGTGGGCCGCTGGGTATCGGCAGCCGAGGCCCAGGGTGCCATCGGCGGCTTGTTGTCCGAAGGCAAGAGCGTCAGCGGCAGCCTGCGCGAGCATGAGCTGGACTTCCTGTTCGGCGAAGAACAGCGCAAGCAGATCGGCTCCACTGCAGTGGTGGCCCTGGCGCACCAGGGCATGCACGGCGTACTGGCCATCGCCAGCCGCGATCCACAGCACTACAAGAGTTCGGTGGGCACCCTGTTCCTCAACTACATCGCCGAAGTCACCGGCCGCGTGCTGCCGCGCTTCACCCACTCCCTGCGCTCGGTCCGCTGAGCATGCAAGGACAACTGGACGCCTACTGCGCGCACCTGCGCAGTGAGCGCCAGGTGTCGCCCCACACCCTGGAGGCCTACCGCCGCGATCTTGGCAAGGTGCTGGGGTTCTGCGAGAAGCAGCAGATACGCAGCTGGGTCGACCTGGATATCCAGGGCCTGCGCAGCCTGATCGTACGCCTGCACCAGCAGGGGCAGTCCTCCCGCAGCCTGGCCCGGCTGTTGTCCGCGGTACGCGGGCTGTATCACTACCTGAATCGCGAAGGGTTGTGCGAGCACGACCCGGCCAACGGCCTGGCGCCACCCAAGGGCGAGCGGCGGCTGCCCAAGACCCTGGATACCGACCGGGCCCTGCAACTGCTCGATGGCGCGGTGGAAGACGACTTCCTGGCCCACCGCGACCAGGCGATCCTGGAGCTGTTCTATTCCTGCGGATTGCGCCTGTCCGAGCTGACCAGCCTGGATCTTGCGCAGTTGGACCTGGCCGACGGCCTGGTGCAGGTCCACGGCAAGGGCAGCAAGACCCGGGTCCTGCCGGTGGGCCGCAAAGCCCGCGAGGCCCTGGCGCTGTGGCTGCCACTGCGGGCCTTGAGCAACCCGCCGGACGGCGCCCTGTTCGTCAGCCAGAAAGGCCGGCGCCTCGGCCCCCGGGCCATCCAGCTGCGGGTCAAGGCCGCGGGCGAGCGCGAGCTGGGGCAGAACCTGCACCCGCACATGTTGCGCCACTCCTTTGCCAGCCACCTGCTGGAGTCCTCCCAGGACTTGCGTGCCGTGCAGGAGCTGCTGGGCCATTCGGACATCAAGACCACGCAGATCTATACCCACCTGGACTTCCAGCACCTGGCCGCGGTCTACGACAGCGCCCATCCACGGGCCAAACGCAACAAAGGCGGTGAACAATGACCATCAAGCTGATCACCTTCGATCTCGACGACACCTTGTGGGACACCGCTCCGGTGATCGTCAGCGCCGAGGCCACCCTGCGCCAGTGGCTGGCCGAACATGCCCCGGACCTGGGCGGCGTGCCGGTGGAGCACCTGTGGGCGATCCGCGCGCAAGTGCTGGAGCGCGAGCCCGAGCTCAAGCACCGGATCAGCGCCTTGCGCCGGCGCGTGCTGTTCCATGCACTGGAGGAAGCGGGGTATGAACAGGCTGAGGCCAGCCGGCTGGCCGCAGAGGGCTTCGAGGTGTTCCTGCATGCCCGGCACCAGCTGGACATCTTCCCCGAGGTGCAACCGACCCTGGAGGCCCTGGCCAATCACTTCGCCCTGGGAGTGGTCACCAACGGCAATGCCGACGTGCGTCGCCTGGGCCTGGCGGACTATTTCCAGTTCGCCCTGTGCGCCGAGGACATCGGCATCGCCAAGCCCGATGCCCGGCTGTTCCAGGAGGCCCTGCAGCGCGGCGGCGCCAGTGCCGACACCGCGGTGCATATCGGTGACCACCCGGGCGACGACATCGCCGGCGCCCAGCAGGCCGGTTTGCGCGCCATCTGGTTCAACCCGGGCGGCAAGGCCTGGGAAGCCGAGCGCGCACCCGATGCGCAGATCCGCAGCCTGACCGAACTGCCCGCGCTGCTGGGACGCTGGAAGTCCCTCTAGACGCTCGCCCGCTTTTTACACCGGCATGAAAAAACCCGCAGCGACGGCGGGTTTTTTCAGCAAGCAAGTAGCAAGGCTCAGATAGGCCGGCTGCCGTACTTGTTATCAGGCTTCTTGGGCGGGTCGGCGACCACGTTGGCCTCGACTTCCTGCACTTTACCGCCACGGGCCAGGAATTCTTCCATGGCACGCGCCAGTGCATCGCGCTCCTTGTTCTTGGCTTCGACACTCGGCAGCTCGTCTACCGAGACAGCGGCCTTGGACTTGCCTTTGGCGGTCGGAGCGGGAGCCTCACCGCCATCGTCTTCCGCCACATCTTCGGCGGCCGCTTCAAGACCTTCTTCGGTATCGTCTTCGTCACCTACTTCGAGGTCGTCGTTTTCCAGATCATCGTCGCTCATGTTCTACCTCATGACTTGCGAAAAGCAGATTAGTTATAGCCCAGCTCGGCCATCTGTCGAAGGCTGCCGGAAAAAATCAACATCCACTGATACTCAGCGGCTTATGCCTTATCACCCTGCAAGGTGACAAGGACTTTACGAGCACCGCCGTGATCACGGTGCTCGCCCAGGTAAACACCTTGCCAGGTGCCCAACGCCAGCCGGCCCGCCGAGATCGGCAAAGTCAGCTGACAGCCTAGCAAACTGGCCTTGAAGTGGGCCGGGAGGTCGTCCGCGCCTTCGTCGTTGTGTTCGTACCCGCTCATGCCTTGGGGCACCAGGGTATTGAAGAAACGCTCGAAGTCGCGCCGGACCGCCGGGTCGGCATTCTCGTTGACGGTCAACGAGGCCGAGGTATGTTGCAGCAACAAGTGCAGCAGTCCGACTCGATATGCCTTCAACTCAGGCAAGCCGGCGAGCAACTCGTCCGTTACCAGGTGAAAGCCCCGGGGCCTGGCCCGCAGGGTAATCAGGGTCTGTTGCCACATACCTATCTCCACGCTTCGGCGCGCATTCTAGCGCGCTCAGGAAAAAAACAAAGCGCCGAATAATCCTGCTTTAGTGTAAGCATTTGCCCTACTAAAAATCGTCTGGCAAACCTGCCAAGGCTCACCATAAAAACCTTTCAGCCTTCCTCAATGACAAGCACCAGGCAAAAAAAAGCCCGGCCGAAGCCGGGCTTTTTCGAGCAGGGTGCTTACAGGTTGTAACCGCGCTCATTGTGCTGGGCCAGGTCGAGGCCGACAGCCTCTTCTTCCTCGGTCACCCGCAGGCCGATGATCGCATCCAGCACCTTGAGGATGATGAAGGTCGCCACGGCGGTGTAGATCACGGTCAGGCCCACGCCCTTGGCCTGGACCCAGACCTGCGCGGCGACGTCGGTCACGGTGCCGAAGCCACCCAGGGCCGGGGCGGCGAAGACCCCGGTCAGGATCGCTCCGAGAATGCCGCCAATGCCATGCACGCCGAAGGCATCCAGGGAGTCGTCATACCCCAGCTTGCGCTTGAGGCTGGTCGCGCAGAAGAAGCACACCACACCCGCCGCCAGACCGATGACCAGGGCCCCCATCGGGCCGACGGTACCGGCCGCCGGAGTGATCGCCACCAGGCCTGCCACCACGCCCGAGGCGATCCCCAGGGCGCTGGGTTTACCGTGGGTGAGCCACTCGGCAAACATCCAGCCCAGGGCCGCGGCAGCGGTAGCGATCTGGGTCACCAGCATGGCCATGCCGGCAGTGCCATTGGCCGCTGCGGCGGAACCGGCATTGAAACCGAACCAGCCGATCCACAGCATCGCCGCGCCCATCAGGGTGTAGCCGAGGTTGTGCGGGGCCATCGGCGTGGTCGGGAAACCCTTGCGCTTGCCCAGCACCAGGCAGCAGACCAGGCCGGCGATACCGGCGTTGATATGGACTACGGTGCCGCCGGCGAAATCCAGCACGCCCCAATCGCCCATCAGCGAACCCGGACCGCTCCAGACCATGTGCGCGATGGGCGCATAGACCACGGTGAACCAGATGCCCATGAAGATCAGCATCGCCGAGAACTTCATCCGCTCGGCGAAGGCACCGACGATCAGCGCCGGAGTGATGATGGCGAAGGTCATCTGGAAGGTGACGAATACCGCCTCGGGGAACAGCGCCGCCGGACCGGTCACGCTGGCCGGGGTGATACCGGCGAGGAAGGCCTTGGACAGGCCGCCGACGAAGGAATTGAGGTTGACCACGCCAGCTTCCATCCCGCTGGTGTCGAACGCGATGCTGTAGCCATAGATGAACCACAGGACAGTCACCAGGCCAGTGATGGCGAAGCACTGCATCATCACCGAAAGAATGTTCTTGGACCGCACCATGCCGCCGTAGAACAGCGCCAGCCCGGGGATGGTCATGAACAGTACCAGGGCGGTGGAGGTGAGCATCCAGGCGGTGTCGCCGGAATTGAGGACTGGAGCAGCCGCTTCGTCTGCCGCCATGGCCAAGCCAGGCATTACGAGGGGCAAAAGGGCTCCTAGCCCTGCGAATTTACGCAGAGTCATGTTGTTTTCTCCTGGGGCGTTGGGTTTGGGGCGGCTTAGATTGCGTCGGTATCGGTTTCGCCGGTACGGATGCGAATAGCCTGTTCCAGATTGACCACGAAGATCTTGCCGTCACCGATCTTGCCGGTGTTGGCAGCCTTGGTGATGGCCTCGATGACCCGGTCCAGATCCTTGTCGTCGATGGCGACATCGATCTTCACCTTGGGCAGGAAATCGACCACGTATTCCGCGCCGCGGTACAGCTCGGTATGGCCCTTCTGCCGACCGAAGCCCTTGACCTCGGTGACGGTAATGCCCTGCACGCCGATTTCGGACAGCGACTCGCGCACGTCGTCCAACTTGAACGGCTTGATGATGGCGGTGACTAGCTTCATGAAACTCTCTCCCGAATTGGTGGACTTGCCCCAGGAAAACAAACCCGACTCAAGTCTAAGCGCAGTGCCTGGCTTTGTAACGCATCGTCGGCCCTCCTCAGCCGGACCGACGCTAGCCGCCCTGACGAAACACTCCCCGTTTCGTCGGTCGCACTGCATTCGTCACAGCGACTGCATCAGTGCATGGGTCACCAGGGTCTAAGCAGAAAGCTTGCCAGGTCGGGAAACACCAGCGATTTCATGAAGTTGCCCGCGGCCCGCGGCCAGGGGCGGGAAAACCCGCCACCGATACGCACGATAACGGTGCGCGCGGTGGCGGCCCGATGCGCAAAAAACGTGCAGGCCGGGCGGCGCCAAGCCCTCGGTTCGTGCGTGATACACTGCGGCCCATCAGCTATTCAGGACATTCCCATGCTCGCCCCCAAAGATCTCCTCGACGCCCTGAGCGGCCATGCCTCGCGCTTGTTCAGCGGCGAAACTCCCTTGCCGCGCAACGAAATCGAAAGCCAGTTCAAGGCCCTGCTGCAAAGCGGCTTCAGCAAGCTGGACCTGGTCAGCCGGGAAGAATTCGACAGCCAGATGGTGGTCCTGGCGCGCACCCGGGCCCGCCTGGAAAGCCTGGAAGCCAAGGTCGCCGAGCTGGAAGCCAGGCTTGAGCCGAAGGATCAATGAGCTGACACCCTCCTCGCCGGCCGCGCGCCTTCATCAAGGCTGAAGAACAGGCCGGCGACACATCCTGTCTGCATTGCCCAGCGCTCGCGCTGCCCCCCTCGCCTATCCTTGCAACACCGCAGGATGCGGTTCCCGCCGCTGCAAGGAAGAACGTCGCATGTCCCTGGCCATCATCCACAGCCGCGCCCAGATGGGCGTACAGGCTCCGGCCGTCAGTGTCGAAGTGCACCTGGCCAACGGCCTGCCGAGCCTGACCCTGGTGGGGCTGCCCGAAACCGCGGTCAAGGAAAGCAAGGACCGGGTCCGCAGCGCGATCCTCAATGCCGGCTTCGACTTCCCCGCCCGGCGCATCACCCTCAACCTGGCTCCCGCCGACCTGCCCAAGGACGGTGGCCGCTTCGACCTGGCGATCGCCCTGGGCATCCTCGCGGCCAGCCAGCAACTACCGGCCACGGCGCTGGATCGCGTCGAGTGCCTGGGCGAGCTGGCGTTGTCCGGGGCCGTGCGCCCGGTGCGCGGCGTGCTGCCGGCGGCCCTGGCAGCACGGGATGCCGGCCATGCCTTGCTGGTGCCCCGGGCCAATGCCGAGGAAGCCTGCCTGGCCTCGGGCCTGAGCGTGATCGCGGTCGACCATTTGCTGGAGGCGGCGGCCCATCTCAACGGGCAGGCGCCGATCCCGGCCTGCGTCAGCCAGGGCCTGCCCCATGACCGCGCGCCCTACCCCGACCTGCGCGACGTCCAGGGCCAGCTGGCCGCCAAGCGGGCCCTGCTGGTGGCTGCGGCCGGGGCCCACAACCTGCTGTTCTGCGGCCCGCCCGGCACCGGCAAGACCCTGTTGGCCAGCCGCCTGCCCGGCCTGCTGCCACCGCTGCAAGAACACGAGGCCCTTGAGGTAGCAGCCATCCAGTCGGTGAGCAGCCCCGCCCCGCTGGAACACTGGCCACAGCGTCCGTTCCGCCAACCCCACCACTCGGCGTCGAGCGCGGCCCTGGTGGGCGGTGGCTCGAAACCGCAGCCCGGGGAAATCACCATGGCCCACCATGGCGTGCTGTTTCTCGACGAGCTACCGGAGTTCGACCGCAAGGTCCTGGAGGTCCTGCGCGAGCCCATGGAATCCGGGCAGATCGTCATCGCCCGGGCCCGCGAGCGGGTGCAGTTTCCGGCACGCTTCCAGTTGGTGGCGGCGATGAACCCCTGCCCCTGTGGATACCTGGGCGAACCCAGTGGCCGCTGCCGTTGCACGCCGGAGCAGATCCAGCGCTATCGCAACAAGCTCTCCGGCCCGCTGCTGGATCGCATCGACCTGCACCTGACCGTCGCCCGCGAGGCCACGGCCCTGAACCCCGCGCCGCAACCGGGCAACGACAGTGCCAGCGCCGCCGACCTGGTGGCCCGTGCGCGCAACCTGCAACTGCGGCGCCAGGGCTGCACCAACGCCCTGCTCGACCTGCCCGGCCTGGCGCGCCATTGCAGGTTATCCACAACCGACGAGCGCTGGCTGGAAGCAGCCTGCGAGAACCTCGGCCTGTCGCTGCGCGCCGCCCACCGCCTGCTCAAGGTGGCCCGGACCCTGGCCGACCTTGAACAGGCCACCGCCATCGGCCGCGAGCACCTGGCGGAGGCACTGCACTATCGCCACGGCAGCGGTTGAAGGTTCAGTCATCCAAACCCAGCAGCAACCCGGCGACCTCCATGACCTCCGTCAACGCGGCCTGTTGCGCCGCGGCTGAAGCCTGCAGCAGCAGATCGTCGGTGTAGCCCATGGCCAGGGCGAAGATCTGCCGCGCCGCCCGCCCGGCATCCGCGCAGCGAAACACCCGGGCCTGGACGCCAGCGGCGATGATCGATGCCAGCAACGCCTGCCACTGGCCATTGATTCGCAGGTAGACCTCGGCCAGCTCGGCGTCGTGCATGGCTTCATCCCAGGCATCGAGCCACAGCCCCCAACCGACGGAGTTGGAGTCCGTCAGGCAATCGAGGAGAAATATCCGCAGGGCCTCGGCCGGTTGCACATCGCGCACCAGGTCCTCCACCGCCGCCAACTGGCCATCGGCGAAACGCACGAAGGCCTCGCGGCGCAGTTCCTTGAAGTCGCTGAAGTAGTGGTAGATGTGGCTGCGGGACAGGCCGGCATGCTCGGCCAGGTCACGGGTGGAAACCTCGGCGAAACCCTTGCTGTGAAACAGTTCCAGGGCTGCGCCGATGATCTGGTCCTTTCGGTCGTTACGGGACATCGGCAATCGAACCTCTTGGTGCCGGGATGACCGGCACTTGCATTTTGAGCGATCGCTCAAGGATAATTGAGCACTCGCTCAATATTAACCGTTATCTCATTTGTGGTGCAGTCATGTCTGTCGTCACTCGCCCCGCCATCGCGGATCCCACCCAGAAACTCGGCCAGCAGTCTGCCGGCCAGACCCTCAAGGCCATCGCTCGCGCCTATCCAGGCAAGCTGTTCGTCACCTTGTCGCTAGTGGCCCTGGAGAACGCCCTGCTGCTGGCCTACCCGCTGTTCGCCGGGTTCGCCGTGGACTCGATCCTGCGTGGCGATACCACCCACGCCCTGGTCTACGCCATGGTGGTGCTGGGTTTCTGGGTCGTCGGCGCGGCCCGACGGGCCGTGGATACCCGGACCTTCACCCGCATCTATGCGGACCTGGCCGTACCGGTGATCCTCAACCAGCGCCAGCAACAGCAGAACACCTCGACCGCGGCGGCGCGGGTGGTGCTGGCCCGGGAGTTCGTCGACTTCTTCGAGAAGCACGTGCCGATCATCGCCACCGCCCTGGTCTCGATCATCGGTGCGGCGGTGATGCTGCTGGCCATCGAACCCTGGATCGGCCTGGCCTGCCTGGTGGCGCTGGTCCTGTGCGTGGTGTTGCTGCCGCGTTTCGCCCGGCGCAACCAGCAGCTGCACGAGCGCCTGAACAACCGCCTGGAAAAGGAAATCGGCCTGGTGTCCAGGGTCGGTGCCCAATCCCTGCAGCGCCACTACCGCCTGCTGTCGCGGCTACGGATCTGGCTCTCGGACCGGGAAGCCACGGCCTACCTGTTCCTCGGCGTGGTGGCGGCAGTGCTGTTCGTGATCGCCATCACCCAGCTGTCGCTATTACCCGAGGTCAAGGCCGGCCATGTGTACGCAGTCATGACCTACCTGTGGACCTTCGTCAGCAGCATCGACGAAGCGCCAAGCATGGTCGACCAGTTGGCGCGCCTGCGGGATATCGGCAAGCGCGTGGATCCGGGGCTCGGCGACGCCACCGAACCCCAATAAGGCTCAGAACGGCCGGATGCGCACACCACCGTCCCCCTGATCGGCGAACTTGTAGTACGCCGACAGGTTGACCTGCTCGGCGATGTGCTGGGCGAAGGACACCCCATCGTCACCCCAGACCCGGCCGATATGGCTGTAGGCAAAGGCCTGGGCCGCCCACTTCTTGTCGCCCTTGCCCATGTTGTTCATGGCCACGTAGCCCGATGACTGGTCGGACATGCCACTGACCTTGCCGCTGACATCGTTCTGGCCATTGGTGACCGGGGAGATGAACACCTTGGCACTGGAGGTCCGGGCCTCGGCGTACTGCGAGAGCTTCTGGTTCTCGGAGTGGTTGAGCACCAGCAAAACCTTGCCCTGCAACTGGCTGGCGGTGGGCCAGTCCTTGCCCTTGAGGTTCTTCTGCAAGGCCCCGGCACTGCTGCCGATGGAGCTCGCCAGGTCCTGGGGGGTATAGAGCTTGCCCTGGAAGATCCGGCTCACCAGATCGTCGAAATCCTGCGGTGTGCGCCCGGAACTGGCTTTTGACCAACCCTGCTTCTTGTCCAGGATCACGGTGATGGGGAAATGCCCCGGATGGCCGTCGCTCCAGTTCTTGATGTCGTTCAGGCAGGCTTCCAGGTCGTTCTTGCCGGTGCCATCGCCCGTGCAGTTATTGTCGTTGCCGGACTGGAACAGGGTGCCCGGGTTATGCCGCACGAACCAATGCCGTGGCGAGCCTCCGGTGGCCGCGTCGCGCTGGTCCCAGAAGTCCAGCTCCAGGGTGCGCACACTGTCGAGCACACTGCTGAAGGTGCCTGCGTACTGCTTTTCATAGCAGTTGTGGCAGGCCACCTGGGCAATGCGGTTGAACGGCGTGGTCCAGGCTGCCGGGGCGATGAACGCCGGGCTTTCCTGGCCGAAGGCTGCGTGGCCGAGCAAAAGCGTCGACACAGCCAATAGAGGGGGAACGAAACGGGATAGACGAGTCATGCTTGCTCCTGCTGAAAGGTCAGTCCTTGAAGGGCAATCAACCGCTCATCTGTTTTAGTCCAATCATGCGTCATTGCAACCAGCGCCCTCCAACGCCAGGCCGGAGGGCAGGTGCCGTCAACGGAAGCGATCGACCTCGTGGCGCAGGTCGGCAGCCAGGGCCTCCAGCTCGCGTGCGGTAACCGCCAGGTTGGACACCACCTCACGCTGTTCGCTGTTGGCCTGGGCGATGCTCTGCAGGTTGCGGCTCAGGACCGTGGCCGTGCTGCTCTGCTCCTGGGTCGCGGTGGTGATGGCGGCGAATTGCTCGCCGGCACTCTGGCTCTGCTCGTCGATTAAGGCCAGCGCCGCGGCCACTCCGGCGTTGCGTGACAAACCTTCCTGCATCAAGCGGTTGCCCTGCTCCATGGTCTGGATGGCATTGCCGGTTTCCTGCTGGATGCTGCTGATCATCTGCGAGATTTGCGCGGTGGCCTCGCGGGTACGCGAAGCCAGGTTGCGTACCTCGTCGGCCACCACCGCGAAGCCCCGCCCCTGCTCCCCGGCACGGGCCGCCTCGATGGCTGCGTTGAGGGCCAGCAGGTTGGTCTGGTCGGCGATGGCGGTGATGACCCCGACGATCCCGCCGATTTCCTCGGAGCGCTGGCCCAGGGTGTCGATCACCGCCGCGGTGCTGCCCAGCGCCCCGGCGATCTGTTCCAGGGACGACGAAGCCTGCTCCATGGACTCGCGGCCGATATGGGTCTGCTCGGCGTTCTCCTCCGCCAGGCGCTGGGTGCTGCCCATGTTGTCGGCGATGTTCAGCGACGTGGCGCTGAACTGCTCCACGGCCCCGGCCATGCTGGTGATTTCCCCGGACTGCTGCTCCATGCCTTCGTAGGCACCGCTGGACAGCCCGGACAGCGCCTGGGCCCGGCCACTGACCTCGGTGGCGGAGCGGCGGATGTGCTCGACCATGGTCGACAAGGCCTCGCCCATCTGGTTGAAGCTGCGGGCCAGTTGGCCGATCTCATCGTGGCTGGAAACATTCAGCCGCGCGCTCAGGTCACCACCGCCCAGGGCCTGGGCCTGGCGTACCAGGTCGCCCAGGGGCGCCAGCTTGCTACGCAGCAACCAGACCGTGGCGCCCACCGCCAGCAGCATCGCCAACAGGCTGCCGATCACCAGGCGCAGCCCCACGCTCCAGGTCACCTGGCGGATCTCGGACTTGGGCATGCTCGCCACCACCGACCAGGGGCCGTCGGCGAAAGGCATCGCCAGGCTGTAGAAGTCCTCGCCACCATCGCTCCAGAAACGCCCCTTGCCCGGCTCCTTCGCCGCGTCTACTAGGACCTGCGCTGCCTGGTCCAGGGCCTGCACGCCGGCCGGCGGCACCAGCCACTTGTGCTGTTCGTCGAGCAGGGCCAGGGAGCCGCTCTGGCCGATGCGGAAGCGCTTGAGATTGGCGAACTGCGCGTTCTGCGCGTCGGTGTAGTCGAAACCCACGAACAACACGGCGATCACTCGGCCACTGCGGTCCGTCACCGGGGTGTACTGGGTCATGTAGAAGCGCTCGAACAGCAGCGCCCGGCCAACGTAGCCCTGCCCGGCCATGAGCTTCTGGTAGGCCGGATGGGCGTGGTCGAGCAAGGTGCCGATGGCGCGGCTGCCATCCTGCTTGCTCAGGGAGGTGCTGACACGGATGAAATCGTCGCCGCTGCGCACGAACAGGGTCGCGACCCCGGCGGTCATCTGCTTGAACCCATCCACTTCATCGAAATTGTTGTTCAGTACCACATTGCCCAGGTGCAAGCCAGGAGTCTGCACCCCGGCGACGGTCACCGGCTCGTCGGGATGCACGCTCAGGCCACTGCGAAAGCGGTTCTCGAACAAGCCGCTCAGGCGCTGGGTACTCTCGCGCAGGCTGCCATGGAAGGTGTTGAGTTGGTCGGCCAGCAGGCGGGCTTCGCTGGCCAGGTGTTCTTCGCGGGTATCGAGGTTCGCCGAATCCAGCGAACGCAAGGCAAACAGGGTGCTGCCGCTGATCACCAGGGCGAGTACCAGGGCAAGGGCTAGCCCTAGCTGGGAGGCTATCCGGGCACGGGGTTGGGACATGATGGCTCCTGGCCGAGAAGGCGGATCATCCTGATCACGTGGCACGCTCGGCAGCAATAATTCCAAGATTTTCTAGTGAGTTAGGACCTTCCTGAACGCTGGTTCCATATCCCAGGATTCGGCGGCGCCCGGCAATACTTGAGCGGCTTGCAAGGATATATCTCCAGCCCCGCCAACCGGGAGCTTCAACGTTTCAGCCCAGACGCTCCACCTGGGGCAGCTGCATGGCCGCGACCTCCCCTTGCAGGAAGTCGCTCAGGCGCCGCAGGCGCTCGCCGCCGGGCCGGGTCCTGGGCCATACCAGATAGTAGTCCAGGCCACTGGCCACCGCCGTCGGCCAGGGCAGGCTCAAGCGCCCCTGGGCCACGTCCTCGGCCACCATCAGCAGATCGCCCATGGACACACCGTAGCCCCGTGCCGCAGCGATCATCCCAAGCTCCAGGGTGTCGAACACCTGTCCGCCCTTGAGCGAAACCCGGTCGGCCAGCCCCATGTGCTCGAGCCAACTGCGCCAGTCGCGACGGTCCGGGGTCGGGTGCAGCAACTCGGCGCTCGCCAGGCGCGCCGCATCCCAGGGCTGGTCGTTGAGCAGGTTCGGCGCGCCCACCGGGATCAGCAGTTCCGGGAACAGGCAGCTGGACTCCCAGTCGGCGGGAAAGTGGCCGTTGCTCAGCAGCACCGCACAGTCGAAAGGCTCCTGGTTGAAATCCACCGAGTCCACATCCATCCAGGCACTGGTGAGCTGCACTTCGTTGCCCGGCTGCAAGTGGCGGAAACGACTGAGCCGCGCCAGCAGCCAGCGCATGGTCAAGGTCGACGGCGCCTTCATGCGCAGGATGCCGTCTTCACCGTGCAGGATGCTGCACGCACGCTCCAGGGCTGCGAACCCTTCACGCACGCCCGGCAACAGCAGGCGGGCCGCCTCGGTCAACAGCAGGTTGCGTCCGCTACGCTGGAACAATCGGCAGGCGAAGTGTTCTTCCAGGGTACGGATGTGCCGGCTGACGGCGCTCTGGGTGATCGACAGCTCTTCGGCGGCCCGGGTGAACGAACTGTGCCGGGCGGCGGCCTCGAAGGCCCGCAAGGCGTAGAGAGGGGGTAGACGGCGGGACATGCTCGGGCTCCGACAGCGCAATGACGCCACGCTACCAGAAAGCGCTTCGCATGAGTTTTTATCATGCGAGCAAGTATATTTATCGCTTTGTGCAACGGGCCAAGAGCGCCGAGAATCAGCGCCTCTACCGATATCCACCTGATCGAGCCTGATGACCATGCAGCATCCTGCACGTACCGAACTCTGGGCCATCCTGCGGCTGGCGGGGCCGTTGATCGCCTCGCAGCTGGCGCACATGCTGATGGTCCTCACCGACACCCTGATGATGGCTCGCCTGAGCCCCGAGGCCCTGGCCGGCGGCAGCCTGGGGGCGGCCAGCTATTCCTTCGTCTCGATCTTCTGCATCGGGGTGATCGCCGCGGTGGGTACCCTGGTGGCGATCCGGCATGGCGCTGGCGACATCGAGGGCGCCACGCGCCTGACCCAGGCCGGCGTGTGGCTGGCCTGGCTGATGGCCCTGGTGGCCGGCCTGCTGCTGTGGAACCTCAAGCCAGTGCTGTTGCTGTTCGGCCAGACCGAAAGTAACGTCCAGGCCGCCGGCCAGTTCCTCCTGATCCTGCCCTTCGCCCTGCCCGGCTACCTGAGCTTCATGGCCTTGCGCGGCTTCACCAGCGCCATCGGCCGGGCCACGCCAGTGATGGTCATCAGCCTGTGCGGCACGGTGGCCAACTTCCTGCTCAACTACGCGCTGATCACCGGCATGTTCGGCCTGCCCAAGCTCGGGCTGGTGGGCATCGGCCTGGTCACCGCCATCGTCGCCAACTGCATGGCCGTGGCCCTGGCCTGGCACATCAAGCGTCACCCGGCCTATGCCGCCTACCCGCTACGCCAGGGGCTGTCGCGGATCAACACCCGTTACCTGCAGGAGCTGTGGCGCCTGGGCCTGCCCATCGGTGGCACCTATGCCGTGGAAGTCGGGTTGTTCGCCTTCGCCGCGCTGTGCATGGGCACCATGGGGAGCACCCAGCTGGCGGCCCACCAGATCGCCCTGCAGATCGTTTCGGTGGCGTTCATGGTCCCGGCGGGAGTCTCGTACGCCATCACCATGCGCATCGGCCAGCACTACGGGGCCGGGCAATTGCTGGACGCGCGCCTGGCAGGCAGGGTCGGCATCGCTTTCGGCGCAGTGGTGATGCTGGGATTCGCGGCGGTGTTCTGGCTGCTGCCGAACCAGTTGATCGGACTGTTCCTGGATCACAACGACCCGGCCTTCGCCCCGGTGATCCATCTGGCGGTGAGCCTGCTGGCGGTGGCGGCCTGGTTCGAGCTGTTCGATGGCACCCAGACCATCGCCATGGGAGCGATCCGCGGCCTCAAGGATGCCAAGACCACCTTCCTGGTGGGCCTGGGCTGCTACTGGCTGATTGGCGCGCCTTCGGCCTGGCTGATGGCCTTCACCCTGGGCTGGGGGCCGACCGGCGTCTGGTGGGGCCTGGCCCTGGGCCTGGCTTGCGCCGCCATCAGCCTGACCCTGGCGTTCGAGTGGCGGATGCGGCGCATGATCAAGCGCGAGGGGGCGACGCCGGCCATGGACCTGCAGCCGGAGTGAGCCCCTGGCTCAGACCACTTCTTCGTGGAGCGCGCGCTGGCTGTTGCCGAAGGTCAGGTACTCCACCAGCTCGGCCAGCGGCAGCGGCTTGCTGATCAGGTAGCCCTGGGCCTGGTCGCAGCCGAAGTCGCGCAACAGCGCCAGTTGCTCGGCGGTCTCCACGCCTTCGGCCACCACCTCCAGGTTGAGGTTGTGTGCCAGGTTGATCATGGCGTGGACCAGCTTGCGGTTTTCCTCGCGCTGCTCCATGCCGCCGACAAAGCTCTTGTCCACCTTGAGCAGGGCGATCGGCAGGCTGTTGAGGTGCACGAACGAAGAGAAACCGGTACCGAAGTCGTCCAGGGAAAAGCGCACGCCCAGCCGCCCCAGGGCGTCCATGGTCTGCTTCACCAGGTCGCTGCGGCGCATCACGGCGGTTTCGGTCAGCTCGAACTCCAGCCACTGCGCTTGCACCCCATGCTCGGCGATCAAGCGCCCCAGCGTCGACAGCAGCTGGCTGTCCTGGAACTGGCGAAACGACAAGTTGACCGCCATGTGCAGCGGCTCCAGCCCGCGCTCGCGCAGGGCTTGCATATCCCGCAGGGCGCGGGAAATGACCCAGTAGCCCAGGGGCACGATCAGTCCGCTCTGCTCGGCCAGGGGCACGAACTCGCTGGGCGGTAACAGGCCGCGTTCGCCATGGCGCCAGCGCACCAGGGCCTCGAGGCCGACGATCTTGCCATCATGCAGGTTCAGCCGCGGCTGGTAGTGCAGCTCCAGCTCATCACGGCGCAGGGCCCGGCGCAGCTCGCTTTCCAGGTCGGCCAGGCTGCGCGCGTTGCGGTTGATCCGCTCGTTGAAGATATGAAAGGTGCAGCCCTGGGTGCTCTTGGCCTGCTGCATGGCGATGTGCGCATGCCACATCAGCGGATCGGCACCGGCGTTGGCGCGAGCGTGGGCGATCCCCAGGCTGCAGCCGATCAACAGGCTTTCACCATCGATCCAATAGGGTTCGGCCATGGCTTCGGTGATGCGTTCGGCCATCCATTCGGCGCGCTGTGGAGCGCGGCGGGTATCGATCAGCAAGGCGAACTCATCGCTGCCCAGGCGCGCCAGCTGGTCACCGGCCTCCAGCTGGCTCTTGAGCCGCGAGACCACCTGCAGGATCAGCCGGTCACCGGCCTGGTGGCCCAGGGCATCGTTGGCGTGGCGAAAGTTGTCCAGGTCCAGGTGGCCCAGGGCCAGGCCGCGCCCGTCGTTTTCCGCCAGGCGCGCCGCCAGCAGCGTCTGAAAACCCTGGCGGTTGGCGATGCCGGTCAAGGGGTCCTGCTCGGCCAGGCGCTGCAAGGTGTTCTCCAGCACTCCGCGCTCGCGCACATGGCGCAGGCAACGACGCAAGGCGTCGGTGCTCAGGCTCGAACCCACCAGCCAGTCGCTGGCCCCCACCGGCGTCACCGTGGGCTCCTGGTCCAGCAACAGGATAGTGGGCAGGCTGCAACGCCCGGGTCCGGGCTGCAGTTGTGGAATGGTCAACAGGACCGCGTTGCGATCATCTTCGAACAGTCGGCTGACCGACTCCCAACTGGGAGCGTTGATCAATACCACCGAGTCTCCCAACGGAGCGACACACTCGCGCAACAACGCTGTCCATACCGGCTCGAGGGCCAGTAGCAGCACACGCAAGGGTTCGACAGGCTTGGACAAGCTAGCTCCCTAGACTCTGCAAAAAAGTTGGCGGCGGGCATTATGGCGCGCAAAAGGACAATATCAATTGATATTGATTATCATACGCAATTTCTTGTACCGCTCTAATTCGAACATTAGACGCATATTTAGCGCGCATCCTGCGGGAAAGTATCAAAACCGGCAAATTTAGATAGCGTTATGCGTCACAAGTCGGAGAGACGCAGCAGAATCCGTTCATCCTGTTAAAATGCCCGCCCTTTTCGCAATCGATCCCTTTTTACCGTCATGTCCCGACTCAATCCCCGGCAGCAAGAAGCCGTGAACTACGTCGGCGGCCCTCTTTTGGTGCTCGCCGGTGCAGGCTCCGGCAAGACCAGCGTGATCACCCGCAAGATCGCCCACCTGATCCAGAACTGCGGGATCCGCGCCCAGTACATCGTCGCCATGACCTTCACCAACAAGGCGGCACGGGAAATGAAGGAACGGGTCGGCACCCTGCTGCGCAGCGGCGAGGGTCGCGGCCTGACCGTATCGACCTTCCACAACCTGGGCCTGAACATCATCCGCAAGGAGCATGCGCGGCTGGGCTACAAGCCGGGCTTCTCGATCTTCGACGAGACCGACGTCAAGGCCCTGATGACCGACATCATGCAGAAGGAGTATTCCGGGGACGACGGCGTCGACGAGATCAAGAACATGATCGGCGCCTGGAAGAACGACCTGATCCTGCCCGCCCAGGCCCTGGAAAACGCGCGCAACCCCAAGGAACAGACCGCGGCCATCGTCTACACCCACTACCAGCGCACGCTCAAGGCGTTCAACGCAGTGGACTTCGACGACCTGATCCTGCTGCCGGTGAAGCTGTTCGAGGAGCACGCCGACATCCTCGAGAAGTGGCAGAACAAGGTGCGCTACCTGCTGGTGGACGAATACCAGGACACCAACGCCAGCCAGTACCTGCTGGTGAAGATGCTCATCGGCACGCGCAACCAGTTCACCGTGGTAGGCGACGACGACCAGTCGATCTATGCCTGGCGCGGCGCGCGCCCGGAAAACCTGATGCTGCTCAAGGACGACTACCCGTCCTTGAAAGTGGTGATGCTGGAGCAGAACTACCGCTCCACCAGCCGCATCCTGCGCTGCGCCAACGTGCTGATCTCCAACAACCCCCACGAATTCGAAAAGCAGCTGTGGAGCGAGATGGGCCACGGCGACGAGATCCGCGTGATCCGCTGCAAGAACGAGGACGCCGAGGCCGAGCGGGTGGCCATGGAAATCCTCACCCTGCACTTGCGCACCAACCGTCCCTACAGCGATTTCGCGATCCTCTACCGGGGCAACTACCAGGCCAAGCTGATCGAGCTGAAGCTGCAGCACCACCAGGTGCCCTATCGCCTGTCCGGCGGCAACAGCTTCTTCGGCCGCCAGGAAGTGAAGGACCTGATGGCCTACTTCCGCCTGATCGTGAACCCCGATGACGACAACGCCTTCCTGCGGGTGATCAACGTGCCGCGCCGGGAAATCGGCTCCACGACCTTGGAGAAACTCGGCAACTACGCCACCGGACGCGGTATCTCCATGTACGCCGCCACCGAGGAAATCGGCCTGGGCGAGCACCTGGACAGCCGCTTCACCGACCGCCTGGCACGCTTCAAGCGCTTCATGGACCGGGTCCGCGAACAATGCGCCGGCGAAGATCCGATCGGCGCCCTGCGCAGCATGATCATGGACATCGACTATGAGAACTGGCTGCGCACCAACAGCTCCAGCGACAAGGCCGCGGACTACCGGATGGGCAACGTCTGGTTCCTTGTCGAGGCCCTGAAGAACACCCTGGAAAAAGACGAAGACGGCGAGATGACCGTCGAGGACGCCATCGGCAAGCTGGTCCTGCGGGACATGCTGGAACGCCAGCAGGAAGAGGAAGACGGCGCCGAAGGGGTACAGATGATGACCCTGCACGCCTCCAAGGGCCTGGAGTTTCCCTACGTGTTCATCATGGGCATGGAGGAGGAAATCCTCCCCCATCGCTCCAGTATCGAAGCCGATACCATCGAGGAGGAGCGACGCCTGGCCTATGTAGGCATCACCCGCGCGCGCCAGACCCTGGCCTTCACCTTCGCGGCCAAGCGCAAGCAGTACGGCGAAATCATCGACTGCGCGCCAAGCCGCTTTCTCGACGAACTGCCTCCGGACGACCTGGCCTGGGAAGGCAACGACGACACGCCGACCGAGGTCAAGGCCGTTCGCGGCAACAACGCTTTGGCCGATATACGCGCGATGCTAAAGCGGTAAAATCGACTATTTTTCAACAGACCCTTGGCCCCAAAGTGGCCATCAGAGGAAGCTCCGTGGAAGCACTGCACCAGAAAATTCGCGAAGAAGGCATCGTGCTTTCCGATCAAGTACTGAAAGTCGACGCCTTTCTGAACCATCAGATCGATCCGCAGTTGATGAAATTGATCGGCGACGAATTCGCCAGGCTGTTCAAGGACTCGGGCATCACCAAGATCGTGACCATCGAGGCCTCCGGCATCGCTCCTGCGGTCATGACCGGCCTGAACCTGGGTGTACCGGTGATCTTCGCCCGCAAGCACCAATCCCTGACCCTGACCGAGAACCTGCTCTCAGCCACCGTCTATTCCTTCACCAAGCAAGTGGAAAGCACCGTGGCCATCTCGCCACGGCACCTGACCAGCAGCGACCGCGTGCTGGTCATCGACGACTTCCTGGCCAACGGCAAGGCCTCCCAGGCCCTGATCTCGATCATCAAGCAGGCCGGCGCCACCGTGGCCGGCCTGGGCATCGTGATCGAGAAATCCTTCCAGGGCGGCCGCGCCGAACTGGACTCCCAGGGCTACCGCGTGGAATCCCTGGCGCGGGTCAAATCCCTGGCCGGCGGCGTGGTCACTTTCATCGAGTGACCCGGCGCCAGGCTCACGGCTGACGAGTGGCCTGCAGGCCAGCCAGCAACAAGCGCTGGTACAGGTCTTCACGCAGGCCCTCGGGCTGCTCCAGCCCCATGCGCTCCAGGTGCTCGGGAAATGCCTCGGGCTCCGGCGCGTCGAAGGCTGCCTTGCCCAGCTCGAGGATCTCGCTGAGCTTGAACTTGCTCTTGAGCCAGTTCAGCGCCCGCAGCAAGTCGCGCTCCTGGGCGGTGAAATCACTGCCCAGCGGATACTCTGGAAACAGGTGGCGGTGGCGCGCCTGGATGTCCAGCAAGCGCTGCGGAGTGTTATCGGCAAAGCGCGGATCCAGGCGGAAGTCCCTGGGCAGCTTGCCGGCCTTCTGTGCCTGTTCCATCAGCCCGGGCTGGAAACGTGAATCGCTGATGTTGAGCAACGCCTCGATCACCTTCGCATCGGACTTGCCCCGCAGATCGGCGATCCCGTACTCGGTGATGACGATGTCCCGCAGGTGCCGCGGGATGGTGCAATGGCCGTACTCCCAGACGATGTTGGAACTGACCTCCCCGGCCGACTCCCGCCAACTGCGCAGGATCAGCACCGAACGGGCATCCGCCAGGGCATGGCCCTGGACCACGAAGTTGTACTGCCCGCCCACGCCGCTCAACACCCGCCCGCCCTGCAATTGGTCGGACACCGCAGCGCCCAGCAGGGTCATGGTGAACGCGCTGTTGATGAAGCGCGCATCGCGACGTTGCAGGCGCTTGAGCTCCTCGTGGCCATACAGCTCGTTGATGTAGCTGATGGCGCTCATGTTGAACTCCGCGAGCCGCTCCTTGGGCAGCTCGCGCAGGCGCTGGTAGAAGCTGCGCGGCCCGAGGAAGAAGCCGCCATGGATCGCAACCCCGCCCGGCGTGGACGGGTCCAGGGTTCCGGCATTGGCCTGTTCCTGCAGCTCCTGGCTCGGGTAGACCTTGCGCCGCACGATCCCGGCATCGGCCAGGGCCAGCAAGCCGTTGACGAACATCTCGCTGCAACCATAGAGCCCCTGGGCAAACGGCTCGACGCCGCCCTCGCGATCGATCAGCGGCTGCCAATGATCCACCTGCAAGTCCGCCAGCAAGGCACGGTAGCCCTGGTTGTCCGCCTGGCGTGCGAGCAAGGCGGCGGTCAGCGCATCGCCCATGGAACCAATGCCGATCTGCAGGGTGCCGCCATCGCGCACCAGGGTACTGGCGTGCAGGCCGATGCAATGGTCTTGCACGCCCACCGGCATGTTCGGCGTGGAAAACAGCGTGCTGCGCTCTTCTTCGTCGATCAGCAGGTCGAAGTCCCTCGCCTGGACTTCAGCGTCGCCCGGCATGTAGGGCAGGTCCGCATGGACCTGGCCGAGGATCAGGATGGTCTCCCCGGCGGCGCGGCGCTTGGCGATCAGCGGCAGCATGTCCAGGGTGATGTCCGGGTTGCAGCTCAGGCTCAGCTGGCCAGGCCGCTGCGGATCGCGGGCCACCAGCTGGGCCACCAGGTTCAGGCCGGCGGCATTGATGTCCCGGGCCGCATGGCTGTAGTTGCTGCTGACGTAGTCCTGTTGCGCCGCCGCGCTGTGCAGCAGGCTGCCGGGCTGCATGAAGAACTGCTCGACGCGGATGTTGGCCGGCAGGCTGTCGCGGTGCAGGTCGGCAAGGAAGTCCAGCTCGGGATAGTCGCCGAACACCCGCTCGACGAAGGGTTCGAGAAACCGCCGCTGCAAGCCGTCGCCCAGGGCCGGGCGCCCCAGGCTCAGGGCGGTGTAGATGGTCAGTTGGCGCTCGGGCAACTGGGCGATGCGCCGGTACAGGGCATTGGCGAACCGATTGGGTTTGCCCAGCCCCAGGGGCATGCCCATGTGGATGTGTTGCGGCAAGCGGGCGAGTACTTCATCCACCGCCTGCTCGATGGAACAGGATTGCAGCATCTGACCCTCCAGGAACCGTCCGTGAATTGGGGTTGGACCGAGCTTGCCGGGAGTTTGCTGCATTGAACAGGGCGCAGGTCAAATCGCGCCCACAAAAAAGCCGCTCGCAAGCGGCTTTTTCGCTGCAGATGACCGCTTATTTCAGGCCGGACATCTTCTGGATCGCGCCCTTGAGCTCCTCATCGGAGCAATCGGCGCAGGTGCCTTTAGGAGGCATGGCATTGATGCCGGTAATCGCCTTGGCCAGGATGCCATCGAGGCCGCCCTGGTGATCGGCACGCTCTTTCCAGGCAGCGGTATCGCCGATCTTCGGTGCGCCCAGCAGGCCACTGCCGTGGCAAGCGTTGCAGTGCTTGGCGATCACGTCGTCCGGCGACTTGGCGCCACCGCCACCGCCAGCGGAGGCAGCGACTTCCATCCCCTTGCATTCCTGACCCTGGACACAGACCTGGCCAACGGGCTCGAGGCGCTTGGCGATATCGTCATTGGTCGCAGCTTGAGCGCTGACTGCCCAAAGGGCCAATACGGTTGCTGGTGCGGCCAGCATTTTCATAATTAGGTTCACGCGTACACCCTCAATGGTGGCTAGTCACGCCTGCGGCCACGGTTTCGCAGGCGGGCGAAAGTATAACGGTTAGCCCGCCACACTGAAACAACCCCAAAGTCGAAGGGGTCTTGATCGCGGCGAAATGTCGCTGGAGCCTCGCTGCAAGCCTTGCAGGACGCCTCTTGGTCTAGAAATTCGCTGGGGTGGCTGCGCTGATTAGTCGCGCCGGCACATCGAACGGATTACGGAAACGATGGGGCTTGGTGCTTTCGAAATAATAGCTGTCACCGGCCTCGAGGATGAAGGTTTCCAGACCTACCACCAGCTCCAGGCGACCTTCGAGCAGGATCCCGGTTTCTTCGCCGTCATGGGTGAGCATCTCGTCACCGGTGTCGGCGCCCGGCGGGTAGATCTCGTTGAGAAAGGCGATAGCGCGGCTCGGGCGGGCGCGCCCCACCAGCTTCATGGTCACGGCGCCATCGGAAATGTCGATCAGTTCGTGGGCTTTGTAGACGATCTGCGAAGGAGTCTCCTGGAGAACTTCCTCGGAAAAGAACTCCACCATGGACATGGGGATGCCGCCCAGCACCTTGCGCAACGAGCTGATCGAAGGACTGACGCTGTTCTTCTCGATCATTGAAATGGTGCTGTTGGTGACGCCCGCGCGCTTGGCGAGTTCACGCTGGGACAAACCCTTCAGTTTACGGATGGATTGCAGTCGTTCACCGACGTCCAATACGGCAGTCTCCTAGGCGGGAATCAGGCGTTGTTGTAATCGAGCGTTATCATGGCGACAGCGTTCAGTATTTACAACACTTGCCCCGGATTCCCCCAGGATAGGCGACTTTCGGTACGGCCCGCGGGGCCTCAGCCCTCGCTGTACACCAGCGGCACCCGCCGCAGGTTGCAGAAGAACTGGTAGGGAATGGTATCGGCCGCCAGGGCGACCTCGCTGGCCAGGATGTTCTTGCCCCACAGTTCCACGGTCGAGCCCAGGCCGGCCTCGGGCACGTCCGTCAAATCGACACACAGCATGTCCATGGAAACCCTGCCCAGCAGGCGGCTGCGCTGGCCGGCCACCAGTACCGGGGTGCCGGTGGGCGCATGGCGCGGATAGCCGTCGGCGTAACCCATGGCGACCACGCCGATCCGCATCGGCTTGTCGGTGATGAACTTGGCGCCGTAGCCGATGGGCTCGCCGGCAGGCAGCTCACGCACGCAGATGACCTTGGACTCCAGGGTCATCACCGGTTGCAGGCGCTCGGCCAGCGAGTTGGCCTCTTCGAACGGCGTCGCCCCGTAGAGCATGATGCCCGGGCGCACCCAGTCGCTGGGCGCACTCGGCCAACCCATCAGCGCCGGCGAGTTGCGCAGGCTGACCTCGGCCCCAAGGCCCTGGCGGGCCGCTTCGAATACCGCGATCTGCTCGGTGCTGCTGGTGCAATGCAATTCGTCGGCACGGGCGAAGTGGCTCATCAGCACGATCTTCTCGACCTTGCCGCTGGCCTGCAGCCGCTGGTAGGCGCCCTGGTAGTCCTTGGGGTGCAGGCCGACCCGGTGCATGCCCGAGTCCAGCTTGAGCCAGACCGTCAGCGGCTTGGCCAGGCTCGCTTGCTCGATGGCCTCCAGCTGCCACAGCGAGTGCACCACGCACCAGAAATCATGCTCGATGATCAGCGCCAGCTCCGACGCCTCGAAGAACCCCTCCAGCAACAACACCGGCGCGCCAATGCCCGCGGCGCGCAGCTCCAGGGCTTCCTCGATGCAGGCCACGGCAAAACCGTCGGCGCAATCCTCAAGGGCCTGGGCGCAGCGCACCGCGCCATGGCCATAGGCATCGGCCTTGATCACCGCAAGGGCACGGGCACCCGAGACTTCGCGGGCCAGTTGATAGTTGTGACGCAGGGCTTGGAGATCGATCAGGGCACGGGCAGGACGCATGGCGGCAGACTTCTAGGCGGTCATGGGAATAAAAACCGGTGCTGGATGGCGCAGAACCGCCACCGGCACCGGGAGAGGGATCTTTTCGTTTAAGGCAGGGCGGCCACTACCGACAGCTCGACGAGGATTTCCGGCTCGCAGAGCTTGGCCTCGACGGTGGCCCGGGCCGGTGCCACGCCCTTGGGCAGCCACTGGTCCCAGACACTGTTCATGCCTTCGAAATGGGCATCGATGTCCTTCAGGTAGATGGTTACCGACAGCAGCCGGGTCTTGTCGGTGCCGGCCAGGTCCAGCAAGCGCTCGATGCTGGCCAGGGTTTCCCGGGTCTGTTGCTCAATCCCGGCCTGCAGGTTGTCCCCGACCTGTCCGGCCAGGTAGACGGTACCGCCGTGAACAACGATCTGGCTCATGCGCTCATTGGTGAGCTGGCGCTGGATTGACATGTTTAGCTGACTCCTGAGGGTTGCCATAACGGGAAATGTCGAGGCCTTCGGCACTGATCTGCGGCTTCTTCTTGGCCATCAGGTCCGCCAGCAGGCGGCCCGAACCGCAGGCCATGGTCCAGCCGAGCGTACCGTGGCCGGTGTTCAAGAACAGGTTGCGATACGGCGTGGCGCCGACGATCGGCGTGCCATCCGGGGTGGTGGGACGCAGCCCGGTCCAGAAGCTGGCCTGGGACAGGTCGCCGCCCTGAGGATAGAGGTCGTTGACGATCATCTCCAGCGTTTCACGCCGGCGTGGGTTCAACGACAGGTCGAAACCGGCGATCTCGGCCATGCCGCCGACCCGGATACGGTTGTCGAAACGGGTGATCGCGACCTTGTAGGTTTCGTCCAGGATGGTCGACGTCGGGGCCATCGCCGAGTTGGTGATCGGCACGGTCAGGGAGTAGCCCTTGAGCGGATACACCGGCGCCTTGATGCCCAGTGGCTTGAGCAATTGCGGCGAGTAGCTGCCCAGGGCCAGCACGTAGCGATCGGCGGTTTCCAGCTTGCCGTCGATCCACACGCCGTTGAGCCGGTCGCCGGCGAAGTCCAGGCGCTGGATGTCCTGGCCGAAGCGGAACTCGACGCCCAGCTTGACGGCCATTTCCGCCAGGCGGGTGGTGAACATCTGGCAGTCGCCGGTCTGGTCGTTGGGCAGGCGCAGGGCACCGGCGAGGATGTTGGTGACGCTGGCCAGGGCCGGCTCGACCCGGGCGATGCCGTCGCGGTCCAGCAGTTCGAAAGGCACGCCGGACTCCTTGAGCACGGCAATGTCCTTGGCCGCACCGTCCAGTTGCGCCTGGGTACGGAACAGCTGGGTGGTACCCAGGCTGCGACCTTCATAGGCGATGCCGGTTTCCGCCCGCAGTTCGTCGAGGCAGTCGCGGCTGTATTCGGACAGGCGCACCATGCGCTCTTTGTTCACGGCATAGCGGCTGGCGGTGCAGTTGCGAAGCATCTGCGCCATCCACAGGTATTGATCGACGTTGGCGGTGGCCTTGATCGCCAGCGGGGCGTGGCGTTGCAGCAGCCACTTGATGGCCTTGAGCGGAACGCCCGGGGCGGCCCATGGCGAGGCATAGCCAGGCGACACCTGGCCGGCGTTGGCGAAGCTGGTTTCCATGGCAACGGCAGGCTGACGGTCCACCACGGTCACTTCGAATCCGGCTTGAGCCAGATAATAGGCACTGGTGGTTCCGATAACGCCACTGCCCAAGACCAGAACGCGCATTTTCATATCCTCATCGCGGCTGACCGCCGCCGGTTGTTATTCGAAGCAAAGATGCGCGCAGTGTAAGAAACATCAGGCAGTGATTTTCACTATATAACCGCCTATATTTGGCGAGAATTCTCGGCAATATCGCTTTTCACGGAGGGGCATCCCCTATGAGAACCAACCACCAGACCCGCCGCGCCCTGGACAAGATCGACCGCAACATCTTGCGCATCCTGCAGGCCGACGGACGCATTTCCTTCACCGAGCTGGGGGAACGGGTCGGCCTCTCCACCACCCCCTGCACCGAGCGGGTACGGCGCCTGGAACGCGAAGGGATCATCATGGGCTACAACGCCCGCCTCAACCCGCAGCATCTGAAGGGCAGCCTGCTGGTCTTCGTCGAGATCAGCCTGGACTACAAGTCCGGCGACACCTTCGAGGAGTTCCGCCGGGCGGTGCTCAAGCTGCCCCACGTGCTGGAGTGCCACCTGGTCTCCGGCGACTTCGACTACCTGGTCAAGGCACGGATCTCGGAGATGGCCTCGTATCGCAAGCTGCTGGGCGACATCCTGCTCAAGCTGCCCCACGTGCGCGAATCCAAGAGCTACATCGTGATGGAGGAAGTGAAGGAAAGCCTGAGCCTGCCGATTCCCGACTGAAGGCTAGCAGGCCGTTGAAAAACCTAGGCGAGGCAGCTAGCGCAAGGCGCAAACAGGCGAAAAAGCGCGGTCTACGCGTGGTAAATGGGCATTTTGACCGGGCTGGCGCACCAGCCTGTTTTCAAGGCAGCGATGGCAACGCAGGTAGATTTTCAACGGCCTGCTAGACCAGCACCTGGCGCTGGCTGGCCATGTAGTCGTGGATCTGCTTCTCGACCTGCGGATGGATCAGCTCCACCGGGCGCCGGCCATTGGGGCACGGCAGGCTCGACGTGGTGCCGAACAGGCGGCAGATCAGCGGTCGCTCGTCATACACCGTGCACCCCTCGGGGCCCAGGTGCACACAGTCCAGCGCCGCCATGGCCGCGTCCTGCTCGGCGGCAGTCTTGCGTGGCAGGCGGGACATCTCCTCCGGCGACGTGGTGACCGGGCCGCAGCAGTCGTGGCAACCAGGCACGCATTCGAAGGAGGGAATCTGCTGGCGCAGGCTACGGACGATCTGGCGGTTACAGCTCATTAAAAGGCCTACAGGCGCGTGGACGGCCGTGAATTCTGCCTCAAATCCACCCGCCAGGTCAGCGCCGACCGCCCTGCGGTTGCCCCGCCGGAAAGGCGCGGATTATCCTCCGTGCATTTTCCAGACCCGATCAGGACGACGCCCTTCATGCCCGCCAGCCTCCAGCACGCCGCCAGCGACCGGCACCCCGCTTCCTATTACGCCGCCAGCAGCCTGCCACAACCGGACTATCCGGCCCTGGCCGGCGAGCAGGTCGCGGACGTATGCGTGGTCGGCGGCGGCTTCTCGGGGCTCAACACCGCGCTGGAGTTGGCCGAGCGCGGCCTCAGCGTGGTTCTGCTGGAAGCCCGGCGAATCGGCTGGGGCGCCAGTGGGCGCAATGGCGGGCAATTGATTCGCGGCGTCGGCCACGGCCTGGAGCAGTTCACCAAGGTGATCGGCAGCGAAGGCGTGCGGCAGATGAAACTCATGGGCCTGGAGGCGGTGGAGATCGTCCGCCAGCGCATCGAGCGTTTCCAGATCCCTTGCGACCTGACCTGGGGTTACTGCGACCTGGCCAACAAACCCGCCGAGCTCGAAGGCTTTGCCGAAGAAGCCGAGGAACTGCGCAGCCTTGGCTATCGCCACGAGACCCGTCTGCTGCAGGCCAGCGAAATGCACAGCGTGGTGGGCTCCAAGCGCTACGTCGGCGGCCTAGTCGACATGGGCTCCGGCCACCTGCACCCGCTGAACCTGGCCCTGGGCGAGGCCCAGGCCGCCCAACGGCTGGGGGTGCGCCTGTTCGAACATTCGTGCGTGACCCGCATCGACTACGGGGCCGAGGTCAAGGTGCATGCGGCCCGCGGCACGGTGCGCGCCAAGACCCTGGTGCTGGGCTGCAACGCCTATCTCAACGACCTCAATCCGCAACTGGGCGGCAAGGTCCTGCCGGCCGGCAGCTACATCATCGCCACCGAGCCCCTGAGCCCGGACCAGGCCCAAGAGCTGTTGCCACAGAACATGGCCGTCTGCGACCAGCGAGTGGCCCTGGACTACTACCGGCTCTCGGCCGACCGGCGCCTGCTGTTCGGTGGCGCCTGCCACTACTCCGGGCGCGACCCCAAGGATATCGCCGCCTACATGCGGCCGAAGATGCTGGACGTGTTCCCGCAGCTGTCCGCCGTGAAGATCGACTACCAGTGGGGCGGGATGATCGGCATCGGCGCCAACCGCCTGCCGCAGATCGGCCGGCTCAAGGACCAGCCCAATGTGTATTACGCCCAGGCCTACTCGGGCCATGGAGTGAATGCCACGCACCTGGCGGGCAAGCTGTTGGGCGAAGCCATCAGCGGCCAGCACGGTGGGGGGTTCGACCTGTTCGACAAGGTGCCGCACATCACCTTCCCCGGCGGCAAGCACCTGCGTTCGCCACTGCTGGCCCTGGGCATGCTCTGGCATCGCCTGAAAGAACTGGCCTGAACACCAGGAACCTTCCCCGCTGCCAGGGCCAAGGGCCCCTGGCAGGCAAGCGCCGCTACCGCCGCCAGAAGGGCTTGAGCCCTTCTTCCCGGGCTTCGTCAGGGCTCAGGCCGATATCCCGCAACTGCTCGGCCGGCATCTCCAGCAGGGCCCTGCGCGTGCTCAGCCGATGCCAGTACAAGCCCCAGCGACCAAGGCCGGAAGGCGCGGAACGGGACGATGCTCGCTCCACTGCCTGTTCCTGCTCCGCCACCAGTTCCTGACTGTGTAACGACAGCCGCACATCGCTCAAGCCGCTCATCTGCATCGCTCCTGTTGCTCAAGTTGCCATGAGCCGACATGATGCGTGGCAAGCAAAAACCGATACAGAGCCAAAGCATCTGTATTAACTCCATACAGATTTAGCCAGAATCCTGCTGAATCCTGGATTTTTTGCCGATCTGTACCGGTCCTCACGCCCACCACTACGAGGCAACAGCATGACCCTCTATGTGAATCTCGCCGAACTCCTGGGCACCCGCATCGAACAGGGCTTCTACCGACCCGGCGACCGGCTGCCGTCGGTGCGTGCCTTGAGCCTCGAGCATGGAGTCAGCCTGAGCACGGTGCAGCAGGCCTATCGCCTGCTCGAGGACAACGGCCTGGCGATGCCCAAGCCCAAGTCGGGGTATTTCGTGCCGCCCAGCCGCGAGCTGCCGGCCCTGCCCGCAGTGGGCCGCCCGGCCCAGCGGCCGGTGGAGATTTCCCAGTGGGACCAGGTGCTGGAGCTGGTCCGCGCAGTGCCGCGCAAGGACGTGGTGCAGCTGGGACGCGGCATGCCGGATATCACCACGCCGACCATGAAGCCGCTGCTGCGGGCCCTGGCCCGGCTCAGCCGCCGCCAGGACATGCCCGGCCTGCATTACGACAACATCTACGGCGTGCTGGAGTTGCGCGAGCAGGTCGCGCGGTTGATGCTGGATTCAGGCTGCCAGGTGGGAGCCAACGACCTGGTGATCACCACCGGTTGCCATGAAGCGCTGTCCACCAGCATCCGCGCCATCTGCCAGCCCGGGGATATCGTCGCCGTGGACTCGCCGAGCTTCCACGGCGCCATGCAGACCCTCAAGGGCCTGGGCATGAAGGCCCTGGAGATCCCCACCGACCCGGTCAGCGGCATCAGCCTGGAAGCCCTGGAGCTGGCCCTGGAGCAGTGGCCGATCAAGGCCATACAGTTGACCCCGAACTGCAACAACCCCCTGGGCTACATCATGCCCGAGCAGCGCAAGCGCGCCTTGCTGACCCTGGCCCAGCGCTTCGACGTGGCGATCATCGAGGACGATGTGTATGGCGAACTGGCCTACACCTACCCACGCCCACGGACCATCAAGTCCTTCGACGATGATGGCCGCGTGCTGCTGTGCAGTTCGTTCTCGAAAACCCTGGCGCCGGGCCTGCGCATCGGCTGGGTAGCCCCCGGGCGCTACCTGGAACGGGTGCTGCACATGAAGTACATCAGCACCGGCTCCACGGCTCCGCAGCCCCAGGTGGCCATCGCCGAGTTCCTCAAGGGCGGCCATTTCGAGCCCCACCTGCGCAAGATGCGCAACCAGTACCAGCGCAACCGCGACCTGATGCTGGACTGGGTCAGCCGCTACTTTCCCGCCGGCACCCGCGCCAGCCGCCCGCAAGGCAGCTTCCTGCTGTGGATCGAACTTCCCGAGCGCTTCGACTCTCTGAAGCTCAACCGCATCCTGCTGGACCAGGGGGTGCAGATCGCCGTGGGCAGCATCTTTTCCGCCTCGGGCAAATACCGCAATTGCCTGCGGATGAACTACGCTGCCAAGCCAACCCCGCAGGTCGAGGACGCGGTACGCAAGGTCGGCGCCGCGGCCAGCCAGCTACTCAGCGACATCCAGGACTGACGCCTGCCCCTTTCGTCCCAAGCCAGGCATGTACCCCGTGCAGTGATACGAGATAACCCGACTTGAGCCGTAAACAGGCGTTCTCCTTGCTTCTGCTGCTGGGCCTCGGGCTCGGCGGCTGCGCCACTCCACAAACGCCACCCCGGCCTAGCCAGGCCCTGGCCGCCACTGACTCGGCGTTCGCCCAATCGATCAAGGCCCAGGCCGCTCCCTACCAAGGGCGCTCGGGCTTTCGCCTGCTACCCAACAGCACCGAGGCATTCATGGCCCGCGCCGAATTGATTCGCCGGGCGCAAAGCAGCCTCGACCTGCAGTACTACATCGTCCACGACGGCATCAGCACACGGATGCTGGTGGACGAACTGCTCAAGGCCGCCGATCGCGGCGTGCGGGTACGCATCTTGCTGGACGACACCACCAGCGACGGCCTGGACCAGATCATCGCCACCCTGGCGGCCCACCCGCAGATCCAGATCCGCCTGTTCAACCCCCTGCACCTGGGGCGCAGCACCGTCCTCACCCGCTCCATGGGCCGCCTGTTCAACCTCTCGCAGCAACATCGGCGGATGCACAACAAGCTGTGGCTGGCCGACAACAGCGTGGCCATCGTCGGTGGGCGCAACCTGGGGGATGAGTACTTCGATGCCGAGCCCAACCTGAACTTCACCGACATCGACATGCTCAGCGTCGGCCCGGTGGCCGAGCAGTTGGGCCACAGCTTCGACCAATACTGGAACAGCGCCCTGAGCAAGCCGGTGGATGAGTTCCTGTCCCGGGCCCCATCGGCCAACGACCTGGACAACACCCGGCTACGCCTGGAGCAATCGCTGCAGGACAGTCGCCGGCAGAACCAGGCGCTGTATCGACAGCTGATGGCCTACCAGACCCAGCCGCGCATGGAGCTCTGGCGCAGGGAACTGATCTGGGCCTGGAACCAGGCGCTGTGGGACGCGCCGGCCAAGGTCCTGGCCAAGGGCGACCCCGATCCGCAACTGTTGCTGACCACCCAGCTGGCACCGGAACTACGGCGCGTGAGCCAGGAGCTGATCATGGTCTCGGCCTACTTCGTCCCCGGCCAGTCCGGCCTGGTATACCTGACAGGCCGCGCCGATGCCGGGGTCGCGGTGAGCTTGCTGACCAACTCCCTGGAAGCCACCGATGTCCCGGTGGTGCATGGCGGCTACGCACCCTATCGCAAGGCACTGCTGGAGCACGGGGTCAAGCTCTACGAGCTGCGACGCCAGCCTGGAGAGCGCGGCGGCAGCGGGCCCAGGCTGTTTCACGGTGGCTCCATCCATGGCTCGGACTCCAGCCTGCACAGCAAGGCGATGATCTTCGACCAGCGCAAGAGCTTCATCGGCTCGTTCAACTTCGACCCGCGCTCGGTGCTGTGGAACACCGAGGTCGGGGTGCTGGTGGACAGCCCGGAGCTGGCCGGGCACGTGCGCGAGCTGGCCCGGCAGGGGATGGCGCCGGCCCTGAGCTACGAGGTCAGGCTGGAGGACGGCAAGCTGACCTGGGTCACCGAGGACCAGGGCCGGCTGCACAGCCTGGATTACGAGCCTGGCAGCTGGTGGCGCCGGATCAACGCCTGGCTGAGCACCCGCATCGGCCTGGAACGCATGCTCTAGCCACTACGAGGGCTGGGCCTGGGGGCTACCGAAGGCGCCTGGGCGCAGCAGCAGGAGCAGCAACCCGAAGGCACCGGCCGCCACCAGCAGCAACATGGCATGGCCGCTGACCCACTGGCTGCCCGCTCCCGCCACCAGGGGACCGACCAGGCAGCCGATCCCCCAGAGCTGGGCCACATGGGCATTGGCCCGCACCAGTGCATCGTCGCGATAGCGCTCGCCGATCAGGATCAGAGACAGGGTGAACAAGCCACCGGCGCTGGCGCCGAACAGCACCCACAGCGGCCAGATCAGCCAGCGATTATCCAGCAGCAGCGGAATGGCCAGGCTGGAACACAGCAGGATCACCGCGCAGCCGGTGAACAACCCACGGCGCGATATCCGGTCGGCCAGGGCGCCGATCGGCAGTTGCAGCAAGGCATCGCCCACCACCACGGTACTGACCATCGCCAGGGCGATGTCCTCGCTGAAACCCTGGCTCAGGCAATACACCGGCAACAGGGTGAGGATCAGCGCCTCGAAGGTGGCGAACAGCGCCACCGCCCAGCCAATCGCCGGCAATGCCTTGCAGAAGTGCCAGAGGCCCACCAGGGTCACGCTGCACGACTCGGTGGCCGGGGCACCGCTGCGGCCCAGCAGGAACAAGGGCGCCACCGCCAGCAGGCCGACCGACACCCAGAAGCCGTAGTCATGCTCGGTGCCCAACACTCCCAGCAGCAAGGGTCCGGCCAGCTGGCTCAGGGCGTAGCCGCTGCCATACAGCGCCACCAGGCGCCCGCGCCACTGCTCCACAACCAGCTGGTTGATCCAGCTTTCCCCGAGCACGAAGATGATGGTCAGCACCATGCCCAGGATCAGCCGCAGCACCAGCCACACCGGGTAGCTGGGCAACAGCGCCAGCAAGCCGATGGACACCGCCCCCGCCCACAGGCACAGGCGCATCAGGCTGGCGGTGCCAAGGCGGGCCGCCAGGCGATTGGAAATCTTCGCCCCGAGCAATACGCCGATAGCCGGCATCGCCGCGACCACGCCGATGGCAAAGGGCCCGTAGCCCCAGCCTTCGAGGCGGAAGGACACCAGCGGCATGGTCATGCCCAGGGCCAGGCCCACGCTCAGGACAGCGGATAAAACGGCGAAATAGGTCGCCCAACGCATTTCCACGCTCCTGTGGATCATTGTTCTGCAAGGCACAGACAACACAGCCGGACTTCCCTTGCGGAAAGCCCGGCTGCGCTACGATCGCCCGCCCCTTCAGGGACGGACTGGACACAAGGGACTCAGAGCTTGATCCAGGTCGCCTTCAGCTCGGTGTACTTGTCGAATGCGTGCAACGACTTGTCACGGCCGTTGCCCGATTGCTTGAAGCCACCGAACGGCGCGGTCATGTCGCCACCGTCGTACTGGTTGACCCATACACTGCCGGCACGCAAGGCCCGGGCAGCCTGGTGGGCCTTGGAGATGTTCGCGGTCCACACCGCTGCCGCCAGCCCGTAAGGGGTATCGTTGGCGATCTGGATCGCTTCTTCCGCAGTGTCGAAGGTGATGACCGACAGCACCGGGCCGAAGATCTCTTCCTGGGCGATCTTCATGGCGTTGCTGACGCCGTCGAAGATCGTCGGCTCGACGTAGGTGCCGCCGGTTTCCTCCAGGGTGCGCTTGCCGCCGACCAGCAGCTTGGCGCCGTCGGCGTGGCCGGCCTCGATGTAGGACAGCACGGTGTTCATCTGCTGGCTATCCACCAGGGCTCCGACATTGGTGGCCGGGTCCAGCGGGTTGCCCGGTTTCCAGGCCTTGAGGGCCTCGAGCACCATGGGCAGGAACTTGTCCTTGATGGAGCGCTCCACCAGCAGGCGGGAGCCGGCGGTGCAGACTTCGCCCTGGTTGAAGGCAATGGCACTGGCCGCGGATTCGGCGGCGGCCTGCAGGTCGGGGGCATCGGCGAACACGATGTTCGGACTCTTGCCGCCGGCCTCGAGCCAGACGCGCTTCATGTTCGACTCGCCGGAGTACACCAGCAGCTGCTTGGCGATCTTGGTGGAACCGGTGAATACCAGGGTGTCCACGTCCATGTGCAGGGCCAGGGCCTTGCCGACGGTATGGCCGTAGCCTGGCAGCACGTTGAACACACCGGCGGGAATGCCGGCTTCAACCGCCAGGGCAGCGATACGGATCGCGGTCAGTGGCGATTTCTCCGATGGCTTGAGGATTATCGAGTTGCCGGTGGACAACGCCGGCCCCAGCTTCCAGCAGGCCATCATCAGCGGGAAGTTCCACGGCACGATGGCCGCGACCACACCCACTGGCTCACGGGTGACCAGGCCCAGCTGGTCATGGGGAGTGGCGGCGACTTCGTCGTAGATCTTGTCGATGGCCTCGCCGCTCCAGCTCAGGGCCTGCGCCGCGCCGGGAACGTCGATCTCCAGGGAGTCGGTGATGGGCTTGCCCATGTCCAGGGTTTCCAGGAGGGCCAGCTCCTGGGCGTGCTGCTTGAGCAGGCCGGCGAAACGGATCATCACCGACTTGCGCTTGGCCGGGGCCAGGCGCGACCAGGCACCGGAGTTGAAGGTAGCGCGGGCATTTTCCACCGCGCGCTGGGCGTCTGCCGCATCGCAACTGGCGATGGTGGCCAGCACACGACCGTCTACCGGGCTGATGCATTCGAAGGTTTGATTGGAAACCGAAGCGGTGTATTCACCGTTGATATAGGCGCGGCCTTCGATCTTCAGTTCCCGGGCGCGTTGTTCCCAGTCGGCACGAGTCAGGGTGGTCATGCGAGTAGCCTCCTCTTGTTGTGGATGCAAGCGCCACGCGAACGACGCTGGCACTCTTGAAGAATTCTGCCCGGCCAGCCTGTCTTCGGCCCGAGGCACTCGCCACCCTAAACCAGCGGGACCGGTACTTTCAATATATTTGACAGAGCCCGGGCAAACCGGATTGCTATGTGCATTTTAATAAACATAGACTCTGCCCTTCATAGCCACTCACGCCGTAATCACGGGGGAATCCAGCAATGAGCATCCACAACGTCGTCGACTTCAGCCAGGCCGCCACCGAGGTCGAACGCTATCGGCCCGCCGCAGAAAAGATCCTCAAGGGCGACCCCGAGCAAGCGGTGCTCAACCACTACGCCAGCCCCTGCGGCCAACTCAATGCCGGGATCTGGGAAGGCGCCGTAGGCCAGTGGACGGTGAACTTCACCGAGCATGAATACTGCGAGATCCTGCAGGGTGTGTCGGTCCTGCGCGACAACGACGGCAACGCCAAGACCCTGCGCGCGGGCGACCGTTTCGTGATCCCGGCCGGCTTCAGGGGCACCTGGGAAGTGCTGGAACCCTGCCGCAAGGTCTACGTGGCCTTCGAACAGAAAGCCTGAATCGCAGGCACAAAAAAACCCGCTTGAAGGCGGGTTTTTTTGTCAGAAGAAAAATCAATTACTTGATTTTGCCTTCTTTGTAGATCACGTGCTTACGAACAACCGGATCGTATTTCTTGATCTCGATTTTGTCCGGAGTAGTACGCTTGTTCTTGTCGGTAGTGTAGAAGTGACCAGTACCGGCGCTCGAGATCAAACGAATCAATTCACGCATGATTAGCTCCCTTAAACCTTGCCGCCATCGCGACGGATGTCGACCAGAACGGCGTCGATACCGCGCTTGTCGATGATACGCATGCCTTTGGCAGATACGCGCAGACGCACGAAACGTTTCTCGGACTCAACCCAGAAGCGGTGATGCTGCAGGTTCGGCAGGAAACGACGACGGGTTTTGTTGTTTGCGTGGGAAATGTTATTCCCAGTCACCGGACCCTTACCGGTAACTTGACAGACTCTAGACATGCCTCAGCCCTCTAAAACCACATGCCCAACCCGGCATGGGTTGGCCGCTTAATCTCTCAGTCATTTGGCGCCAGGCGCCGCGTTTCTTTAGGGTCTTACCGGCTACGCCTGCAGGTGCAAGGAACCGGGCCCCTAGAAAAGAGCGCTGCTTTATACCAGAAAGACCCCATAGCAACAACAGCCGCTGCGCTCGGGATGATGAAAAGTACTGATTTTCTTGCGCCGGACGCCTGCGGCAAAGGCTACCGCAGAAAATGACCACTCGTCGCTGAATACTTTCCAGGCGCCGCCAACGTTGCAGGGCAACCCTCCCGCAGGCCCACAGGCAGCCTCCAGGTGGCAGTTGGACGGTACGAAAGGGATAGTCATTTTCCCACGAGGTCACTAGGGTAAGGCAATTCCAGACTGCACTCGCAGATGGGCTTTCGATCTGCACAAGGAACCCGACCATGCGTCTTGCCGCCCTCCCGCTCCTGCTCGCCCCCCTCCTGAGCCCATTGGCCCAGGCCGCCGCGCTGAGCGTCTGCACCGAAGCCAGCCCGGAAGGCTTCGACGTGGTGCAATACAACTCGCTGACCACCACCAACGCTTCCGCCGACGTATTGATGAATCGCCTGGTGGAGTTCGATGCCAGTAGCGGCAAGGTGGTCCCCAGCCTGGCCGACAGCTGGGAGATTTCATCCGATGGGCTGACCTATGTGTTCAAGCTGCATCCGAAGGTGAAATTCCACCGCACCGAATACTTCAGCCCCAGCCGCGAGATGACCGCCGAGGACGTCAAGTTCAGCTTCGAACGCATGCTCGACCCGGCCAACCCCTGGCACCAGGTGGCCCAGAGCGGCTTCCCCCACGCCCAGTCCCTGCAGCTTCCCGGCCTGATCAGGAAGATCGACGCCCTGGACCCGCTGACCGTGCGCTTCACCCTGGACCATGCCGACTCCACCTTCCTCGCCACCTTGAGCATGGGTTTCGCCTCGATCTATTCCGCGGAATACGCCGACCAGCTGCTCAAGGCCGGCACCCCGGAAAAGCTCAACAGCCAACCGATCGGCAGCGGGCCGTTCATCTTCGGCCGCTTCCAGAAGGACGCCGCGATCCGCTACAAGGCCAACCGCGACTACTTCGCCGGCAAGCCGGCAGTGGACACGCTGATCTTCGCCATCACTCCGGATGCCAACGTGCGCCTGCAGAAACTGCGGCGCAACGAATGCCAGATCGCCTTGTCGCCCAAGCCCCTGGATGTCCAGGCCGCCAGCGCCGACCCAGCCTTGAAGGTCGAGCACACCGCGGCCTTCATGACCGCCTTCGTCGCCATCAACAGCCAGCACCCGCCACTGGATAAACCCGAGGTGCGCCAGGCGATCAACCTGGCATTCGACAAGGCCAACTACCTCAAGGCGGTCTTCGAAGGCACTGCCGAAGCGGCCAATGGCCCCTACCCGCCCAACACCTGGAGCTACGCCAAGGAACTGCCGGGCTACGCCTTCGATCCTGAAAAAGCCCGCCAGCTCCTGGCCAAGGCCGGGCTCAAGAGCGGCTTCCAGACCACCATCTGGACCCGCCCTTCCGGCAGCCTGCTCAACCCCAACCCGAGCCTGGGCGCGCAAATGCTCCAGTCGGACCTGGCCCAGGTGGGGATCCAGGCGGAGATCCGCGTGATCGAATGGGGCGAACTGATTCGCCGGGCCAAGGCTGGCGAGCACGACCTGCTGTTCATGGGCTGGGCCGGCGACAACGGCGACCCGGATAACTTCCTCTCGCCACAGTTCACCTGCGCGGCGGTCAAGTCCGGGACCAACTTCGCCCGCTATTGCGACCAGAACCTGGACAAGCTGATCACCGCGGGCAAGACCACCAGCGAGCAAGGCGTACGCAGCAAGCTGTACCAGCAGGCCCAGACCCAGATCCAGCAGCAGGCGCTATGGCTGCCCCTGGCCCACCCGACCGCCTTCGCCCTGGCCCGCAAGCAGGTCCAGGGCTACCAGGTAAGCCCCTTCGGCCGCCAGGACTACTCCAAGGTCAGCCTCCGCTAGCCTCCCCCTACCCACCATGGCAAGCCCCGGAGTAGCGGGCTTGCCTCGGGTTCAGAGCCAGCCGTACTCGGCCATCGACAGCGGATCGCCCTCGCCGATGATGAAGTGATCCAGCACCCTGACATCGATCAGCTCCAATGCCTGCTGCAAGCGCCGGGTGACCACCCGGTCCGCAGGGCTGGGATCGGAAATGCCCGACGGGTGGTTGTGGCAGAGGATCACCGCCGCGGCGTTGTGGGCCAGGGTGCGCTTGATCACCTGGCGCGGATGCACCGTGGTGCTATCGATCGAGCCATGGAACAGGATCTCGAACGCCAGGACCCGATGCTTGGTGTCCAGGAACAGGCAACCGAACACCTCATGGGGTTCGTGCCGCAGCATCGACTTCAGGTAATCGCGCACCACCAGTGGGTTTTCCAACGCGGAGTGCCGATGCAGCTCCTGCGCGAGGTTGCGCCGGGCCATTTCCAGCACGGCCTGCAACTGCGCATATTTGGCCGGTCCCAACCCCGGCTGGCGGGTAAAGGTCAGCTGGTCCGCCTCCAACAGGCTGCGCAAGCTGCCAAAACGCTGCAACAGCAGCCGGGCCAGGTCGACCGCGCTCCTGCCGGCGATACCGGTACGCAGGAAGATCGCCAGCAACTCGGCATCGGAAAGGCTGAGCGCGCCCTGCTCCAGAAGCCGTTCCCGCGGGCGCTCCGCCGCGGGCCAATCACGAATGCTCATCACACCTCCCTGTGCATGGCGCCGCTGTTCCATGGCGGACGCTGTGCTATCTTAGCCCCCTCTTTTTTGCGTGGTATTTCACCTGGGGAGGGGAACTCCACGCAGTAATCTCTGAACGGAAAGACAGGCCTATGCAGCGGCTGTATCGCAAACGCATCGTGCTCGGCGTCGGTGGCGGCATTGCCGCCTACAAGAGCGCGGAGCTGGTTCGCCGACTTCTCGACCAGGGCGCCGAAGTGCGCGTGGTCATGACCCGGGGCGGCTGTGAATTCATCACCCCGCTGACCCTCCAGGCCCTCTCCGGGCATCCGGTCCACCTCGACCTGCTGGACCCGGCGGCCGAAGCCGCCATGGGCCATATCGAGCTGGCCAAGTGGGCCGACCTGGTGCTGATCGCCCCGGCCACGGCCGACCTGATCGCCCGCCTGGCCCAGGGCATCGCCGATGACCTGCTGACCACCCTGGTCCTGGCCACCGACGCCACCGTGGCCATCGCCCCGGCCATGAACCAGGCCATGTGGCGCGATCCTGCCACCCAGGCCAACACCCAGCTCCTGCAGAGCCGCGGCCTGCGAGTATTCGGCCCGGCCTCCGGCAGCCAGGCCTGCGGCGATGTCGGCCTGGGCCGCATGCTCGAAGCCAACGACCTGGCACTGTGCGCCGCCGACTGCTTCCAGCACCAGGCCCTGACCGGCAAGCATGTACTGATCACCGCCGGGCCGACCCAGGAAAACATCGACCCGGTGCGCTACATCACCAACCATAGCTCAGGGAAAATGGGCTTCGCCCTGGCCGAGGCCGCCGTCGAAGCCGGCGCCCGGGTCACCCTGATCACCGGACCAGTGCACCTGCCAACCCCCGACCGAGTCACGCGGATCGACGTCGTCAGCGCTCGCGACATGCTGGCGGCCTGCGAGGCGGCCATTCCATGCGACATTTTCATCGCCTCTGCGGCGGTCGCGGATTACCGCCCGGAAGTCGTTGCCCCACAAAAATTAAAGAAAGACCCTACGAACGGTGACGGCCTGCTGCTGCAAATGGTGCGCAATCCGGACATCCTGGCCACCATCGCCACCCGTCCTGACCGCCCATTCAGCGTCGGCTTCGCCGCCGAGACCGAACACCTGCTCGACTACGCTGCACGCAAACTGAAGGACAAGAACCTCGACCTGATCGTCGCCAACGACGTGGCCAACCCGAGCATTGGCTTCAACAGCGAGGAAAACGCCTGTAGCGTGATTGACCGAGAGTTGCACGCAACCCTCTTCGCCCAGACCAGCAAGGGCAAGATTGCCCGCCAGCTGATCTCCTTCATCGCCGAACGGCTGAACCAGGTTTAACTCGCATGCACGCTTTACAAGCCAAGATCCTCGACCCACGCATCGGTAGCGAATTCCCCCTGCCGCAGTACGCCACGCCAGGCTCCGCCGGCCTCGACCTGCGCGCCATGCTCAAGGAAGACACCGTACTGGAGCCGGGCCAGACCTTGCTGATCCCTACTGGCCTGTCGGTCTACATCGGCGACCCGGGCCTGGCCGCCCTGATCCTGCCCCGCTCCGGCCTGGGCCACAAACACGGCATCGTGCTGGGCAACCTCGTGGGCCTGATCGACTCGGACTACCAGGGCGAACTGATGGTGTCCTGCTGGAACCGAGGCCAGAGTGCCTTCAACATCGCTGTCGGCGAGCGTATCGCCCAGCTGGTGCTGGTACCTGTGGTCCAGGCCCACTTCGAGGTAGTCGAGGCATTCGATGAGAGCCAGCGCGGAGCTGGCGGTTTCGGCCACTCCGGTAGCCATTGAGGCTGGCTGCGGGCCGGGCGCCCTGCCCGGCCCGATCATCTCACCTGGGAAATTTCAGGATGAACGATCGTCGGTCATCGCCGGCGAATCCGCCCCAACCGCCCCGGCTTCAGGCTGATGGCACACCAGCCATAACCCCCCGATGGCACTTTCGCAGTACGAACTCTATGCTGAAAACGCCGTCATACCCTTCAGTTTGAGCCTGCCGGCCTGTCATTCCACGGCCGTACCGCACCCCCTTCAGATGGAGCACCCTCAGTGATGAGCACCGCAGCCAAAGTCGCCCCGAAACTTCCCGACAGCATCTTCCGCGCCTACGACATCCGTGGCGTTGTACCGGAAACCCTGAACGCCGAAACCGCCTACTGGATCGGCCGCGCCATCGGCTCCCAGAGCCTGGCCCAGGGCGAACCCAACGTTTGCGTCGGCCGTGACGGCCGCCTGTCCGGACCAGAACTGGTGGCTCAGCTGATCCAGGGCCTGCATGACAGCGGCTGCCACGTCAGCGATGTCGGCCTGGTTCCGACCCCGGCCTTGTACTACGCAGCCAATGTACTGGCTGGCAAATCCGGGGTGATGCTCACCGGCAGCCACAACCCGTCGAACTACAACGGCTTCAAGATCGTCATCGCTGGCGACACCCTGGCCAACGAACAGATCCAGGCCCTGCACGAGCGCCTCAAGAGCAACAACCTGAGCAGCGCCCAGGGCAGTGTCACCAAGGTCGATATCCTGCCGCGCTATCTCGAGGAGATCACCCGGGACGTGAAGCTGGCCCGTCGCATGAAGGTGGTGGTCGATTGCGGCAACGGCGCAGCCGGGGTCATTGCCCCGCAACTGATCGAGGCCCTGAACTGCGAAGTCATCCCGCTGTTCTGCGAGGTGGATGGCAACTTCCCCAACCACCACCCGGACCCGGGCAAACCCGAGAACCTCGAGGACCTGATCGCCAAGGTCAAGGAAACCGGGGCCGACCTGGGCCTGGCCTTCGACGGCGATGGCGACCGGGTCGGGGTAGTGACCAACACCGGCAGCATCGTCTTCCCCGATCGCCTGCTGATGCTCTTCGCCAAGGATGTGGTGGCGCGCAACCCGGACGCGGAAATCATCTTCGACGTCAAATGCACCCGGCGCCTGGTTCCACTGATCAAGGAATATGGCGGCCGTCCGCTAATGTGGAAAACCGGTCACTCGTTGATCAAGAAGAAAATGAAGCAGACCGGCGCCCTGCTGGCCGGCGAGATGAGCGGCCATGTGTTCTTCAAGGAGCGCTGGTTCGGTTTCGATGACGGCATCTACAGCGCGGCACGCCTGCTGGAGATCCTCAGCCAGGAAAAAACCACTTCGGAAGAGTTGTTCGCCACCTTCCCGAACGATATTTCCACGCCGGAAATCAATATCCATGTGACCGAAGAGAGCAAATTCAGCATCATTGATGCCTTGCACGACGCACAGTGGGGCGAGGGTGCCAACCTGACCACCATTGACGGGGTGCGAGTCGACTATGCCAAGGGCTGGGGACTGGTTCGCGCCTCCAATACCACCCCTGTGCTGGTGCTGCGCTTCGAGGCTGACAATGCAGCCGAACTGCAGCGGATTAAGGACGTGTTCCATGTCCAACTGAAACGTGTTGCACCTGATCTCCAACTACCGTTTTGATTGTTTGAAGCACCGGAGCCCTGAATGACCATCGAACGCGACGCCGCCGCCAATACCGCCAAGGTCCTATCCGAAGCGCTGCCTTATATCCGCCGTTATGTCGGCAAGACCCTGGTGATCAAGTACGGCGGCAACGCTATGGAAAGCGAGGAGCTGAAAACCGGCTTCGCCCGCGACATCGTGTTGATGAAGGCTGTAGGGATAAACCCGGTGGTAGTACACGGCGGTGGACCGCAAATCGGCGACCTGCTCAAGCGCCTGTCGATCGAAAGCCACTTCGTCGATGGCATGCGCGTGACCGATGCGCAGACCATGGACGTGGTGGAGATGGTCCTCGGTGGCCAGGTGAACAAGGACATCGTCAACCTGATCAACCGCCATGGCGGCAGCGCCATCGGCCTGACCGGCAAGGATGCCGAGCTGATCCGGGCCAGGAAGCTCACCGTGACCCGCCAGACGCCGGAAATGACCACCCCGGAAATCATCGACATCGGCCATGTGGGCGAAGTGGAAGGCATCAATACCGACCTGCTGAACCTGCTGGTCAAGGGTGATTTCATCCCGGTGATCGCACCGATCGGCGTGGGTGCCAATGGCGAGTCCTACAATATCAACGCCGACCTGGTGGCTGGCAAGGTGGCCGAGGCCCTGAAAGCCGAGAAGCTGATGCTGCTGACCAACATCGCCGGCCTGATGGACAAGTCGGGCAAGGTCTTGACCGGCCTGAGCACCCAGCAAGTGGACGAGCTGATCGCCGACGGCACCATCTACGGCGGCATGCTGCCGAAGATCCGCTGCGCCCTGGAAGCGGTACAGGGCGGCGTGGGCAGCTCGCTGATTATCGATGGTCGCGTGCCCAACGCGATCCTGCTGGAGATCTTCACCGACACCGGCGTGGGCACCTTGATCAGCAATCGCAAGCGCCCTTAAAGCAGCAATGAAAAAGACCCCGCCGGGCTTTGCCTGGCGGGGTCTTTTTTTGCGTCTTCTGCAGGAGCTGAGTTTGTCCGCGATATCGGCGCACCAGGCAGGCCGCTATCACGGGCAGGCCTCGCAGCAATACTCAGACGCCGAATTGCGCGCGATAGGCTTCCACCGCCGGCAGGTGCTGCTTGAGCTGCGGATCGTCCGCCAGGAACTCCAGGACCTGGTTCAGCGAGACGATGCTTACCACCGGGATGCCGAAGTCGCGCTCGACTTCCTGGATCGCCGACAGCTCGCCGTTACCGCGCTCCTGGCGGTTCAGGGCGATCAGTACGCCGGCCGCCCTGGCGCCGTCCTGGGAGCCGATGATCTGCATCACTTCACGAATGGCCGTACCGGCAGTGATCACGTCATCGATGATCAGTACATCGCCGGTCAACGGCGCGCCCACCAGGCTGCCACCCTCGCCATGGGCCTTGGCTTCCTTGCGGTTGAAGCACCAGGGCAGGTCGCGCTGGTGATGCTCGGCCAGGGCGACTGCGGTCGCCGCTGCCAGGGGAATGCCCTTGTAGGCCGGCCCGAACAGCACATCGAAGGAAATGCCGCTGTCGACGATCGCCGCAGCATAGAAACGCCCCAGCTGGGCCAGGGCCGTGCCGCTGTTGAACAGGCCGGCATTGAAGAAGTAGGGGCTGGTACGCCCGGACTTCAGGGTGAACTCACCGAAGCGCAAAACCCCGCGATCGATGGCAAAACGAATGAAATCGCGCTGATACGCCTGCATGAAAAAACCCCAGATACCACGGATTTAGCTAATTAGGTAGAGCTCGGGTATCATACACGCACGTGATTTTTGGGGCCATTTATGCGGATCATCAGTGTGAACGTCAATGGTATTCAGGCTGCAGTCGAGCGCGGTTTGCTCAGTTGGCTGCAGGCACAGAATGCCGACGTCATCTGCCTGCAGGACACCCGCGCCTCCGCCTTTGAACTGGACGACCCAGCCTTCCAACTGGATGGCTACTTCCTTTATGCCTGCGATGCTGAAGTTCCCGCCCAAGGTGGCGTGGCTTTGTACTCGCGGTTGCAGCCGAAGGCGGTCATCAGCGGCCTCGGCTTTGAAACAGCCGATCGTTACGGGCGCTACCTGCAAGCCGATTTCGACAAGGTCAGCATCGCGACCTTGCTGCTTCCATCAGGGCAGAACGGCGATGAAGACTTGAACCAGAAGTTCAAGTTAATGGACGACTTCGCCCGTTACCTGGACAAGCAGCGGCGCAAGCGGCGCGAGTACATCTACTGTGGCTCGTTGTACGTGGCGCAACAGAAGCTGGACATCAAGAACTGGCGCGACAGCCAGCAGTCTCCGGGCTTCCTGGCGCCCGAACGCGCCTGGATGGACGAGATCATCGGGAATATGGGTTATGTCGACGCCCTGCGCGAAGTCAGCCGTGAAGGCGACCAGTACAGCTGGTGGCCGGACAACGAGCAGGCCGAGATGCTCAACCTGGGCTGGCGCTTCGACTACCAGCTGCTGACTCCCGGCCTACGGCGCTTCGTACGTAGCGCGCGCCTGCCGCGCCAGCCGCGCTTCTCGCAGCACGCACCGCTGATCGTGGACTATGACTGGACGCTGACCATCTAAGCGTCCTTGCATACCCCACAAAAAAGCCGACATCAATGTCGGCTTTTTTGTGCTCGCTCAATCTACTTGACCAGCCGCCAGGTGAAGGGATACCGATAAGGCACGCCCTCCCCGGCCTTGACTCCGCCGATGATGGTCAGCACCAGGGCGCCCAACGCCAGCAGGCCGAACAGGACGAAGCCGATCAGCACGAACATCAGCAGGAAGCACACCGCCGAGGCTATGGCGACCGTCAACTGGAAGTTCAACGCCTCCTTGCCCTGGGCGTCGATGAAGGGGTCGGTCTCGCGCTTCATCTGCCAGAGGATCAGCGGCCCGATCAGCGTACCGAACGGAATCCATAGCCCCAGCAAGGCAGACAGGTGACAGAACATCGCCCATTGCCGAACCTCATGGCTCGGCGTAGGCAGCGGAAGTTGCTCATCACTCATAACGCTCTCCTTGCCATGGCCGCCTGGATCAATCGGCGAGGGCGGCCTGTTGCAGTTGGAAGATCTCGGTCATGCCCTGCTGGGCCAAGGCCAGCATCGCATTCAGTTCGGCCGGCTGGAACGGCGCGCCTTCGGCAGTGCCCTGGACCTCGATGAAACCACCCGTGCTGGTCATCACCACGTTGAGGTCGGTTTCAGCCGCCGAATCTTCAAGATAGTCCAAGTCCAGCACCGGCTCGCCCTGGTACATGCCCACCGAGACCGCGGCGATCATCTGCTTGAGCGGGTCACCGCCCTTGAGGCCACCACGCTTCTTGATCACTTTCAGGGCGTCCACCAGGGCCACCATGGCGCCAGTGATGGATGCGGTACGGGTACCGCCATCGGCCTGGATCACATCGCAATCGACATACAAGGTGATGTCGCCAAGCTTGGACATGTCCAGCGCAGCACGCAGCGAACGGCCGATCAAGCGCTGGATCTCCAGGGTCCGGCCGCCCTGCTTGCCACGGCTGGCTTCACGCTGGTTACGTTCACCGGTGGAGCGCGGCAGCATGCCGTATTCGGCGGTCAGCCAACCCTGGCCCTGGCCCTTGAGGAAGCGCGGCACGCCGTTCTCGACGCTGACCGTGCAGATCACTTTGGTATCGCCAAACTCGACCAGTACGGATCCCTCGGCGTGTTTGGTGTAGTTGCGGGTGATGCGGATCGAGCGAAGCTGATCGGCAGCGCGACCACTTGGACGTTTCATAGAGGAACACCTGTACGAGGACGGAAAACTGCCGAACATTATAAGGCCCGCGACCGCGCCAGGGCAGACCAAAAACCGCCAAAGGTCAATTTGCCCCGGCAAAGCCCTGTCACTATGAGCCCACGCCAGGGTTTGGGGGCTCCCACCGCACTGCGCTACAATCCTGCGCCTTCGCAGCCTGTCGGCTTTAATTCATCACTATCAGCCCACCCAATCCATTCATGGTTGGCGCCGGCGCTGAATCGGAGGGACCTCCATGGTGCACAGCATGACCGCCTTCGCCCGGGTAGAACGGGCCGGCACCCAAGGCACCCTGAGCTGGGAATTGCGCTCGGTCAACAGTCGCTACCTGGAACCGCACCTGCGCCTGCCTGAAGCCTTTCGCGACCTGGAAGGCGCGGTCCGCGAGGCCCTGCGCCTGGGCTTGTCGCGAGGCAAGGTCGAGTGCACCCTGCGCTTCACCGAGGAAACCACCGGCAAGCCGCTGCAGGTCGACCGCGAGCGCGCCGCGCAGCTGGTGGCCGCCGCCGAGTCCGTTGCCAGCCTGATCAAGCAACCAGCCGCGCTCAACCCCCTGGAAGTCCTGGCCTGGCCCGGAGTCCTGGTCGCGGATGCCAACGATCCGCAGGCCCTGAACAACGAGGCCCTGGCGCTGTTCAACCAAGGCCTGAAGGAATTGAAGAATGGCCGCGAGCGCGAAGGCGCCGAGCTGGCCCGGCTGATCAACGAGCGCCTGTCCTCTATAGAAGAAGACGTGGCGACCCTGCGCGAACTGGTTCCACAGATGCTCGCGACGCAGCGGCAGAAGATCCTCGATCGCTTCGCCGACATGCAAGCCGAGCTGGACCCGACTCGTCTCGAGCAGGAGATGGTCCTGCTGGCGCAGAAGAGCGACGTCGCCGAAGAACTGGATCGCCTGAGCACGCACATCATCGAAGTTCGCCGTGTACTCAAGTCCGGCGGCGCCGCCGGCCGGCGCCTGGACTTCCTGATGCAGGAGCTCAATCGCGAAGCCAACACACTAGGCTCCAAGGCCTTCGACCCGCGCAGCACCCAGGCTGCGGTCAACCTCAAGGTGTTGATCGAGCAGATGCGCGAACAAGTGCAGAACATTGAGTAAGGCAACTGACATGACCCATAGCACCGGCACCCTGTACATAATTTCCGCCCCCTCGGGCGCGGGCAAGACCAGCCTGGTCAAGGCCCTGATCGACGCCGATGCCAGCATCCGCGTCTCGATCTCCCACACTACCCGCGCCATGCGCCCGGGCGAGACCAACGGGGTGAACTACCACTTCGTCGAGCGCGAAGAGTTCGTGCGGATGATCGAGCACGGCGACTTTCTCGAGCGCGCCGAGGTCTTCGGCAACCTCTACGGGACCTCCCAGAGCCATCTGCAGCAAACCCTGGACGAAGGCCACGACCTGATCCTGGAAATCGACTGGCAGGGCGCCGAGCAGGTGCGCAAGCTGATGCCCCAGGCCCGCTCGATCTTCATCCTGCCGCCATCCCAGCAAGCCTTGCGCCAGCGCCTGACCAATCGCGGCCAGGACAGCGACGAGATCATCGAAGGCCGGATGCGTGAAGCGGTCAGCGAGATGAGCCACTACGTCGACTACGACTACCTGATCATCAACGACGACTTCGCCCATGCCCTGGACGACCTGAAAGCGATTTTCCGCACCAACCAGCTGCAGCAGAAGCGCCAGCAACAGCGTTTCGGCAAATTGCTGGCTGAATTGCTGGGTTGAAAACAGCACTTCCCAAAACCGCTGCAAGCGCTTTACATTGGTGCTTGCAGCGCGTTGAAGGGCTTGGTCAAAAAATCAGCGCTTCCCTAAACGCTGGTGATTTTTTAAACTGTTGAGTCCGCTCGCCCATCCGGGCACCGCGCTTATTGCATTTGCTACGAGGAAGACCATGGCCCGCGTAACCGTTGAAGACTGCCTAGAACACGTGGATAACCGCTTTGAGCTGGTCATGCTCTCTACCAAGCGTGCCCGCCAGCTGGCCACCGGCGGCAAAGAGCCGAAAGTAGCATGGGAAAACGACAAGCCTACCGTTGTCGCCCTGCGCGAAATCGCTGAAGGCCTGATCGACTATGCAGCCATCGCCGAAGCCGAGATCGTCGAAGACGAGCCGCTTTTCGCTGCTTTCGAGGACGAGTCCAACGAGGCCGTCTGAGCCTATGCCTGGTCGACGTAGCACGGCGCGGGATCACAGCCTACGGCAGGAGACATCATGCCGAGCATAGACGCCCTCGCCGATCGCTTATCGACCTATCTCGGCACGGACCAGGTGAACCTGGTCCGCCGAGCGTATTTCTACGCCGAACAAGCCCATGACGGTCAACGCCGTCGCAGCGGCGAGGCGTACGTCACGCACCCACTGGCGGTAGCGAACATTCTTGCCGACATGCACATGGATCATCAGAGCCTGATGGCCGCGATGCTGCATGACGTGATCGAAGACACCGGCATCGCCAAGGAAGCGCTCAGCGCCCAGTTCGGCGAGACCGTGGCCGAATTGGTCGACGGGGTCAGCAAACTGACCCAGATGAACTTCGAGACCAAGGCCGAAGCCCAGGCCGAGAACTTCCAGAAGATGGCCATGGCCATGGCTCGCGATATCCGCGTGATCCTGGTCAAGCTGGCCGACCGCCTGCACAACATGCGCACCCTGGAAGTGCTGTCCGGCGAGAAACGCCGGCGAATCGCCAAGGAAACCCTGGAAATCTACGCACCCATTGCCAACCGCCTGGGCATGCATACCGTGCGCATCGAGTTCGAGGACCTGGGCTTCAAGGCCATGCACCCGATGCGCTCCGCGCGGATCTACCAGGCGGTCAAGCGCGCCCGGGGCAACCGCAAGGAAATCGTCAACAAGATCGAAGAGTCCCTGGGCCACTGCCTGGCCATCGACGGCATCCAGGGCGAAGTCAGCGGCCGCCAGAAGCACCTCTACGGTATCTACAAGAAGATGCGCGGCAAGCGCCGGGCCTTCAACGAGATCATGGATGTCTACGCGTTCCGGATCATCGTCGACAAGGTCGATACCTGCTATCGCGTGCTCGGCGCCGTACACAACCTGTACAAGCCGCTGCCCGGGCGCTTCAAGGACTACATCGCCATTCCCAAGGCCAACGGCTACCAGTCGCTGCATACCACGCTGTTCGGCATGCACGGGGTTCCGATCGAGATCCAGATCCGCACCCGCGAAATGGAAGAGATGGCCAACAACGGCATCGCAGCCCACTGGCTGTACAAGTCCAGCGGCGACGAGCAGCCCAAGGGCACCCACGCCCGCGCCCGCCAATGGGTCAAGGGCGTCCTGGAGATGCAGCAACGGGCCGGCAACTCCCTGGAATTCATCGAAAGCGTGAAGATCGACCTGTTCCCGGACGAGGTCTACGTCTTCACGCCCAAGGGCCGGATCATGGAGCTGCCCAAGGGCTCCACGGCAGTCGACTTCGCCTACGCGGTGCACACCGACGTGGGCAACAGCTGCATCGCCTGCCGCATCAATCGCCGCCTGGCGCCACTGTCCGAACCGCTGCAAAGTGGCTCGACCGTGGAAATCGTCAGTGCCCCGGGCGCCCGGCCGAACCCGGCCTGGCTCAACTTCGTGGTCACTGGCAAGGCCCGCACCCACATCCGCCATGCCCTCAAGCTGCAACGTCGCTCCGAGTCCATCAGCCTCGGTGAACGCCTGCTGAACAAGGTGCTCAACGGCTTCGACAGCGCCCTGGAGAAAATCCCGGCCGAGCGGATCCAGGCGATCCTCCACGAATACCGCCTGGAACTGATCGAAGACCTGCTGGAAGACATCGGCCTGGGCAACCGCATGGCCTACGTCGTGGCCCGCCGCCTGCTGGGCGAGGGCGAACAGTTGCCGAGCCCAGAGGGCCCACTGGCCATCCGCGGCACCGAAGGCCTGGTGCTGAGCTATGCCAAATGCTGCACACCGATCCCGGGCGACCCCATCGTCGGCCACCTATCGGCCGGCAAGGGAATGGTGGTGCACCTGGAAAACTGCCGCAACATCAGTGAAATCCGCCACAACCCGGAAAAATGCATCCAGCTTTCCTGGGCCAAGGATGTCACCGGCGAGTTCAACGTCGAACTGCGCGTCGAGCTGGAGCACCAGCGTGGCCTGATCGCCCTGCTGGCCAGTAGCGTCAACGCCGCCGACGGCAACATCGAGAAAATCAGCATGGACGAACGCGATGGCCGCATCAGCGTGGTCCAACTGGTGGTCAGCGTGCACGATCGCGTGCACCTGGCCCGCGTGATCAAGAAACTGCGCGCCCTGATCGGAGTCATCCGCATCACCCGCATGCGTGCCTAACCCGCCTCAAAGCCCGCCCATTACAAGGAGTCATTCATGACCAAGACCGTTATTACCAGCGACAAGGCCCCGGCCGCCATCGGCACCTACTCCCAGGCGATCAAGGCTGGCAACACCGTCTACATGTCGGGCCAGATCCCGCTGGATCCAAAGACCATGGAACTGGTCGAAGGCTTCGAAGCCCAGACCGTCCAGGTGTTCGAAAACCTCAAGTCGGTCGCCGAGGCTGCTGGTGGTTCGTTCAAGGACATCGTCAAGCTGAACATCTTCCTCACCGACCTGAGCCACTTCGCCAAGGTCAACGAGATCATGGGCAAGTACTTCGAACAGCCCTACCCAGCTCGCGCCGCCATCGGCGTGGCCGCCCTGCCAAAGGGCGCGCAGGTCGAAATGGATGCCATTCTGGTCATCGAGTGACACCCTCGGCGCGGCCGTCCAGGCCGCGCCGTTTTCGTTCTGAAAGGATTTCATCATGCGCAAAGCGCTAGCTGTTTCGCTGCTCGCCGCAATGCTCGGCGGCTGTGCCAGCGACCCCGCCAAACACGATGTCGGCGGCATCTGGATCAATCAGGTAGCGATTGACGCCGCCTCCAAGGGCGGACCTTTGCGTGAAGCCCTCCAGGCCAATGGCCCGACCCTGGAGTGGGAGATCAACACCAAGGCTGGCCAGGCCCGCTACACCAATGGTTTCGAGACCGTCGAAGGCAAACTGCCCAGCGAAAGCACCGACTCCGCCAAGATCGAGGTCTACGGCAGCGCGCCCACAGAACTCAAGCGCAACGGCAAGCGCCTGCTCCAGGTCGCCAACGACAACGAGCCCGAGCAAGTCTTCGACCGCCCCAAGGAGCCAGCTCCCGAGGGCGCACCCCTGGGCGCCAACTTCGAGCGCGCCCTGTACTCGGCGTACCTGGGCGGCAAATGGAAGATCGTCAACGGGTCAGGCCTAGGCAACGGCGTGGAGTTCCAGGCCGACGGCGCAGTACAAGGCCTGCCGGGCGTGGACCGCTATGCCCTGTGCCTGGCCGGCGACTGCGCCTCGATGAGCGGCGGCAACGACAGCATCTGGCTGCAACTCAATGGCCGTGGCAACTCCTGGATCTTCGTGCGCAAGGATCAGCAACTGGAGATCTTCCAGGCGGTCAATACCGCCCTGGCGGACGAGGTTCCATCGCTGACCCCGGGCAACCAGCAGTGGCTGCTGGAGAAGCAGTAATTCGCCGGTGACCGCTGCCGCAGTCGGTGACAAGGCCCGCAAGGCCTTGCGCCTTAGCGGTAGCGGCTCCCCTCGGGAGCCGGCCCCGGCCTTGGCGCAGGCGACAGGTCAGAAGGTCTGCCTCAGCCCTGTCCTTCAAGAATCGCCGCATACCCCTCGCGATAGCTGGGATAGCGTGGCACCCAACCCAGGGCCTTCGCCCGGGCGTTGCTGCAACGTTTGCTCCCGGTGCGCCGGACGCTGGAGTCCGCCGCCCATTCCGTCACTCCCAGGTACTCGCGCAGCCAGCCGACCACCTCTGCCAGCGGCGCAGGCGCATCGTCCACGCCAATGTAGCAATCCTCCAGCACTACCCCCGCGTGGTCGGCCTTGAGCAGGCAGGCCAGCAGGCCGGCGGCATCGTCGGCGTGGATACGGTTGCCATACAAAGGCGGCTCCACCGCCACTCGATAGCCCCGACGCACCTGGGTCAACAGCCACTCACGCCCAGGCCCATAGATGCCGGTCAGGCGCACCCGGCTGGCGGGAACTCCACTATCCAAGGCCACTTGCTCCGCCTCCAGCATCAGGCGCCCGGAGTAGGCACTGGCCTCGGCGGGAGAGGTTTCATCGATCCACTCGCCATCCTTCTGTTCGTAGACGCTGCTGCTGGACACGAACAACAGGCGCTTGGGGCGCTGGCCGTGCTGCTTGAGCCAGCCCAGCACGTGCTGCAACCCCTCGACGTAGGCGGCGCGATACCCGGCCTCATCATGCTCGGTGGCCGCGGCGCAATACACCAGGTAGTCCAGGGGTTCCCGGGGCCAGTCCGTCGGGCACTGCTCGCTGAACAAATCGCCGGCGACGCCAAGCACCCCCTGGGGCAAATGCGACACCGTACGACGCAAGCCATGGACTCGCCATTGCTCGGCCAACAGTTGAGTCGCCAGGCGACTTCCGACATCGCCGCAACCGGCGATCAGAATAGAGGGGGCAGACATCAGAAAACTCCTTGCACAAAGGTCAAGCCTAGCTTTCGCAGTGGACGAACGGCTAGCAATCGAAGAAAAAAAGATACTCTATTACTTCTGTTAACAAGAATTACTTGCAATAATGACCACCCATTTTGTTCTCGGCCCTGCGAGGCCTAGAAGGACATTCACCCTATTCTCCTCTCAGGTCCGGCCAGCATGACAAGCAACCCATTCTCCGTCTCGCCAACCACACGCCCAAGCCCGCTGCGCACCATGGGCGCAGCCACCGCGCTGCTGTGCAGCCTGCTGCTGGCCCCGACCGCAGCCTGGGCCGACCAGCACGCACCAGCCCCGGCTCCAGCCGCCTCCGCGCCGGTCGCCGAGCACCCAGCCACCGATCCGGCAGCACCTGCCACGGCTCCCGCCGCAGCTGCGGCAAACGACGAACAAGCTCCGGTCGATGGCCAGCCACTAGCCGCCCAGGATCTTCCCGAAGTCCTGGAAGCCGACAACACCCTGGGCATGGCCCACGACCTGTCGCCCTGGGGCATGTACCAGAACGCCGATATCATCGTGAAGCTGGTGATGATCGGCCTGGCCATCGCCTCGATCATCACCTGGACCATCTGGATCGCCAAGGGCTTCGAGCTGATGGGCGCCAAGCGCCGCCTGCGCCATGAAATCGCTGCCTTGAAGAAGGCCACCAACCTCAAGGAAGCCAGCGCCGGCGCAACCAAGCAAGGCACGCTGATCAACCTGCTGGTCCACGATGCCCTGGAAGAAATGCGCCTGTCGGCCAATAGCCGGGAGAAGGAAGGCATCAAGGAGCGCGTGAGCTTCCGCCTGGAGCGCCTGGTAGCCGCCTGCGGCCGTAACATGAGCAGCGGCACCGGCGTGCTGGCCACCATCGGCTCCACCGCCCCCTTCGTCGGCCTGTTCGGTACCGTGTGGGGCATCATGAACAGCTTCATCGGCATCGCCAAGACCCAGACCACCAACCTCGCCGTGGTTGCCCCGGGTATCGCCGAAGCCCTGCTGGCCACCGCCCTGGGCCTGGTTGCCGCGATCCCGGCAGTGGTGATCTACAACGTCTTCGCCCGCTCGATCACCGGCTACAAGGCCCAGGTGACCGACGCTTCGGCTGAAGTCCTGCTGCTGGTCAGCCGCGACCTGGACCACCAGCCAGGTGAGCGTTCCGCACAACCGCACATGGTGAAAGTGGGGTAATCGGCCATGGGCTTGCATTTGAAGGAAGGGGCAGGCGACGACCTGGCCGAAAACCACGAGATCAACGTCACGCCGTTCATCGACGTGATGCTGGTGCTGCTGATCATCTTCATGGTGGCCGCTCCCCTGGCCACCGTGGACATCAAGGTCGACCTCCCCGCCTCCAGCGCCAAGCCGGCGCCGCGCCCTGAGAAACCGGTGTTCCTCAGCGTCAAGGCCGACCAGCGCCTGTTCCTCGGCGACGATGAGATCAAGGCCGAGACCCTGGGCGCCGCCCTCGACGCCAAGACCCAGGGCAAGAAGGACACCACGATCTTCTTCCAGGCCGACAAGGGCGTTGACTACGGCGACCTGATGGGCGTGATGGACAACCTGCGTGCGGCCGGCTACCTGAAAGTCGGCCTGGTCGGACTCGAGACGGCAGCCAAGAAATGATCACGACGCGCCAAAGACTGACGCGTTACAGCGGTAGCCTGGCCGTGGTGCTGGGCGTCCACGCGGCGGCGATCGCACTCGCCCTCAACTGGTCCAAGCCACAGCCGATGCCCATTCCACCCCAAGCCATGGTGGTCGAATTGGCGCCTGCCCCTGTGCCGCCTCCTCCGGCACCACCGAAAGTGGTGACCCCGCCACAACCACCGGCGCCGGTGGAAGAGCTGCCGCTGCCCAAACTCGCCGAAGCGCCCAAACCCACCATCTCGGTGCCCAAGCCGGTCAAGCAGAAGCCCAAGCCACAACCACCAAAGCCAGTGGAAAAGCCTGAGCCGCCGAAGGAAAAACCTTCCGACGAAAAGCCCAGCGACGCTCCGGTGACACCGGCAACGTCGAGCAACCCGGCACCGGCGACCCCAGGTCCATCGCCAGCCCAGGCGGCCGCCAAGGCCAACTGGCAGGGCGAGCTGCAGGCGCACCTGGCCAAGTACAAGCGCTACCCGAGCGAAGCCCAGCGACGCGGCAAGGAAGGCACCAACTCCCTGCGCTTCGTGGTGGATGCCGAAGGCAAGGTACTGTCCTACGAGCTGGTCGGGCGTTCAGGCAATGCCGACCTGGATCGCGCCACCCTGGACATGATCCGTCGCGCCCAACCGCTGCCCAAGCCACCCGCCGACATGCTCAACAACGGCAGCGTGGAAATCACCGCCTCGTACAACTACGAGATCGACCGCAGCCGCGGCCGCCGCTGATCCAAGGCAAGGGCACCCCAGGGTGCCCTTCGCATTCAACCCGTCCGACGCAAGCATTGGCGGGTGTCGCACTCCTCCCTCAGTCTGATAACGTGCGTCTATCGATTGCAGCCGTTATGCTTGGCCGCAACCTCACGGACGCCCGCTATGACCCTTACAGAACTGCGCTACATCGTTACCCTTGCCCAGGAGCAGCATTTCGGCCATGCCGCCGAGCGTTGCCATGTCAGCCAGCCCACCCTCTCGGTCGGCGTGAAGAAGCTCGAGGACGAACTCGGCGTGCTGATCTTCGAGCGCAGCAAGAGCGCCGTGCGCCTGACACCGGTAGGCGAAACCATCGTCGCCCAGGCGCAGAAGGTCCTGGAGCAGGCCCAGGGCATCCGTGAACTGGCCCAGGCCGGCAAGAACCAGCTGACCGCCCCGCTCAAGGTCGGCGCCATCTATACCGTCGGCCCGTACCTGTTCCCCCACCTGATTCCACAGCTGCACCGGGTCGCCCCGCAGATGCCGCTGTACATCGAGGAGAACTTCACCCACGTGCTGCGCGACAAGCTGCGCAACGGCGAGCTGGACGCGATCATCATCGCCCTGCCGTTCAACGAAGCCGATGTGCTGACCCTGCCGCTGTACGACGAACCCTTCTATGTGCTGATGCCCAGCGACCACTCCTGGACCCGCAAGGAAACCATCGACGCCAGCCTGCTCAACGACAAGAGCCTGTTGCTGCTGGGTGAAGGCCACTGCTTCCGCGACCAGGTCCTGGAAGCCTGTCCGACCCTGACCAAGGGCAACGACGGCGCCAAGCACACCACCGTGGAGTCCAGCTCGCTGGAAACCATCCGCCACATGGTCGCCTCGGGCCTGGGCGTCTCGATCCTGCCGCTGTCGGCGGTGGACAGCCACCACTACGCCCCGGGGGTCATCGAGGTCCGTCCGCTGACCCCGCCGGCACCATTTCGCACCGTGGCCATCGCCTGGCGCGCGAGCTTCCCGCGGCCCAAGGCCATCGAGATCCTCGCCGACTCGATCCGCCTGTGCTCCGTGGCCAAGCCGCCCGTCGCCAGCTAAGCCGCCACCATGACCGAGTTGTCGAAGGTGCCGGTGACGGCACTCAAGGGCGTCGGCGAGGCCATGGCCGAGAAGCTGGCCAAGGTCGGCCTGGAAAACCTCCAGGACGTGCTGTTCCACCTGCCCCTGCGCTATCAGGACCGTACCCGCGTGGTCCCCATCGGCGCCCTGCGCCCGGGCCAGGATGCGGTGGTCGAGGGTACCGTCAGCGGCGCCGACGTGGTCATGGGCAAGCGCCGCAGCCTGCTGGTGCGCCTGCAGGACGGTACCGGCGGCCTGAGCCTGCGCTTCTACCACTTCAGCAACGCCCAGAAGGAAGGCCTCAAGCGTGGCACCCGGGTACGTTGCTACGGCGAGGCCCGCCCGGGCGCCTCGGGGCTGGAGATCTACCACCCCGAATACCGCGCCATCAGCGGCGACGAACCACCGCCGGTGGACCAGACCCTGACCCCCATCTACCCGCTCACCGAAGGCCTGACCCAACAGCGCCTGCGCATGCTCTGCCAGCAGAGCCTGGCCATGCTCGGCCCCCGCAGCCTGCCGGACTGGCTGCCCGAGGAGCTGGCCCGGGACTATCAGTTGGCGCCCCTGGACGACGCGATCCGCTACCTGCACCACCCACCGGCCGACGCCGATGTCGATGAGCTGGCCCTGGGTCATCACTGGGCCCAGCACCGCCTGGCCTTCGAAGAGCTGCTGACCCACCAGTTGTCCCAGCAGCGTCTGCGCGACAGCCAGCGCTCCCAGCGCGCGCCGGTGCTGCCAGTGGCCAAGAAGCTGCCGGCCCGCTACCTGAAGAACCTGGGCTTCGCTCCCACCGGCGCCCAGCAGCGAGTAGGCAACGAGATCGCCTACGACCTGAGCCAGCCCGAACCCATGCTGCGGCTGATCCAGGGTGACGTCGGCGCCGGCAAGACCGTGGTCGCCGCCCTGGCGGCCCTGCAAGCGCTGGAGGCCGGCTACCAGGTGGCGCTGATGGCGCCCACCGAGATCCTCGCCGAACAGCACTTCATCACCTTCAAGCGCTGGCTGGAGCCGCTGGGCCTGGAAGTCGCCTGGCTGGCCGGCAAGCTCAAGGGCAAGAGCCGCAGCGCCGCCCTGGAACAGATCGCCGCCGGCGCGCCCATGGTGGTGGGTACCCACGCACTGTTCCAGGACGAAGTGCAATTCAAGAACCTGGCCCTGGTGATCATCGACGAGCAACACCGCTTCGGCGTCCAGCAGCGCCTGGCCCTGCGCCAGAAAGGCGTGGGCGGCCGGCTTTGCCCGCACCAGTTGATCATGACCGCCACGCCCATTCCCCGGACCCTGGCCATGAGCGCCTATGCCGACCTGGACACCTCGATCCTCGACGAACTGCCGCCCGGGCGTACTCCGGTGAACACCGTGCTGGTGACCGACAGCCGCCGCATCGAGGTGATCGAGCGAGTGCGCGCCGCCTGTGCCGAGGGACGCCAGGCCTATTGGGTCTGCACCCTGATCGAGGAGTCCGAGGAACTCACCTGCCAGGCCGCCGAGACCACCTACGAGGACCTCTCCAGCGCCCTCGGCGAACTGCGGGTGGGGCTGATCCACGGCCGCATGAAGGCGCCGGAAAAAGCCGCGGTCATGGCCGAATTCAAGGCCGGCAACCTGCAACTGCTGGTGGCCACCACGGTGATCGAGGTCGGGGTCGACGTGCCCAATGCCAGCCTGATGATCATCGAGAACCCGGAACGCCTGGGCCTGGCGCAACTGCACCAGTTGCGCGGCCGGGTCGGCCGTGGCAGCGCCGCCAGCCACTGCGTGCTGCTCTACCATCCGCCGCTTTCACAAATCGGTCGTCAACGCCTGGGCATCATGCGTGAAACCAACGACGGCTTCGTCATCGCCGAAAAGGATCTGGAATTGCGCGGCCCGGGGGAAATGCTCGGCACCCGGCAGACCGGCCTGCTGCAGTTCAAGGTCGCCGACCTGATGCGCGATGCCGACTTGCTGCCCGCCGTGCGCGACGCCGCCCAGGCACTGCTGGAGCGCTGGCCGACCCACGTCAGTCCGCTGCTGGAGCGCTGGTTGCGCCACGGCCAGCAATACGGTCAAGTGTGAACCAAGCCTCAGTTAGTGAACCATTGGAATGACCAAGCTGGTTATACTGGTCACATTGTAGAAAAACGGATACCACGCCATGACAGAAGTTGCCCTCGCCACTGCAGCCCCGCACGCGCCATCTGTCATCCGGTTGCTGCTCGGCAAGCTGGCCATCGGCTATAACGAAGTCATCGACCACCCCGAACTGCCCGCCTCGCGCAAAGTCCAGGCGGTGTTGCTCGATGACGCCGTCGGCGCCCTGATGGTGCTGTTCCCACAGAGCCAGTTGCTGGACCTGAACCGCCTCGCCGAGCTCACCGGCCGACGCTTGCGCTCGGTCTCCACCGAACGCCTGGAGCGCATGCTCGGCAAGCACAGCCTGAGCCTGCTGCCTGGCCTGCCGGCCCTGACCAGCTCGCCCTGCCTGTACGAAGAAAGCCTGCTGCACGAGCCCAGCCTGCTGATCCACTCGGGCGAGCCGGGCGTGCTGCTGGAAATCACTCGCGAAGACTTCAAGGGCATGCTCAGCAAGGCCAGCGCCGGTACCTTCGGCGAGTCCCTGAGCAGCATCCGCCCCAACCTCGACCGCCCGGACGATGACCGCGAGGAAATCTCCCAGGCGATGCAGGCCTTCACCGCCCGGCGCATCCAGCAGCGCCTGGAAGCCACCATCGAGATCCCGCCCCTGGCGGAAACCGCACAGAAGATCATCAAGCTGCGGGTCGACCCCAACGCCACCATCGACGACATCACCGGGGTAGTGGAAACCGACCCGGCACTGGCCGCGCAGGTGGTGAGCTGGGCGGCATCGCCCTACTACGCCTCGCCGGGCAAGATCCGCTCGGTGGAAGACGCCATCGTCCGCGTGCTCGGCTTCGACCTGGTGATCAACCTCGCCCTGGGCCTGGCCCTGGGCAAGACCCTGAGCCTGCCCAAGGACCAGCCGCAGCACGCCACGCCGTACTGGCAGCAGTCGATCTACACCGCCGCGGTGATCGAGGGCCTGACCCGCGCCATGCCCCGGGCCCAGCGCCCCGAAGCCGGCCTGACCTACCTCGCCGGCCTGCTGCACAACTTCGGCTACCTGCTGCTGGCCCATGTGTTCCCGCCGCACTTTTCGCTGATCTGCCGGCACCTGGAGGTCAACCCGCACCTGTGCCACAGCTACATCGAGCAGCACCTGCTGGGCATCAGTCGCGAGCAGATCGGCTCCTGGCTGATGCGCTACTGGGACATGCCGGACGAGTTGTGCACCGCCCTGCGCTTCCAGCACGACCCAGGCTACGACGGCGCCAATGCCGAGTACCCGAACCTGGTCTGCCTGGCAGTGCGCCTGCTGCGCAGCCGGGGCATCGGCTCCGGCCCCCGCGAAGAAATTCCCGAGGCCCTGTTCGAACGCCTGGGGCTCAGTCGCGACAAGGCCGAGGATGTGGTGAGCAAGGTGCTTGAAGCCGAGGTATTGCTGCGCGAACTGGCCTCGCAATTCAGCCAGGCCTGAGTCTTTCTGCAGGCCCTTGCGGCCTGCAGAGTCCCTTCCGGATCATCTCCTGCGACCGGTCGCGGCCCTGCCGCCGACTGGCGCGTCGAACGCCTCAAGCCTTGGGCTTGGACTTCTTGGGCTTCAGGTACTTGGTCAGCCCCTGGAACCAGATCACCAGCGCCGGATTGCCCTTGATCTGGATCGACTTGTCCTGGATCCCGGTCATGAACGCCAGTTGCTTGTTCTTCGCCTGCATGGTGGCAAAGCCGTACGCCGCGTCCTTGAAGGCGATGGCGAACGCCGGCTCGGGATAGAACCCCGAACGACTGGTGACACGCTGGTCCTTGACGAAGAAATGCCGAGCAACCTTGCCATCGAGCGTCTGCAGCTGGAAAACCAGCTCCTTGTCGCCCAACTGTTGCTGGAAAGCGGGATTGTTGCGACTGGCTTTGCCCATCAACAGGCCAAGCACCCAGAGGAGAAAACGAAATTTCATGCGCGGCGCCTCAGTGGAATTATTGGATGGCCGGCGCAGTGTAACCTGTAACTCGCCGAGCGCCAGCCGATCCGTTCGATTGCTCGAAGATCGCCTGGCGTTCAGCGCTTATCGCTACATCTTGTCAGACAATCACTGACTCAGACGTTAGGACAAGGTACCGGTGCCCAGTCGCCCAGGTCCGGGTTCTTGCACATGCTGTTGACCTGGGTCTGGCCGGTGGTGGCCACCTTGTTGCTCTCGGCCTGCTTGGTCTTGGCCTGCTGCATCGACTTCTCGGTGCTCACCGCTTCCTTGGGCACCACTGGCAGCTTCGCCTTCGGAGGGGTCTTGCCCTTGCCCTTGCCTTTGCCGGTGCTGGTCACTGCAGTGGTGTCGGCGGTGGCGACCTTGACCACGTCGGTGCGCTGCACGCCCACCTGCTGCAGGTCTTGCTCATAGGCCTGGTTGTACTTGCTCAGGTCCTCGCTGGCCCGACCGTTCACCGCGGTGATCAGGTCGTTGGATTCCTTCAGGCCGCTGACGATTTCCGCCAGGCGCTTGCGACCTTCGACATCGTTGATGCTGTTGGCCTTGCGCGCGCTGATCAGGCTGTCGAAAGCGCGCTGGTAGCACGTCTGCGAAGCACGGGCATAAGCGGTGCTGCGGTCGATGTCGGCCACGCTCTTGTTGACGTCGGTAGCGTAGGAAGCGATGCGCTGGTTGTCATCGGCAATCTGCTTCTGGCGCTCGGTGTAGTAGCCGGCAGCACCGCCAGCCAGGGCACCACCAGCAGCGCCGATGGCCGCGTTGCGACCACGGTGGTCGCCATCACCGGTCAGGGCACCGAGCAAGGCGCCGCCAGCAGCACCCAGGGCGGCACCGGTGACGACCGACTTGGTCATGTCCGAATCAGTGGCACGCAGGTGCTGCACCGGCTCGTAGCAGCTCGGGTAGTACTCGACCTTGGTGGTGGAGGCCACCTTGGATACCGGAGAGGTCGCGCAACCGGTCAATACGGTGCTGAACCCGGCGGCAACCAACAGCAGGTGACGCTTGGACGTTGAAGCAAATGGGTTGCGGGAAAAAAGCATGTTCGTGATCTCGATTAAGTTTGACCAACTCGGCGCGACTCAAGGTCGTCCGAGATCCTCCAGGCTCGACAGACAGCGGCCGGTCACGACTTCTGACCGGTCGATGCGAGCAGTTCCTTCAAAATCGTCGCCGGGTCGGCCCGCTGTTTCTGGCGGTAGTCCCCGACATGGCGAACGAATAACGTAGCGCGCGTCACCAGGCTCTTGCCGAGCACCGGCTTGCGATTGAGCTCTTCCTTGATCCGTTGAAATTGCGCCTGGATCACCGCGTCGGTGTAACGGGTGCCCGTGGCCAGGTTATCGATATAGATCGCCACCGCCCCGTCCAGGGCGCTGCGGCCGTTGTCGATGGCTTCGGCGAACAGCTTGGCGCTGGGTTCATCCTTGGCATCGAGGGCTTGCTGCTGGCTCTTTTTCAGGTTGGTCAGGCGAATGTTGTAGTTGTTGATCGTCTCGGCCACCAGTGCCGAGGACTGGATCAGGTTGCCCGCCGCTTCCTCGCGCTGTTGGGCGATCAGCGAAACGTTGCGCTTGAGCTCTTCGTTCACCAGCCCCAGCTCGGCCTGTAGCCGTGGGTCGACGCTGGCGGCGATGATGCTGTCCAGGCGCTTGGTCGGGTCCTGGGCGTCGTCGATGGCGTCGGTCAGGGACGCCAGGCGCCCTTCCTTCTGCCACTGGGCGAACAGTTCCTTGTAGCGCGAGCGCGGCGCCGACAGCGCCCCAATGGCCACCCGGAAGCCGGTGGTCTCGTTGCTCTGCTCGGTGCCATCGGCGGCGAACAGCGGGTATTCGCGGCGCATGCCGGTGAACAGCGTGCCCTCGCCTTCCAGGTAGTTGCCGCCCTTGACCACGAAACCACCATAGGTGCCCTGGCGCCGGCCGGCGTGCACCAGCTGGAAGGACTCCTGGACCATCTCCGCGGCGTTGCCGATCACGTCGAACAAACCGATGGGGTTGGGCAACTTGGTGCCGATGGGCATCAGTCGTGCCGCCTGGCCGGTACCGCCAGCCACCTGGTTGAACACCGCCCAATCGCCCAGCGGGCCATCACTCTCGCTGCCCTCCACACGCCGTGGGAATAGCCGGCCTTCCAGCTCCTGGCGGCTCACCGCCTGGCCACCACGGGCAGCGTATTCCCACTCCACTTCGGTGGGCAGGCGCACGAAGCCCAGGCCGCCGTCGTCGGCAGAACCGCCACGCCCGCTGACCGGCAGCAGGTCGCGGTGGTTCTTCATCAGCCAGGCGCTGTACACCGCGGCGAAGCGCTCGGCCTCGAAGCGCGACAGCTTGACCTTGGGCAGGCGCCCCTGCATGCCTTGCGGCGCCTCGCAGGCCGGAGCCGGCTCGCCGCTGGCCAGGGACTGGGCCTGGGCCATCACCTGGGCGTACTGGCGAGCCGTGACCTCGTACTTGCCGATGAAGTACATCATCGGCTTGAGCGGCACCCCGGTGCCGGCCTTGGGCAGCAGCGGGCCGATGGTCTTGGCCCAGGGGCCCGGCAAGTCCTTGAGGGTGAACTGGCCGTTGATGTAGTCCCGCCGGTAGCCGGAAATGAACGACTGCTGGTAGCCGCTCTCGCCCTCGGCGAAGGGATAGCCGAGGTTGATCTCGCGGTCATCCAGGGTGCCCTGGGCCAGCACGTAGACGTAGCGGAACACCATCTCGCCATCGCATGGCAACGGCAGGCTGACATCGCCGGCCAGGGGCTTGGGGTTGTCCATCTTGTTGTCGGGCTCTTCGGCCCACACGGCGCCGGCCAGAGTCATGGCCAGCACGGCGCTGATCAACTTATACATCGCGAATTCCTTCACAGGCTTCAATGCGCGCCACCCGCCAGCCGCCCAGCGCGGCGGCCAGGGTGCTGACGCCCAGCGTCGCCAACAGGGCCAGGCCGAAGTGGCCCGGCAGCAGATGGCTGGCGTACTCGCCCGGCACCTGCATGAACAAATGATTCAGCCCGGCCTGGGCCAGGGCATACAACACGCCACTCAGCACGGCGGCGAAAGCGGCGCTGTACAGCGCCTGGGCCACCACGAACAGCAGCAGAGCCCCGGTGGAAAAACCCAGCAGGCGCAGCACCGACAGCTCCCGGCGCTTGCGCTCCACCGCCGCCAGGGCGCCCGCGAAGATCGCCGCGAAGGCCCCGGCCAGGGCCAGCCCGGCGATGATCCAGAACACGATCGACAAGTTGCGGCTCAACGACTGCACCTGGGCGATGGCCTGGGCCTGGGTCGACACCAGCAGGCCGCGCTCGGCGAAATAGCGGCGCAGCGGCTCGACATCGTCGAGGCTGCGTGCATACAGGCGAAACGCCGGGTACACCCGCTGCCCGGCCTGGGTCGGGGCGCCACCGGCCCAGCCCATGGCCAGCACCGCACGGCCGTCGCGATAGTCCTCGGCAGCCTCCAGCAACTCCAGCGGCGCCAGCAAGGCATCGCGGGCAAAAGCCTCCAGGGGCAACACACCCTCGACCTGGACCCGGGTCCGCTGCACCTCGCTTCGCCCGGCCACCTGGCGGCCGAAACTGGCCTGCAGCCAATCCCCAGGCCGGGCCCCGAGCTTCTCGGCGGCGGTACGGCTGAGCACCACCCCATTCATGCCTTGCAATGCCGGCAACGACCCCAGCAAGGGATCGGTAGGCGCGGTAGGCAGCATTTCCACGGTCAGGCCAACATCCCCCTCGCCTCGCGCCAACTCCGCCGTGGCGGCGATCTGCCGGGTCCTGGGCAAGGCGAACGCCACGTCCGGGCGCTGACGCAGTTCGGCAATGAACGCGGCACTGAAGCGCCCGCCGCCCAAGGGGATGATCTCGCGCACCGCCGGGTCCTTCTCCAGGCGCTCGGTCAGGCTGCCGACCAGGCCGAACTTGAGTCCGAACAGCACCAGCAACGGCGCGATCACCGCCACCAGGGCCAGCACCGAGCAGGCCGAAAGCCAGGTATCGGCCCGGTAGTCCTGCCAGGCCAGCGCCGCGATCAGGGCTGCACGCATCAGCACGCCTCCCCGAGGGTCGCGGTCACGCCGCCATCGACATCGCGCTGGCAGGCGATACGCCGGATCTGCAAGCCATTGGCCCGCGCCAGCGGTTCATCGTGGGTGGCGACCACGCAGCACAGCTGCTGGTCCCGCGCCTGTTGCACCAGCAGTTGCATCACCCGCTGGGCATTCAACGGGTCCAGGGCCGCGGTCGGTTCGTCCGCCAGCAGCACCTGCGGTCCATGGGCCAGGGCCCGGGCGCAACTGACCCGCTGGCGCTGGCCCACCGACAGATCGGCGGGCTTCTTGTGGAGCTGGTCGACGATCTCCAGGCGCTCGGCCAGGCGCCGGGGAATGCCCTCGTCGGCCAGGCCCAGCATCTTGCGCGGCAGGCTGATGTTGCCCCGCACATCGAGAAACCCCAGCAAGCCGCCGGTCTGCAGCACATAACCCAGGTGCCGGCTGCGCAGATCGGCCAGGACGCTGTGCCCGGCCTGCTTCCAGATCCCGGCGATATCGAGGGTTTCCCGGTCCGGGGCGAAATCGAAGCGCCGGCTCGAATCCGGGGCCAGCACCAGCGCCAGCAGGTCGAGCAAGGTGCTCTTGCCGCAGCCGCTGGGGCCCACCACCGCCAACTGGTCGCCCGCGCGCAATTGCAGCCTGGGGATCACCAGGCTGTAGCGTTGGCGTCCCTCGCCGCGGCTCTTGCGCACATCCAGAAGGTTCAGCATCAGGGCAGGGTCGACAACGGAACGCGGTACAGGGCATCACCCGGCTCGGCATCGCCGAAGCGCACCCAGTTGGCCAGGTCGTTGTGGAAGGTCTCGTAGAGACGGATCTTCGAATCCAGTTCGTCGATGAAGTCTTCCTGTTCGGCCACGCTCAACGACAACCACAGGTCCTGGGTCATGTTCAGCGACTTGCTGCGATACGGCAGGCCTTCCAGGTATTCCCCCAGCACGCCGCCATCGGCAAGGTTGCCGCCCTTGCGCAGGGCCGCCGGATCGCGGCTCATGTAGGCACTGGCGCTGGCGATTTCCTGGAAGAAATCCTTGGGCGAGGTCTGGGTCTTGCGCGCCGCGTCGACGATCAATTTCAGCGACTGCTGCAAGTCGTTGAGCTGCAGCTTGGTGAGCATCACGCAGACCTGGAACGCCGGCAGCGCCGGGTTGGTCAGGTCGCGGTCGGCGGTCCAGGCGCTGACCAGTTGCGGCGCCTGGCTGGCGGATTTGTGCCCGAGGAAATCCATGTGCATGGCGTAGCCGATGGCCGCCGACTTCTCGGCGATGCTCGGGCTCGCCGCCAGCAGCGGGACGGCCTGCTCCTGGTTGCTGCGCACCTGGTGCACCAGGTCGGCGAACACCGTGCCGATCTCGTCGACCCGCTCGCCGAACTTGCCCACGTCGCCACCGGGTACCGGGATGTACAGGTCGCCGATCTTCGGGTTGGCGTCGGCGGTCAGCACCCGGTATTGGGTCTCGGCCTGGGCGTGGTTCTTCTTGCCGGCATCGGAGCGCAGGTGCAGGGCATAGATCTTGATCTGCTTGCCCAGGGCCGCCTGGCGCACTTCGGCCTCGTTCATCTGGGTCCGGCTGTAGGGATCGTTCTTGCGCAGGGCGCCGGCATCGCTGACCAGCAGGATCAGGCGGCCGCCGTAGCCCTTCCAGTCCATGCCCTCCACTGCCTGCATGATCCCGGCGAAAGCATCTTCGTTGAACGAGTGGCTGGACACGCTGGTGGCCTTGACCTGGCTCACCAGCTCCTGGAACCGCTGGGGATCGCGGCCCTGGTCCAGGGTCACCAGGGTCTTGGCGACATACTCAAGGCCCGGGGTCTTCTTGATGTTGTTGCGAAAGCCCACCAGGCCGAAGCTGACGCTGTCCAGATCGCCGCGCGCGGCCAGCTTGCCTTGCAGCTCATGCACCACATCGCGGACCCGGTCGATGTAGGGCTGCATCGACACCGAGGTATCCACCACCAGCACCACGGCGGTGCGGAACGCGTCACCGGCGGCTGGCGCGGTATTCACCGGCAGGCGCTTGCCGGCGCTGTCGCTGATGCTCTGCGGGCTATTGCCCGGGTCGATGGAAGCGACATTGAGCAACTGCACCGGCTGGCCGTTCTCGTCGAAGCTCTCCTTGGCGTCGAAGATCGGCAGCAGGTAGAACTGGTCCTGGGGCACCGCGCTGGCATTGGGTTCCAAGGCCAGCACCTGCTGGTCATCCTGGGGGTTCTTCTGCGCATTGAGCAGCAGGTTCTTGGCCGCCGCAGGATCGGCCAGCAGGCGTTCCAACTGGCTGGCCTGGCGCACGAACATCACCGGCGCTCGCCCGGAGCGCTCGGTGAACTTGAGCACCAGGCTCTGCTTCCAGTCGCTGACCTGGTCCTCAGGCAGCCAACCGGCGCTGCGACCATCGCTGGCCGCGCCCAGGCGCAACCAGGTGCGGCCGTCGAGGCTCTTGCGCTGATACACGTACAGCACCGAGAACGCCGGCACCGCCGCGCCCGGGGCAGCTCCGGGCTCGCTGGAGAAACTCGCCCCAGGCTTGCTCAGCACTCGCTGGAACAGGGTCTTCTTGCCCGCCATCAGCAACGGCCGCTGGCCGCCATCGGCATCGCTCGCCACGGGCTGGTTCACCGGCGGCGCCACGCTGGGCGTGCTGGCGCTACCGGAGGCCGGGGTGCCGGCCACGGTCTTGGGCGCTGGCTGCGGGCTGTCCCCGGACAGCCACCAATAGCCACCACCAGCCACGGCCAGGGCTACCGCCACGGCCACGCCGGCCAGGGCCAGCACCGGGCCACGCCGCTGCCCGGCCGGCTCGGCGCCCTGGGGCGGCAGGCTGGAGACGCGCTGGGGCTGCGCCACAGGTTCCGCACGCGGCTCCTGGCGCGGGGCCGGTTGCGGGGCCTGCCGGGGAATCTCGATGGAGACCGGGGTCAACCCGGCCAGGTCGTTGCCCGCGGGCACCTCCAGGGGCGGCAAGGGCAACGGCTGGATCAGCGTCGCCTCGACCTCCGGGGCCGCCGCCGGCAGGTTGTCCAGGGCCGCCAGCAAGGCTGCGGCATCCGGGTAGCGCTCCGCCGGGTCCTTGGCCAGCAGCTTGCCCAGGATGTGCTGGTAGCGGCCCTGGTGCACCGGTAGCTCGGGCAATGGTTCGGTGAGGTGGGCCAGGGCCGTGGACAAGGCATCGGTGCCGTTGTACGGCAGCTTGCCGACGAGGATTTCGTACAGCACCACGCCCAGGGCATAGAGGTCGGCGCGGCCGTCGATGTCCTGGCCACGGGCCTGCTCGGGGCTCATGTAGCTCGGAGTGCCGACGGCGAAGCCGGCCTGGGTGAACTGGGTGCGATCATCCAGGGACTTGGCGATGCCGAAGTCCGAGAGTACCGCCGTGCCATCGGCGCGGAACAGGATGTTGGCCGGCTTGACGTCACGGTGTACCAGCCCCTGGGCGTGGGCATAACCCAGGGCCGAGGCGATCTGGCGGATGTAGGTCAGGCCTTGCTCCGGGGTCAGCCCGGCGGCGATGCGCTCCTTGAGCGTGCCGTTGGGCAGGTACTCCATGGCCATGTAGTACAGCTCGCCGACATTGCCGATGTCGTGGATGGTCACGGTGTGCGGGTGGGACAGCCGCGCCAGGGTCTTGCCCTCGCGCAGGAAGCGCTCGCAGAAGCTCGGGTCGGCGGCCAGCGAGGCAGCCATGACCTTGAGCGCCACCTTGCGCTCCAGGGAGCGCTGGGTGGCCAGGTACACGCTGGCCATGGCGCCTTCGCCAATCTCGCCCTGGATATCGAAGCCGGGAATCAGAATGTCCATGGTCAGTGTCCTGCGGCCTTGATCACGATCGCGGTGATGTTGTCCGGCGCACCCCGGGTCAGGCCCAGGTGGATCAGGCTGCGCACCACATCGTTGGGCTCGTTGTGACTGAGCACGTCGCGCAGCTCGAAGTCCTCGGCGGTCTTGTTCAGGCCATCGCTGCACAGCAGGAAGGTATCGCCGGCCTGCACTTGCAGGTCGACCTGGGACAGCTCCAACTGGGCCTCGACACCAATGGCACGGGTGACGATGTTGGCCCGCGGATGAACCCGCGCCTCGGCCTCGCTGAGCAGGCCGCTGTCCTGCAGGTCCTGGACGTAGCTGTGATCCCGGGAGATGCCCTCCAGTTGCTCGTCACGCAGCCGGTACAGGCGGCTGTCGCCAGCCCACAGGCACACCGCCTGGTCGCCGCGTACCGCCAGCAGCACCACGGTGCTGCCCATCATGGTCACGCCACGGTTGGCGGTTTCCTCGCGCACCGCGGCATTCACCGCCGCCAGGGCATTGCGCAACGCCGCGACGTAGTGTTCCAGGCTGTCGCCGCCCGGCACCGCGCGCAGGCTATCGACGATCAGGCTGCTGACGTAGTCGCCGGCGGCGTGCCCGCCCATGCCGTCGGCCACCAGCCAGAGGCCGGTTTCCGGGGCTTCGAGCCAGGCGTCTTCATTGATTTTCCGCACCATGCCGACATGGCTGTAGCTGGCGGACTGATAGGACAGTTGTGGCGCTGAACGCATTTAGACGGCACCCTCTTGCCCGAGCAGAAATTGCCCAAAATCACTGGCTGGCGGCAGCCCCTGGCAACGCAGCAGCATCGGACTGATGTACTGCGAGCCACGTCCCCACCAGACACTCGACCCGTCCAGGGCCAGGGCGGCCAGTACCGTCCCCCGGGCCTGCGGATCATTGACATAGAACCGTTGCAGGCCGGCGTAATGGCTGCCCTCGGCACGCGCTGTCGCCAGCGGCGCCCCCAGGCCCTGCAAGCCTTCTTCCAGAGCCTCGAAACTGGCGCCCTCGTCGAGGGTTGCCAGCAACAGCTCCTCCACCTGTTCGAACCACTGGTCCGGGCCGCTCACCAGCGAGGCCAGGTCTTCGCCGGGCTCCAGCAGCGCGGCGACCGTCAGGGGGAAATAGCGCCCGACCCGGTCGATGCTCGGCATCACCACCCCGACCGCCGCCTGGGGCCCGCACAGGCCCGGGGCCAGGGCGAAACGCCACAACGGGCTGACCAGGTAGGCGTTGAGCCAGTGCTCGCCCATGGCGTTCTGGCTGGCCAGCAAACCCGCCGCCAGCCAGCTGTCCCAGGGGCCGATGAAGCTCTGCGGCAGGCCACGGCTGACGAAATCGCCACGGCTGGCCAGCTTGCCGTACAGGCCGGGCGCCGTCATAGCCGCTCCGGCAGGCTGAAGCCGCTGAGCACCCGGCTCTTGAAGGGGTTGAAGGCGCTGCTGGCACGCAGCTCATAGGAAATGCTCGCGCCATCGACCCGCAACCGCAGGTTGAAGCGGTCCGGCGAGTTGGTGGCGGAAAGGTCCGATTGCTCCAGCAGGCGGAACCAGGCCCAGGGGCCGTCCAGGGTGATCCCCGAACGCCCGCTGGCCGACGGCGGCATGATCGACAGGCGCACCACGCCGATGCTTCCCGGGTTCGGCCATTGCATGGCCACCGGCCGGCTCGGGCCGTGGTCGTAGCTCAGTTGCTGGCCATCCAGGTCGAGCAGGAACTGGCTGATATTGGCGTCCATCTCCACCGGCTTGAGCTCGAAGCGCACAGCCGGCTGGGTGCCGCCGCTGGAGCGGAAGAACGCATCGCGGATGTTCGAAGCACGCTGGAACGTCTGCAACACCCCGGGGGAAATCCCCAGTTTCTGCGCCGCTCCCGGCTGCCAGCTCCAGGTAGCAGTGGAGGTGTTGACGTAGGGCTGCAGGTACTTGCGGAAGTAGCTGTCCATCACCCCGCCCGCACCGAAGAACTGGCCGAAGTCCTCCAGGGTCGCATCCCGCGAACTGCCCGGCGACATCGGGTAGCGCCCGCTCAGGGATTGGCGGTAGACATTCACCACCTCGCTGACCCAGGCCGCGTTCAACTGGTTGCGCACCCCGCCCATCATGGTGTTGGTGGTGGAACCGACCACCGACTTGACCAATCCCTGGACCACTGGCGGCTGGCGCGCGGCGGTCAGGCTGACCCGGGCCGCGGCGGCGCTGGCCTGGTTCTTGGCTTCGCCCAGCAGCGCATCGCCGCTGGCGCCGACCATGGCGCTGACCTGCACGTACAGGGCGTTCATGTCCGCCAGCAGGCCATCGATGGCCGCCGGCTCACCCTCGCCCTTGCTCACCAGGCTGATCAGGTCGGCGAAGTGCAGGCTCACCGGGTCTTCGCTGGCCACGGCCGCCGGACCCGCTGCCTGCTCCTGGCCCAGGAGCGAACCCAGGCGCTGCTTGAGCTGGTCGACCCCGCCCTCGACCTTCTGGCCCTGGGCCGCCAGCAGGCGTTCTTCCTGTTGCAGGTCGGTTTCCCTGGATACCGCCACCAGCAGTTTTTTCAACGGCGAGGTGGGACCGGAGATGATCCGCAGCACGTCGGCGGCCTGGGCCACGCTGGTGATCGGCACGAAGTCGATGTCGGCCAGCAGCGCGTCCCACTGGCGCAGGTAGTCCTGGAAATACAAGCGGCGCACATCGGCGGCCAGGCTGGCGACGTTCTGTTGCTCGGCCTGGTCGCGGCCCAGCACCCACTGCTCCTCGGCCAGGGTGCCGGCCTGGTTGACGCTGGCCAGCAGGAAGCCCTCGCGATAACCCTTGGCGGTGAACAGCCCGCTCAGGGGTTCGCTCAATGGCTTGCCGCTCTTGCGCGTGAACACCAGCGCCGCATCGCGGCCACCGGCTTCGCTCAGGCGAAAGTCCGGCACGCCGGCCGGAAGCTTGGCGCGCTTGACCCGGTCGTAGACCCGCTGGGCCACCGGCAACTGCTGCAACTGGCGGCGCAGGTCGTCGATCAGGCGCTGGTCCAGGCGGGCATTGGGCGGATGCTTCTCGAACAACGCCTGCAAGTGCCCGGTCAGGGCCTGGCGCTGGTCGGGCGGCAGCTCGCGGGACAGGGTCTGGTCCCAGTCCAGGGTGATCCAGGCCTTGATGAAGTCGGCATCGTAATGCTCGTTGTCAGCCAGCATCAGGTAGGCCTTGAGCCCCTCGTAGAGGAAGTCCGAGTTGCCGCCGCTGTGCAGTTGTTCTTCGATGCGGGTCATCAACCGTGGGGCGAACACCGCCACCAGCAGCTTGCGATAGACGCTGGCGGACTCGGCCTCGAGCATATCGCCCTGGTACAGGCCAAGACCCTCGGCCCAGCCCGGGGCATCGCCGGCCAGGTTGCGGGTCGCGTTGAGCAGCGGCAGCACCGCCAGCACATCGCGCTGGGCCGGGCTGAGGTTCTGCACGCCCTGGCGCACCGGCGCCACGCGCTGGTCGACCTGGGCGATATAGCTCTGGTTGGCCCGGTAGCTGACGATCCACAGGGTGCCGACCACCAGCACCAGGGCCACGCTGGCGGCCAGGGCGCCACGGGCGATCCATTTGCGCCGACGCTCGACCTTGGGGTTGACCCCCACCAGCCCGCGCTCGGCGAAAGCCACGGCACTGAACAGCTTCTCGATGAAGTAGCTGCGGCCGGTGCCGGTCTGGCGCGCCAGGTGCTGGCGGTCCAGGTTCATGCTCTGGGCCATGGCGCCGATCAGGCGGTCGATGGGGCTGCCTTCCTGGGTGCCACTGGTGAAGTACACCCCGCGCAGCAGCACCCGCTCTTCGAAGGCATTGGGCTTGAACACGCCTTCGAGGAAGCCCTGCAAGGACTCCTTGAGCGCGGCGAACTGCTGCGGGAAGCCGTAGATCAGGTCGCGCCGTGCCGGGTCGCGCTCCTGTTGCAGGCGCTCCACCAGGCGTTCGTTGAGGCGCTGCTCCAGGGCCGCCAGCTCCGCCGGCAAGTGCGCCAGCGGGCTGTCGCTGCCCTTGCCGTCATCCAGGGCGAAGGTCATGCCCCAGACCTGGGCTCGCTCTTCCTTGCTCAGGGAGTCGAAGAACTCCATGAATCCCGGCACCAGGTCGAGCTTGGTCAGCATCAGGTAGATCGGGAAGCGCACGCCCAGCTGGGTGTACAGCTCCTGGATCCGCAGGCGGATCGCCGCGGCATGGGCCGCTCGCTCCGCTTCACTGCCCAGCAGCAGGTCGGACAGGCTGATGGCCACGAAGGCGCCATCGATCGGCCGCCGCGAGCGCTGGGTCTTGAGCAGGTCGAGAAAGCCCAGCCAGGCCGCCTTGTCGACGTTGGCATGGCTGTCCTGGGTGGTGTAGCGGCCGGCGGTGTCCAGCAGCACGGCCTGGTCGGTGAACCACCAGTCGCAATTGCGCGTCCCGCCGACACCACGCACGGCGCCGGCACCCAATTGTGCCGCCAGGGGGAAATGCAAGCCGGAGTTGACCAGCGCGGTGGTCTTGCCCGAGCCGGGCGGACCGATGATCACGTACCACGGCAGTTCGTAGAGGTTGCGCCTCTCGTCACCGCCGAGCTTGGCCTTCTTCAGCAGCACCAGGGCCTCGTCCATGCGCTGGCGCAGGGCCGCCAGCTCCTCGGCGGTGGCCAGGCTGTCCGGGTCCGGTGGCGTGTCGGCCGCCAGGCTCTGCAAGACCTTGGCCGCATGCCGGCGGGCCTGGATGATGCGAAACACCCGGTAGGCGATCCACACCGCGAAGATGAAGATGATCAGCGCCCAGCGCCGGCCTTCCGGCACCAGGAACTCCAGCAGCGGGCCGATGAACCAGATGATCAGGCTCAGGGCGATCAGGCCCAGCAGCGGGATCACCCAGCGAATCACAAAACTGAAAAACGCCTTCACTCGACCCCCTCCGCCAATACGCTGATTTCTACCCGACGATTACGCGCCCGCCCTTCGGCAGTGGCATTGGTGGCCAGCGGTTCGGTATCGCTGCGGCCTTCGGCGCTGAAGCGTGCCGGTTGCCCGGTCTTCGCCACGAGGATCTCCTGCACCGATTCGGCGCGGGCCTGGGACAGCTTCCAGTTGGAGGGGAAGCGCAGGGTGGCGATCGGCCGATTGTCGCTATGGCCGGTGATCCGTACCTGGCCCTTGACCTTGCGCACGGCATCGGCGATGCGCAGCATCAACGGCTGGTACTCGTCGCGGATGCTGGCGCTGGCGGAAGCGAACAGCTCGTCGCCACGGATGGTCACCACCGAGCGGTCGGCGGTGTCTTCCACCGCCACGCGCCCGGCACGGATATCGTCGGCCAGGAACCCGGAAAGGCGCGGACGCTCCACCACCTTGGGCTGGATCACCGGACGGTCCAGGGTCTGCACCGGGATCTCGCCCAGGGCATGGATGTTCTTGAACACCGGCTCGGCATCCGCCGCCAGCTTCAGGCGCAGGCCGAACAGCAGGGCCAGCAGCAACGCCACACCGATGGCGATGCCGACCCAGGGCGGCATGAACTGGGCCAGGCGGTCCCGGGCCACGGTCACTCCGCGCCAGTGGGGCGACAGCTCACGCTCATGTTCGCCACGGGCGCTGCGAATGGTCGCCGCAGTACGCTCGCGCAGGGCCTCGAGCTGGCTGCGACCGTCGATCATCACCCGATAGCGGCCTTCGAAACCCAGGCACATGCACAGGTACAAAAGCTCCAGCAGGTACAAACGCTCGCGCGGGCTCTGCAGGCAGTGCTCCAGCAGCTGGAACACCTTCTCGCCGCCCCAGGCCTCGTTGTGCACGGTGATCAACAGGCTCTGCTTGCCCCAGTCGCTGGTGCTGCCCCAAGGCGTGCTCAGCACCGCCTCGTCCAGGGCGGTACACAGCGCATAGCGGGCCAGCAACACATCGTTGCGCGGTACGCCAGCGGCCTCGGCACGCTCCTCGAACTGGCGCAGGTAGGCCAGCAGTTGCGCCCGCAGGCTGGCCGGCGCCGGATGCGCCAGGGTGCTGCGCAGGCGGGTGAGCAATGCCAGCAACGGGCCAGCAGCGCTCTCCAGGGGGTTCAGGCCCTGGGCCTGGCCGCAAGCCAGCGGCGCCGCCGGTATCGCCAGCGAGGGCGCCGGAGCGGCTGCCGGGCGCCCGGGCTCGGGCGCGCGACCACCGGGGCGCGGCATGAATTGGGTGCGGTCGTTGGCCGGGGACGGCTGCCCTGCCGAATCGTCGAACGGATGCATCGCGACTTATCCTCGAATGGCCCAGAAGGCCAGGTTCAACCCCGGGAATTCCCCTGCGACGTGGAAGGCGAAACCACCGGAATGGGCCAGCTGCTTCCAGTGCTCGCTACCACGGTCGAGTTCGTAGTAGGTCGAACCCGCGTGATACGGCAACTGGCGTGGCGCCACCGGCAGCGGCAGCAGGCCGATGCCCGGCAGTTGCAGGTTGACCAGGTCGCGGATGTGCTCCACCGAACCGACCTTGCTCTGCTGGGCGAAACGCCCGCGCAGGGTCTCGCCGGGCACGTCGGCGCGCACCACCAGGATGAAGCTGGCGTTGTCCAGCAAGGTCCGGTCGGCCAGCATCGCCACGTGCACACCGTAGGCCTTCTCGACGATCGGGATCGGCGTGGCCTTGCTGTCGATCAGCATCGACAGGGCCTCGCGCAGCGCCTGCATGACCGGGGCGTAGCTCAGCGCCAGCTCGTCATGCTGGTACTGCGGGTATTCCGCCGGACGCCGGCTGCTGTTGGAGAAGGTCGAGAACTCGCCGGCCAGGCCCACCAGTTCGCTATAAAAGCGCTCCGGATGCAGCGGGCTGATCTGGTTCAGGTGGCTGATCAACGGCTGTGCGCGGTTGACCAGTTGCAACAGCATGAAGTCGGCGATTTCCGAAGCGCCACCGGCCCCCGAGGCCACCACGCGTCCGGCCAGGGCCTCGCCACGCTGGTGCAGCAGCCCCAGCAGCTCGCTGCGAAAGGCGCTCAACGGCTTGGAAGCCGCCACATCCAGCAACGGCGGGATGTAGCTGTCGTCCAGCACCAGGGCGCGGTCGGCACGCTTTTCCTTGATCCGCACCACGCCGACGGCGGCGTAGTCGCTCAAGCCGTCCTGGGCCGTGAGCAGGCGCAGGGCCCGTGACCCCACGGCCACCGGCGCGCGGTTTTCGAAGGCGGCGTTATCGTCACGCACCTCGCGCACCTGGCTCAGGTAGCGCGCCCCGCCCAGCTCCTCGCCTTCGTCCACGGTGTCCCGGGCGCCCGCGCGCTTGAGCGGCAGGGCCAGGTACACCAGGCCATCGCGCAGGTTGTCGTCGATGCTCAGCGGGCTCGGCGCCAGGTCGTCATGGGGAATGTTGAACGGCGTGCCGTCGGGCAACAGGCCACGGGCGCTGATGATCGCCAGCTTGCCCTGGGCCAGCAGGCCCTGGTCGATACGCAGCTCGGAAAACCCCCAGGCGCCGGTCGCCAGCGGACGACTGCGGGCGTCGATGAGGTTCTCCAGGTAACGGTCGTGCTGCTGGAAGTGCTGGGTTCCAATGAACATGCCTTCCGACCAGACCACTCGATTGTTCCAGGACATGGTTGCTCCGATTGCCTATTGGGCGGGGCTGGATGGGGACGCCGCGAGTTCGGCGCTGACCGCGCGCAGGTCGAGGCTGATCTGATATGCGTTGTTCAGGTGTGCCGCGGTATTGACGCTGACCCGCCACTGGGCCCGGTCGATCTCGCGAAAGCCCACCAGCAGGCCGACCTGGCGAGTGGCCGGGTCCAGGGTGCGCTTGAGGGTGAACTGATCGCCCGGCTGGACCAGCACTTCGTCCTGGTCGATCAGGTCGGGGCCGAGGGTCGCCGGGGCGCGCTCCGCCAGGGCGAAGTAATCGGCACGCATGAAGGCCGCGGGGTTCTTCAGTTCGAAGATCCGTACCCGCACCGGCGTGCTGCTGCCGTCAGGGCTGGGATTGAGCCCGGGCGTGGCCTGGAAATGCAGCTCCACCGAGGTGGCGCCGGGACCGTCCTTGGCCGGATCGGCCGCTGGTAGCGGGGTGTCCTTGGCACAAGCCGCCAGTACCAGCATGGCGACCAATGTCAGTAATCGTTGAATCATCCTGCGTCCTCAATGACGTGTCAGCTGTCCGTGTATCCGTGTCTGGGGGTTTCCAGGGGCGCTCAGGAGCGGCGCAACCGATGGGTGTGTTCTTCGTAGGCGCGACTGAACTCGCGACCGAAGAGGTCCTGGAAATCATCCTGGGCCTCCTGGGAAATCTGCTTGTAGAGCGCGGTGAACTGCTGCCAGTTCTGCGCCTGGCGCGAACCGCCGAAGAGGTTGCCCAGGCCGCCGGGCTTGCTCATGCGGGCTTCCAGTTCGCTGGGCTCGAAACGCCCGAGCAGGTGCTTGATGGCCGCTTCCACGCCGGCCATGACCGCCAGCTGGTGGGCACGCAAATCGTCGAAGCTGTCCTGCACCGCCTGGTCCGGGGCCATGAACGCCTGGCTGCTGTGACGCAGCAGCAAAAGCATCGCCTCGTCGACATTCGGCGCGAACTTCAGCGGGTTGTTCTCCACTGGGCGGATCATCGTCTGCTGCATGCGAAATTCGCCCTTGAGGCTACTGCGGGCACGCAACACGTCGATCAGCCCCTCGACCATCAGCCGATAACTGCGGCCCAGGCTTTCCATCTGCGCCGCGGCCTGTTGCGGATCGATACGCAAATGTTCCAGGCCAGCGCCACGCAGGAACGCTTGCAGCAGGTCGGCTGGCGGCAGCGGCTCGCCGGCTGGCGCGGTGGCCGGCGAAGCGACCGGGGCGGCAGGAGCGGCAACAGGTGCAACAGGTGCAACAGGTGCAACAGGTGCAACAGGTGCGACTGGCGCAACGGCCACGGGTTGCGACTCCTCGAATGGCGTGGCGAACTCGCCGATATCAGGGAACGGCGTCGCCGCCGGCGGCACTGGCGGGGCGGCCTCGGGCAGCGGTGCGGGCGCCGGCCTGGACGGCGTCTCGGCGAACAGGTCCCAGTCTTCCGGGATCATCCCCACCCCTTGGGGCGCTGGCGCCACCGGCGGCACCTGGGGCAGCGGCTGGGGAATGGCGGTAGGCGTCGGCGGCCGGAAGTCGTGCTGCTCGGCAGGGACATGGTCGGGCTGGGTCGCCGGCGGGGTCGCGCCCGGGGCCAGGAAGTCGAACAGATCGGGAAAGGTGTCCTGGGCCGAAGCGCCCTGGAAGTGCGCCACCGGCGCCATGGAGATCGGCTCGAGCGGCGTCGGCGGCGCCGCCTGGCGCCCCATCAGCGCCTCGAAGCTATTGGCGTTGTCCCCGGCGAAAACCTCGGCCTGGGACCGGCTCATGCTGAAATCGATTCGCGCGCTGATCTCGTAATCGCCGATCCGAATGACCTCGCCATCTTCCAGCAGCTCGCTGGCGCCTCGGCGCATGCGGATACCGGCGCGGACTAACTCCACACCATTAGTACTGTTATCGGTCAAGTAATAGCGGCCATCCTTGTATTGGATGACGCAATGTCGCGCGGAGACTAAGCGCTCGGGATCGGGAAGTACCCAATCGTTATCAGAACTACGGCCAATTGCCATCACTCCCTGGTTCATTAGTTTCTCAGGGCATTGACCGGGGGTAATCTTATGATAACTAGTGATAGTCAAACACAGCGACATCGCGCCTCCTTGCTGTACATCCGCGTGCGAACCGGCGTTGGGTAAAAAGTTCCGTAAAAAGATGAAAAGCCCGCAAAAATCCCTTAAATCGCACAGTTCACAGCACGTTCGCTCAACCTAACCGACACAGATGACAAAAGCCTTTCTTACGCCCTCGATTTGACCCTTCGGTCAGGGGGCCAAGTAAGGCGACATATCACTGTCATGCAAGGTGAATAGCTTACCTTGACAAGGCACAAGTACTACACCAAAAATGCACAACTTCTTGAACACGGATGATGGCTCACTAGTATCAAAGAGTCTATATAAACCAAGAAATGTGCGCGAGTTCACAATTAACTAGTGCATTAACTGCCTGACTGTCCTGCAGGCCGATAGGGAGATCGAACCAGGTGGATGTACCGATGTTGCTCGCTGCGATTTCAGCAACTTCGCCTTGTGGCGAAGACCTGGAATACGACGCGGATTTCTTGCATCTGGAGCGGTCCGCCCAGGGCCAGCCCGAGCGCAGCATGGGCGACTCGATCCTTCCGGCCGAACCGCCGGAGTGGCGCGGCATCCAGCAGCAGAGCCTGGACTTGCTGTCTCGCAGCAAGGACCTGCGCATCACCCATTTCCTGCTCCAGAGCACCCTGGCCCTCGAAGGCCTGCCGGGCCTGGCCACCAGCCTCGAGCTGATCGACGGCCTGTTGCGCGACTACTGGGAGCAACTGCATCCACGCCTGGACGCCGACGACGACAACGACCCTACCGTCCGTATCAACGCCCTCGCCGGCCTGGCTTCCGATACCACCATCGGCCTGCTGCGCGACGCCATCCTCACCCGTTCCCGGACCTTCGGCCCGGTCAGCGTGCGGGCCGCCCTGAATGCGGCCGGCTTGCAGCATTTTTCCGGCGAGAGCCTGGGCTCCGACCATCTGGCCGGTGCGCTGCAAGACAGCGACCCGGAGCACCTGGATGCCATTCGCCACGCCTTGAGCAGCGCTCGCTCGGCGGTCGAGTCCATCGAAAAGCAGGTCAGCGAACAGGTCGGCTCCGCCAGTGGCGTGGACCTCAGCGCCCTCAAGCAACCGCTGCGCCTGGCGTTGCAGGTGCTGGGCCAGCACGCTGCGCAGGCGGCCGACAGCCCCGCCGAAGCCGAGGTCGAGCCAGCACCCGGCCAAGAGCCCAGCGCCCCCACGGCGCCGGCCCAGCCCCGGGTGTCGGGGGAGATCAACAGCCGCGACGACGTGCTGCGCAGCCTCGACCGGCTACTGGCCTACTACAGCCGCCACGAGCCTTCGAGCCCGTTGCCGGTTTTGCTCAACCGGGCCAAGAACCTGGTCAACGCCGACTTCGCGGCCATCGTGCGCAACCTGATCCCCGACGGCATGTCCCAATTTGAAAACCTGCGCGGTCCCGAATCCGACTAATCGCGGACGGACCGAACAGTAACGTCAACGGCAATCACCGACCGACGCCAACACCGTCGCAGCAGCGACCAGGAGCACAACGTGGCGAAGCAAAGTTCTCAGAAGTTCATCGCGCGCAACCGCGCGCCCCGGGTACAGATCGAATACGACGTCGAACTCTACGGCGCCGAGAAAAAGGTCCAGCTGCCCTTCGTCATGGGTGTCATGGCCGATCTGGCGGGCAAGCCGGCCGAGCCCCTGGCCGCCGTGGCCGACCGCAAGTTCCTGGAAATCGACGTCGACAACTTCGACTCGCGCCTCAAGGCGATGAAGCCACGGGTGGCGTTCCACGTGCCCAACGAGCTGACCGGCGAAGGCAACCTGAGCCTGGACATCACCTTCGAGAGCATGGACGACTTCAGCCCTGCGGCGGTGGCGCGCAAGGTCGACTCGCTGAACCAGCTGCTGGAAGCCCGTACCCAGCTGGCCAACCTGCTGACCTACATGGACGGCAAGACCGGCGCCGAAGAAATCATCATGAAAGCCATCAAGGATCCGGCGTTGCTCCAGGCCCTGGCGAGTGCGCCAAAGCCTGTGGACTCCGAGCCTAACGCTTAATCAGGACCAACGATCATGACCGAATTGATGCGTGACAATCAGGCCCAACCCGGCGCCACCGAACAGGCCAGCGAATTCGCCTCGCTGCTGCTGCAAGAGTTCAAGCCCAAGACCGAACGCGCTCGCGAAGCCGTGGAAACCGCGGTCCGCACCCTGGCCGAACAGGCCCTGGCGCAGACCGACCTGGTGTCCAACGACGCGATCAAGTCGATCGAATCGATCATCGCGGCCATCGACGCCAAGCTCACCGCCCAGGTCAACCAGGTGATCCACCACCCGGAATTCCAGCAGCTGGAAAGCGCCTGGCGCGGCCTGCACTACCTGGTCAACAACACCGAGACCGACGAGCAACTGAAGATCCGCGTGCTCAACATCTCCAAGCCGGAGCTGCACAAGACCCTGAAGAAATTCAAGGGCACGGCCTGGGACCAGAGCCCGATGTTCAAGAAGATGTACGAAGAGGAATACGGCCAGTTCGGCGGCGAGCCCTACGGCTGCCTGGTGGGCGACTACTACTTCGACCAGTCGCCACCGGATGTCGAGCTGCTGGGCGAGCTGTCCAAGGTCTGCGCGGCCATGCACGCGCCGTTCATCTCCGCGGCTTCGCCGACCGTGATGGGCATGGGCTCGTGGCAGGAACTGTCCAACCCACGGGACCTGACCAAGATCTTCACCACCCCGGAATACGCCGGCTGGCGCTCCCTGCGTGAATCGGAAGACTCGCGCTACATCGGCCTGACCATGCCGCGCTTCCTGGCACGCCTGCCTTACGGCGCCAAGACCGACCCGGTGGAAGCCTTCGCCTTCGAAGAAAACACCGACGGCGCCGACAGCTCCAAGTACACCTGGGCCAACGCGGCCTACGCCATGGCGGTGAACATCAACCGTTCGTTCAAGCATTTCGGCTGGTGCTCGCGGATCCGCGGCGTGGAGTCCGGCGGCGAGGTAGAGAACCTGCCGGCGCACACCTTCCCCACCGACGACGGTGGCGTGGACATGAAGTGCCCGACCGAGATCGCCATCTCCGACCGGCGCGAGGCGGAACTGGCCAAGAACGGCTTCATGCCGCTGCTGCACAAGAAGAACACCGACTTTGCGGCCTTCATCGGCGCCCAGTCGCTGCAGAAACCGGCCGAGTACGACGATCCGGACGCCACCGCCAACGCCAACCTGGCCGCGCGCCTGCCGTACCTGTTCGCCACCTGCCGCTTCGCCCACTACCTCAAGTGCATCGTGCGCGACAAGATCGGCTCCTTCAAAGAGAAGGACGAGATGCAGCGCTGGTTGCAGGACTGGATCCTCAACTACGTCGATGGCGACCCGGCGCACTCCACCGAGACCACCAAGGCCCAGCACCCGCTGGCCGCGGCGGAAGTGGTGGTCGAGGAAGTCGAGGGCAACCCGGGCTACTACAACTCCAAGTTCTTCCTGCGCCCGCACTACCAGCTCGAAGGACTGACCGTTTCGCTGCGCCTGGTTTCCAAGCTGCCATCGGCAAAAGGCGCCTGACACCCCAACTAGCGGCCACTGCCCGAACGCCGGCAGCGGCCGCCAAGCTGAACAAACATCGTGGCAAGGGCCACACAGGGAGAAAACATGGCTGTTGATATTTTCATCAAGATCGGTGACATCAAGGGCGAGTCCATGGACAAAGCCCACAAGGACGAAATCGACGTGCTGAACTGGAGCTGGGGCATGTCCCAGTCCGGCAACATGCACGTAGGCGGTGGCGGTGGCGCGGGCAAGGTCAACATCCAGGACCTGTCGCTGACCAAGTACGTCGACAAGGCTTCGCCGAACCTGATGATGCATTGCTCCAGCGGCAAGCACATCGACAAGGTGCGCCTGACCGTGCGCAAGGCCGGCGGTGAAAGCCAGGTCGAGTACATGATCATCGACCTGGAAGAAGTGCTGATCACTTCCCTGAGCACCGGCGGTTCGGGCAGCGATGATCGCCTGACCGAAAACATCACCTTGAACTTCGCCCAGGTGGCGGTCGAGTACCAGCCGCAGAAAGCCGACGGCACCAAGGACGGCGGCCCGATCAAGTACGGCTGGAACATCCGCTCGAACACCAAGCGCTGATCCACTGCGGCCGCATCGCAGGCAACCGGCCCGGGCAACGTCCCGGGTCTGGTGGCCTGCGACAGCGGCTACAGGTTGGCGCGTTTTGAGGCTGCATTCATTTTCCTGACGTCCTGCCTGCGCAATCCGATCCTGGAGCGAACCCCGTGGTAACCGACATCGCCGCCCGCGATCGCTTGCAACCTTCCCTGCTGGATCGTCTGACCGACGACGAACCCGGCAACCTGAAAGAAAGCCCGGACAAGCGCGTCCTGTCCCTGAGCCAGCTCAAGGCCTCGGTCCTGCGCGATCTCGCCTGGCTGCTCAATACCACCTCATTGCTCGAAGCCGACGCCACCCTGCACACCCCCGCCGGCACCTCGGTGGTCAACTACGGCCTGCCGGCCCTGGCCGGGTACAGCGCGTCGAGCATCGATATACCGGCCCTGGAGAACCTGATCCACCAGGCCATCGCCACCTTCGAACCGCGGATCCTGCGCAACACCTTGCGGGTCCGTGCGCGCACCGCGCCTGGCGAGATGAACCACAACGCCCTGAGTTTCGAGATCGAAGGCGACCTGTGGGCACAGCCGATGCCCCTGCGCCTGTTGCTGCAAACCGACATGGACCTGGAATCCGGACATGTCCGGGTGGTCCAGGGCGACTCCCGGAGGCGCTCATGAACCCGCGCCTGCTGGACCTGTACAACCAGGAACTGCACCACGTGCGCGAGAGCGCCGCGGAGTTCGCCAAGGAATACCCGAAGATCGCCAGCCGCCTGACCCTGTCGGGCATGGACTGCGCCGACCCGTATGTCGAGCGCCTGCTGGAAGGCTTCGCCTACCTGGCGGCACGGGTACAACTCAAGCTCGATGCCGAATACCCGACCTTCACCCATAACCTGCTGGAGATCGCCTACCCGCACTACCTGGCGCCGACCCCGTCGATGACCGTGGTGCAACTGCAGGCCGATCCCGATGAAGGCAGCCTGGGCAGCGGCTTCACCCTGGAGCGTGGCACCAGCCTGCGCGCGGCCCTGGGTCGCGACACCCAGACCTGCTGCGAATACCGCACCGCCCACCCGGTGACCCTGTGGCCGCTGCAGGTGAGCCAGGCCGAATACTTCGGCAACCCCTCGGCGGTGCTCGGGCGCCTGGCCGCCAGCGAGCCCAAGGCCAAGGCCGGGCTGCGCCTGACCCTGCGCACCGGTGCCGAGCTGCCATTTTGCAGCCTGGCCCTGGACGAGCTGCCGCTGTACCTGAACGGCAACGACGAGCTGCCGTTCCGTCTCTACGAACAACTGCTGGGCAACGCTTGCGCGATCTTCGCCCGGGCTCCGGGCGGCGACTGGGTCGAACGCCTGCCCCAGGACGCCCTGCGCTCGCGGGGTTTCGACGATCGCGATGCGGCGCTGCCCGTGGTGCCCCAGGCGTTCCAGGGCTACCGCCTGCTGCAGGAATACTTCGCCCTGCCCAACCGCTTCCTGTTCGTCGAGTTCGCCCAGCTGGGCCGCGCCGTCCAGCGCTGTGCCGGCCAGGAGCTGGAGCTGATCGTGCTGTTCGAGCGCTTCGAGCAGAGCCTGGAAGGCAGCGTCGGCAGCAGCCAGTTCGTGCCCTTCTGCACCCCGGCGATCAACCTGTTTCCCAAGCGCCTGGACCGTATCCACTTGTCCGACCGGGTCAACGAGCACCATGTGATCGCCGACCGTACCCGGCCGATGGACTATGAAGTGCACTCGCTGAGCACCCTCAGCGGCCACGGCACGGGGCCGGAGCAGCCGTTCCTGCCGTTCTATGCGGTGCGCGACCCGTCACGCTACGGCCGCGACCAGGCCTACTACATCCTGCGGCGCGAGCCCCGGGTGCTGTCCAGCGACCAACGCCGCAACGGCCCGCGCTCGACCTACATCGGCAGCGAATCCTTCGTCAGCCTGGTGGACAGCCAGCAGGCGCCCTATCGCCATGACCTGCGCCAGCTCGGGGTCAGCGCCCTGTGCACCAACCGCGACCTGCCGCTGTTCATGAACGTGGGCAGCGGCAAGACCGACTTCACCCTGGCCGACAGCGCCCCGGTGCAGGCCATCCGCTGCCTGGCCGGACCGAGCCGGCCACGTCCCAGCCACGCCCATGACGGCAAGGCCTGGCGCCTGATCAGCCAGTTGTCGCTGAACTACCTGTCGCTCGCCGAGCAGGGCCAGGGCGCGGCGGCCCTGCGCGAATTGCTGCGCTTGTATGGCGACAGCAACGACGCGGCCCTGCAGTTACAGATCGAAGGCCTGCGCGAAGTCAGCAGCAAGGCGGTGACCCGGCGCCTGCCGATGCCCGGGCCGATCGTCTTCGGACGGGGCCTGGAGATCACCCTGGAATTCGATGAAAACGCGTTTCGCGGCACCGGGGTGTTCCTGCTCGGGGCAGTGTTCGAACGCTTCCTGGCACGCTACGTGTCGATCAACAGTTTTACCGAGACGGTGATCCGTACCACCGAACGCGGCGAGATCATGCGATGGAAAGCCAAGCCCGGACGTCGTCCGACTCTTTGAATACGCTGGCGGCGATGCACGCCGAGCCCTGGGAGTACGACTTCTTCCAGGCCCTGCGGCGTATCGAATGCCTGTCGCCGCAACTGCCGCGCTTCGGTCACTCCCTGCGCCTGGCGGACGATCCGCTGCGCCTGGGCCAGCAGGCCGATTGCACCTTCGCCCCGGCGACCCTGGCTTCGGTCACCCCCGGCAACGATGGCGCCAGCACTCGCCTGGAACAGTTCTTCTTCGGCCTGGGCGGGCCCAACGGGCCGATGCCGCTGCACTTCACCGAATACGTGCGCGAGCGCCAGCGCAACAACGCCGACAGCACCAGCAAGCGCTTCCTGGACGTGTTCCACCATCGCCTGCTGAGCCTGTTCTATCGCGCCTGGGCCGAAGCCCGGCCAACGGTCAGCCACGACCGCCCGGACGACGACTACTGGTCGGCGCGCCTGGCGGCCTTGAGCGGCCGGGGCATGCAAAGCCTGCTCAAGCAGGGGCTGATCGCCGACACCGCCAAGCTGCACTACAGCGGCCACCTCTCGGCCCAGACCCGCTACCCCGATGGCCTGCGGGCGATCATCGGCGAGTATTTCGGCCTGCCGGTGGCGATCGAGGAATACGTCGGCCAATGGCTGGAGTTGCCCGAGCGCAGCCGGGTCGGGGTCCAGGCCCACCAGCTGGGAGTGGACTTCTGCCTGGGCAGCCATGTCTGGGATCGCCAGCACAAATTCCGCATCCGCCTCGGCCCGCTGAAGCTGGACGACTACCTGGGGATGCTCCCCGACGGCCAGCAGTTCAAGGAACTGGTGGCCTGGGTCGCCGAATACCTGGGCCACGAACTGGACTGGGACCTGAACCTGGTCCTGCGCAAGGACGAGGTCCCCAAACTGCAACTCGACGGCCGCCAGCGCCTGGGTTTCAACACCTGGCTCGGGCGCCCCGGCAGCGATGCCGAAGACCTCATTCTGGCCCGGCACTACGCCGATCAGGCCACTACCTCACAAACACCAAGGAGCACAGAGCATGGGTGAAATCAGTCGCGCGGCGCTGTTCGGCAAACTCAACAGCGTTGCCTACAAAGCCATCGAAGCCGCCACGGTCTTCTGCAAGTTGCGGGGCAACCCCTATGTGGAGCTGGCCCACTGGTTCCATCAGTTGCTGCAGCTGCAGGACTCGGACCTGCACCGCATCATCCGCCAGTTCAACCTGGAGCCGGCGCGCCTGGCCAAGGACCTGACCGAGGCCCTGGACCGCCTGCCCCGGGGTTCGACCTCGATCACCGACCTGTCGTCCCACGTCGAGGAAGCGGTGGAGCGCGGTTGGGTCTACGGCAGCCTGATGTTCGGCGAAAGCCAGGTACGCACCGGCTACCTGGTGATCGGCATCCTCAAGACCCCAAGCCTGCGCCATGCGTTGCTGGGGCTGTCCAAGGAGTTCGACAAGATCAAGGTCGAGACCCTGGCCGAACGCTTCGACGAATACATCGGCGACTCGCCGGAAAACGCCCTGGCCGCCAGCGACGGCTTCAATGCCGGCGCGGTGCCCGGCGAAGCCAGCGGCGCCATGGCCCCCAGCGCCCTGGGCAAGCAGGAAGCCCTCAAGCGCTTCACCGTGGACCTGACCGAACAGGCCCGCAGCGGCAAGCTCGACCCCATCGTCGGCCGTGACGAAGAGATCCGCCAGCTGGTGGACATCCTCATGCGCCGCCGGCAGAACAACCCGATCCTCACCGGCGAGGCCGGGGTGGGCAAGACCGCCGTGGTCGAAGGTTTCGCTCTGCGCATCGTCGCCGGCGACGTGCCACCGGCGCTCAAGGACGTCGAACTGCGTAGCCTCGATGTCGGCCTGCTGCAGGCTGGCGCCAGCATGAAGGGCGAGTTCGAACAGCGCCTGCGCCAGGTCATCGAGGACGTCCAGGCTTCGCCCAAGCCGATCATCCTGTTCATCGACGAAGCCCACACCCTGGTCGGTGCCGGTGGCGCCGCCGGCACCGGCGACGCGGCCAACCTGCTCAAGCCGGCCCTGGCCCGCGGCACCCTGCGCACCGTGGCCGCCACCACCTGGGCCGAGTACAAGAAGCACATCGAGAAGGACCCGGCCCTGACCCGGCGCTTCCAGGTGGTGCAAGTGGCCGAGCCGTCGGAAGACAAGGCGCTGTTGATGATGCGCGGCGTGGCCTCGACCATGGAACAGCACCACCAGGTGCAGATCCTCGACGAAGCCCTGGAGGCGGCGGTCAAGCTGTCCCATCGCTACATCCCGGCGCGCCAGTTGCCGGACAAATCGGTGAGCCTGCTGGACACCGCCTGCGCCCGGGTCGCCATCAGCCTGCATGCGGTGCCGGCCGAGGTGGACGACAGCCGCCGGCGCATCGAGGCCCTGGAAACCGAGCTGCAGATCATCGCCCGGGAACAGGCGATCGGCGTCGCCATCGGCCAGCGCCAGGTCAACAGCGAGAACCTGCTGGCCGCCGAGCGTGAGCGCCTGGCCGAGCTGGAAAGCCGCTGGAGCGAAGAAAAGACCCTGGTGGACGAGTTGCTGGCCACCCGTGCCCAACTGCGCGAGAACGTCGGCCTGGTGGACAGCGATGCGGGCGATGAAGGCCATGGCCTGCGCGAGAAGCTGGTGGACCTGCAACAACGCCTCAGCGCCCTGCAGGGCGAGAACCCACTGATCCTGCCGACCGTGGACTACCAGGCGGTGGCCTCGGTGGTGGCCGACTGGACCGGGATTCCTGTGGGTCGCATGGCCCGCAACGAAATCGAGACCGTGCTCAACCTCGACCAGCACCTGAAGAAGCGCATCATCGGTCAGGACCACGCCCTGCAGATGATCGCCAAGCGCATCCAGACGTCCCGCGCAGGCCTGGACAACCCCAACAAGCCGATCGGCGTGTTCATGCTCGCCGGCACCTCCGGGGTGGGCAAGACCGAGACCGCCCTGGCCCTGGCCGAGGCCATGTACGGCGGCGAGCAAAACGTCATCACCATCAACATGAGCGAGTTCCAGGAAGCCCACACCGTGTCCACCCTCAAGGGTGCCCCGCCCGGCTACGTCGGCTACGGCGAAGGCGGCGTGCTGACCGAAGCGGTGCGGCGCAAGCCCTACAGCGTGGTGCTGCTGGATGAAGTGGAAAAAGCCCACCCGGACGTGCACGAGATGTTCTTCCAGGTATTCGACAAAGGCGTCATGGAAGACGGCGAAGGCCGCATGATCGACTTCAAGAACACCCTGATCCTGCTCACCACCAACGCGGGTACCGAGCTGATCGCCGATGTCTGCAAGAACCCGCAGGACGTGCCGGAGCCGGAAGAGATCGCCAAGGCCCTGCGCCAGCCGCTGCTGGAGATCTTCCCGCCGGCGCTGCTGGGCCGCCTGGTGACCATCCCCTATTACCCGCTGAGCGACGAGATGCTCAAGGCCATCACCCGCCTGCAACTGGGACGGATCAAGAAGCGCGTGGAGAGCACCCACAAGGTGGGCTTCGACTTCGACGACGCGGTGGTCGACCTGATTGTCTCGCGCTGCACCGAGACCGAAAGCGGTGGCCGCATGATCGACGCCATCCTGACCAACAGCCTGCTGCCGGACATGAGCCGCGAGTTCCTCACGCGCATGCTCGAAGGCAAGGCCCTGGCCGGAGTGCGCATCAGCCAGCGGGACAACGAACTGCACTACGACTTCAGCGAGCCAAACTAAGCATCAGCGGCAGGCTTGTAGCCAGCAACTTGCAGCTTGCCGCTGCTTTCCCCCTCAACGAGACTGACGATGCTATTTCAGCAATCCACACGACTGGCGCAGGTCAACTGCCCCCTGGGCCCGGATGTCCTGCTGCTCAAGAGCATGGGCGGCGGCGAGGAGCTGGGGCGCCTGTTCGACTACCAGCTGCAGCTGACTTCCAGCGACGCGGCCATCGACCTCAACCAGCTTCTGGGCAAGCCCATGGGCTTGAGCGTGCAACTGGACGGCGGCGGCCAGCGGCATTTCCACGGCATCGTGGCGCGTTGCAGCCAGAACGTCGACACCGGCCAGTTCGCCAGCTACCAGGTGACGCTGCGGCCCTGGCTGTGGTTGCTCAGCCGCACCTCCGACTGCCGGATTTTCCAGAACCTGAGCATTCCGCAGATCATCAAGCAGGTGTTCCGCGACCTGGGTTTCTCGGATTTCGAAGACGCCCTGAGCCGTCCCTACCGCGAGTGGGAATACTGCGTACAGTACCGCGAGACCAGCTTCGATTTCGTCAGCCGGTTGATGGAGCAGGAAGGCATCTACTACTTCTTCCGCCACGAGAAGGACCGCCATGTGCTGGTGCTCGCCGACGCCTACGGTGCCCACGGCAGCGTGCCCGGCTACGCCTCGGTGCCCTACTACCCGCGTGATGAACAGCAGCGCGAGCGCGACCATATCTTCGACTGGCACCTGGCCCAGGAAGTCCAGCCCGGCTCCCTGGAGCTCAACGACTACGACTTCCAGCGGCCCAGCGCGCGAATCGATGTACGCTCGGCCATGCCGCGCCCGCACACCGCCGGCGACTACCCGCTGTACGACTATCCCGGCACCTACGTGCAGAGCAGCGACGGCGAGCACTATGCGCAGACCCGCATCGAGGCCCTGCAAAGCCTGCACGAGCGCATCGAGCTCAGCGGCAACGCCCGTGGCCTGGGAGTGGGCAACCTGTTCAGCCTCACCGGCTTCAGCCGCCAGGACCAGAACCGCGAGTACCTGATCGTCGGCATCCGCTACTACGTGGTCCAGGAAAGCCTGGAAAGCGGTGGCGGCGGCGGTGGCGCGCAGTTCGAAAGCCACCTGACCTGCATCGACTCCCAGCAGAGCTTCCGGCCCCTTTCCAGCACCCACAAACCGCTGGTCCAGGGCCCGCAGACCGCACGGGTGGTGGGCCCTTCCGGCGAGGAGATCTGGACCGACCAGTACGGCCGGGTCAAGGTGCACTTCCACTGGGATCGCCATGACCAGTCCAACGAAAACAGCTCCTGCTGGATCCGCGTGTCCCAGGCCTGGGCCGGCAAGAACTGGGGCTCGATGCAGATCCCGCGCATCGGCCAGGAAGTCATCGTCAGTTTCCTCGAGGGTGACCCCGACCGGCCGATCATCACCGGCCGCGTATACAACGCCGAGCAGAGCGTGCCCTACGACCTGCCGGCCAACGCCACCCAGAGCGGCATGAAGAGCCGCTCGAGCAAGGGCGGCTCGCCGGCCAACTTCAACGAAATCCGCATGGAGGACAAGAAGGGCGCCGAGCAGCTGTACATCCATGCCGAGCGCAACCAGGACATCGTGGTCGAGGTCAACGAGAGCCACTCGGTGGGCAACAACCGCAACAAGAGCATCGGCCACGACGAGTTCGTGACCATCGGCAACAAGCGGGTGCGCATCGTCCGGCACGTGGATGAACTGGCGGTGGGCGAGAAGAAACTCGACAGCATCGGCCAGAGCTACGTGATCGAGGTCGGCGAGCGCCTGCGCCTGGTCTGCGGCGCCAGCATCCTGGAGCTCAACGCCAGCGGCCAGATCAACCTGTGTGGGGTCAACATCAGCGTCCACGCCTCCAGCGACGCGCAGATCAATACCGGCGGCGTGCTGCACCTGAACAATGGCGGCGGTCCGGGCACCACCACCGAGGGCCAGGGCGTACAAGGCGCCATCACTGCCAAGGTCAACGCGGTCTTTCCCGCCCCCAAGGGTTAATCAAAGGACACATGGGTCATGACCTATCGCCTCAATGAACTGCAGTTCCAGCCGCCAGCCGGCGAACTGCAGGACGCCTCGATCAACATCCTCAAGTTCCCGGCCCTGGGCACTTCGCTGATCGTCAGCCGCAGCCTGCTGGCCGCTGACGAAACCCTGGAGAGCAACCTGGCCAGCCAGCTGCAACGCCTGGAGCAGCAGGTGCAGGAACTGCGTGTGCAAGAACCCCAGCCGGTGCTGGTGGGACCAGCCAAGGACATCCAGGCCATGGAGCTGCGCAGCCAGTTCACCAAGGGCAAGGAGCGCGTATTCCAGTACCAGCTGGCGCTGGTGCTACCCGGCACCCGGCAAATGCTCGCCATGAGCTACGTCAAGGCCCAGAAACTCGGCGACGCCGAAGCCGCGCATTGGCAGCAGATCAAGAACACCCTGGTCCTGGGCTGAGGTTCGCGCATGTCTGATGCACTCTGGGCCGCCCGCCTGGGCGACGGGCTGGAACACACCTCGATGATGGCCGACATCCTCGGCGGCGTACTGGAGGCAGCCGCTACCATCGCCATCGGCACTCTGGCCACCATGGCCGTGGCCGCGGCGGTAGGCGTCAGCCTGGCCACCGGCGGCCTCGGCGCCTGCGTCCTGGGGCTGGTGGTCAGCGTGGTGGTCGGCGTGGCCATGAGCAAGACCGGCGCCGATAAGGGCCTGAGCAGTTTATGCGAGGACATAGGTAACGCGCTGTTCCCGCCCTCGATCCAGGCCAACATCGCCAGCGGCTCCGACGACACCAAGATCAACAACATCCCCGCGGCCCGGGCCGCCGGGATCGCGCCACCGACCCGGATCAGCGGTGACGGCGCCGAGGAAGGCGAAAGCACCGACAGCCCATCGGCGACCCCGGAGGAAGAACCAGGCTTCATCGACATGGCCAAGGAGTTTTTCTCGCAGATGTGGCGGCCCACCGTGGCCACCCCTGCTCCCGGCTCCGAGCCCAGGGACCAGGACCTGATCACCTGCACCAAGCACCCGCCCATGCCACCGCAGTACCTGGCCGAAGGCTCGGAGAAGGTCAGCATCAACGGCCAGCCGGCGGTACGCAGTGGCGATCGCAGCACCTGTGACGCCAAGGTGGTATCGGCCGGCCCCATCTCCCCCGACGTGACCATCGGTGGCGGCTCGGTGGTGGTGCGCGAGATCCGCAGCGGCAAGACTCCGGGCATCGGCCTGGCGCTGACCGTGCTGATGATGCTCAAGGGCGGCAAGGGCAAGTTCTGGAGCAACCTGCCGTGCATGCTGATGTCGGGGGTCAACTCCTTCGTGGTCAGCCAGGCCACCAGCGCCCTGACCCAGGCTATCGTCAGCTCGACCAATCCGGTGCATGCGGCCACCGGGGCCAAGGTACTGGGCGATGACGACGACCTGGACTTCGCGCTGCCCGGCGTCCTGCCCATCGACTGGCAGCGTGTCTACAACAGCCGTGACGAGCGTCGTGACGGCTTGTTCGGCGCGGGCTGGAGCGTGCGCTACGAAGTCTGCGTCGAGCTGCAAGCACATCCCCTGGGCGGCGAGCGACTGGTCTATACCGATGAGCAGGGACGGCGCATCGACATGGGCTCGATTCCCCTGGGCTCGGCGGTGTTCAGTGATGGCGAAGGGCTCAGCGTACGGCGCAATCCCGATGGGCGCCTGCTGATCGAAAGCGAAGATGGGCTGTACCGCCTGTTCGAGCCCAGTCCGGCCAACCCACAGCGGCTGCGCTTGAACCAGCTGGGCGATCGCAACCACAACCGTATTTACCTGGACTACGACACCAGCGGGCGCCTTGAGCGCCTGCGCGACACCTTCGACCAGGTCCAGGCCGAGCTGGTCTACAGCACTCAGTGGCCGGCCCGGGTGGCACGCATCGAGCGCCTTTATCCCGACCGGCAGCGCCAGTTGCTGGCCAGCTATGCCTATGACGATCGCGGTGACCTGGCGCAAGTTCAGGACATCAGCCAGCAGGTGCAGCGACGCTTCGCCTATGACAGCGGTCGGCGCATGATCGAGCACCGACTGCCTACCGGCCTGCGCTGCTTCTACGAGTGGGCCTGCATCGACGAGCGCGAATGGCGGGTGGTGCGCCACTCCACCGACGCTGGCGAGGAGTTTCGCTACGAATACGACTTGCAGGCAGGGCTCACGCGGGTGACCGACAACCTGCAGCGCCAGAGCCTGCGCCGCTGGAACCGACAACAGCAGATCACCGAGTACCAGGACAACCTGGGACAGGCCTGGCATTTCCAGTGGAACGAGGAACGCCAGTTGCTTGGCGCCACCGACCCGCAGGGCGGGCAGTACCAGTACCAGTACGACGAGGCCGGCAACCTCTGCCGCAGTGTCGACCCCCTGGGGCGGACCGAGTCGACCCTCTGGCTGGAGCACTGGGCATTGCCGCTGGCGCAGACCGACGCCGCGGGCAATACCTGGACCTATCAATACGATGAGCGTGGCAACTGCATTCGTGAAACCGACCCGTTGGGACACAGCACCCGCTATCACCATGACGGGCGCGGCCAGGTCCTGGAAATCATCGATGCCAGCGGCAAGAGCAAGACCCTGGCCTGGAACGACCAGGGCCAGTTGCTCAGGCATGTGGACTGCTCCGGCTACCCGACCAGCTTCAGCTATGACCGTCAGGGCTATCTGCAAGTCATCACCAACGCGCTCGGCGAGCGCCAAGTCTTCGAGCACGATGTCCAGGGCAACCTGCTGCAGAACCAGTTGCCTGACGGACGCAGCGAACGCTACCAGTACGACGCCAGCGGCCTGCTGACCCAATACACCGACCCGGCAGGCCAGAGCACCGCCTACCAGTACGACCACCGGGGCCAGCTACAACTGCGTATCGACCCACTGAGGCGGCAGGTACGCTTGGAGTACGATGTCTTTGGCCGCCTGCTGGCACTGACCAATGAAAACGGCGAAAGCTACCGCTTCACCTGGGATGCCGGTGACCGCCTGGTGCAACAGCAGGATCTGGACGGCAGCGCCCGCCGCTTCGTCTACGACCGCCTGGACCAGGTTGCCCGGCTGGAATTCGTTCCCGCACCCCCAAGCGCAGAATCCACGGCGATAGACCCCATCGTGCATGAGCTACAGCGTGACGCGATTGGCCGCCTGGTCGGCAAGATCACCAGCGACGGCCAAACGCTCTATGGCTACGACGTCCTGGACCAGCTGACCGAGGTGACATTCACCGACAAGGCCGGCCAGCAACAGAAACTGGCGTTCGCCTACGATGCCATCGGCCAATTGCTCGCAGAACACAACCCCAGCGGTAACCTGCATTACCAATACGACGAGCTGGGCAACCTCACTCGCACCCAACTACCGGATGGCCGCTGGCTCAATCGCCTGTATTACGGCAGTGGTCACTTGCACCAGATCAACCTCGACGGCCAGGTCATCAGCGACTTCGAGCGCGACCGTCTGCATCGCGAGGTGCTGCGCACCCAGGGCCGAATCAGCACGCGCAGCGAATATGATCGCGGGGGTCGCCTGCGCGCACGCCTGCAACACCCGACCCAGGCTCAGGGCAATCCAGCGCTGGAGTTGCACAAGCATTTCGAGTTCGACCCTGGCGACAACCTGATCGGGCGGATGAAGCGCCAGCCCCACGGGCAAGACAGGCAATTGCTGCACTACGATGCCAGCGGCCTGATCATCGCCAGCCAGAACCGCGCCAACGGTCAGGACGAAACCTTCGGCTACGACGCGGCGGCCAATTTGCTCGATCCGTCGCGGCCATCCGGCGGGCTGGTGCGTCACAACAAGCTGCTGACCTACCAGGACAAACGCTATCGCTACGACGGTTTCGGCCGGATGATCGAAAAACGCAGCACCAGCCGGGGCCTGCAGCTCTTCACCTACGATGCCGAGCATCGCCTGGTGGAAGTGCGCAACCAGGGCGCCGCAGGCCAGACACTGGTGCGCATGAGCTACGACCCGTTCGGCCGGCGCGTTGCCAAGAGCCTCTACGACAGCCAGGGCCAGCTCCTGGAGCAGACCCACTTCACCTGGGATGGCATGCAGCTGTTGCAGGAGCGCAGCAGCCGCCTGGACAGCCTCTACATCTACGCCCCCGACAGTGACGAGCCCCTGGCCCGGGTCGATGGCCAAGGTGCCGCGCAGAAAGTCCGGTATTACCATAACGACTTCAGCGGGTTGCCCGAGCAGTTGACCGAGGTCGACGGCCATAACGTCTGGAAGGCCAGCTACCGGATCTGGGGCAACACCTGGGAAGAAGCACGTGAGCCCTACTACATCGAAGAGCAGAACCTGCGCTTCCAGGGACAATACCTGGACCGTGAGATCGGCCTGCACTACAACACCTTCCGCTTCTATGACCCGGACGTAGGGCGCTTTACCACACCGGACCCGATTGGCCTGGATGGTGGCCTGAACCTCTACCTCTATGCTCCCAATCCCTTCGGCTGGATCGACCCGCTGGGCTGGAGCTGCACCGCGTCGATCAACAGGAAGATCAAGGCGCTCAAGAAGCAAGGCTTCCAGGACCACCATATCCTCAGCGACAAGCACCCCAGCACGAAGAACCATCCATTGCTTAAGCTGGCTGGCTACGATCTGCAGAGCCGGCAGAATAAGATCTTCCTGCCGAACAACAAGGCCGCCTTGACCTACAAGAAAAGGTCGATCCACCAGGGCCGCCATGCAAGCCGAGTCAGCGAAAACCTGGCGACGAAAATGACCCAGGCACAAAAACTCGGCAAGAAGAACAAATGGACCCAGGAGCAGTACCGCAAGGCCCTGGACAAGATCGTCGCCGATGAGCGCAAGTTGTTGCGCTCGGGCGATCGACAACTGAACAAGAACGCCCGGCCGGGCGCCTATTACGACTAGGGACAACGAGATGATCCTGAGCTGGAAAGCCCCGATCCACTACAACGAGAAACTGATTGGCTCCTATGACGCCGACAGCGGCTCATATGAGACTTCCGGTTCCGACTTCGACTACCTGGCCCTGCTGGAAGGCGAGCCGTATCCGGCAGCGATGGACAAACCACCACTGTTCTTCCAGTGCACGGTGAAGAAACTGCTGGCGCTGGACTGCCTGTGGCTGCTGGGGAGCGTGCCCCTGGTATCCGCACGACTGGCGGACTTTCTGCGCGAGCATGCGGGCAGCGACATCGAACTGCTCCAACCGCGCAGCATCACTGCCGACGGCCAGCAGATCAGCGAGCCGTTCTATATCGTCAATGCCTCCAGGGCCGTCAATGCCATCGACCACGGACGCTCCGAAGCCGAGCGCGACGATGACGGCAACATCATCTACTTCAAGCAGACCTGGTTTCTCGATGCGGTGCCCGATATGGGCCAGATCGCCAGGGAGGCGCAGTCTGGAGACCTGCTGCTCAGCTCGGGCCTGGCCGATCGACTGATCGATAGCGGCTTCAAGGGCGACAAGGGCCTGGGCCTCTACAGTGCCGAACGGCGCTTCGTGCCCTATCGGAACAATGCCTGAAGATCGAGGCTGGCCGGGTCAGATCGCCGTACCGCGCCTCTTGCCCGGTTTGATGATCAGCAACTGGTCCAGCTCCTGCTTCCGGGCGCGGGTGACGAACTCCAGCGCGGCCTGCATATCCCTCTCGAACAACTCGAAAGTCGCCCGGTCGATGGTGTAGTACTCCTCGTAATCGACCACGCCGCTGCTGACCGGGAAGGAGAGGTAGTACTGACCGGAAATTTCTTCGACGCCCATCGAGAACAGCTCCTCACGGCTGACGAACAGAGCGCTGAACTTCATATTGCTCCCTGGAAGCTGAAGATCGTCCCATTCAAGTCGAACTCAAGAGCTCTGGCGCCGGTCAAGGCCTCGCTGGCCACTCACTGGAGCCTGGCCGACTCCCTCCGCGGGAGCGTGGCTACCAGGCTATTCAGCGCGTACTCCGCAACCTTTGCAGTCAGGCCACCGACGGCTGCGGCTTGAGGCTCTGCATGGCCTGCTTCCAGGCTGGCTCGTGATGGGGCAGGTCGTTGACCGTGGTGGTCAGGGTGGTGATCAGTACCGCCGGCTTACGTTCGACGAACACCTGGCGCAACATCAGCTCGCGGCCTTCGCGCTTCCAGCTGTAGTCCAGCAACACGGCGGCGTGGCCGTGCATGTCGAAGTCCCAGCGCTTGATCAGGCTGAAGCCTGGCAGTTGCTGCTCGGCGCTGCTCAGTTGCCGGGCTACGTAGTCGCTGAAGGAGGCGTCGCCCTGGCTCGGGTCGCGGCTGATGACGAAACTGGCTTCCTGGGCACCGCCGACCGCGGGCAGCTTGAAGATGTTGATGCTCTGGTCCTGCCAGGAGTCAGGAATGTCGAGATCGGCTTCTTGGAGACGGTAAGAGGACAAGGGCTGGCGTTCCATGCTGAAAAGGGAGGGTCGTTCTGCGGCAAATCTTCAAGCAATGCCCGGTAACAATCAAGGAACCCGTCGGCAACTTTGAACTAACACAGCATCGTCCGTGCTGATGCACGGCCAGGGCTCAGCGCGCATCCAGGCAGGATGCATAGGCCTTGGCCAAGCGCCGATCGAACGTCAGGGCTCGAGGTTCCTCGGGATCGATGGTGACGTTCCACAAGGCTTGTCGCGCCACGTCATAACGGACCCAGCCGATGATCCCGCTACCGGAGGTTTCATAGAACAGCTGCAGGCTCAACTGCTGGCCATCATCCCGATCGACCAGCAGCTTGAGCTTGTCCGGGGTGGTGAAGTCACGGTAGGGATAATCACTGCTACGCACCATCTCGGTGAGGTAGCCGTAGCAGCCCTGGCCCGGAGCCGACTCATCGGCCCGGACGGAAAAAACGCTGCAAGCGATCAGCAGGCCAAGGCCGGCCAGGTTCAGGTGCCGCACGATTGCCCCTTGAGGGTCAGGGTCTGGACCTGATCGTTGATTTCGATGCGTGCCAGCACCTGGCGATCGTGGGACTCCTGGTACTCGCTGAAATTGTTGCGCTTGAGAATGTCCAGGGTGATCCGGATACCCGCGCCCAGATTCTGGTACTCGCTACGCTCCGGGCTTTGCACCGCGCCCGTGAGCTCCAGCAACTGGCCGCCGGTCTTGAGGTAGAGAAAACGCTGCGCCACCTCCACCAACAAGCGCGGGGCCTTGGGCGCCACGCTGTAGTCTTCGCGAGCCAGGGAGTAACCGCAGATCCAGGAGCCGGTGTCGTCGTACTTCTGGCTGTGGAACCAGCTGAGGGCCTCGCGATAGCCAATCTGTTCCAGGCGCGGCTGATTGCCGGCCAGAGCCGACGGCAGGCCCAGGGCCAGGAAACCGGCGACGCAGGCCGGGACGAACAGACGGCGCAGCAAGTCGGTCGATAGCGGGGAGTTGTTGATCGAGCGGGTCATCCTTGGCCTTGGGTCGCGACGCAAACAGGCGGGCATCCTAGCCACGCCCACAGGCCTTCGCAAGCCAAGCCTTTGGTTTGCGGCAGGCAAAAAAAATAGGCACCCGATGCGCTCGGCGTGCCTATTTCCCCCTGTGCGCCCCCGCTGGCGGGAGAGCACTCAATGCTTATGGATTGACGCTGTCTTTCAGCGATTTGCCAGGCTTGAATGCCACGGTGTTGCTGGCCTTGATCTTCACCGGCTCGCCGGTCTGCGGGTTCTTGCCGGTACGGGCGCCACGATGACGTTGCAGGAAGGTGCCAAAACCGACCAGGGTGACGCTGTCCTTGCGATGCAGGGCCCCGGTGATTTCCTCGAGGATGGCGTTGAGCACGCGGTTGGCTTGCTCTTTGGTCAGGTCTGCTTTTTCAGCAATGGCTGCGGCGAGTTCTGGTTTACGCATAGTGTGAAGCCTCTTTGACGGTTTTTTGTTGTTATGTCCGTGCTGTTCACGGGAACAGCGCCCAAGGCGCCGCAGGCTCTACACTGCGGCAGACGGGAGTGAGGATGGCACGCGCTGGAGAGTGGCGCCAGTCTCCGGGCGAGCTTTGTGAAGGCAAAAACCCGGTTATTCCGACAGAACGACCGGTATTCAGGCCAGCAGCGCCGGAAGCTCCTTGTTCAGGGCCAGTTTTTCCATCACCGCGGCCCCGGTCAGGGCGTAGCCCAGCAGCTGGCCACTGGCGTCGCGGCACAGGGCCCGAACGTCGGCGCCCTGCCCTTCGGCGGTCCAGACGCCTTCCATGCCCCGTGGCGGCGGCGACACCACCAGCGGGCAGACCGGGGTCTTGACGGTGATCGGCATCGGGCCATAGCTGACCGCAGTCGGGTTGCCGGCCAGGGTCTGCGCCAGGGCCCGGGCGCAGCTCATCAGCGGCAGCACATACAGCAGGTTCAGGCCATCGACCTCGGCGCAGTCGCCCAGGGCGTAGATATTGGAGTGGGACGTCTTGAGCTCGCGGTCCACCACGACGCCGCGATTGACCATCAGCCCGGCAGCGGCGGCCAGGTCGATGCGCGGGCGCAGGCCGATGGCCGAGACCACCAGGTCGCAGATGATCACCTGGCCATCGGACAGATGGGCCTCCAGGCCGTCGGCATTGCGTTGCAGGCGGTTGAGCACCGGGCCCAGGTGGAAGCGCGCGCCCAGGCTTTCCAGGCCGGCCTGGACCGCCGCCGCTGCCGCCGCAGGCAACAGGGTCGGCATGATCTGCTCGCAAGGCGCCACCAGGTCCACCTCGTAGCCACCGAGGATCAGGTCGTTGGCGAACTCGCAGCCGATCAGGCCGGCTCCCAGCAGCAGCACCCGGCGCTTGCCGGCTGCGGCGGCCCGAAAGCGCGCATAGTCTTCCAGGTCGTTGATCGGGAAGATCAGGTCCGATGCATCGCCCTGCACCGGCACCCGCACGGTCTCGGCGCCCCAGGCCAGGACCAGGTCGCGATAGACCACCGCTTCCTCGCCGATCCACAGGCGCTTGTGGCCCGGGTCGATGCCGCTGATCCGGGTATGGGTACGTACCTCGGCCTTGAGCTGCTCGGCCATGGCACCGGGCTCGGCCATGCTCAGGCCATCGGCGTCCTTGTTCTTGCCGAAGCCGGTGGAGAGCATCGGCTTGGAGTAGGAACGACCGTCATCGGCGGTGATCAGCAGCAGCGGCGTGTCGCCGTCGAGCTTGCGAAATTCCCGGGCCAGGTTGTACCCCGCCAGGCCCGTCCCTACGATCACTACCGGTGCGCTCATTCCCTGCTCCTTGTTATTGGTCATTGTCTGCAAAAGTCGATCAAGCGATCTCGATCATTTCGAAGTCGGTCTTGCTCACGCCACAATCCGGGCAGAGCCAGTCTTCAGGCACGTCCTCCCAACGGGTGCCCGGCGCGATACCGTCGTCCGGCCAACCTTCCGCTTCGTTGTAGATCAAGCCACAGACCACACACTGCCACTTCTTCATCGATGCATATCCTCGAGCATTCAGGCTTTGCCGGCGGGGCGGTCGATGGGTCGACTCTGGAAGGTCCCCACGCTGATCAGCTTCCGGCACTGGGGTTTTTTACTGGTCGCTACCGGCAGATGCAAGCACGTTCGTGCCGCCTGGCGTCCCCGGTCAATCAAAACCACCGGTGGCCGTGCTAAGCTCGCCGCCTCATTTGCTGCCAATAACGAACCACCGTGCCGCACTCAATGCCCCCCGCGCCGGCCCCGACCTGGCTGGTGCAAAGCCGTCTGTCCCCTGTTCCCGGCGCACTGGTCGCCAACTGGCTGTTCGACGAAGGATCGCTGACCCGACGCCTGACCCGCCTGTCCAACAATGGCTTCAGCGTCACGCCGCTGGTGGAACAATGGCAAACCTTGCGCAGCGACGAGTGCGCCGCCCTGGGCCTGCCCGAGCACAGCCAGGGCTGGGTCCGCGAGGTGTACTTGCGCGGGCATGGCGAGGCCTGGGTATTCGCCCGCAGCGTGGCCGCCCGCAGTGCCCTCGAAGACGGCGGGCTGAACATCGACGAACTGGGTAGCCGGTCCCTGGGCGAGTTGCTGTTCTGCGACGAAGCCTTCACTCGCCAGCCCATCGAAGTCTGCCGCTATCCCCAGCCGTGGTTGCCCGCCCAGGTCGCTGCCAGCGACCTGTGGGGCCGGCGCTCGCGCTTCGATCGCGGGCCTCTTAGCCTATTGGTGGCCGAGGTCTTCCTGCCCGGGCTGTGGCACGCCATAGAGACCCAATCGGAGGCTTGCTGATGTACTTGCGCCTGCTCCAGTCCCTGAACCGCCTGCACCCGCGGACCTGGGATTTCCTGCAACTGACCCGCATGGACAAGCCCATCGGCATCTACCTGCTGCTGTGGCCGACCCTCAGCGCCCTGTGGATCGCGGCCAAGGGCGCGCCATCCCTGGGCCATGTGCTGATCTTCGGCCTCGGCGTGGTCCTGACCCGGGCCGGCGGTTGCGCGATCAACGACTTCGCCGACCGCAAGGTCGACGGCCAGGTCAAGCGCACCGACCAGCGTCCGCTGGCCACCGGCAAGGTCAGCGCCAAGGAGGCCCTGGTGTTGTTCGCGGTGCTCATGGGTACGGCCTTCCTGCTGGTGCTGTGCACCAACGCCACCACCGTCTGGTTGTCGTTCGGCGCCCTGGCCCTGGCCGCCTGCTACCCCTTCATGAAGCGCTACACCTATTACCCGCAGGTGGTGCTGGGGGCGGCTTACTCCTGGGGCATCCTGATGACGTTCACCGCCCAGGACGGCCAACTGCCGGCTACGGCGTGGCTGCTGTACATCGCCAACCTGCTGTGGACGGTGGGCTACGACACCTACTACGCCATGACCGACCGCGACGACGACCTGAAGATCGGCGTGAAATCCACGGCGATCCTGTTCGCCGAGGCCGATCGGGTGATCATCCTTACCCTGCAGGGCCTGTCCCTGGCCTGCCTGCTGCTGGCGGGCGCGCGGTTCGACCTGGGGGGCTGGTTCCATCTGGGCCTGGTAGTGGCGGCGGCGTGCTTCGCCTGGGAGTTCTGGTACACCCGGGATCGCGACCGGATGAAATGCTTCAAGGCCTTCCTGCACAACCACTGGGCGGGCATGGCAATCTTCATCGGCGTGGTCCTGGACTACGCCCTGCGCTAGGGCCGTATAGCCGCTGTCGAAGGCTCGTGCCGCGTTCGGACCTGGGCCTGGAGGGACACAGCGCACTTGAGAGGCCGCCAGAGGTTCGCCGGGAGCGCCAGGCAAGGCCCCACGGGCCTTTTGCGCAGCTTGGCGGGTTCAGCAGCGGCTACAGGACCTGTAGCCGCCACAGGTGGGATTACTGCTTGGCGACCTTCCAGGCGCCGTCCATCTTGCCTTCGCCGGTCATGTCGCCGGCCTTCTTGTCCATCACGAAGCCATACAGCGGCTTGCCGTCATAGGCCCACTGCATCTTGCCGTCGTCGCGCTTGATCACCGTCCACTTGCCTTCGGCCTTGTCGCCGGCCTCGGCCATCAGCGGCGGCCAGTTGGCGGCGCACTTGTCGTTGCACATGGACTTGCCATCGGCATCCTTGGCGAAGGTGTAGAGGGTCATGCCCTTGTGATCCACCAGCATGCCGTCCTTGCTCATCGCCGGCTCGGCGGCCAGGGCCAGGGTCGGCAGGGCCAGGGCGGCACCCACCAGCAGGACTTTCAGGGATTGCTTGAACAGAGTCATGGAAACCTTCTTTTGTGGTTGTCAGGAATCGGACCCCAAGCTTAGTCGAGGAAGCTGCGCCACGCCCCGCGACCTGAAATACTGTCACACGACTGCAATAATTCCGTTATCTAATGCGGCGCAAGACAGTTGAATGACAAGAGGTTCAAGCATGGTTGGCAGAAGCATTCTGATCGTTGACGACGAAGCGCCCATTCGCGAGATGATCGCCGTTGCGTTGGAAATGGCCGGCTATGACTGCATGGAGGCAGAGAACTCCCAGCAGGCGCATGCCATCATCGTCGACCGCAAGCCGGACCTGATCCTGCTGGACTGGATGCTCCCGGGAACCTCGGGCATCGAGCTGGCGCGCCGCCTCAAGCGTGACGAGCTGACCGGCGACATCCCGATCATCATGCTCACCGCCAAGGGCGAAGAGGACAACAAGATCCAGGGCCTGGAGGTCGGTGCCGACGACTACATCACCAAGCCGTTCTCCCCCCGCGAGCTGGTGGCCCGGCTCAAGGCCGTGCTGCGCCGCGCCGGCCCGTCCGACGGCGAGGCTCCCATCGAAGTCGGCGGCTTGCTGCTGGACCCCATCAGCCACCGGGTGACCATCGACGGCAAGCCGGCGGAAATGGGCCCCACCGAATACCGCCTGCTGCAGTTCTTCATGACCCATCAGGAGCGCGCCTACACCCGTGGCCAACTGCTGGACCAAGTCTGGGGCGGCAATGTGTACGTCGAGGAGCGCACCGTGGACGTGCATATCCGCCGGCTGCGCAAGGCACTGGGGGATGCCTACGAAAATCTGGTACAAACCGTGCGCGGCACCGGGTATCGGTTTTCAACCAAAGGTTGAAAGCAGTTGCAAGCTGCCAGCTACAAGCGGCAAGTAGGAACCCGTCTGCTTTGATTTGCAGCTTGCAGCTTGAAACTTTTCACCGTCCGAAGGACCGATTGTGAATCAAAACTGGCATGGCACCCTGATTCGCCACATGTTGCTGTTGCTCACCGGCTGCCTGCTGGTGGGGCTGCTCAGCGGCTACTACGGCTGGAGCCTGGCCGCCGGCCTGGGGATCTACCTGGCCTGGACCCTCAAGCAGCTGTTGCGCCTGCACGAATGGCTGCGCCTGCACCAGCCCGACGAAGCACCACCCGACGGCTATGGCCTGTGGGGCGAGGTGTTCGACAGCATCTACCACCTGCAACGCCGCGACCAGCGGGTCCGTGGGCGCCTGCAAGCGGTGATCGACCGCGTCCAGGAGTCCACCGCGGCGCTCAAGGATGCGGTGATCATGCTCGACAGCGACGGCAACCTGGAATGGTGGAACCGTGCCGCCGAGACCCTGCTGGGCCTCAAGACGCCCCAGGACAGCGGCCAGCCGGTGACCAACCTGGTGCGTCATCCACGCTTCAAGGAATACTTCGAGCAGGACAACTACGCCGAGCCGCTGGAGATCCCCTCCCCGGCCAACGACCGCGTGCGCATCCAGCTGTACATCACCCGCTACGGCAACAACGAGCACCTGATGCTGGTGCGCGACGTCACCCGCATCCACCAGCTGGAGCAGATGCGCAAGGACTTCATCGCCAACGTGTCCCACGAGCTGCGCACGCCGCTGACGGTGATCTGCGGCTATCTGGAGACCCTGCTGGACAACGTCGACGAGGTGAACCCGCGCTGGAGCCGCGCCCTGCAGCAGATGCAGCAGCAAGGCGGGCGCATGCAGACCCTGCTCAACGACCTGCTGCTGCTGGCCAAGCTGGAGGCCACCGACTACCCCTCGGACAACCATCCGGTGCCCATCGACACGCTGCTGCAATCGATCAAGAGCGATGCCCAGGCGTTGTCCGGCGAACGCAACCAGCACATCACCCTGGAAGCCGATGCCTCGGTACTGCTCAAGGGCAGCGAGGCCGAACTGCGCAGCGCTTTCTCCAACCTGGTGTTCAACGCTGTGAAGTACACCCCGGCCGAAGGCAACATCCGCATCCGCTGGTGGGGCGACGAACAGGGTGCGCACCTGAGCGTGCAGGATTCCGGGATCGGCATCGACAGCAAGCACCTGCCGCGCCTGACCGAACGCTTCTACCGGGTCGACTCCAGCCGCAACTCCAATACCGGTGGCACCGGCCTGGGCCTGGCCATCGTCAAGCATGTGCTGCTGCGCCACCGCGCCCGCCTGGAGATCAGCAGCGTGCTGGGCCATGGCAGCACCTTCACCTGCCATTTCGCCCCGGCCCAGATGAAGAAAAACCGCATCGCCAGCCTGACCGACCAGCGCTGACAGCGGCCTGCCCCCTAGGCAACCGCCCTGTCAGCCGCTACATTGCGTAGCTTGTGCCTGCCCTCCAGGCACCGTGTCACCCTCTTTTCGAATACATGGAATCCGCAAAACCCCATCATGGACCCTTCCCCTGGTTTTACCCTCGCGTCTCTGTTCGCCGACTTCGGCATGATTGTCTTCGCTCTGCTCCTGGTCCTGCTCAACGGCTTCTTCGTGGCGGCGGAGTTCGCCATGGTCAAGCTGCGCTCGACCCGGGTCGAGGCCATCGCCCACAAGAACGGCTGGCGCGGGCAGATCCTGCGCACCGTACACAGCCAGCTGGACGCCTACCTGTCGGCCTGCCAGTTGGGCATCACCCTGGCCTCCCTGGGCCTGGGCTGGGTCGGCGAGCCGGCCTTCGCCCACCTGCTGGAACCGCTGCTGGGCGCCGTGGGCGTCAACTCTGCGGAAGTGATCCGCGGCGTATCGTTCTTCACCGCGTTCTTCATCATTTCCTACCTGCACATCGTGGTCGGCGAGCTGGCGCCCAAGTCCTGGGCGATCCGCAAGCCAGAGCTGCTGTCGCTATGGACGGCGGTACCGCTGTACCTGTTCTACTGGCTGATGTACCCGGCCATCTACCTGCTCAACGCCAGCGCCAACACCATTCTGCGCATCGCCGGCCAGGGCGAGCCCGGCCCGCACCACGAGCACCACTACAGCCGTGAAGAGCTCAAGCTGATCCTGCACTCCAGCCGTGGCCAGGACCCCAGCGACCAAGGCATGCGGGTACTGGCCTCGGCGGTGGAGATGGGCGAGCTGGAAGTGGTGGACTGGGCCAACTCCCGGGAAGACCTGATCAGCGTCGAGTCCACGGCGCCCCTCAAGGAAGTCCTGGCGCTGTTCCGCCGCCACAAGTTCAGCCGCTACCCGGTCTACGACAGCGAGCGCAACGAGTTCGTCGGCCTGCTGCACATCAAGGACCTGCTGCTGGAGCTGGCGGCGCTGGACCATATCCCGGCGTCGTTCAACCTGGCCGAGCTGACCCGCCCGCTCGAGCGAGTATCGCGGCACATGCCGTTGTCCCAGCTGCTGGAGCAGTTCCGCAAGGGCGGCTCGCACTTCGCCCTGGTGGAGGAAGCCGACGGCAAGGTGATCGGCTACCTGACCATGGAAGACGTGCTGGAAGTGCTGGTGGGCGACATCCAGGACGAACACCGCAAGACCGAGCGCGGCATCCTCGCCTACCAGCCGGGCAAGCTGCTGGTACGCGGCGACACCCCGCTGTTCAAGGTCGAGCGCCTGCTGGGCATCGACCTGGACCATATCGAGGCCGAAACCCTCGCGGGCCTGGTGTACGAGACCCTGAAACGGGTGCCTGAAGAGGAAGAAGTGCTGGAAGTCGAAGGCCTGCGCATCATCATCAAGAAGATGAAGGGGCCGAAGATCATCCTGGCCAAGGTCCTGATGCTCGACTGATCGAGCCCGCACCGGTCGGCTCCTGTGCGAGCCGGCCGGCCACTCACGCCCTATTTATTGCCCAGGGCGAAGTTCGGCAAATCCCCCAGGGGCTGGTCGAACTGATAGGGAATCGACACCAGCCCCAACCCGGTATTGCGCTGCACCACGAAGTGCAGGTGCGGCCCGCTGCTGTTGCCGGTATTGCCCGACAGCCCCAGCGGGCTGCCCACCGCCACCCGCTGGCCCTCGCGCACGCTCACCGAACCTTGCTTGAGATGCAGGTACACGCCCATGGTGCCGTCGTCGTGCAGCACCCGGACGAAGTTGCCGGCCGGGTTGTCGCCCCGACCGCTCTGGGCGTTCTCGGTCTTGACCACCATCCCACCTCGGGCCGCGATGATCGGCGTACCCACCGGCATGGCGATGTCCATCGCATAACGGCTCTTGGGGCTGGAATGGCTGTACTGGCCGTTGGCGCCCTGGGTCAGGCGAAACGGCCCACCCCGCCAGGGCAAGGGGTAGCGGTAGGCCTGCACGGCTCCTCCCGGGTCGCCCAGGGAGTAACGAAACCTTGGGACATAGCTCAAGGGCTGGTCGGCCCGGGTCGCCGTCAAGAGCGCCAGGCGCTGCCTGCTGCGGGCTGGCAGCACCCGGCGGATCGGCTGCGCCGGCGCGCCGCTGACGTTGCTCAGGCTGGCGAACCCCAGCTCCACCTCCACCGGCCCATGCAGGTCGTTGCGCACGTACAGCGCATCCACGCCCCTGTGTTTCTGGATATCCAGCCGCACCTGGCGCTCCAGGTGTTCCTCCATGCGATCGCGGAACACGAACGCCTGCGCTCCCGGCGAAGGCCGGTCGCTGTAGGACACTACACCGTCGGCGTCGACGGACTTGTAGACCGTCATCGCCGCCAGCGAGCTGGCGACCATGGACAAGCCGCAGAGGAACAGCAGGCGTACGAACATTGAGCAGTTTCTTGGCAGGGGAAAAACCATGCTAGCAGCCTGATATGGAGCTTGTATGAATCAGGCGGGTGCCAGGGGCCCAATACCGCCCACGTCGAAGCGGATCTCCACCCCCAGTTGCGCGGCCTCGCAGAGGTTGACCAGCGCATCGAGGGAGAACTTGTTGATCCTGCCGCTAAGCACATCGTTGAGCCGGGGCTGGGTGATGTTGAGACGCTTGGCCGCCTCCTTCTGCGACAGCCCCCAGGCCTGCACGGTCTTGCCCAGCTCCAGCATCAGCTTGGCCCGCAGGCGCATGTTGGCGGCCTCCTGGGGGGTGGCTTCAAGGGCATCCCAGACGCTGGCAAAGCGCGGGTTGATCTGTTGGTCAGTCATGGCATGAACCTGCTTGCTGAAATCTGGCACGAGCCAGCTCGATATCCCGCGCTTCGGTCTTGCGGGTAGTCTTGCGCACCGCGTGCAGCACATAGATGGCTGCAGGCCGCCTGACCACATAAAACACCCGAAACGCCCCTGAATCTTCATGAATCCTGATTTCGAAGACACTCGGGCCGATGGTTTTCACCGGCCTGCAATCGTAGGGCTGTTCGCCCTGCTGCAGCAGATCCAGCTGAAACCCGGCAGCCCGACGGGCATCTTCAGGGAATGCCCTGAGATCCCGCAGCGCGCTCCCGACAAACACCACATCCTTGTGCCTGGGCATCGAACTTCTCCTGTCAGTGACCAGGAACAAGGCTAATCAAGACTGCCAGGGCTGGCCGCACGGGGTTGTTTCAACGCATGGCTGCAAAGGGTGAATCAGGTAGAGCGCTTCCGGCAATTTATATCCAAATAGATATAAATCAAGTGCAGGACAGTTAATCAGACGTACGGCGGAAGGTGGCGGGAGGAACGGTCAAGCCCCTGTGGCCTGGGGTTGCAGCCGAAGGTGCGGATTGTTGGCGGGATTGGGGATAACGCAGCCGCTGGCCTGGGTGGCTGGCAGAAAATCGGCGTGGAAAAGTGTTTTCAGCAGATTTGCGCTTCGCTGTAGGAGCGGGCTTGGCAGTTCCTACAGCGAAGCGGCCGGCGAGGATCAGCCCGCGCCTGGAACGAAGTGCTTCTGCGCGGTGCCGCGGGCGATCAGGCGCGAGATGTAGTCCAGCTTCTGCGCATCCTGGTCGACGAAGCGGAAAGTCAGCTGCAGCCACTCGCTGTCGGGCTTCGGTTCGTGCGCCACTACCGCATGCAGGTAGCCATTGAGCCGGGCCACTTCGGCGTTCTCGCCCTGCTCCAGATCCAGTACTGCGCTGTCCAGCACCTGCGGCAGGTTATCGGTGCGCTTCACCACCAACAGCGCTTCCTTGATGCTCAGGGCCTTGATCACGCAAGGCTGGGTGCCGCCAGGCAGGCGCAGTTGGCCCTGGCCACGGCCGCCACTGGCGGCAGCGGCGGCGGCAGGTGCCTTGACCGGTGGGCTGTTGAGCAGGCCACGGGATGGCGCCGCAGCCGGGGCTGGTGCAGCGGCTGCCGGAGCGGCTGGCCGCGCAGCCGGGGCGACCACCTCGGCCTTGCCGCCGGTCAGGGCGCTCAGGGAATCGTTGCCAAAGGCGGAGTTCATCTTGGTCGGAGCGCTGTTCATCAGGGTGTCGAGCTTGCCGACCTTGTTCAGCGCCTGCTTGACCTTGGTCAGCAGCTGTTCGTTGGTGAAGGGCTTGCTGACATAGCCGGAAACCCCGGCCTGGATCGCCTGCACCACGTTTTCCTTGTCGCCCCGGCTGGTCACCATGACGAACGGCATGGCCTTGAGCGCTTCCTGGCCACGGCACCAGGTCAGCAGTTCCAGGCCGGACATTTCCGGCATTTCCCAATCGCACAGGACCAGGTCGAAGGCTTCGCGGGCGAGCATCGCCTGGGCCTTCTTGCCGTTGACCGCGTCTTCGATCTTGATGCCCGGGAAGTAGTTGCGCAGGCACTTCTTCACCAGGTCACGAATGAACGACGCGTCGTCCACCACCAACACACTTACCTTACTCATCGACCACCCCTCTAAAAATCCCGGCAAGCATAACGCTGGCTGATGGCACTTTGCCAAAACTCTTCAGTCACGCCGGGACTTTTCGTTCGCGGGTGCTGCTTTTCAAATTCAAGGACCGCAAACAAAAACGCCCGGCCAAAAGGCCGGGCGCTCTTCTCGGGCAATCTTAATTATCGTCAGCTTCACCCGGAACATTAGCCGAATCGCCAGCCGGTCCTTCAACTTCTTCCTTCATGCGCTTGAGGCCCAGGTGGCGCACATCGGTGCCACGCACCAGGTAGATCACCAGCGCGGAGATGTTGCGCGCGTGATCGCCGATCCGCTCCAGCGAGCGCAATACCCAGATGATGCTCAAAACCCGCGAGATAGAGCGCGGGTCTTCCATCATGTAGGTGGCCAGCTCGCGCAGCGCGGTCTTGTACTCGCGGTCGATGATCTTGTCGTACTGGGCTACCGACAGGGCCAGTTCGGCGTCGAACCGGGCGAAGGCGTCCAGCGCGTCACGCACCATGTTGCGCACCTGGTCGCCGATATGCCGCACTTCGACGTAGCCACGTGGGGCCTCGCCCTCCTCGCACAGCTGGATGGCCCGACGGGCGATCTTGGTGGCTTCGTCGCCGATGCGCTCCAGGTCGATCACCGACTTGGAGATGCTGATGATCAGGCGCAGGTCGGAAGCCGCAGGCTGGCGACGGGCGAGGATGCGCAGGCATTCCTCGTCGATGTTGCGCTCCATCTGGTTGATCTGCTCATCGATCTCGCGCACTTGCTGGGCCAGCCCGGAGTCGGCCTCGATCAGCGCGGTGACGGCGTCATTGACTTGTTTCTCCACCAGCCCGCCCATGGCCAGCAGGTGGCTGCGCACCTCTTCCAGCTCGGCATTGAACTGCTGAGAGATGTGATGGGTTAAGCCTTCCTTCGAAATCATGGTTCGCTCCGCGAAAGTTGCAAGCTTCAAGCCGCAAGCTTCAAGCAGTTAAATATTGATCCGGATATCGCCTACCGCTTCTGTCTTGCCGCTTGAAGCTTGCGGCTTGTAGCTGCTCCTAGCCATAGCGTCCGGTGATGTAGTCTTCGGTCTGTTTCTTGGCCGGATTGGTGAACAGGGTGTCGGTGTCGCCGAATTCCACCAGTTTGCCCATGTACATGAACGCGGTGTAGTCCGAGACCCGCGCCGCCTGCTGCATGTTGTGGGTCACGATGACGATGGTGAACTTGGACTTGAGCTCGTAGATCAGTTCCTCGACCTTCAGGGTCGAGATCGGGTCCAGGGCCGAGCAGGGTTCGTCCAGCAGCAGCACTTCCGGTTCCACGGCGATGGTGCGGGCGATCACCAGGCGCTGCTGCTGACCACCGGACAGGCCCAGGGCCGAGTCGTGCAGGCGATCCTTGACCTCATCCCACAGGGCCGCGCCCTTGAGTGCCCACTCCACGGCTTCGTCGAGCACGCGCTTCTTGTTGATGCCCTGGATGCGCAGGCCATAGACCACGTTCTCGTAGATGGTCTTGGGGAACGGGTTGGGCTTCTGGAACACCATGCCCACCCGGCGGCGCAACTCGGCCACGTCCTCGCCCTTGCGGTAGATGTTGTTGCCGTACAGGTTGATGGCGCCTTCCACGCGGCAACCGTCCACCAGGTCGTTCATGCGGTTGAAGGTGCGCAGCAGGGTCGACTTGCCGCAGCCGGACGGGCCGATGAAGGCGGTTACGCGCTGCTTGGGAATGTTCATGCTGACGTCGAACAGCGCTTGCTTCTCGCCGTAGAACAGGCTCAGGCCGGGCACTTCGATCGCCACGGTTTCCTGCTCCAGGCTCAAGCTCTGCTTGTCGCGACCCAGGGCGGACATGTTGATGCCGTGGGTATGGGTTTCGTGTTGCATCGGTCTCACTCCGTTCGTAGCTGCAAGCTTCTAGCTGCAAGCCGCAAGTTTTGAGCAAAAGCGGCTTGTAGCTTGCCGCTTGTGGCTAATGGCTTTAGCTGTCCAGCGCCTTGTACTTCTCGCGCAGGTGGTTACGGATCCATACCGCCGACAGGTTGAGCACGGCGATCACCAGCACCAGCAGCAACGCGGTTGCGTACACCAGCGGCCGCGCGGCCTCGACGTTGGGGCTCTGGAAGCCGACGTCGTAGATATGAAAGCCCAGGTGCATGATCTTCTGGTCCAGGTGCAGGTACGGGTAGTTGCCATCCACCGGCAGCGACGGCGCCAGCTTCACCACACCCACCAGCATCAGCGGCGCCACTTCGCCGGCGGCACGGGCCACGGCGAGGATCATGCCGGTCATCATCGCCGGGCTGGCCATGGGCAGGACGATCTTCCACAAGGTCTCGGCCTTGGTCGCGCCCAGGGCCAGGGAGCCTTCGCGCACGGTCCGCGGGATCCGCGCCAGGCCTTCCTCGGTGGCCACGATCACCACCGGCACCGCCAGCAGCGCCAGGGTCAGGGATGCCCAGAGCAGGCCCGGGGTACCGAAGGTCGGCGCCGGCAGTGCCTCAGGGAAGAACAGGCGGTCCAGGGACCCGCCCAGCACGTAGACGAAGAAGCCCAGGCCGAACACGCCGTAGACGATAGCCGGTACGCCCGCCAGGTTGTTCACCGCGATGCGGATCACCCGGGTCAGGGCGTTCTGCTTGGCGTATTCACGTAGGTAGACCGCCGCCAGCACGCCGAACGGCGTGACGATCATGGCCATGATCAGGGTCATCATCACGGTGCCGAAGATGGCCGGGAAGATCCCGCCCTCGGTGTTGGCTTCCCGCGGGTCGTCGCTGAGGAACTCCCAGACCTTGCTGAAGTAGAAGCCAACCTTGGTGAAGGTGCCCATGGCGTTCGGCTGGTAGGCATGCACCACCTTGCCCAGGCCGATCTCCACTTCCTTGCCGTTGGCATCGCGGGCGGTCAGGCTGTCGCGGTTGAACTGGGTATGCAGCTCGCTCAAGCGGGCCTCGATGTCCTGGTAGCGGGCGTTGAGTTCGGCGCGCTCGGCATCCATGTCGGCCTGGGCGGCGGCATCCAGCTTGCCAGCCAGTTCCAGCTTGCGACCGTGCAGGCGGATGCGCTCCAGGCCGGCGTTGATCGCGCCGATGTCGGACTTCTCCAGACTCTTGAGCTGGGTCGCCAGCTTGTTCACCCGGTCGATCCGCGCCTGCAGCTCGGGCCAGGCGGCTTCGCCCTCGGCGACCACCTTGCCGTTTTCCTTGACGTTGACCAGGTAGCCGTAGAAGTTGCCCCACTCACGGCGCTCGATGGCCATCAGTTCCTTGGGGTAGCTCTGGTTGGTCAGCCATTCGCCGACGATCCACGTGAAATCGCTGCCGTTCAGGTCGCGGTTGCCCACCTTGAGCAACTCGCGGGTCATGAACTCGGGGCCCTGGTCGGGCACCGGCAAGCCGGCACTCTTCAGGCGGGCCCGAGGCACTTCTTCCTTCTGCACCACTTCACCGACGACCAGGTGATTGGCCTGGCCAGGCACGTCGTAGCTGGCATGCACCAGGTCCGCCGGCCAGAAGTGGCCCAGGCCGCGCACGGCGATCACCGCCAGCAGGCCGATGGTCATGATGACCGCGATGGACACTGCGCCACCGCTGATCCAGACGCCGGGGGCGCCGCTCTTGAACCAGTCTTTGAGGGAGTTCTGTTTCACAGACTTCTACCTTTCTTAAAGCGACGAGTATTTCTTGCGCAGACGCTGACGGATCAGCTCGGCGAGGGTGTTCATGATGAAGGTGAACAACAGCAGCACCAGCGCCGAGAGGAACAGCACGCGGTAGTGGCTGCCGCCGACTTCCGATTCCGGCATTTCCACCGCGACGTTGGCCGCCAGGGTGCGCAGGCCTTCGAACAGGTTCATCTCCATGACCGGGGTGTTGCCGGTGGCCATCAGCACGATCATGGTCTCGCCCACGGCGCGGCCCATGCCGATCATCAGGGCCGAGAAGATGCCCGGGCTGGCGGTGAGGATCACCACGCGGGTCATGGTCTGCCATGGGGTGGCGCCCAGGGCCAGGGAGCCCAGGGTCAGGCCACGGGGCACGCTGAACACGGCGTCTTCGGCGATGGAGTAGATGTTCGGGATCACCGCGAAGCCCATGGCCAGGCCCACCACCAGGGCGTTGCGCTGGTCGTAGGTGATGCCTAAGTCGTGGGAGATCCACATGCGCATGTCGCCGCCGAAGAACCAGTTCTCCATGAACGGGCTCAGGTACAGCGAGAGGAAACCGACCAGGATGATCACCGGGATCAGGATCGCGCTCTCCCAGCCGTCCGGCACCTTCAGGCGCAGAGACTCGGGCAGCCGGCTCCAGGTGAAGCCGGCCACCAGGATGCCGATCGGCAGCAGCACCAGCAGGCTGAAGATGCCCGGCAGGTGGCCTTCGACATAGGGCGCCAGGAACAGGCCGGCGAAGAAGCCGAGGATCACCGTCGGCATCGCCTCCATCAGCTCGATCACCGGCTTGACCTTGCGGCGCATGCCGGGGGCCATGAAGTAGGCGGTGTAGATCGCCGCGGCCACGGCCAGCGGGGCCGCCAGCAGCATGGCGTAGAAGGCGGCCTTCAAGGTGCCGAAGGTCAGCGGCGACAGGCTCAGCTTGGGCTCGAAGTCAGTGTTGGCCGCCGTGGACTGCCAGACGTACTTGGGCTCGTCGTAGTTCTCGTACCAGACCTTGCTCCACAGCGCGCTCCAGGACACTTCCGGGTGCGGGTTGTCCAGCACCAGGGGTTGCAGCTTGCCACCGGCCTCGACGATCACCCGGTTGGCGCGAGGCGACAGGCCGAACAGGCCCTGGCCATCCACCACCTGGTCCACCAGCAGGGTGCGGTGGGCGGTGCTGTGGAAGACCCCGAGCTTGCCGGCGGCGTCCAGGGCGACGAAACCCTTGCGGCGCTCTTCGGCGGTGATTTCGACGATGGGCGCGGTGCCCATCTGGAAGGTGCGGATCTGCTTCAGGCGCAGCTCGCCGTCCGGGTCGCGGGCCATGAACCACTGGGCCAAGCCACCTTTGGAAGTACCGATGATCAGCGAGATACCGCCCACCAATTGGGCACTGGCGGTGACTTCGGTGTTGGCGTCTTCCAGCAGCTTGTAGCGACCGTTGAGGCTCTTGTCCCGCAGGCTGAAGACGTCGGCCTGGGCGCGACCGTTGATCACGTACAGCCACTGCTGGCGTGGGTCGATGTACATGGCCTTGACCGGTTCGGTCATCTGCGGCAGGTCGATGGCGCTCTGCTCGCTGGTGACCTCGCCGGTCATCATGTTTTCTTCGCGCGAGAGCTTCAGCACATGCAGCTGCGAGCCGGTGGAGCCGGCCAGCACCAGCGTGGTATCGCTGGCGTTGAGGTTGACGTGCTCCAGCGCGCCGCCTTCTGCATTGAGGGTGATCGGGGCTTCGCCGTAGGGGTATTCGATCGCCGGGGAGATGGTCTTCTTGCCATCCGGGTAGCTGACTTTGTAGGTGTGGCGCAACACCAGGGCCTGGCCGTTGGACAAGCCGACCACCACCATGGGGATACCGGGCTGGTCCTTGCCGATGGAGGTGACGCGGGTGCCCGCAGGGATCGGCAGGTCGACCTTGCGCAGCTCGGCGCCGTTATCGATATCGAAGAACAGCGCCTGGCCCTTGTCGGAAACGCGCATGCCGACCTGGTTCTGCTCTTCCAGGGAGAACATCAGGGGCTTGCCGGCGTCTTGCATCCAGGCGGGCGTCAGGGGGTCCTTGGAGGTCAGCTCGGCGCCCTGGAACAGCGGGGCGACGACGTAGGCCAGGAAGAAGAAGATCAGGGTGATCGCCGCCAGGACGGCCAGGCCGCCGACGAGGACGTACCAACGGGTCAGGCGGTCCTTGAGCGCACGGATGCGGCGCTTGCGTTGCAGTTCAGGCGTATTGAAGTCAATGCGCTTGGGGGGAGAAGTCGTAGTCATGGTGGAATTGGCCAGATCATTCATGCGCACACCCTAGCGATCCTGTATGACAGAAAGATGACAATGCAGTGACGCAACAAATCCGCCGCATGGCTGGGCCGGCAGCGGACAGAAAATGGAGGTGACAGGAGCCGGCCGGGGCAGTTGACCCAGTGGCCGGCTGCTGCAAGAAGGTCCGGCCAGGCCGGACCTTCGGCGGCGGCTTATGCGCCCTCTTTCAGACCCAGGTCAGCCAGGGCCTTGGCGGCGACTTTGGCTGGCAGTGGGATGTAACCGTCCTTCACGACCACTTCCTGACCCTGCTTGGACAGGACCAGCTTCACGAACTCGGCTTCCAGCGGGGCCAGAGGCTTGTTCGGGGCCTTGTTGACGTAGACGTACAGGAAGCGCGACAGCGGGTACTTGCCGTTCAGGGCGTTTTCTTCGGTGTCTTCGATGAAGTCGCTGCTGCCTTTCTTGGCCAGGGCCACGGTCTTCACGCTGGCGGTCTTGTAGCCGATGCCCGAGTAGCCGATGCCGTTCAGCGAGGAGCTGATGGACTGCACGACCGAAGCCGAACCTGGCTGCTCGTTGACGTTAGGCTTGTAGTCGCCTTTGCACAAGGCTTCTTCCTTGAAGTAGCCGTAGGTGCCGGATACCGAGTTGCGACCGAACAGCTGCACTGGCTTGTTGGCCAGGTCGCCCTTCACGCCCAGGTCGCCCCAGGTCTTCACTTCTTCCTTGGCACCGCACAGGCGGGTCGAGGAGAAGATCGCGTCGACCTGTTCCATGGTCAGGTGCTGGATCGGGTTGTCCTTGTGCACGAATACGGCCAGGGCGTCCACGGCAACCGGGATGGCGGTTGGCTTGTAGCCGTACTTCTGTTCGAAGGCGGCCAGCTCGGTGTCCTTCATCTTGCGGCTCATGGGGCCCAGGTTGGAGGTGCCCTCGGTCAGCGCGGGTGGCGCGGTGGCGGAGCCAGCGGCCTGAATCTGGATGTTTACGTTCGGATATTCTTTCTTGTAGTGCTCGGCCCACAGGGTCATCAGGTTGGCCAGGGTATCGGAACCGACGCTGGACAGGTTGCCCGACACACCAGTGGTCTTGGTGTAGCTCGGGATAGCAGGGTCGACAGCGGCAACCGCGTGGGCAGTCGCAACGCCAGCGGCGACGAAGGTCATTGCCGCCATCAAACGCTTCAGTTTCATGCCTTACTCCTAGCAGATAGGGTGTGTTAAGTCGGGGCCAAGTATCTGTAGGCCGTGTGAACACTCTATGTCCGGAATATGACAATTAGATGAAAGGCCAGCATCGCGATACCCGCGAGCCGGCCTTTTTTTCACAAGCGCCGCAGCGCGCCGTTCATGCAGGTACGGCTGCAGGTTTCAGCGACCCTTTTTCCACAGATACAGCCCCGAGAGCAGGCCGATGCCGCAGATGATCGCCACGTAGTAGGCCGGCGCCATGGGGCTGCTCTTGAGCATCCAGGTCACCACCATCGGCGTCAGCCCGCCGAAGATCGCGTAGGCCAGGTTGTAGGAGAACGACAGACCGCTGAAGCGCACCGCCGCCGGGAAGGCCCGCACCATCACGTAGGGCACCGCGCCGACGAGGCCGACGCACAGGCCGGTCAGGGCGTAGAGCGGGAACAGCAGGTGCGGGTTGTCCTGCAGCACGTGGTAGAAGACCCAGGACGAGGCCAGCAACAGCAGGCTGCCGAAGACGAATACCCGCCCGGCGCCGAAACGGTCGGCCAGGCTGCCGAACAGCACGCAGCCCAGGCTCAGGAACACGATGGCCAGGCTGTTGGCCTCGAGGGCGGTGATCGCCGAGAACTTGTAGACCGTCTGCAGCACGGTGGGGGTCATCAGGATCACCACGATGATCCCGGCCGACAGCAGCCAGGTCAGCAGCATGGAGATCAGGATCGCGCCGCGGTGGTCACGCAGCACCGCCCGCAGCGGCAGCTCCTGGGCCAGGGCCTTGTGCAGTTGCAGCTCGGCGAATACCGGGGTCTCGTGGAGCAGGCGACGCAGGTACACCGAGAACAGGCCGAACACCCCGCCCAGCAGGAACGGCACGCGCCAGGCATAGGCCGTCACTTCTTCCGGGGTATAGATGCTGTTGATGGCCGTGGCCACCAGCGAGCCCAGGAGGATGCCGGCAGTCAGCCCCGAGGTCAGGGTGCCGCAGGCATAGCCGATGTGCCGCGCCGGTACGTGCTCGGAAACGAACACCCAGGCCCCGGGCACTTCGCCACCGATGGCCGCACCCTGGATCACCCGCATCAGCAACAGCAGCACCGGTGCCCACAGGCCGATCTGCTCGTAGGTGGGCAGCAGGCCCATGATCAGGGTCGGCACCGCCATCATGAAGATGCTCAGGGTGAACATCTTCTTGCGCCCCAGCAGGTCGCCGAAGTGGGCCATGACGATCCCGCCCAGGGGCCGGGCCAGGTAGCCCGCGGCGAAGATGCCGAAGGTCTGCATAAGGCGCAGCCATTCGGGCATGTCCGCCGGGAAGAACAGCTTGCCCACCACGGTGGCGAAGAACACGAAGATGATGAAGTCATAGAACTCCAGCGCGCCGCCCAGGGCGGACAGCGAAAGAGTCTTGTAGTCACTACGAGTCAAGGGACGAGCGGGAGGCGCTGCTTGCGCGGCGCTGGAGGGCACAGTGGTCATGGCAAGGGGCTTCTCTTATTAGTTGGTTCTGGAAGCCGCAACAGCTCTGGTTGGGGCCTGGCAGGTTCGGCACGATAGCAAATTGTTCGAATACCTACACAGCGACGCACAAATGACGCACAAAATTGCGAACCAGACGGGTCGTCGCGGAGTCTATCGACCGATATACTCGCAGGGCCCGGCGCGCAAAGCCGCTCCCGGCAAGGGTTGTTGTGCGAAAACGTCGTTATACTCATGACCGCCGGCAACCGCCCGGCGCCAGCAAGACCAGACAGGAATACCAGTGCATGCCCCACTCCAGGTGCCCGGCGCGCAATGCTTCTTCCTGTGCATGAGCAGCCGGTTTCGCAGAGTTTCCCGCTAGCACGCCTTCGAAAGAACGTGACGAACGTAGTATGTTCGGGCTGAATCGTTTTTCCTGAAGACGGCTATTCACCTGAAGTACCCATGAAGCGTCACGGGTCAGAGGCCCCTCGGCATGATAGAGCTCGAACAAGAAGATCCAATCCCGCAAGGCGACCTGGCCCTGCAAATCACCGCCCTGCCACGTGAAACCAACGGTTTCGGCGATATTTTCGGCGGCTGGCTGGTGGCCCAGATGGACCTGGCGGGCACCGCCATGGCCAGTCGCGTCGCCGGTGGCCGGGTAGCCACCGTGGCCATCGATCGCATGGCGTTCCTGGTACCGGTGGCCGTCGGCGCGCAATTGTCCTTCTACACCCAGACCCTGGAGATCGGCCGCAGCTCGATCCAGATGATGGTGGAAGTGTGGAGCGACGATCCGCTGTCCAGCGAGTGGCGCAAAGTCACCGAGGCGGTATTCGTGTTCGTCGCCATCGACGGCAGCGGTCGTACCCGCTCGGTCCCGCCCAGGGCACGTTGAACCCGCAGGCTGCCTGGAAGTCCATGGCAGCCCAAGCCTTCTGAACGAGAACCGCCATGCCTACGCCCCACGTTGAAACAGTACAACTGGACCAACTGAACTGCTGGCGCATCCGCCACGGCGATGCCGAACTGCTGGTGGCCCAGCAGGGCGCGCACATCCTCAGCTACCAGGTGGCCGGGCAACCGCCGCTGATCTGGCTGAACGAAGAAGCGCAGTTCAAGACCGGCAAGAGCATCCGCGCCGGCGTCCCGGTGTGCTGGCCGTGGTTCGGCAACTTCGCGCGCAATCCGCAAAGCGTGCAGGCCATGCGCCAGGGCGACGACGCGGCACCGGCCCACGGCCTGGTACGCGCCACCGACTGGGAACTGCAAGGCATCGAGAGCGAAGGCGACAGCCTGCTGGTGCGCTTGCGCCTGCCCTGCCCCGCCGGAGGTTTTCCCGGCTGGCCGCACCAGGTGGAACCCAGCTTGCTCATCCGCCTCGACCAGCAACTGCACATCAGCCTGAGCAGCCACAACCTGGGCAATCAAAGCGTCAGCATCAGCCAGGCGCTGCACAGCTACTTCGCGGTCAGCGACGTGCGCCAGGTGCATGTCGAGGGCGTGGACGGGCTGGACTACATCGAGACCCTGGAAGACTGGACGACCAAGCGCCAGGACGGCGACCTGCATTTTGCCGGGGAGACCGACCGCATCTACCTGGATGCGCCGGCGCAGCTGGCGATCGTCGACCCGCAGTGGCAGCGGCGCATCCGCCTGGCCAGCCAGGGCTCGCGCACTGCGGTGATCTGGAACCCATGGATCGCTCGCGCCGCGCAGTTCAGCGACATGGCCGACGATGGCTGGCAGCGCATGCTGTGCATCGAGACCGCCAACGTCATGGACGACATCGTGACCCTGGCTCCCGGCGCCAGCCACACCTTGAGCGTGAGCATCGACAGCCTCGCGCTCTGACTGCAGGCCATGGGGAAGGAGTCGCTCCTTCCCCGCAGCCAACCCTCCTATCGGCTACAGATCCGAATCCTGCACTACCCGCACCTTCGCCGCGTCCAGGGCGTAGGCGGCGTCCGCCAGATCGTTGCTGACCTTCTCGACCTTCAGGGTGCCGGTCACCCACAGGGGGGTGTAGATATCATCGAGCTTCACGCCCTTGGGAAAACGCACCAGCACCAGCTGGTTGGGCGGAGGTGGCGGCACGTGGATGCAGGCCCCCGGGTATGGCACCAGGAAGAACAGCGTGCTGTGACCCTTGGCATCGGCCTCCAATGGCACCGGGTAGCCACCGATGCGGATCTGCTTGCCGTTCATGGCCGCCACGGTCTTGGTCGAATACATCACCGCTGGTAGGCCCTTGCTCTGTTTCAAGCCACCTTTCTGGGTGAAGGTGCCGTTGGCTTCAGGCGAGTTGTGATCGATTTCCGGCATCTGTTCCAGGGCTTTCTGGTCCGATTTGGGCATCAGTTCCAGCCAGTCGGTTTCCGGCAGTTCGGCAGCCTGGGCCAGGCCGCAGCCCAGCAGAACGAGGGTCAACAAGAGACGACGCATGAGGGTGGGGCTCGGTCAAGGGAAAGGACGGAAGAAGGCGGGCATTCTAGTGCCCAAACCATGGGCTGCGTTGAAGTTTCAGATGAAGAAAATCGCCCCCTCCGCGCGAGCGGCGAAGGGGGACCGACGCACCGGCTCAGTTCTTCTTGATGAAGCCGTAGATCACCAGGAGCACGATCGCGCCCACCAGCGCCCCGAAGAAACCGGCACCTTGGCCAGCCTGGTAGATACCCAGCGCCTGGCCGCCGTAGGTGGCCGCCAGCGAACCGCCGATACCCAGCAGGATGGTCATGATCCAGCCCATGCTGTCGTCTCCCGGCTTGAGGAAACGCGCCAGCAGACCAACGATCAAGCCGATGAAAATGGTTCCGATAATGCCCATGGCTGTTCCTCTGTAGGAGTGGGTAAACCAAAGCCTAGTCAGCGCCTTGGCATCCTGCTATCAGAGAACGGCGGGAAACGAAGGTTCCCGCCAGCCGGTGGATTTGTTACTTGGCGACCAGCGCCTGGACCTTGAGGATCTGCGCCTGCAGGGTCGCCTGGTCGGCGCAGCGCAGGTTGGCATGGCCGACCTTGCGCCCGGCCTTGAAGGCCTTGCCGTAGTGATGCAGATGGCAGTCGTCGATGCTGATCACCTGGTCCACCGGCGGTACTTCGCCGATGAAGTTGATCATCGCGCTTTCGCCCACCTTGGCGGTGGAGCCCAGCGGCAGGCCGGCAACCGCCCGCAGGTGGTTCTCGAACTGGCTGCACTGGCTGCCTTCGGTGGTCCAGTGCCCGGAGTTGTGCACCCGCGGGGCGATTTCGTTGGCCTTCAGGCCGCCGTCCACCTCGAAGAACTCGAACGCCATCACACCCACGTAGTCCAGTTGCTTGAGCACGCGGCTGGAATAATCCTCGGCCAGCGCCTGCAACGGGTGATCGCTGCTGGCCACCGACAGGCGCAGGATGCCGCTGTCGTGGGTGTTGTGCACCAGCGGGTAGAAACGGGTCTCGCCATCACGGGCACGCACGGCGATCAGCGAGACTTCGCCAGTGAACGGCACGAAGCCTTCCAGCAGGCACGGCACGCTGCCCAGCTCGGCGAAGGTGCCCTCGACATCGGCAGCGCTGCGCAGGACCTTCTGGCCCTTGCCGTCGTAGCCCAGGGTCCGGGTCTTGAGCACCGCCGGCAGGCCGATGCGCGCCACTGCGGCGTCCAGGTCGGCCTGGGACTGGATGTCGGCGAACTCGGGGGTGGGAATCCCCAGGTCCTTGAACATGCTCTTCTCGAACCAGCGGTCACGGGCGATGCGCAGCGCCTCGGCGCTCGGGTAGACCGGCACGAATTGCGACAGGAAGGCCACGGTCTCGGCCGGCACGCTCTCGAATTCGAAGGTCACCAGGTCCACCTCGTCGGCCAGCTGGCGCAGGTGGTCCTGGTCGCCATAATCGGCCCGCAGGTGTTCGCCCAGGGCGGCTGCGCAGGCATCCGGGGCCGGGTCGAGGAAAGCGAAGTTCATTCCCAGCGGGGTTCCCGCCAGGGCCAACATGCGGCCCAGCTGGCCGCCACCGATTACACCGATCTTCATCGTCAACGACCTCAGGCGACGCGCGGGTCTGGATTGTCCAGGACGCTGTCTGTCTGTTCAGCACGGAATTTTTTCAGCACCGCATGGAACTGCGGGTGCTTGGCGCCCAGGATGCTCGCCGAGAGCAGGGCGGCGTTGATCGCACCGGCCTTGCCGATGGCCAGGGTCGCCACCGGGATGCCAGCGGGCATCTGCACGATCGACAGCAGCGAATCCACGCCCGAGAGCATCGAGGACTGCACCGGCACGCCCAGCACCGGCAGGTGGGTCTTGGCCGCGCACATGCCCGGCAAATGGGCCGCGCCACCGGCGCCGGCGATGATCACCTCGATGCCGCGCGACTCGGCTTCTTCGGCGTACTGGAACAGCAGGTCCGGGGTGCGGTGTGCAGAAACCACCTTCACCTCGTAGGGAATGCCGAGCTTGTCCAGCATATCCGCGGTGTGGCTAAGGGTGGACCAATCGGACTTGGAGCCCATGATCACGCCAACCAGTGCACTCATCGTCGTGCCTCTTTCTCTCTGGGCGCCCGCAGGCGCGTCAAAAAACAACAAGCCACGCGAATGGCGTGGCTTGTTGTACGAATTCTAGCCAGGCGAACCGGCTGGAGGCCGCGCAGTATACCCAAAAAAATGTTCGCAACGCACGCTCACCGACCACCTGCGACACCCCGGCCTTTTTTGCCCAAAGGCCCGGTTTTATTGACTTTGAAGTCAGCCGCCCCGCATTGGAAATCCCTGCGACCCTGGCGGTTTCTCGTAGCGGCTGCCGCAGGCTGCGCAAAGGCGCGCAGCGATCGCAGAAAGGTCCAGCCGGCCATCTACCCGGAGGCCCAGCAGGCCTTGTCGCAGCCTCGCCGGCTCAGCAGCGGCTACAAGGTCACGGGTTGCTCGTGCCCTGCCCCGCGGCGCTCTCCAGCTTGCGCCACAGCAGGCGCACGTTGGCCTTGCGCACCAGGGCGCAGCGGTACAGGCGAATCTCCAGCGGCACGTGCCACTGCGCACCACCGCACACCACCAGTTCGCCCCGGGCCAGCTCGGCGCGCACGCTCAACTGGGGGACCCAGGCGATGCCCAGGCCTTCCAGGGCCATGCTCTTGAGGCTATCGGCCATGGCGGTCTCGTAGACGGTGGTGAATCGCAGGTTGCGCTGGCGCAGCAGCAAATTGACCGAGCGCCCGAGGAAGGCTCCGGCACTGTAGGCCAGCAGCGGCACGCTGGACTCGCCCTCCAGGTCGAACAGCGGCTTGCCCTGGGCATCGGCGGCGCAGACCGGAAGCATCTCGGTGTGCCCCAGGTGCAGCGAAGGGAAGATTTCCGAATCCATCTGCAAGGCTGCGTCCGGGTCATAGAAGGCCAGCATCAAGTCGCAGCCGCCTTCACGCAGGGCGTGTACCGCATCACCGACGTTGGTCGCCACCAGCCGAGTGGCAATGTTCAGGCCCTCGTTGCGCAGTTGCGCGATCCAGCGCGGGAAGAAGCCCAGGGCCAGGGAGTGGGCCGCCGCCACCTGCATCACCTCGCCCTGCCCGCCTTCCAGGTGGTGCAAATGGCGCACTACCTCGCCGAGCTGCTCGACCACCGTGCGCGCCGTCACCAGGAACAGTTGGCCGGCGGCCGTCAGCTCCACCGGCGTGCGCGAGCGATTGACCAGGGTCAGGCCCAAGGCGGCCTCCAGGCTGCGGATGCGCCGGCTGAACGCCGGCTGGGTCACGAAGCGGCGCTCGGCGGCCTGCGAGAAGCTACGGGTGGCGGCCAGGGCACTGAAGTCCTCGAGCCATTTGCTTTCCAGATTCATCACGTCCTCCCGGACACGCACCATTTTAGGTCACACGCTTGCCGGCAACGCGGCGTCACACGGGCATTATGCCGAATATGCATAGGCCAGTGTTTAACAGCATTGGCCCAAAATTTCCCTTAGCCCTAGGATTCGCAGCGCTCCCGGCACTGACCGGGTCCCTACCGAGATGATTTCCGTCATGTCCTCCGCTGCATCTTTCCGCACAGAAAAAGATCTGCTTGGCGTACTCGAAGTACCGGCTCAAGCGTATTACGGCATCCAGACCCTGCGAGCGGTAAACAACTTCCGCCTCTCGGGCGTTCCGATTTCGCATTACCCAAAACTGGTCGTGGCCCTGGCGATGGTCAAGCAGGCAGCTGCCGACGCCAACCGCGAACTGGGTCACCTGAGCGAGGCCAAGCACGCGGCCATCAGCGAGGCCTGTGCCCGCCTGATCCGCGGCGACTTCCACGAAGAGTTCGTGGTGGACATGATTCAAGGCGGCGCTGGCACTTCGACCAACATGAATGCCAACGAAGTCATCGCCAACATCGCGCTGGAGGCCATGGGCCACAGCAAGGGCGAATACCAGTACCTGCACCCGAACAACGACGTGAACATGGCGCAGTCGACCAACGACGCCTACCCGACCGCGATCCGCCTGGGTCTGCTGCTGGGTCACGACGCACTGCTGGCCAGCCTCGACAGCCTGATCCAGTCGTTCGCCGCCAAGGGTGAAGAGTTCAGCCACGTCCTGAAGATGGGCCGTACCCAGCTGCAAGACGCCGTGCCGATGACCCTCGGCCAGGAGTTCCACGCCTTCGCCACCACCCTGGGTGAAGACCTGGCCCGCCTGAAGACCCTGGCGCCGGAAGTGCTGACCGAAGTCAACCTGGGCGGTACCGCCATCGGCACCGGCATCAACGCCGACCCGCGCTACCAGAACCTGGCCGTGCAACGCCTGGCCACCATCAGCGGTCAACCGCTGGTCCCGGCGGCCGACCTGATCGAAGCCACCTCCGACATGGGCGCCTTCGTGCTGTTCTCCGGCATGCTCAAGCGCACCGCGGTCAAGCTGTCGAAGATCTGCAACGACCTGCGCCTGCTGTCCAGCGGCCCGCGTACCGGCATCAACGAGATCAACCTGCCAGCGCGCCAGCCCGGCAGCTCGATCATGCCCGGCAAGGTCAACCCGGTTATCCCGGAAGCGGTCAACCAGGTGGCGTTCCAGATCATCGGCAACGACCTGGCCCTGACCATCGCGGCCGAAGGCGGCCAGCTGCAACTGAACGTGATGGAGCCGCTGATCGCCTTCAAGATCTTCGACTCGATCCGCCTGCTGCAACGCGCCATGGACATGCTGCGCGAGCACTGCATCACCGGCATCACCGCCAACGAAACCCGTTGCCGCGAGCTGGTTGAGCACTCCATTGGCCTGGTCACCGCGCTGAACCCGTACATCGGCTACGAAAACGCCACCCGTATCGCCCGCATCGCCCTGGAAAGCGGCCGCGGCGTACTGGAACTGGTTCGCGAAGAAGGCCTGCTGGACGACGCCATGCTCGACGACATCCTGCGTCCGGAAAACATGATTGCCCCGCGCCTGGTTCCGCTGAAGGCGTAACCGCCGCGACACCGAAACATGCAACACCGCTCACCAGGTTGAGGGACTAGACACCTCTCACCTTTTGAGGGCTTGGAGATTCGTCTCCAGGCCCTTTTTTTTGCCTGGGATTTTCCCTGCCACGGCACTCGCCCGCCCCAACCGCGCCTCGATCCTGTAGCCGCTGCCAAGCGCGAGTCTGCGAACGGCACCGCAGTGGCCGCAAACCAGGTACCGCGATTCCCTCGGCAAGAACGCTGCTCGCATGCGACGACGGCCACCGATCCAGGTTTTGACCAAGCACAATCGGCCAACACGGTGGATAATCCGCCGCTCCACCCCCGAGGCACCCTGTCGATGGACCCGACGCACACCCATGCCCTGCAACAGCTACGCGCCCTGATCCCCATCGGCCTGCGCCACGCCCAGGCACTGCTCGCACGCTGCGCAGGCGATCCGCAGCAAGCAGCCGAGCTCTACAAAACTGAGCTGCTGCAGGTGCTGGTGGAAAAGACCGGCCTGCCCGCCGAACAAGCCCGGGAGTACCTGCATGGCGCCGAGTACGACCTGAACCGCGCCCTGCACGCTATAGAACAAGCGCGCTTCACCCTGACGCAGCGCATCCTGCGCAAGCATCATCGGGACCCGGGCCAGGCCGTGGACCTGATCGCCCAGGCCATCGAAACCGCCCAGGCGTTGCCCCGCCAGTACTGGCTGGACTTCGACCAGCTGGCGCAACTGCCTCCAGCACTGCGCTGCTTCATGGTGCTCCACGAGTGGCTGGCCTACGAAAGCTGGGAAGGCTTCGATAGCGCCCTGTACTTCCACCTGCCCGAAGCCCTCGCCCAATTTCGCCAGCTCCAACAACATGCCCTCGCCGATAGCCTGGAGCAGGCCAGCCGGCGCCAAGACCACCTACGCGCTGTCCACAAGCCCGCAACAGCCCCAATCGAACTGACGAACCTGATCAACCAGGACCCAGGGTTCTGCGCCTGCCAGGACGCCTATCGCCAACACCTGCCCCAGCTGGACGAACGCCTGGTGCAGTGGGTGCAAGAGCACCTTGAACAATTCCCGGCCTGAAGCTGCGCCACGCCGCGGGCGCCAATGCAGAATCTGGACCAGTGCCTGCTGGAAACCTGCCAGCGCCTCTTGTTCAGCTCATGCGCATCAATGGGCAACTACCCTCCGACAACTCTTTGAGCTTGCAACATCAAGAACTCTTACTTGCGCCGTTTCACATATAAAACAAATAACCCATTAATTAATAAAATCGCGTTACCTGGAACAACCTCCATTCATAGAGTGTCTCGCGGCGCTGGGAATTTTCGTGCCAGATAATAAACAGCGTTTCATATATAAAACATTAAAAATACAACTAAAAACTCACAACCAATTGATATAAAAGGCCAAACCAGACTATCAAGCCGAAGAGTATTTCACTGGCATTGTTCATGCACTAAACGGCGTATCACCTAAAAAACAGACCAGAGAATAATTCCCATGGCTGTGAAAGAGATGTATGCCGTCGCCCAACAATGCAATCCGCAACTTCCTAGAGAAGAACCGGGACTTACGGAAATAGAATTCCGAAACGTTGGTAAGAGTTTTCCTAACAAAGGCCAATCCAATTCCGCCTTCGCCATTCGCAATGTGAATTTCAAGATCCGCAAGGGCGAAGTGGTCTCGATCATCGGCCCATCGGGATGTGGCAAGAGCACCCTCCTGAACATGGGCTCAGGCCTTTACCTGCCCAGCGAAGGCGAAGTCCTGGTCGGCGGCGAAGCGGTCACCGGCCCCGTACGCCAGGTCGCCTTCATGTTGCAGAAGGATCTGCTGATGCCCTGGCGCAGCATCCGCCGCAACGTCGAACTGGGGCTGGAGATCCAGGGCGTGGACATCGCCACCCGCGCGACAGTGGCCAACGACCTGCTGGAACGCTGCCACCTCAAGGGGTTCGCCGAACACTATCCATTCCAGCTGTCCGGGGGCATGCGCCAGCGCGCGGCCCTGGCCCGGACCCTGGCGGTCGATCCCCAGGTGCTGTTCCTCGACGAGCCGTTCTCGGCCCTCGATGCCCAGACCAAGATGATCCTGCAGCAGGACATGGCGCGCATGCTCGCCGACAGCAACAAGACCGCCCTGTTCATCACCCACGACTTGATCGAAGCCATCGCCATGTCCGACCGGCTGCTGGTCATGAGTGCCCGTCCGGGAACCATCGTCGAGGAAATCCCCATCGACCTGCCCTTGCGGGACAACCCGCTGGAACGCCGCAAGTTGCCGCAGATCGGGCCACTGGTGGGGCGCCTGATGGAGTTGCTGCAAGTCGGCCAAGACCTCGAATTGCATTGATCCACCCCAGCAACGCTTTCAGGAGTTCCCCATGCCCAAGTCGCTGCTTCAAAGATTCGCCCAGGCCGCAGCCATCGCGCTCGGCCTGAGCCTGGCCCAGGGAGTGCTGGCCGCACCGGTGAAGGTCACCTACCTGCTGCCGGCGCCGCCCAACCTGCCGGCCTTCGCCCCCTGGATCATCGCCAAGGAGAAAGGCTACTACGCCGCCCATGACCTCGAACTGAATTTCATCGCCGCCAAGGGCGGAGTCGATGTCGCCAAGCAACTCGGTGCCGGCAACGCCCTGATAGGCGGCGCCATGGGCGAGACCTCCATCGTGGTCCGGGCCAACGACATCCCGGTCCGGGCCGTGGCGCTGCTGGGCAACGGCGGGCTGGCCCAGGTCGCGACGCGACGAGGTGCCGGGATCGCCGGCATCGCCGACCTGAAGGGCAAGACCATGACCGTGATGTCCTACTCGGACAACATCTACTACTCCCTGCTCGCCTCCCTGCGCAAAGTCGGCCTGGGCAAGAACGACGTGGACATCCAGGCCGCCGGCCCCTCCGGGGTCTGGCAGCTGTTCGCCGCCGGCAAGGCCCAGGCCATGGCGGCGTCGCCGGACTGGGTGACCAATGTCGAGAACGCCGGGGTCGAGGTGCGACTGATTCCCCTCTTCGAAAGCATGGCCCAGGCGATCCTCGCCTCCGACAAGGCGATCCGCGAGCAGCCGGAACTGGTGCGTGGAGTGGTCCAGGCCACCCTGCAAGGCATGCGCGACGTCATCCAGGACCCTCGGGACGCCGCCCGGGTCTTCGTCAAGGCGGTACCCGCCTACGCCGGCAAGGAAGAGGCCGTGGAGCGGGTCCTGCGGCTCTACGTCGAGCACGTCTACGCCAGCCAGCAGGTACTGGGGCATATCGACCCGCAGCGCATGGAGCAGATACGCCAGTTCTACGTCAGCGAAGGCATCGTCAGCCAGGCACCACGTCTGGAGGACCTCTACACCAATCAGTTCATCGACAGCCCCATGGCCGCGCAATGACGGCCGGAACCTTCGAGGTAGCGACCAGGATGAAAACCCTTGCCCATAACTCAGTGCTCGGCAGCGTCGCCCTGCTCCTGGTGTTCCTGTTGCTCTGGCAATGGGGCCCGGGGCTTCTGGGAATGCCCGAATTCGTCATGCCCAGGCTCAGCCGCGTGCTTCAGGAAAGCCTGGTGATGTGGCAAACCGGCAACCTCTGGCAGCACACGCTGCTCACCGCCCTGGAAATCATCGTCGGCTTCTGTCTCGGAGCCCTGCTGGGCCTGGCCATCGGCGTGTCCCTGGGGCTTTCGCCCACCGCCGAGGCCGTGCTTTCGCCATACATCCTGGCCCTGCAGATCGCCCCCAAGGTGGCCTTCGCGCCGCTGTTCGTGATGTGGCTGGGCTACACCGTCTACCCGAAGATCCTGATCGCCATCCTGATCGTGTTTTTCCCGGTGATGATCAACGTGCTGTCGGCGATCCGTACCGTCGACCCGGACATGATCAACCTGGTACGCACCATGAGCGCCAGCCGCTGGCAGATCTTCCGCCTGGTGGAGTTTCCTTCCGCCATGGCCGCACTGTTCTCCGGCTTGCGCATCGCTTCGACCCTGGCGGTGATCGGCGTCACCGTCGGCGAGCTGGTAGGCGGCAACCAGGGCCTGGGCTTCCTGCTGGTGGACGCCGAAGGCCAGGGCAATACCGCCGGGGTGTTCGTCGCCATCGCCATGCTGACCCTGATCGGGGTGGTGGCCTACGGCGCCGTGGTCTGGGCCGAGAAGCGCGTCCTGCACTACCTGCCCAAAGCCATGCTGAGTAGCCAATGATGAATACCTCGACCGGACTGCTCCAGGGCCGCCGAGTCCTGGTTACCGGCGGAGCCCGCGGCCTGGGCTACGCCTTCGCCGAGGCCATCGGCCGCGCCGGGGCCCGGGTGGTCATCGCCGACATCCGCGAACAGCAGGTGCAACAAGCCGCCGCCGAGTTGCGCCGCCAGGAACTGCACGTCCACGCCTTGGCCCTGGACCTGGCCGACCCGGTCGCCGTCGAGGCATGCATCGCGCGGACCATCGATCTGCTCGGTGGCCTGGATGGCCTGGTGAACAATGCCTCGATCACCGACTCCGGCGGCAAGAGCTGTGAACAACTGAGCCTCGAGACCTGGGACCAGGTCATGCAGGTCAACGTGCGCGGCACCTGGCTGATGACCAGGGGCTGCCTGCCGGCCCTGCGCGCCAGTGGACGCGGGGCCATCGTCAACCTGGCCTCGGATACCCCGCTGTGGGGTGCGCCGAACCTGCTGGCCTATGTCGCCAGCAAGGGCGCGATCATCGCCATGACCCGCAGCCTGGCCCGGGAGCTGGGCGCCGACGCAATCACCGTCAACGCCATCGCCCCGGGCCTGGTACAGGTGGAAGCCACCGCCTACGTGCCCACAGCCCGCCACCTCCTGTACCGCGACCAGCGTGCCCTGCAGCGCGCTCAGCTTCCCGAGGACGTCAGCGGCGCGGTGCTGTTCGCGCTGTCCGACCTTGCCCGCTTCATCACTGGACAAACCCTGCCGGTCAACGGCGGGTTCGTCATGCCCTGAATGGAGACCGCCATGACCGATCTATCCGCGAACCATCAAGCCAAGAGCTGGGACCGCCCTGCGGGAGCCAGCCTGGAAAGCTGGATGAACACCCGCATCGCCCGCTACCAGACCCGCAAGTACGACTGGAACGCGCTGAAGTTCCAGGCCGACTACGACCCCAAGTACCGGCGCGCGCAAATGCGCTACATCGGCACCGGTGGCACCGGGGTGAACAACGACGCCAATACCGTGGCGGCCGAGCACTTCACCTTCTCCACCATGGTCATTCCCGCTGGCCACGAAGGTCCGCCACACCTGCATATCGATGTGGAGGAAGTGTTCTTCGTCCTGCGCGGCAAGCTCAAGCTGGTGCTGGAAAAGGACGGCGAGCGGTATGAAACCATCCTTAACGAGCGCGATCTGGTCTCGGTACCGCCAGGGGTCTACCGCGAGGAAATCAATATCGGCGACGAGGACGCGCTGATGTGCGTGATGCTCGGCGCGAAGAAACCCATCACTCCCACCTATCCGCCAGAGCATCCCCTGGCCTCGATCAAGCGCGGATAGGGTCATGGATAGCGCTAATCGCTCCCAATCGCTCACCGCCGAGCTGGAGGCTCGGCTGGAGACCGACTTCGCCCTGCGCCGCCTGCCCTTGCCCGGCGGCCAGCAGGCCCTGCGCGAGTGCGGCCAGGGTCCGGTCGTGGTGCTGCTGCACGGCATCGGCTCCACGGCGGCCTCCTGGCTCCAGGTGGCCCTGCAGTTGGCCAGCCACGCCCGGGTGATCGCCTGGGATGCTCCTGGCTACGGCGAATCCAGTCCACTGGCCAGCCCGGCCCCGAAGGCCGAGGACTATGCCGAACGCCTGGGCCAGATGCTCGACGCGCTGCAGGTCGAGCGTTGCCTGCTGGTGGGTCACTCCCTGGGTGCGTTGCCCGCCCTGGCCTACGCCTGCACCGAAGGCGCGCGCCGGGTCGAGCGCCTGGCACTGATCAGCCCGGCCCGGGGGTATGGCGAGGCGCAACGCATGCAAGTGGGTCGGGAAGTGCGTCAGCAGCGCCTGGACCAGTTGCAGTACCTGGGCCTGGCCGCCCTTGCCCAGCAGCGCGGCCCCGACCTGGTTTCGCCCAGGGCGACGGCCCAGGCCCGCGCCTGGGCCCAGTGGAACATGGCCCGGCTCAATCCCCAGGGTTATCGCCAGGCCATCGAGTTGCTCTGTGGCGATGAACTGCTGCGCCACGGCGCCCCCGCCATGCCATGCACCGTGCATTGCGGCGATGTCGACCAGATCACCCCCGTCGTCAGCTGCCGGCTCATTGCCCAGGCACTGGGGGCCAGCTTCCAGGTCATCGCCGACGCCGGTCACGCCAGCCCCATCGAACGACCCCATGAGGTCGCCGGGCGCCTGGCTGCCCTCCTTACTCCCTGCTTGAAAGGTGACTGTCCATGAGCGACTCGGATCTGCTGAAGGACCCGCAGGACAAATACATCGTCCCGGGCCTGGAACGAGGCCTGTTGCTGCTATGCGAATTCAGCCGGCGCAACCGTACCCTTACCGCGCCTGAGTTGGCGCGGCGCCTGGCGCTGCCGCGCTCGACCATCTTCCGCCTGCTGGCCACCCTGGAGGCCATGGGGTTCGTCACCCGCAACGGCAACGAGTACCGCCTGGGCATGTCGGTGTTGCGCCTGGGCTTCGAGTACCTGGCGTCCCTGGAGCTCACCGAACTGGGGCAACCGTTGCTGGCGCGCCTGTGCGACCGCCTCAACTACCCGAGCAACCTGGTGGTGCGTGACGGCCGCTCGATCGTCTATGTGGCCAAGGTCTCGCCGCCCTCGGTGTTCTCCAGCGCGGTCAGCGTCGGCACCCGCCTGCCGGCCCATGCCACGGTGCTTGGCCGCGTGCTGCTGGGGGACTTGTCCCTGGCGGAGCTGCGTGAGCTGTACCCGGAAGAGCACCTGGAGCAGCACTCCCCCAGCACGCCGAAAACCGTGCTGGAACTGTTCGACATGGTCCAGGCCGACCGCCAGCGCGGTTTCGTCAGCGGCGAAGGTTTCTTCGAAACGACCATTTCCACCGTCGCGGCACCGGTTCGCGATCAGAGCGGCAGCACGGCCGCCGCCCTGGGCGTGACCATTCCCACCATCCAGGTCGGCCATCTGAACTACAACGAATTGCTGCTGCAGGTACGCCGCAGCGCCGATGAGCTGTCGCGCCTGCTCAACTACAACAGCGCCGCCCACGACGGGCAGCCGCGCGTCACCGCCTTGATGAGGGATTGAAATGCACCCTTATCGACTGCAAGACCGTGTAGCCATAGTAACCGGCGGTTCCTCGGGCATCGGCCTGGCCTGCGTCGAACTGTTGCTGCAAGCCGGCGCCAAGGTCGCCTTCTGCGGTCGCGACCCGGATCGGCTGGCCAACGCCGAGGAGCACCTGCGTCGGCGCTTCCCCACTGCGGCGTTGCTCGCCCAGGCCTGCGACGTCCTGGACGCCGATGCCGTGGCCGCCTTCGCCAGCACTAGCCTTGAGACCCTGGGGCCGGCCAGCGTGCTGGTCAACAACGCCGGCCAGGGTCGGGTGTCGACCTTCGCCCAGACCAGCGACGACGCCTGGAACCAGGAGCTGAACCTCAAGTTCTTCTCGGTGATCAACCCGGTGCGGGCCTTCAAGCCGCAACTGGCCAGCCAGCCCCAGGCGGCCATCGTCTGCGTCAACTCGCTGCTGGCCAGCCAGCCGGAACCGCACATGGTGGCCACGTCCGCGGCGCGTGCCGGGGTCATGAACCTGGTGCGCTCCATGGCCACCGAGTTCGCACCCGAGGATATCCGGGTCAACGGCATCCTCATCGGCCTGGTGGAGTCCGCGCAGTGGCGCCGGCGCTTCGAGGCCCGGGAGCAGCACGACCTCGACTGGGAGCAATGGACCAGCCAGCTGGCCCTGCGCAAACAGATTCCCCTGGGACGCCTGGGCCAGCCCACCGAGGCGGCCCAAGCCATCCTGTTCCTGGCTTCGCCCCTGTCGGCCTACACCACAGGCAGCCATATCGATGTTTCCGGAGGCCTCTGCCGTCATGCGTAACGAACCCATGGTCACCGTCGGTGCCGTCATCACCGCCTTTCTCGAACAATGCGAGGTCAAGGCCGCCTTTGGCGTGATCTCGATCCACAACATGCCGATCCTCGATGCCTTCGCCGTGCGCGGCAACATCCGCTTCGTGATGGCCCGGGGCGAGGCCGGCGCGACCAACATGGCCGACGCCTATGCCCGGGCCAGCGGCGGCCTGGGCGTATGCCTGACCTCCACCGGCACCGCCGCCGGGAACGCCGCTGGCGCCCTGGTGGAGGCGCTCACCGCCGGGACTCCGCTCCTGCATCTCACGGGGCAGATCGAAACTCCCTATCTGGACCAGGAGCTGGCCTACATCCACGAAGCCCGCGACCAGCTGACCATGCTCAAGGCGGTATCCAAGGCGGCCTTTCGCGTGCGCAGCGTGGAAACCGCCCTGAGCACCCTGAAGCTGGCGGTACAGACCGCGTTGACCGCGCCCACCGGCCCGGTGAGCGTGGAGATCCCCATCGATATCCAGGCGAGCCTGATTCCCATGCCCGCCGACCTGTCGCCATTGCCGGTGGCGTTGGCGGTGCCCGCCGTAGAAGCCCTGGACCAGTTGGCCGAGCGCCTGGCCACTGCCCGGCGTCCACTGTTGTGGCTCGGTGGCGGGGCGCGGCATGCCGGCCCACAGGTCAAGCGCCTGATGGACCTCGGTCTTGGCGTGATCACCTCGACCCAGGGCCGGGGGGTGGTCAACGAAGACGATGAACGCTGCCTCGGCGCCTTCTCGCAGAACAAGCAGGTCGAGCAGTTCCTGCAAAGCTGCGATGCATTGCTGGTGGCCGGCTCGCGCCTGCGCAGCAACGAAACCTTCAAGTACAGCCTGAAACTGCCGCGCAGGATCCTGCGCATCGACGCCAACCCGGCCATCGAAGGTCGCAGCTACGCCAGCGAGCTGTTCGTCTGCGGCGACGCCGCCCTGGCCCTGGAAGGCCTGGCCGAGCGGCTCGAGGGACGCCTGCGCGGCGACCCGCAATTCCTCGCCGAACTCAAGGCGGTGCGCGCCTCCTCGCGCCAGCAACTGCTAGGGGACCTGGGCCCCTACTCGGCCATGGTCGAGCAGCTGCAAGCCGGCACGGGCCGCGACTTCACCTGGGTCCGCGACGTGACCCTGTCCAACAGCATCTGGGGCAACCGCCTGCTGACCCTATGTCACCCGCGCTCCGGGATCCACGCCCTCGGTGGCGGCATCGGCCAGGGCCTGGCGATGGGCATTGGCGCCGCCGTGGCCGCAGCGGTCAATGCTCCACGGCGCAAGGTCTTCGCCCTGGCCGGCGATGGCGGCTTCATCCTCAACCTCGGGGAACTGGCGACCCTGGTCCAGGAGCGCGTCAACCTGGTGATCCTGCTGATGAACGACCAGCGCTACGGGGTCATCCGCAATATCCAGGACGCGATCTACGGCAGTCGTCACTGCTACGTCGACCTGCACACCCCGGACTATAGCCAGCTCGCCGCGGCCATCGGCCTGCGCCACGCCCTGGTCAGCGACCTCAAGGACTTCGCCGGGGCCCTGGACCGGGCCCAGGGCGAACCCGGCCCGTTCTTGCTGGAGGTCGACATGCTCAGCGTGGGCAATTTCGCCACCTGCTTCGCCGGACCGCCCAATAGTGAAACCCAAGCCCAGAAAACCAACGCCTGAGGAGCGCGCCATGTTGCATATCACCATGATCGGCTGCGGGGCCATTGGCCTCGGCGTGCTGGAGTTGCTGGAACAAGACCCGCACCTGCTGGTGGAGCGCGTGATAGTCCCGCCCGGCTCCGAAGAGGCGATCGGCCAACGCCTGGCCCGGCGCTCGTCCCCACCCCAGGTGGTCACCGCCCTGCCGGAGTACGCCCGCCCCGACCTGTTGCTCGAATGCGCCGGGCACCAGGCCCTGGAGGAACATGTACTGCCGGCGTTGGAGAAAGGCATCGCCTGCCTGATCGTCTCGGTGGGCGCGCTCTCGCAGCCGGGCCTGGTGGAGCGCCTGGAAGCCGCGGCCGAACGCGGCAATACCCGCATCGAACTGTTACCCGGAGCCATTGGCGGCATCGATGCGCTATCGGCGGCCAGGGTCGGTGGCCTGGACTCGGTGGACTACACCGGACGCAAGCCACCGCGAGCCTGGAAGAACACGCCCGGTGAACAGGCCTGCGACCTGGAGCACATCAGCGAAGCCACGGTGATCTTCCAGGGCAGCGCCCGGGAAGCCGCGCGCCTGTATCCACGCAACGCCAACGTCGCCGCCACCCTGTCCCTGGCCGGGATCGGCCTGGATCGCACCCGGGTGACCCTGATCGCCGATCCCCACAGCGAGGAGAACGTTCATCAGTTCCAGGCCCGCGGCGCCTTCGGCGGCTTCGAGCTGAACCTGCGGGGCAGGCCCCTGGCGGCCAACCCCAAGACTTCGGCGCTGACGGTCTACAGCATCATCCGGGCCCTGGGCAATCACGCCCATGGCATATCGATATGAACAAGCAGCGGCAAGCAGGAACGCACCGCGCGGCCCTGGCTTTCGCTTGCCGCTTGCCGCTTGCCGCTTGCCGCTTGCCGCTTACAACGAGGTTCTTTTATGTCCATAGACTCGTCTTTACCCATTTGCATTGCCGGCCAATGGCGCCTTGGCCGGGGCGAACGCTACGCCAGCCGCTACCCGGCCACCGGCGAAGTCGTGGCCTGGCTCAATGCCGCCGACTTGCAGGATGTCGAAGACGCGATCCAGGGCGCACACCAGGCGTTCCTGCATAGCGGCTGGGCCCAGCGCAAACCCCATGAACGGGCTGCGGTGCTGTATCGCATCGCCGAGCTGATCCGCCAGCACGGCGAGGACCTGGCGCAATTGCAGCGCCAGGACAACGGCAAGCCCATCAATGAAACCCGGGCCCTGGTGGCCAGCGCCGCGGGTACCTTCCAGTTCTTCGCCGCTGCCTGTGAAACCCTGGAGGAAACCATCACCCCTTCCCGGGGGGACTTCGTCAGCATGAGCCTGTACGAGCCCATGGGCGTGATCGCGGCGATCACCCCCTGGAACTCGCCCATCGCCAGCGAGGCACAGAAGGTGGCTCCCGCCTTGGCCGCCGGCAATGCGGTGGTGCTCAAGCCGGCGGAAATCACCCCACTGCTAGCCCTGCAACTGGCCCATATCTGCGATGCAGCCGGGCTCCCCAAGGGTTTGCTCAGCGTGCTGCCGGGCAAGGGTTCGCTGCTGGGCGACGCCTTGACCCGGCATCCGTTGGTGAAGCGGGTGTCCTTCACCGGGGGCACCCGCACCGGCAAGCACATCGCCCATATCGCCGCCGACAAGATGATGCCGGTATCCCTGGAGCTCGGCGGCAAGTCGCCGACCATCGTGCTCGACGACGCCGACCTCGAACATGCCGTGGCCGGGGTGCTGTACGGGATCTTCAGTTCCTCGGGCGAGTCCTGCATCGCCGGCTCGCGCCTGTTCGTCGCCCAACACCTGTACGACCCGTTCATGCAGCGGCTGGTGGACGCGGCGAGCCAGCTGCGGGTCGGCGATCCGGCAGACGAGCGGACCCAGATGGGACCGTTGATCAGCGCCGAGCACCGTCAATCGGTGGAACGCTACGTGGCCATGGGCCTCGCGGCTGGCGGCTGCCTGCGCCTGGGTGGCGAACGCCTCGGCGGGCCTGCCTACGAACGGGGCTTCTACTACCCACCGACCATTCTCGAAGGCCTGAGCAACCGCCAGCAGGTCTGCCAGGAAGAGATCTTCGGCCCGGTACTGGTGGCCCTGCCATTCACCGACGAAGCACAGCTGCTCGAGCAAGCCAACGACAGTCTCTACGCCCTCGCCGCCGGCATCTGGAGCCGCGACTACAAACGCGCCTGGGACCTGGGGCGCAAGCTCCAGGCCGGCACGGTGTGGATCAACACCTACAAGCAATTCTCCATTTCCACCCCATTCGGTGGCTGGCGTGACAGCGGCCTGGGCCGGGAAAAGGGGCGCCTGGGAATCCTCCAGTACATGGAGCAGAAGAGCCTGTACTGGGGCATGAATCAACAACCGCTGGCCTGGGCCGGCCTGTCGCGCGAGGTAGCGCCATGAGTGTTCTTGGCATCGACGAAGTCACTTACGGGGTCGAGGATCTCGCCACTTGCACGCGCTTTTTCAGCGACTGGGGCCTGGACCTGGTCGAACAGAGCAGCGACCGGGCGGTGTTCGAAACCCTCAACGGCTGCCGGGTGGTGCTGGCACATCTCGACGACCCGGCCCTGCCTGCGGCCATCGAGGCCGGGTCCACGGTGCGTGAAGTGGTCTGGGGCGTGTCCTGCGCCGCCGACCTGGATCTGTACCGGCAACGCATCGCCAACGATCCGGGGTTCGTCGAGGGCGACGGCCGCATCGGCTGCACCGACCCCAACGGCCTGGCGATCCGCCTGCAGGTCAGTCGCAAGCGCCCCCTGGATATCGAGTGCAGCGGCCACAACACCTGGCAGGTCAAGGGACGGATCAACAAGCCGGCACCGATCTACGAACGCGCGACCCCGATCGAGGTGGGCCATGTGGTGTTCTTCGTCACTGACGTGAATGCCTGCGAAGTCTTCTACCACCAGCGCCTGGGCTTTGAGGCCTCGGATCGCTACCCCAACCGCGGGACCTTCCTGCGCAGCGCCGAGGAAGGTGGCCACCACGACCTGTTCATGCTGCAACTGCCTGCCCCCAGGGCCGGACTCAACCATGTGGCCTTCACCGTGCGCGACGTGCATGAGGTGTTCGGCGGCGGCATGCACATTTCCCGCAGCGGCTGGGCCACCGAGATCGGTCCGGGCCGGCACCCGGTCTCATCGGCGTTCTTCTGGTACTTCAAGAGCCCTGCCGGCGCACTGGTGGAGTACTACGCCGACGAAGACCAGCTGACCGGCGAATGGCAACCGCGCAGCTTCGAACCTGGCCCGACGGTGTTCGCCGAATGGGCGATCGCCGGCGGCATCGACGGCCACACCCGGCGCCAGCAGCACGTCGAGGCGCCCCAGGGCAAGTTCCTGACCGACAAACCCAAGACCTGAGCAGAACCTGTAAAGGAGCCCATGCAATGACCACCCCTGCCCCGTACCTGGAGCCGCACCAGGCTCGCAAGCGCCCCAGCACGCCGTTCGAAGACCTGCTGGGAGACTCCATCGAACGCGCCTTCGGCAATGGCATCAGCGAACTGCCGGCGCTGCTCGCGCATCTGGACCAGGCCGGACCGCCGTGCCCGCTGACCAGCGGCCAATGGACGACCGATGCCTATAAAACCCTGATGGCGCGGTTGGGCGAATGACCCTTCGGAGGACAATAAGAAATGAACCTGCAACTGACCGTCGATCCTGTTGAACAACACCTGGCCAATGGCCTGAAGGACCTTTGGTTCCCGGTACTGCCGGCGAACCAGGTGGGCGACAAACCGGTTTCCATCCGCCGCCTGGGCTACAAGATCGCCCTGTGGCGCGACAACGATGGCAGCGTCCATGCCCTGGAAGATCATTGTCCACACCGTGGTGCACCGCTGTCCCAGGGGCCGGTGCTGGGCGATCGCCTGCAATGCCCCTACCACGGCATCGAAGTGCGTTGCGATGGCACTGTCCTCAAGGTACCCGGCAGCCCGGGCTGCAAGCTGGAAGGCAGCCGGCCCACACGCATGTTCCATACCCGCGAGGCCGCCGGGGCGATCTTCCTGTTCAACGCCAGCGACCCGCATCTGGAACAGCCGCCGGAACTGGTGCTGCCGGAGCAGTTGAGCAGCCCCGAATGGAGCAGCTTCCTCTGCTACACCGAATGGCAAGGCGACTATCGCTATGTGCTGGACAACGTCATGGACCCGATGCATGGCACCTACCTGCACAAGATGTCCCACTCCATGAGCGAGGGCGAAGCGACCGCACGCTTCATCACCCGCGATACCGAACAGGGTTTCGTCTTCGAGAAGGAAGGCCAGCGCGGGGTCAACTTCGACTGGACCGAGTTCCTCGACAACGGCTGCCACTGGCTACGCCTGGAAATCCCCTATCCGAAGACCGGCGGCCCGGGTGGCAACTTCACCATCATCGGCAGCTACACCCCGGCCAGCCGCAGCCTGGCCGCAGTCTTCCACTGGCGCTGCCGGCCCCTGACCGGCTGGCAGCGCGACACTTGGCGCTTTCTCTACAAGAACCGCCTGGAGGCGCGCCACTGGGTGGTGCTGGAGCAGGACCGGGTGCTGCTGGAGTTCATGGAGGCCGACGCCAACCAGCGGGAAAACCTCTACCAGCATGACCTGGGCGTGGTGCGCTTGCGGCGCTACCTGAAGAGCGCCGCCAAGGACCAGCTGGAACTGATCGATACCAAGCAACTGGCATGAGCCCGGCCGGCGGGGGAGCGACCCCGCCACCGTCGTCCTGAAAGAGGTGAACGATGTGCAAATCCCCGCTCCTCAACGCCCGGGTGCAAAGCCTGCACTATGAAGCGCAGGGCATCATCAGCATCGAGCTGCGGCCGGTGGGCGATACCCGGTTCCCGGCTTTCGAGGCCGGCGCCCATATCGACCTGCACCTGGGCAACGGCCTGGTGCGCAGCTACTCGCTGCTCAACGCCCCCAGCGACGAGGACCGCTACCACATTGGCATCCTGCGCGATCGCAGCAGCCGCGGTGGTTCGGAGTACATCCATAGCGAGCTACGGGTAGGCATGACGTTGCCGATCTCGGCGCCACGCAACAACTTCGCCCTGGACCTTGGCGCCGGGCACAGCGTGCTGGTGGCCGGGGGCATCGGCATCACGCCGATCTACTGCATGTTGCGCCAGTTGCTGGCCCTGGGAAAATCCGTCGAATTGCTTTACTGCGCCCGCTCCCGCGAAGAGGCGGCGCTGGTGGCGACCATCGACCAGCTCGGGGCAACGGTGCGTTATCACTTCGACGTCGAGCAGGGCCTGCCCCCGGACCTGGCGAACTACCTGGCCGGCTATCCGGGCGACACGCATTTCTATTGCTGCGGGCCGACGCCCATGCTCGATGCCTTCGAAAATACCTGCGAGCGCCTGGGTTATGCCCACGCACATATCGAGCGCTTCAGTGCCGGCGAGATCGTCGCCAGTGAAGACGCCCGCAGCCAGTACAGCGTGGAGCTGCGCAAATCCGGGCGTACCCTCGCGGTCGGCTCTGGCCAAAGCTTGTTGCAGGTGCTGCTGGATGCTGGCTGCGACATCGACCATAGCTGCCAGGAGGGTGTCTGCGGTTCCTGTGAGACTCGCGTCCTGGAGGGCGAGATCGACCACCGTGATGCGGTCTTGAGCAAGACCGAGCGAGCGGCCAACCGCTCGATGATGGTCTGCGTTTCCGGCTGCAAGAGCCAGCGCCTGGTGCTGGACCTGTAGAGCAGCGCCCCGGCTTCACTGCAAGGCTTCAGGCCGGTCCGGGGACCGGCCTTTTTTCTTGCCTGTGCCCGGCCCGGTGCTGGTCCACCGGCAAAACGCCCAGCGCTCGGGGTAGCACCCAAGGTGCAATAAAGACGCACTTGCCCAGCCTCGCCCGTTACTTCTGGCAGCGCTCGCTCCATGGGCTGCACAAGCCTAGCGTTCCGTATCTAAACAATTGTTTTTAAAAGACAAATCCAAAGCACAGGGCACTGCAAACCACTGGCACAGTTTCTGCTCCGGCCCCGGCGGCTCATGGGAAAACAGCGTTTCACCCATAAAACCAACCAGCGCCCATGACCTGAAGCCGCCAGTACCGACCTCGCCCAGCCACTCGCCGAACCAGTGGGCTGGCGCGGGTTGCCGGACAAAAGAGCGGCTCTTAGCAGAGGAGAGGTCAAGATGAAGCGTCATGCCCTGGGCACTTGCCTGGCAGTGATCGGTTGCAGCGGTTTCGCCGCCGAGCCCGTACCTTCCGAGCCGGTGCGCCTCAATGCCGCCAACAAGCCCTTCCCGCATGTTTCCTGGAACAGCGCGGATGGCCACAGCAGCCTGGATATCGGCGGCGCATTGCGCACCAACTACCGCGACGAGCATTGGCAGACCACGGAAAACAACGGTCGCTGGTTATTCGACAGCTTCCGTCTGGCTATCCAGGGTCGTCACCGCGACTTCTACAGCGAGCTGCACTACTGGTTCCAGGACAATGGCAAGCGCTCCATCAACCGCGGCTTCATCGGCTACCGGTTGAACCCCCAGGCCAGCCTGCAATTGGGGGCACCGTTCAAGCCATTCGGGCTGGATGCCACGCCGCAGTTCGACTGGAGGAATTATCACATCCCGTTTTTCCTCGGCTACGGCTCCAGTACCGGCAACGGCTTGAAGTACAGCTACAAGGACCCGGACTGGGACCTGCAATTGGCCTATTTCGCGCGCATGCTGCCGAGCAGCCTGCGCTATTCGTCAGAAGTGGGCCGCTACGCCGACCTGAGTGCTAACGCCAACGCCGCCGCGCAATCGCGCCAGGACAATGAAAAACACCATCAGCTCAACGCCCGGGTGGCCAGGACCTTCATCCTGGACGATTGGAAAACCGAGATCGGCGCCTCCCTGGCCAGCGCCCGGCTGTACAACGCCAGCACCCGGGACAACGGTGACTACTGGGCCGTAGGCCTGCATGCCGTGGTCAACCACGGCCCATGGACCCTGACCAGCCAGGCCATCCGCTATCAGTTCGACCCGAAGAACCCCACAGGTGTCAGCAAGCATTCGGTGCTCATGGGTAACAACGGCCTCAGTCCAGCCTACCTGATCGCCGCCCGCGCCAGCGTGGGCGCGCTGAACCTGTGGTACGACATCCACACCCCTCGGTTGGGCCAGTTGAAGAAGATCAAGCTCTACAGCGACTACAGCCTGATGCGCAAGGACCAGCGCGAGTGGGACGACTCGCAGATGTTCACCCTGGGCGCGCATTTCCTGGCGCTGCCGGTGAAGGCCTGGCTCGACCTGACCTGGGCCAGGAACGCCAACCCCTATGGCGGCGCGGAAAACGCCAGCGGCTTCACCAGCACCACGTCCTCGGGCAGCAATCGCTGGTATCACCGGACCAACCTGACCATCGGTTATTACTTCTGACCCTCGCCAGCGCTGCGGACGAACGGGAGCAAGCTTGCCCGCCATGCCGGCAGCCTCTCTCCAGGCCCTGGGCGCAAGGGTCTGGAGAGCTTTCACAAGAACCGATGCAGCGTCCCGTACTCCTGCCACTCCTCGGCTCGATGCGCTATATGCAGGCGCCAGGCCCGCGTACCGGCCAAGTCTTCAGGCCGGTCCGGGAACCAGACCTTTTTCTTGCCTGTGCTTCGTCCGGCGCTGGTTCACAGGCAAAACGCCCAGCCCTCGGGGTAGCACCCAAGGTGCAATAAAGACGCACTTGCGCAGCCGCCGCCGTTACCGCCGGCAGCGCATGTTCCAAGGGCTGTACAAGCCTTGCGTTTCGCATTTAAACAATTGTTTTTAAAAGATAAATCCAAAGCACAGGGCACTCAAAACCACTGGCACGGTTTCTGCTCACGGCCCTGGCGGCTCATGGGGAAAACAGCGGTTCACCGATAAAACCAACCACCGCCCAGCCCCTCGTCGAACCCGGGCAATGGCGCGGTTTGCCGGAAAAAGAGCGGCTCTTAGCAAAGGAGAGGTCAAGATGAAGCGTCATGTCCTGGGCGCCTGCCTGGCAATGATCGGTTGCAGCGGTTTCGCCGCCGAACCCGTACCTTCCGAGCCGGTGCGCCTCAATGCCGCCAACAAGCCCTTCCCGCATGTTTCCTGGAACAGCGCGGATGGCCACAGCAGCCTGGATATCGGCGGCGCATTGCGCATCAACTACCGCGACGAACACTGGGACACCACCGAGAACAACGGCCGGTTCCTGTTCGATACCTTCCGCCTGGATATCCAGGGCCGGCACCGCGACTTCTACAGCGACCTGGGCTACTGGTTCCAGGACGATGGCAAGCGCTCCATCGACCGCGGCTTCATCGGCTACCAGCTGAGCCCCCAGGCCAGCCTGCAACTGGGGGCACCGTTCAAGCCATTCGGGCTGGAGCCTTACCCGCAGTTCGGCTGGAGCTATCACATCCCGTTTTTCCTCGGCTACGGCTCCAGTGCCGGCAGTGGCTTGAAGTACAGCTACAAGGATGCGGACTGGGACCTGCAATTGGCCTACTTCCCGCGCATGCTGCCGAGCAGCCTGCGCTATTCGCCGGAGGTGGGCCGCTACGCTGACCTGGACGACAACGCCATCGCCGCCGTGCAATCGCGCCAGGACAATGAGAAACGCCATCAGCTCAATGCCCGGTTGGCCAGGACCCTCACCCAGGGAGACTGGAAAACCGAGATCGGCGCCTCCCTGGCCAGCGCCCGGCTGTACAACGCCAGCACCCGGGACAACGGTGACTACTGGGCCGTGGGCCTGCATGCCGTGGTCAACCACGGCCCCTGGACCCTGACCAGCCAGGCCATCCGCTACCAGTTCGATCCGAAGAATCCCACAGGTGTCAGCAAGCATTCGGTGCTCATGGGGGGCAACGGCCTGACTCCGGCCTACCTGATCGCCGCCCGCGCCAGCGTGGGCGCGTTGAACCTGGGATACGACATCCACACCCCGCGGCTGGGCCAGTTGAAGAAGATCAAGCTCTACAGCGACTACAGCCTGATGCGCAAGGACCAGCGCGAGTGGGACGACTCGCAGATGTTCACCCTGGGCGCGCAGTTCCTGGCAATGCCGGTGATGGCCTGGCTCGACCTGACCTGGGCCAGGAACGCCAACCCCTATGGCGGCGCGGAAAACGCCAGCGGTTTCACCAGCGCCACGTCCTCGGGCAGCAATCGCTGGTACTACCGGACCAACCTGAACATCGGTTATTACTTCTAACTATCGCCAACGCTGCGCGGACGAACGGGAGCAAGCCTGCCCGCCATGCCGGCAGCCTCTCTCCAGGCCCTTGTCGCAAGGGTTTGGGGAGATTTCACAAGAACCGATTCAGCCTCACGCCCTCCTGCCGTTCCTCGGTTCGACGCGCTACATGCAGACGGCAAGCCCGCGCACCGGTATAGTGCGCCCCCTCTTCGCGTGGACAGCCGTCGGTAACGAGGCTCCAACCCACGGGAAACCCGAACTAATAACAACCCGCGAATAGAGAACCGGGACGAACACTCGCCCCACCGCTTTGCCGTGCGTGCAATCAGCGGTGTAACAAGGTGTTTCTGTCCGCTCTGCTTTTGCCTACACAAAAAACAGCGAGGAATACTCCATGCTCGAAGTCATCAACGACTTCCTCTCAGGGAAAGTGCTGATCGTGCTCATTGTCGGGCTCGGCGGCTACTTCACGATCCGCTCGCGTTTCGTTCAATTGCGCCACTTCCTCCATATGTTCGCGGTGTTCCGCGACAGCCTGAAAAGCAGCGGCGGCCAGCTCAGCTCGTTCCAGGCGCTGATGCTCAGCCTCGCCGGCCGGGTGGGCGCAGGCAACATCGCGGGCGTCGGCATCGCCGTGACCCTGGGCGGTCCGGGCGCCGTGTTCTGGATGTGGGTGACCGCACTGGTGGGCATGTCCAGCAGCTTCTTCGAATGCACCCTGGCCCAGGTCTACAAGCGCGCCGATGGCGACGGCCTGTACCGCGGCGGCCCGGCCTACTACATCCAGCACGGCCTGAAGCTCAAAGGCATGGCGGTGGTGTTCTCCATCCTGCTGCTGGTCACCTACGGCTTCGCCTTCATCGGCCTGCAGTCCTACACCGTGACCCATTCGCTGCAGGACGCCTTTGCCTTCGACCCTAGCCACACCGGCATCGTCCTGGCGCTGCTGCTGGCCATCACCTTCATCGGTGGCATCAAGCGCATCGCCGCGGTGTCCGACCTGCTGGTCCCGATCAAGACCCTGGCCTACATCGCCGTGACCCTGTACGTGATCGGCACCCAGATCGAACAAGTGCCGGCCATGCTGGAGACCATCATCAAGAGCGCCTTCGGCCTCGACCCGGCCTTCGGCGGCCTGCTCGGCAGCGCCATCGTCATGGGCGTGAAGCGTGGCGTGTTCGCCAACGAAGCGGGCCTGGGCAGTGCGCCGAACGTCGCCGCCGTGGCCGCCGTGAAGCACCCGGGCGCCCAGGGCGTGGTCCAGGCTTTCAGCGTGTTCCTCGACACCTTCGTGATCTGCACCTGCACCGCGCTGCTGATCCTGCTGTCGGGCTTCTACACCCCCGGCTTCGAAGGCGACGGCATCGTCCTGACCCAGAACTCGCTGGCTGCCGTGGTCGGTGACTGGGGTCGGCTGTTCGTCAGCGTCGCGCTGTCGCTGTTCGTCTTCACCTGCATCCTCTACAACTACTACCTGGGCGAGAACAGCCTGCAGTTCCTCACCCGCAACCGCACCGTGCTGATGCTGTTCCGCGGCCTGGTGCTGGCGCTGGTGGTATGGGGTTCGATGCAGGACCTGTCGACCGTGTTCGCCTTCGCCGACATCACCATGACCTGCCTGGCCTTCGTCAACCTGGTAGCCCTGGCCATGCTGTTCAAAGTCGGCATGCGCGTGATGCGCGACTACGACGAGCAGCGCCGCGCCGGCGTCGACCAGCCTGTGTTCGACTCGCGCAAATTCGCCGACCTGGACCTGGACCTGAAGGCCTGGCCCGCCGAACCTGCGGCCGCCGCCCAGGCCGAGCCGCAAGGCGCGCCCACAGCGCAACGCTGACGGGTGAACGACGGGCGCATCCTCTGCACCCGTCGGTTACAGTTCGATAAATGTGCGAGCGGGCTTGCCCGCTCCCACAGGAACTCACCGTTTCGGAGAATCCCATGAACCCTTCGACCTACCCTGCCGCCCAGCACGTCATGGTGCTCTACACCGGTGGCACCATCGGCATGCAGGCCAGTGCCGACGGGCTGGCCCCGGCATCCGGCTTCGAAGCCCGGATGCGCGACTACCTCGACACCCGTCCCGACCTGCCGGTACCGGCCTGGCGCTTTCGTGAAATGGCGCCGCTGATCGACAGCGCCAACATGACCCCCGAGTACTGGCAGCGCCTGCGCGAAGCGGTGGTCGAGGCCGTCCAGAGCGAGGGCTGCGACAGCGTGCTGATCCTGCATGGCACCGACACCCTGGCCTACAGCGCCGCGGCCATGAGCTTCCAGTTGCTGGGCCTGCCGGCACGGGTGCTGTTCACCGGTTCGATGCTGCCGGCCGGCGTGCCCGACAGCGATGCCTGGGAAAACCTCAGCGGCGCCCTGCTGGCCCTCGGCCGTGGCCTGGCGCCCGGCGTGCAGTTGTACTTCCATGGCGAGCTGCTGGCACCGACCCGCTGCGCGAAGATCCGCAGCTTCGGCCGGCACCCGTTCGCCGCCTTGCGGCGCAAGGGTGGCGGCACCCAGGTCGAGGCCATCCCGCCAAGCCTGGACTACCGCCAGGCCCGGCAGCCGGCCAAGGTCGGCGTGCTGCCGCTGTTCCCCGGTATCGGCGCCGACGTGCTCGATGGCGTGCTCGCCAGCGGCATCCAGGGCCTGGTGCTGGAGTGCTTCGGCAGCGGCACCGGCCCCAGCGACAACCCGGCGTTCCTGGCCAGCCTCAAGCGCGCCCAGGACCAGGGCATCGTCGTAGTGGCGGTAACCCAGTGCCATGAAGGCGGGGTCGAGCTGGATATCTACGAGGCCGGCAGCCGCCTGCGCGGCGTGGGCGTGCTGTCCGGCGGCGGCATGACCCGCGAAGCCGCCTTCGGCAAGCTCGATGCCTTGCTGGGCGCCGGGTTGCCGGCCGCCGAGGTACGGCGCCTGGTCGAACTGGACCTGTGTGGCGAGCTGAGCTGAAGCTCAGGCTCGGGAGCCGGTAGCTACTGCGCTAGCTGCCGGCTCGATGACGAACAGAGGGTGACGGCCAGGTTACTTCTTGACCGAGTAATCCTGGCCCCAGACCCGCACCGAGCTCGAACTCTCGATCGGCCCTTCGAACACGAACTTCTGCCGCACTGCCGCCTTGGCCGGGATGGTGACTTCATCCGGGTTGTCGAGGCTGACAGTCAGGTTGTTGGCATAACCGTCCTGGTCGATCGCCAGCAGGGCACCGGTCTGCTTGAGGTTGATCAGCCGCAACTGGCTGTCGCTGCTGTTCTTGAAGCCCAGGGTGACGTTGAAGCTGTCGCCGACGGCTTCGGTCTTCAATACCTGGACGTCGACGCGACCCTTCATTTGCTCGCGGGAGGAAATGATCGAGGCGCCGTCGACGCCTTGCGCCGATTGGCGACCATCGAGCACGCCTTCGCTGACGCCACCCAAGAGGTTCTTGCCTGCCGAAATGGCTGACGAGACGGCTGACTTGGCAGAGTCCTTGAGGGTGCTTTCGCTGCCTGGTCCAGTCTCGGCCAGGCACAGCGAACTCAGGAGCAAGCCGGACACCAGGAGCAGGGAACGCGCAGGAGTGAGGGTCATACATAATCCTTTATCGAGGTTGCTGCACCGCCACCTCAGGCGGTGAATGACAGGCAGGTTGCACCAATCAAAGCGCCAAGTCACTAACCACGCAACGCCCGAAATGCCCCATGCCGCTGGCTGGCAAACCGCAGGTCCTGTCGAAGGCGGCATGCAACTTGCTCCGCTCAAAGGTCTTTCCCAGGTCGGAATCTGCGCATGCTGCACTCGCACCTCACCACCCTCAATGCGGTTTCCCTGATCCTCAACACCTTCAAGGACCAGGGGCAGGACGGCGGCGCGTTGTTGGCCGGCAGCGGTATAAACCCCACCGACCTGAGCCGCGCCGACACCCGCATCACCACCAGCCAGGAGATGCTGGTGTGCGCCAATGCCGTGGCCTTGCAACGCGATATCGGCCTGGAACTGGGCCGGCGCATGCATGTGTCGTCCTACGGCATGCTCGGCTACGCGCTGCTCACCAGTGCCACCTTAGGTGACGCTTTGCGCCTGGCGCTGCGCTATCCGGCGCTGATGGGAACACTTTTCGAGCTGACCCTGGAAGCCGACGGACCGCGTATCTGGCTGACGGCCGCCGACTATCGCGAATGCCCGGCCCTGGCGGCGTTCAACACCGAGTTCTGCCTGGTCTCGATGAAGGTCATCTGCGACGACCTGCTGGGGCATCCGCTGCCGCTGATCGGCGCGCGCTTCGACTATCCGGCACCGGACTACCAGGCTCGTTATCGCGAACGCTTCGACTGCCCCCTAGAGTTCGATGCCGCCAGCAATGCCTTCGCCTTCGACCGGCGCTGGCTCGACCAACCGCTGCCCCTGGCGGATGCCATCACCCACCAGGCCATGGCCGAGCGCTGTCGCAAGCAGAACACCGAGTTCACCGGGCGCCAGGCCTGGCTCGGGCGCATCCGCCAGTTGCTGGCGGCGCAGCTGGACGCCGCTCCCGGCCTGGACGGATTGGCCCAGCAGATGAACTGCTCGGCCCGAACCCTGCGCCGGCATCTCAAGGACCTGGGCTGCAGCTACCAGGAACTGCTGGACGAACTGCGCTTCGAGCGAGCCAAGCAGATGCTCTGCGAAGACCAGTTGCCGATCTACCGCATCGCCGAGGCCCTGGGCTTCAGCGAGACCGCGAGCTTTCGCCATGCCTTCATCCGCTGGAGCGGCGTGGCGCCGAGCCAGTTCCGGCCCTGACACAAACCCCGGCATGAAGGCGCCAATTGCATTACATTGCCGGCCTTTCATACCGGCAAGGGACGGCAACGTTGAATCTATCCACAGGCAGCGCCGCCAGGCATATCGGCCTTCGTCGAGTCGGCCTGGCGCTGCTGATGCTCGCCGCAGCACCCGTCGCCCAGGCATTCGACCTGGCGAAATTCAAGTGGTGGGAGATGTCCAGCCACTTCGCCCTCGACGAGCCGGAAACCGCCACCCTGCAGATCAAGCCCTTCGCGCTGCCGGGCCTGGCCAAGCTGCCGGCGCGGATCGTGCTGAGCCAGTATCGCGGGCTGTTCTACCTCAACGCCTACCAGGACCTGGATTACCGGCAGCGCATCTACAAGTCGCCGCCCATAGCGCTGTTCAGCCCGGAAGATCTGCGCAACTGCGTGTCGCCGGACAATGACATCCAGGTCACGGACAACTGGCCACCCAGCAATACCCTGGATACCGGCATCACCCTGACGCCCCTGGACTTCGACTGTTCGGTGCCGCCGCAGTGGAACCTCAGCCAACGCTACCTGCTGATCGACCAGCGCGATCCGCAGCGCACGCTGCTGGCCATCAGTCATCGCCAGGACCTGACGCAGATGGACTTCACGCCGCTGCAGCCCATCAGTGCCGAAACCGGACAGCAATGGCTGCAAGCCCTGCAGAAGTTTCCACCGTGGTTCCGGCCTTTCGACAGCGGCGGCGGCCCGATCACCCTCAAGGCCTATGTCCCGCCAGCGGACGCGGACGCTGTCTGGAAGCAGTTCCGCCAACTCCACGCGCAACTGCGCAAGGCCAAGGACAAAGGGCCGGGCATCCGCCAGGTGGAGGATTTCTTCGCGGTTCATGACTACCGCAGCATCGCCACCGACCACAGCGAATACCCCGGCCTGCTCAACGACATCGCCTACTGGGCCAGTGAGGCCGGCCAGCTGAAGGTCGCCCGCGGCTGGCTGGTGGAGGTGCTGCGCCGAGACATGTCGCGCATGCCGACCTACCTCAACCTGGCCGACCTGGACTGGGCACTGTTCGAACAGCGGCCCCTGGACAACATTCCCCAGGGCCGGGCCATCGAAGGTTATCGGCTGTATTGCGGCATGCGCCTGCAACGCCAGATGAGCATCCCGCCCCGGGTGCTCCAGCGCCTGGGCCTGCAATCTGCCAACCCACAGGCGTGCCAGGGTTTCTGGCCATTGGTGGCCGCGGCGCACGCCGGTGACGAAGCCGAGGTAAAGCGCCTGCTGGCCGGTGGCGTCAGCGGCGAAGTCATGGCCGAGGATGGCCGCAGCGCCCTGCTGCATGCCCTGGATGCCCCGCATCTGGAGATCGCCCGGCTGTTGCTGGCCAACGGCGCCCATACCAGCGGCCAGTATCGCTGGAGCACCCTGGCCATGCTGGCCATGCGCCGCGACCTCAAGGATGGCCCCGACCTCGAGCAGGGCGGACGCTTGAAGTTCCTGCTGCAAGCCGGGGTCGCCATTGACGAACAGGATTACCAAGGCCGCACTCCGCTGATGCAACTGGCGGAGCAGGAGCGCAACCTCAAGGGCTTCACCTGGCTGCTGCAACACCCGCAGAACCTGGACCTGCGCACCGCAAAAGACCAGGAAACCGCTCTGTACCGGGCCTTCTGGGGCAACAACTATCCGGCCATGAAGCTGTTGATCAACGCCGGTGCCAACCTCAACCTGAGCTATGGCGGGGGCACCTGCTACAACCAGCCCATGGGGCAGAGCCTGCTGACTTTACTGGCCGACAAGATCTCCGCCGACGACACGTCACGCGTCGTCAGCCAACAAGACACCCTGGAGGTCTTCACCCTGTTGCTGGAAAAAGGCGCCGACCCGAATGTCGGCCAGCGCTGCGAGAAAAAGGGCTACGCCCTGCTGCTGGAGGCCATCGCCCGGAAAAAACGCGAGGACATGCTCCAGGTCCTGCAACGCTTCGTGCCGACAGCGCCCGCAGGCTGAAACACGTGGCGCCTCGCGATGGGGCGCCATGCCCCTTCCAGGGGCGAATTTCGGTCACGCAATCTGGCCATATCGATCCTCTTTTGGCCGTTCCCGCCGTTCTCCAAAACCCCGCGCCCCGCAAGACTGTGAGCCACCGAATCAGCCTGCGGAGAACAAGAAAATGCTGACGATCTACTCGGACGATCACCACCTGCACCATGGCCGTTGCGAACTGATAGACGGGCAACTGATGCCTTGCTTCGAAATGCCCTCCCGGGCCGACCACGTGCTGGACCGAGTGAAGTACCGCAACCTGGGGCCGGTGGAGGCGCCCAAGGACTTCGGCCTGGAGCCGATCCAGCGCGTCCACAGCCGCGAGTACCTGGAGTTCTTCAAGGGCGCCTGGGAGCGTTGGGCAGCCAAGGGCATCGACGGCGACCTGCTGCCCTACACCTGGCCGGCACGCACCCTGCGCAGCGTGATCCCCAGCAGCCTGCACGGCCAGCTCGGCTACTACAGCTTCGACGGCGGCGCGCCGATCACTGCCGGCACCTGGCAAGCAGCCTACAGCGCGGCGCAAGTCGCCCTGACCGCCCAGGCGGTGATCCAGCGCGGCGCCCGTAGCGCCTTCGCCCTGTGCCGGCCACCGGGACATCACGCCGCCAGCGACCTGATGGGCGGCTACTGCTACCTGAACAACGCCGCCATCGCCGCCCAGGCCTTCCTCGACCAGGGCCATGGCAAGGTGGCGATCCTCGATGTCGACTACCACCACGGCAACGGCACCCAGTCGATCTTCTACGAGCGCAGCGACGTGCTCTTCACCTCGATCCACGGCCACCCTGAAGCCGAATTCCCGTTCTTCCTGGGGTATGCCGACGAGTGCGGCGAAGGAGCCGGTGAAGGCTACAACTTCAACTACCCGCTGGCCGCCGGCAGCGGCTGGGACGCCTGGAGTGCGGCCCTGGAGCAGGCCTGTGGGGAAATCGAGCGCTACGGCGCCGACGTCATCGTGGTGTCCCTGGGGGTCGACACCTTCAAGGAAGACCCGATCTCGCAGTTCAAGCTCGACAGCCCGGACTACCTGGCCATGGGCAAGCGCATCGCCGCCCTCGGCAAACCGACGCTGTTCGTCATGGAGGGCGGTTATGCAGTCGCGGAAATCGGCATCAACGCCGTCAACGTTCTCGAAGGCTTCCAGAGCGCCCAGTAAGGAACCCGCAACATGCCAAGACTCCAACGCCTCATCGCTCCCGCCCTGTGCGCCTGCCTGCTGGGCACCGCTGCCCACGCCGAGGAACGCACCCTGCGGGTGTACAACTGGTTCGACTACATCACCCCCAAGGCCCTGGAAGACTTCAAGGCGCAGAACAGCCAGGTCAAGCTGGTGTACGACATCTTCGATACCAACGAAGCCCTGGAGGCCAAGCTGCTCACCGGTAACTCCGGGTATGACGTGGTGGTGCCGTCCAACGTGTTCCTGGCCAAGCAGATCGAGGCCGGGGTGTTCCAGCCCCTGGACCGCAGCAAGCTGCCCAACTGGAACCACCTGGACCCCAAGCTGATGCAACTGATCGAAGCCAACGACCCGGGTAACCGCTTCGCCGTGCCCTACATGTACGGCACCATCCTGATCGGCTTCAACCCGGACAAGGTCAAGGCGGCCCTGGGCGAGCAGGCGCCAGTGGACAGCTGGGACCTGATCTTCAAGGAGGAGAACATCAGCAAGCTCAGGCAGTGCGGCGTAGCACTGCTGGATTCGCCGTCGGAGATCCTGCCCCTGGCCCTGCAGCACCTGGGCCTGGACCCCAACAGCCAGAAGCCTTCGGACTACGAAAAGGCCGAGGCGCTGCTGCTGAAGATCCGCCCCTACATCACCTACTTCCACTCGTCCAAGTACATGGCCGATATCGCCAACGGCGACATCTGCGTGGCGGTGGGCTACTCGGGGAGCTTCTCACAGGCCGCCAACCGTGCCCGGGAAGCCAAGAACGGCGTGACCGTGGACATGCGCCTGCCCAAGGAAGGCGCGCCGATCTGGTTCGACATGCTGGCGATCCCCAAGGGCGCGAAGAACCCGGAAGACGCCTACACCTTCATCAACTACCTGCTGCAACCCCAGGTGATAGCGCCGGTCAGCGACTTTGTCGGGTATCCGAACCCGAACAAGGACGCCACCGACAAGGTCGACCCAGCGATCCGCAACAACCCCAACCTCTACCCCACCGCAGCAGCCATGAACACCCTGTATACGCTCCGGCCGCTGCCCCGTGATGCCGAGCGGGCGCGGACCCGGGCCTGGACCAAGATCAAGTCGGGCACCTGATCATTACCCCCTGCGGCTTGCTCGCAGCGGATTGCGCAGCAAGCCAAGGCCGGCTAGCCGCCTGTACCTGACATCCCGCAAGAACCGCTTCACGAGCGCTACACGGTCGCGCGGGAGCAAGCTCCCTCGCCGTCACCAGCCATCAGCAGCCGGTCAGGCCCTGGGGCGCCCGTTCCTCGGCGAAGAACCAGGGCCGCAACCGCACCCCCACGCCATTGCCGATGAAGGCCGCCACCAGCCACAACCAGCCGTGCAGGCTGCCGGAGGCGATGCCACTGAAATAGGCGCCGATGTTGCAGCCATAGGCCAGGCGCGAACCGTAGCCCAGCAGCAAGCCGCCGATCACCGCCGCCACCAGGGACCGGGGGGGAATCTTCAGGCTCGGGGCAAAGCGTCCCGCCAGGCCCGCCGCCAGCAAGGCCCCCAGGACGATGCCGATGTCCATGACGCTGGTGATGTCTTGCCATACCGGGGCCGCCAGGGCCTTGGCATTCGCCGCGCCTTGCCAGAACACCCACTGGCTGACATCCAGGCCCAGCCCGCCAGCGAGCTTGGCTCCCCACAGGGCGAATGCCGAAGTGATGCCCCACGGCCGCCCGGCCAGGGCCAGGGTGACGAAGTTCAGCAGAGCCAGGGCCACCGCGCCCCAGACCAGCGGCCAAGGACCGCGCAGCAAGCGCCGCCAGCCCTGGTGCGTACTGCCCACGGGCGCTTCGAGGCTGCCATGGCGGCGTTTTTCCAAGACCTGGGTCAGCATCGCGATCAGGGCGAACAGGCACAGGCTCAAACCCAGGGCCGGGCCCACGCCGAAGCTCTGGACGATGGAGATCGGCGGCAGCGAAGGCAGGGCGAACCACCAGTGCACATGATGGGTGGCGATCAGCGAGCCGCAGATGAAGAACGCCAGGGTCACCAACATCCGCGCGTTGCCGCCACCGACGGTGAACAGGGTGCCGGACGCGCAACCGCCGCCCAGCTGCATGCCGATGCCGAAGATGAAGGCCCCGAAGATCACCGATACCCCGGCCGGCGCCACCAGGCCGGTCACCGGCTGGCCGAACAGCGTGCCGGCCCCCAGGGCCGGGAAGAACAGCAGCACCGCCAGCGCCAGCATGACCATTTGCGCGCGCAGGCCCGCGCCACGTCGATCGCGGATGAACACCCGCCAGGCCGAGGTGAAGCCGAACGCCGCGTGGTAGAGGGTCAGGCCCAGGGCCGCCCCCAGGAGCAACAGCAATACCTGGCGCGCGCCCACCTCCACTTGCAGGAACAGGGCGCCGGCCACCAGGAGCAGCAAGGCGAACAACGGCGCGCCGAACTTGCGTTCAGGCGCCAGGGAAAGGGACTGGCTCATAGGGGGTCTCGAAAGGGAAATGCCCGGAAGTATACCCGTCAAACCCGCCAGGCCCGGCGCAGGCGCGCCATGGCCGAACGAATGTCGGCTTCCGGTACCGCCGCGAACCCCAGCACCAGGCCGGCCCGCTGGTCCTCGGGCGTCACGCTGTCCGGCAACCAGTAACGGCTCAGGGCGCTGACCTCGACATCGACGCTGGCAGCCTGGGCCTGCAGTTCCTGCTCCCGGGCCAGGCTGTCGACGCGCACCGTCAGGTGCAGCCCCGCCGTCACCCCGGGCAGCGGCCCGACCCCCTCGATGGCCGCCGGCCAGGCTTCGAGCAGGGTATTGCGCCGGCTCAGGGCCGCGCGCCGCATGCGCCGGATATGCCGCTGGAAATGCCCGGCGGCCATGAACTCGGCCATCACCGCTTGGGTACTGACTTCCGAGTGGCGCATTTCCACTGCCCGCAGCCGCACACAAGCCTGTACCAGGTGCGGCGGCAACACCAGGTAACCCAGGCGCAGCGCCGGAAAGGCCACCTTGCCGAAGGTGCCGACATAGATCACCCGCCCCTGGCGATCCAGGGCCGCCAGGGGCGCCAGGGGTGCACCGCTGTAGCGGTACTCGCCGTCGTAGTCGTCCTCGACCACCCAACCCTGGGTCTGCTCGGCCCAGGCCAGCAATTCCAGGCGCCGGGCCAGGCTCATGACCACCCCGGTGGGGTACTGGTGGGCCGGCGTGACATAGGCCACGCGGCAATTGTGCAACTGTGCCAGCTGGCGGCAATCGATGCCCTCCTGGTCCACCGCTATACCGTGCAGTTGTGCACCGGCCATGGCGAAGGCGTGGCCGGCGGCGCGGTAGCCCGGGTTTTCCACAGCCACGGGGTCACCGTGCTCCACCAGCAGTTGTGCACAAAGGCTGATGCCCTGTTGCGCGCCACTGGTGATCACAATTTGTTCAGCCGTACATTGCAGGCCCCGGGTACTGCGCAGGTAGGCGGCGATCATGCTGCGCAGGCGCGCCTCGCCAGCCGAATCGCCATAGCACAGGTGGCGCAACTCTGGCTTGCGCCAGAAAGCCGCATTCAGCTTGGCCCAGACCTCGAACGGGAACAGGTCGAAGGCCGGCACGCCGACCCGGAATGCTCGGGGCGGACCGCTGGGATGGGTGCTCAGATGATGTTTTTGCAGGCGCTGCAAAGTGCTGTTTGAGACCAATCCACTGGATGTAACCACAGTTAAATCAGCGGATTTTGTGGATAAGTCTGTGGGTAAGCCTGTTGAAAAGCCTGTGGATACTTTTGTGGATAATTTGTTGGCCGGCAATCGGGTTTGCGGCAACTGGGCCACGTAGGTGCCGTCGCCGACCCGTGCTTCGATGAAGCCCTCGGCATACAGCTGGTCGTAGGCCCGGACCACGCTGTTGCGCGAGAGGCCCAGGGCGCTGGCCAGTTCACGGCTGGCCGGCAAGCGCGTACCGCCAGCCAGGCGCCCGTCCAGCACCCGCTGGCTCAGGGCCTGGTAGAGCTGGCGGCTGAGGCCCTGGCGGCGGTCCAGCACGATGCCGGCAGGGTTGAAGGACAGCGGAGGCAAGGCACTGTTCATTGGCGCGTACCCAGGGAATTGGACCTATGAAATAGAACGGAAATGGCTCTTACCATGAACCATTAGCCTGCCTAGGATGCAGCCAATCGCCAAGGATTTTCCACATGTACCTACCTCGCGCTTTCGCTGACCAAGACCTCTCCCGCCTGCACCAGGTGATCCATGACTGCCGCCTGGCAACCCTGGTGACCTGTGGCGCCCTGGGCCTGCAGGCCAGCCACCTGCCGCTGCTGCTGGAGGCCGGCCAAGGGGCCAATGGCACCCTCTACGGCCACCTGGCCAAGGCCAATCCGCAATGCGCGGAGCTGGCTGCCGGTGCCGAGGCGCTGGTGATCTTCGAAGGCGGCGATGCCTACGTCAGCCCGTCGTTCTATCCGAGCAAGGCCGAACACGGGAAGGTGGTACCTACCTGGAACTACGTGGCGGTGCATGCCTACGGCCAGGCCGAGGTGTTCCACGAGCCGCAGCGCCTGCTCAAGCTGGTCGGTGCCCTCACCGAGCGCCACGAAGCTGGCCGCCAGCAGCCCTGGAAGGTCGAGGACGCCCCCGCCGACTACATCGACAGCATGCTCAAGGCCATCGTCGGTTTCGCCCTGCCGATCCAGCGCCTGGAGGGCAAGCGCAAGCTCAGCCAGAACCGTGACGCCCGGGACATGGCCGGAGTCCGCGAGGGCCTGGCGGCCAGCACCGACCTGCGCGACCAGCAGCTATCCCACCTGATGCGCTAATACTTCAACAATCAAGGAGCCTTCATGAGCCAGATCCAGATCCGCACCGTCACCGCCGCCGACCACGCCGCCTGGCTGCCCCTGTGGCAGGCCTACCTGCGGTTCTACGAGACCGAACTGGCGGATGCCGTGACCCAGAGCACCTGGCAGCGCTTGCTGGATGCCAGCGAGCCGACCCATGCCGCCCTGGCCTGGGATGGCGAACGCGCCGTGGGCCTGGTGCATTTCATCTACCACCGCTCCAACTGGAGCATCGAGAACGCCTGCTACCTGCAAGACTTGTTGGTGACTCCGCAACAGCGCGGCACTGGGGTCGGTCGCAAGCTGATCGAGTTCGTCTACGCCCAGGCCAAGCAGGACGGTTGCGCCAAGGTCCACTGGTTGACCCACGAAACCAACGCCACGGCCATCCAGCTCTACGAGCGCATCGCCGAGCGCCCGGGCTTCATCCAGTTCCGCAAACCTCTGTGAACCTGCCCAGGAGCCATTGAATGTCGACTTCCCTCACCGATTGGCAAGGCGTCCCCGCCCCCTCGGCCACCCTCTTGCAAGGGCGCTTCATCCGCCTGGAGAAACTCGATCCGGCGCGCCATGGCGATGAGCTGTTCCAGGCCTTGCAAGGCCCGGACGCCGACCCCGTGCTCTGGGACTTCCTGCCCTACGGCCCCTACCCAGAGCGCCCGGCCTTCGACGCCTGGCTGGCAGGCCATGAACGCAGCAGCGACCCATACTTCTTCACTGTGATCGATCTCGCCACAGGCCAGGCCCAGGGTGTGCTCAGCCTGATGTCCATCGTCCCGGCCCATGGTCGCATCGAGATCGGCCACGTGACCTTCGGCGCACCGATGCAGCGCTCGCCCAAGAGCACCGAGGCGGTGTACCTGCTGGCCCGGGAGGCCTTCGCCATGGGTTACCGGCGCCTGGAATGGAAGTGCAACAACGCCAATGCCCGCTCGCGCTATGCGGCCGAGCGCCTGGGCTTCAGTTTCGAGGGGGTGTTCCGCCAGCACATGGTGGCCAAGGGGCAGAATCGCGACACCGCCTGGTTCTCGATCCTGGACTCGGAATGGCCGGCCATCGCCAGGGGTTTCGAGCAGTGGCTGGGCGATGCCAACCAGGACCCACACGGGCAATTGAGGAGCCTGGCGCAGTGCCGGGAGCAGATCCCGGGGCAATGAACGGTACCCGCCGCGCCCCATGCGCAGCGGGTGTCCTCAATCGCCTGGCAAGGCTCGGGCGCGGCTGGCGCGCTGCACCTTCACCACTCCCATCTGCATGCCGAAGGGCTTGAACACCGCGTTCAGCGACTTGAGGGTCGGATTGCCGTCGCCATGCTCGATGTGCACCAGGGTCCGCAAGGAAATCCGGCACATCTTGGCGAACTGGCTCTGGTGCAGCCCGGTGACCTCGGTGCGCAGGCGTCGTACCGCATCGCCAAGCGGCAAGCGGCCAGTGGCCAGCTCCTGCTGGATGTCGTCGATCAATCCAGCGCGTTCATCCAGGGCCGTACTCATCGTAATCCCCACTCTTGCAGGCGTCGGTCCAGGTGACGCAGGTGGACACCTGGATGGTTCATGGTGGCCGCCGGCAGGCCTCCGGCATCGAGCAGGTCCGGCAGGGCGCGCAGGCGCTCGGCATCCACGCGCAGGCGCGCCAGGGCCAACTCAGGATCGAGCAACGGCCGCAGGCTGGCACAGACCAGGCGCCAGTCCACCTCGCCGGCCACTTCCATGCGTCCGGGCCACTTGGTGGCGCGGGCAATTCCCGCGGTATCCATCACCATGGGGGCCAGGTCATGGATCGGGGCCAGGCGCACGCCGTCTTCACCGCGGATCACCGCGATGTTGCGCCCATGGTTATGGGGATTGCCGAGGATCTTGTTGATCAGCTCCCGGCGCAGGTAGTCGGCCACCAGCTCGGGGATCGAGGCCTCCTGCCCCGCCGCTCGCCACAGCTCGGCAAGGGTCCCCAGCACTTCGGTATGGCGCATGCCCTGGTCGTAGCCCACCAGCCCTGCCAGCGAATAGATCGACTCCAGCGCCAGGCGCTCGACGCCAGCCGGGCCGACACGACGGTCGAAACGCGGCAGCCACAAGCTGGGCACGTGTCCCTCCTCCAGGGCCAGGCCGGCCGCAGGAACGGTCTCGATGTCCAGCTGCTGCAAGGCGCGGTAGTAGTGGAACTCGCTCCTGAGGATGTCGCAGTCGTTCTGGGCAACCCGGTTACGAGGGAACTTGACCAGCCAATGCTGGGCTGCAGCGGCATCCTCCAGCAGTGCATCGGGATACAGCAAGCCGGCCCGGTTCTGTGTCAGCAACAGCTTGGGAGCCTCGCCACCGGCGCCCCTGGCTGCGCCCTGCTCATGCATGTACTCGACGAAACGTTGGTCGCCGGCCACCACCGCCTCCCGGGAAAACCCTTGCAAGGGCCGCCCGGCCAAACCGACCAGGGACTCCTTGATGCGCAGATGACCGATGGGCGCGGCGGTCGCCCGAGCCAACAGGAACAGCTCGGCAGCGACGCCCGCAGGGCACTCGCGACCGATCTGGCCGAGCAAGAAACGCCGGGCATCGCCGGCCGGGGCAATGTCATAGAGAAATGCCGGAGCCCGGGATTCGCGTATCGGCTCCCAGCCCAGGGGCAGCGACCCACTGACCGAGCAGGCCAACGGACTGGCGACCGACTCCAGGTTATCCACCAGATACTGCCGCACATAACCGAAGCTGCACGGGCTGTTGAAGCCCTCCTCGGGCTTGTCGAAGCAGAGGGTCATGGCGTCGGTCCATGCCCCCGAACGGTAGAGTTGCAGCGTCAGCCGATACATCTTATTACCTGCAATTTAATGCACTTCTATCATGCTGATTGGTGTAAATATGCATTTTAATGCAGACATACAACAATAATCGAGAACATATATGCATTTAAATGCACTTACCAAATTCGCCGAAATCAGAACCCATGGCGGCCCACGACCAGACCGAGAGTCGCAGCCCCGAATGACAGGCAAAAAAAGGGAGGCCGTAGCCTCCCCGAGGTAAAACGTTGCAGATAAAGGCCGTGGATCAGCCTTCGATCTCGATCAGGATCTCGCCCGGGTTGACCCGGTCGCCCTTGGCCACGTGGATGGCCACGACCTTGCCGGCGATGGCCGCCTGGACTTCGGTCTCCATCTTCATGGCTTCGGTGATCAGCACGGCCTGGCCGGCCTTGACCACGTCGCCTTCCTTGACCAGTACATCGACGATATTGCCCGGCATGGTGGTGCTGACGTGGCCTGGCGCGCTGGCTTGCTTGCGCTTGCTGCTGCCGCCGCCGACGAACTCGTTGAGGGGCTCGAACACCACTTCTTCCGGCATGCCGTCGATGGACAGGTAGAAGTGGCGCTTGCCTTCAGCCTTGACGCCGACACCGGTGATGTCGACGCGGTAGGTCTCGCCGTGGACGTCGATGACGAACTCGGTCGGCACGCCCTCGCCGCCCGGCTTGCTGACGCCGCCGGCCTCGGGGATCGGCAGCAGGACTTCCGGCACCAGGGTCCCGGCTTCACGCTCTTCGAGGAACTTGCGGCCGATGTCCGGAAACATCGCATAGGTCAGCACGTCTTCCTCGGACTTGGCCAATGCGCCGATCTCGCCGCGCAGCTTGGTCATTTCCGGCTTCAGCAGGTCGGCCGGGCGCACGTCGATGACTTCTTCGCTGCCGATGGCCTGGCGCCGCAGTTTCTCGTCGACCTCGCCCGGAGCCTTGCCGTAGCCACCCTGCAGGTACAGCTTCACCTCGTTGGTGATGGTCTTGTAGCGCTCGCCGGCCAGCACGTTGAAGAACGCCTGGGTGCCGACGATCTGTGAAGTCGGGGTCACCAGCGGCGGGTAGCCCAGGTCGTGGCGCACCCGCGGGATTTCCGCCAGCACTTCGTTCATGCGGTTGAGGGCGCCCTGCTCCTTGAGCTGGTTGGCCAGGTTGGAAATCATCCCGCCCGGCACCTGGTTGACCTGTACCCGGGTGTCCACTGCGGTGAATTCGCTCTCGAACTGGTGGTACTTCTTGCGCACGGCGTAGAAGTACAGGCCGATCTCCTGCAGCAGTTCCAGGTCCAGGCCGGTGTCGAACTCGCTGCCCTTGAGGGCCGCGACCATGGACTCGGTGCCCGGGTGGCTGGTGCCCCAGGCGAAGCTGGAGATGGCGGTGTCGATATGGTCGGCGCCGTTTTCCACCGCCTTGAGCTGGCACATGGCGGCCAGGCCGGCGGTGTCGTGGGAATGGATGAACACCGGCAGCGACTGCTCGGCCTTCAGCGCCTTGACCAGCTCGCCAGTGGCGAACGGCGTCAGCAGGCCAGCCATGTCCTTGATCGCCACCGAGTCGCAACCCATGGCTTCCATTTGCTTGGCCTGGGCCACGAAGGCCTCGATGGTGTGCACCGGGCTGGTGGTGTAGGCGATGGTGCCCTGGGCGTGCTTGCCGGCGGCCTTCACCGCTTCGATGGCCACGCGCAGGTTACGCACGTCGTTCATGGCGTCGAAGATGCGGAACACGTCGATGCCGTTGACCGCCGCCTTGGCCACGAAGGCCTTGACCACGTCGTCGCTGTAGTGGCGGTAGCCCAGCAGGTTCTGGCCGCGCAGGAGCATTTGCAGGCGAGTGTTGGGTAGTGCGGCACGCAGCTGGCGCAGGCGCTCCCACGGATCTTCCTTGAGGAAGCGCACGCAGGCATCGAAAGTCGCGCCGCCCCAGACTTCCAGCGACCAGTAGCCGACTTTGTCGAGCTTGTCGCAGATCGGCAGCATGTCTTCGGTGCGCATGCGGGTAGCCAGCAAGGACTGGTGGGCGTCACGCAGGATGGTGTCGGTAACGAAGATTTTTTTAGTCATTGGTATCTCCTCATAGCGGCAAGCTGCGAGCGACAGCTGCAAGTAAAAGCCGATCGGCTCTAGCTTGGCGCTTGTCGCTAAACGCTTGCCGCTGCTTGTTCATAGGCCTGCGTGGGCGGCGATGGCGGCGGCGATGGCCAGGGCCAGCTCTTCGGGTTTGCGCTTGATCGAGTAGTTGGTCAGTTCCGGGTGGCTTTCGACGAAGCTGGTATTGAACTGGCCGCTACGGAATTCCGGATTGCGCAGGATTTCCTGGTAGTACGCCGCGGTGGTCTTGACCCCCTGCAAGCGCATGTCGTCAAGGGCCCGCAGGCCGCGGTCCATGGCTTCTTCCCAGGTCAGCGCCCAGACCACCAGCTTCAGGCACATGGAGTCGTAGAACGGTGGAATGGTGTAGCCGGTGTAGATCGCCGTGTCGGTGCGCACGCCCGGGCCGCCGGGGGCGTAGTAGCGAGTGATCTTGCCGAAGCTGGGCAGGAAGTTGTTCTTCGGGTCTTCGGCGTTGATCCGGAACTGCAACGCGTAGCCACGGTGGTGGATGTCTTCCTGCTTGACCGAAAGCGGCAGGCCCGAGGCGATGCGGATCTGCTCGCGGACAATGTCGATGCCGGTGATTTCCTCGGTGATGGTGTGTTCCACCTGCACCCTGGTGTTCATCTCCATGAAGTACACCTCGCCATCGGCGAGCAGGAACTCCACGGTGCCGGCGTTCTCGTAGTTCACCGCCTTGGCCGCGCGCACCGCCAGGTCGCCGATGTAGGCACGCTGCTCGGGAGTCAGCTGCGGGCTCGGGGCGATCTCGATGAGTTTCTGGTTGCGGCGCTGGATCGAGCAGTCGCGCTCGAACAGGTGGACCACGTTGCCGAAGCTGTCACCGAGGATCTGCGCCTCGATGTGCTTGGGATTGACGATGCATTTCTCCAGGAACACTTCCGCCGAACCGAAGGCCTTGGTGGCCTCGGAGATCACCCGGGGGAAGTTCTGTTCCAGTTCCTCGCGGCTGTTGCAGCGACGGATACCACGCCCGCCACCACCGGAGGTGGCCTTGAGCATCACCGGATAACCGATGCGGTCGCCTTCACGCAGGGCCTCGTGGATATCGGCGACGTTGCCCTCGGTGCCAGGGGTCACCGGTACGCCGGCCTTGATCATGCTGCGGCGGGCTTCGGTCTTGTCGCCCATGCGACGGATCACATCCGCGGCCGGGCCTATGAACTTGATTCCACGTTCGGCGCAGATATCCGCCAGTTCGGCGTTCTCCGAAAGGAAGCCGTAGCCGGGATGCAAGGCATCGCAGCCGGTTTCCACCGCCAGGTTCACCAGTTTGCGCGGGTTGAGGTAGCCCGCCAGGGGCTCGGCACCGATGCTGTGGGCTTCATCCGCGCGCTTGACGTGCAGCGCATGGCGGTCGGCGTCGGAGAAGATCGCCACCGAACGGATGCCCATCTCGGCGCACGCACGCACGATTCGTACGGCGATCTCACCACGGTTGGCAATCAGGATCTTTTTTATCACTTGGAGTTTCCCTTGAGCCGTTGAAACAAACGACCCGCTAGACCGAGTCGGCGCGTGACCAAATGTTTCAAGTCAGTCGCAGCGACACACTAGCTCCGCGAAGGGATTAACAAAAATCAATAATTATTGGGATAACCATAAGTAAAGACTTATAGTTTTGCCTCCAGCCCCGGCGCGAGCCCTTGAAGCATGCGTAAGTCCCTGATGCGCCTGACATTGCGCCAGTTGCAGATCTTCAACGAAGTCTGCGATCTACGCTCCTACAGCCGGGCCGCCGAGGAAATGTCCCTGACCCAGCCGGCGGTCAGCCTGCAGATCCGCCAACTCGAGGAACTGATCGGCCAGCCGCTGTTCGACTATGTCGGCAAGAAGCTCTACATGACCGAAGCCGCCGAAGCCCTGCAACGGGCCAGCAGGGACATTTTCGGGCGCCTGGAGAACCTCGATATGCAGCTCTCCGACATGCAGGGCTCGCTGCAAGGCCAGCTCAAGCTGGCGGTAGAGTCCAGCGCCAAGTATTTCGTGCCGCACCTGTTCGCCGCCTTCAAGCGCCAGCACCCGGAAGTCCACTTGCAACTGACCGTGGTCAACCGCGCCCAGGTGATCCGGCGCCTTTCCGACAACCGCGACGACCTGGTGATCATGTCCATGGTGCCCCAGGACATGGAACTGGAATTCCTGCCATTCCTGAACAACCCGATCGTTGCCGTGGCGCCCCCGGACCACCCCCTGAGCCACATGGGAGCCCTGCGCCTGCAAGACCTGGAGCCCTACACCCTGGTGCTGCGCGAACAGGGTTCCGGCACCCGCCTGGCCTGCGAGGAATACTTCAAGGAGAAGCGCGTGCACTTCACCCAGATCCTCGAAGTGTCATCGGCGGAAGCACAGCGCGAATGCGTTCGGGCGGGTCTGGGCGTGGCGTTGCTGACGCGCCACGCCCTGAACCTTGAGTTGGCGACCGGCGGCTTGATCGAGCTGCCGGTCGAAGAGCTGCCATTGCTGCGCAGCTGGTGCCTGGTACAGGCCAAGGCCAAGCGCCTGTCACCGGTAGCGCATGCGTTCCTGGGATTCATCCGCAGCGAACGAGTGCAGATCAGCGGGCTGGTTGAGCGGTTTGACGGGAAGCTGCCGGAGCGCCCTGCCAGTAGTTGACGGCATCCTGCTCGGGATAGTCGTTGATCTCCTGTTGCAGGCGCCGCAGTTCGAAGCGGTGCTCGATCGCACGACGAAATTCCATGCGGCGTTGGTCTTCCTGCTGACGACGGGTCTTGACTGCGCTGTTGCTCTCTTCGTAAGGCCGGGCCATTTCGAGTCTCCCAATGCGAGTACGGAGGCTTCACGATGCGCCAGGCCGATGACAGTTGTACGTCACTGGAGTAACAGAACGATGAAGCTTGCGGCGCCCGACGAGCGGCGCCGCCCAGGCTCAAACGGCCTGTTGCGAGTCTTGCTGGTAACGTTCCGGATTCAGGGCCTGCAGGATGAGTTTCTTGTGGGCGTCCGGTAGCCGGTAGTACGCATGCAAGTGCGGGTTCAGCTGGAAGTACAGCTTGGAACCACCGAACAGCGTTTGCGCGTACAGCCGTTCATCGCGCAGGACTTCATAGGGCGTGGCGGTGTGCATGCTCAATACCGAGCGCACCCTGTCCTTGCTCTTGATCGCCTTGCAGATCAGCTTGCCGAACCGAGCCTCATCGCCCCCCTCTCCAAGCAACTGGAAGAACGCTTCCATGAATCCGTCGAGCTTTTTCAACGGGTTGCAAAAACTCTCGAGAGGAACTCGGGTCAGTTCAGACATATCGCTGTTGAATTCCCTGATCGAAGAGAACACTGCCTGTAGCGAGGTCTGCCATTCAGGCGAGTCATTGGATGAAAGAAAAACCGTGGAAAAGTTCATGCGCAGTTCAAGGATTTGTCGCTCAGATTCAATTCTTTTGCTGATCCAGGGGTTCAAGCATCCGTAGTGCAAGGGCTTTTCCTGCGAAATCTCAAGCGCAATGACATAGGACGCGGCGAAGAACCCCAGATGCCCCAACTGCTGTTTTTCCGCGTACGGCAAGACGCTCCGATAAAGCTCCAGGGCTCGCGCAGTCTCACACGCCTCCAGGGCCAGGATGGCCCGTACCTGCAACCCAAAGGCCGCGAACAGCGGGTAGTCCGGATGCCGTTGCAGCCTGGCGAACGCCTGCTCGATCACCACGGGGTCCCGGGGGACTTCCTCAGTGGCCAGGATAAGCTGGTAGAGAGGTTCGAATTCCTCGATCGACCAGGCGGCGATCTGCTGAAAAAAGTTATCGAATATGTGCTCAAAGTAAGGATTTCCATCGGCATCCAGCAAGCGGGAAGCAATGAACCCCTTGAACAGTCCGATATGCGCAACCAGTAGGCGATCCGGCTTTCGACGCTCGCAGACACCCTCGTAGTGATGACGAAAACGTTCGACCAACGTGCTCTTCGAATCGACCTGGGCAGCGCTGTACATCTTGGAAAAACGGTTGAGGGCAGTCGCCGCCCGGTACGCGCCGCCAATGGTGTCCAGCAGTTCCTGCTGCTGCGCCGCGGTCAGCTTGCTGGATGAAATCTCCGCCCCGAGGCTCTCGATCTCGGCGTTGATCGTGGAGAGTTTCTTATGGGATTTGTCGCTGGTCTTATCCAGGGCATAGAAAAAATCCGCAGCTTCCACCGTGGCTGGAACCAGGCTTTTTACGTAGGCCTTCAGGGAGGAAGCCTGCAGGTCGCCAGCCCCGTGGCTGACCAGCAGTGTGTGGAAATGATGGAGCGTCGTTCGAGGAGAGAGCTTGTCACCCAACCGATGCAAGAGTACCGCCAGTTGCGGTAGCACCCACGTATCCAGGAACCGGGCTATTCCCGTTGGGTAGTCCTGGTAAGTGATGATCGGGCGTGATTTCAGTATCGAGAAGAGATGCTCGTATTGATTCAGATAGTGCTGGAGCCTGGCGGCCAGCGCCTGGTCATCCTGCACCAGATACCTGAGCAAATCCGCTAGCAATCCCTGCTTAACGCCATTCGATTCCCGGTAGTACAGCTTCTGCTTGGCCTCATAGGACCTGAGCCCGGAAAAACCATCGGCAGTGCAAGTAACCAGTCCTGCTCCCCAGCACAACACCTCGAAGACTTCAAAATACGCTGGAATCCTGACCATCGACTGCCGCTCCTTGAAAAATGGACATCGCCTCCCCGGATTTTCGGTCAACCGGAAAATAGCCGCTCTCTATTATCACCCTCGCAGCACCGAGCTGGACCACCCCTCCCTGTTTCCTTTTGGAGAGCACCACCATGGCCACACCCGAACACGAAGAAGCCCCCGACGCAGCATCTGCCGGGCAATCCACGATCTTCAGCCTGGACAAAGACGACGCCCTGGCCGCCCTCGCCGCCGGCCGGAGCCAGGAGCCGGCGCCCGACGCTGCGGCCGACCCAGATGACGTCGACGAGGTCATCGACGAAATCGGCGAGCAACAGGATCTGCTGGAAAGAATCCATACCAACCTGAGCGCCAAGCAGCGGCGCATCGACGACCTGTCGGACGACGACACTGACTACGAAGGTTATGGCGAGGAGCTGGTACGGCTGGAGGAGGCCAGCGAGCAATTGTTGGCGGCGCAACGGCTGCTGGACTTCCAGCCGGACAATGCGGCCCTGGGCCAGGCCCGCAGCCTCAGCGAAAATGCGGCGGGGACCCTGGCGGAAGTGAAACCGGACGACCTCGACGACCAGGACGATGCCGAGTTGCCCTAGGCGGGATGCTGCCGGCTCAGTCGTCCAGGGCTTTGACCGCCTTGGGCGACAGGCGCAGGCTGCGCAAGCTGCGCTTCACGCTCTTGAGGTGGTTGACCAGGCTCGGCCCACGGGCCATGGCCACGCCCATGGCCAGGACGTCGATCACCACCAGGTGGGCGATGCGCGAGGTCAACGGGGTGTAGATCTCGGTGTCCTCGTGCACGTCGATGGCCAGGTTGACCGTCGACAGCTCGGCCAGCGGCGTCTGGCTCGGGCACAGGGTGATCAGGTTGGCCCCGCTCTCGCGCACCAGGTTGGCGGTGATCAGCAGGTCCTTGGAGCGACCGGACTGGGAAATGCAGATCGCCACGTCGGTGGGCTTCAAGGTCACCGCCGACATCGCCTGCATGTGCGGGTCGGAATAGGCTGCCGCGGTCAGCAGCAGGCGGAAGAACTTGTGCTGGGCATCCGCCGCCACCGCGCCGGAAGCGCCGAAGCCGTAGAACTCTACCCGCTGGGCCTGGGACATCAGGCTCACGGCCCGTTGCAGCTCCACCGGATCGAGCTTCTCGCGAACCTCCATCAGGGTATGCAGGGTGGTGTCGAAGATCTTCAGGCTGTAGTCGGCGACCGAGTCGTCCTCGTGGATCGCGAACTGGCCGAAGCTGGCCCCGGCCGCGAGGCTCTGCGCCAGCTTGAGCTTCAGGTCCTGGAATCCCGAGCAACCGATGGCCCGGCAGAAACGCACGATGGTCGGCTCGCTGATACCCACGCTATGCGCCAGGTCCGCCATGGAGCTGTGCATCACGGCCGCAGGATCGAGGAGCACGTGATCGGCGACCTTGAGCTCCGATTTGCGTAACAGATGACGAGACTGGGCGATGTGCTGCAACAGGTTCAAGGGCTGGGACTCATGGTTATCGGCAGGTGCCGGGAGATGTAGCGAGCTTGTAGTTATACTACAGGAAACGCCTTTTTGCCTGCTCAATGCATCAGGAAATTACCTGCCTACCCCCCATATTCAGCCGGCTACGCCTTATGTAGCCGTTTTTGCGCGTAGCCCCGGCCGCTAGCAGGACTGGGCCTGCAACAGCAGCGCAAGGCCCTGGGCGTCCACCGGGCGGCTGATCAGGTAACCCTGTACTTCGTCGCATTGTTCGGTACGCAGGAAGGTCAACTGGGCCTGGTCCTCGACGCCCTCGGCCACTACCTTCAGGGACAGCCCGTGGGCCATGGCGATGATCGCCCGCGTGATGGCCGCATCCTCGCCACCTTCGGCCAGGCCACGGATGAACGCCTGGTCGATCTTCACGTAGTCCACCGGGATGCGCTTGAGGTAGCTCAGGGACGAGTACCCGGTGCCGAAGTCATCGATGGCCAGCTTGACCCCCAGGTCGCGCAGTTGCTGGAAGGTCGCGATGATGTGCTCGACACTGTCCAGCAGCTGGCTTTCGGTCAGCTCCAGCTCGAGAAGGTGCGGCTCCAGCCCGGTTTCCTCCAGGACCTGGCGCACCAGGCTCACCAGCTTGCCCTGGCGCAGCTGGTACACCGAAAGGTTCACCGAGACCCGGATCGGCTCCAGGCCCTGCTGCCGCCATTGGCAGGCCTGGCGGCAAGCCTGGCGCAGCACGAACTCGCCGATCGGGCCGATCAGCCCGGTTTCCTCGGCCAGGCCGATGAAGTCCCCCGGCGGCACCCGCCCCAGCACCGGATGTTCCCAGCGCACCAGGGCCTCGGCGGCGTTGAGCCGACCTGTGGCCAGGCACAGCTTGGGTTGGTAGAAGACCATCAACTGGTCATCCTCGATGGCCTTGCGCAGCTGGTTTTCCAGTTGCAGGCGTTCCAGGGTGCTGGCTTGCAGGCTTTCGGTATAGAACTGGAAGTTATTGCCGCCCAGGTGCTTGGCATGGGCCATGGCCATGTTCGCCTGGCTCACCAGCGCGGCGATTTCCCTGGCGCTGTCCGGCAGCATGCTGATGCCCATGGATGCGCTGACCACCAACTCATGGCCTTCGATGGTGATCGGCAGGCGCAGCTTGCTCAGCAGCCGGGTCGCGACCCGGGTCAGGCTCGACAGGCTGCCGTAGGCATCGAACAGCACGGCGAATTCGTCCCCGGACAAACGAGCGATGGTGTCGGCTTCCGGCAGGGCATTGACCAGCCGCCGGGCCATTTTCTGCAGCAGCTGGTCGGCCACTTCATGGCCCAGGCTATCGTTGAGCAGCTTGAAGCGATCCAGGTTGATATGCAGCAGCGCCAGGCTGCGTCCGCCCTGGCGCACCCGCTGGTGGGCCTCGCGCAGGCGCTCGCGAAACAGCGAGCGGTTGGCCAAGCCGGTGAGCTCGTCATAGTGGGTGAGGTAGCGCATGCGCTCCTCGGATTCCCGGCGGGCCGAGAGATCGGCGAAGAAGCCCACGATATGTCGGACTTTTCCCCGCTTGTCGCGCACTACGTTCAGTTGCAGCCATTGCGGGTACAGCTCGCCATTCTTGCGGGTCTCCACCAGTTCGCCCTGCCAGCTGCCGTGCTGCTCCAGGGCCTGGTGGATCAGCGGGTAATGACGCCGGGCATCGCGACTGCAGGACAGCTCCACCACGTTGCGCCCGAGCATGTCCTCGATCTGGAAGCCCGTGACCTGGCTGAAGGCCTGGTTGGCGGCGATCAGCGCATAGTCCGGGTCGAGGATGACGATCCCTTCGCTGGCGGCCTCGAACACCGTGGCCGCCAGGTTGCGCTGGACTTCCTGCTCCTTGTCGGCACTGATATCGCGGCGCGTGCCCACCATGCGCAGGACCCGGCCCTCGGGGCTGCGTTCCACCGCCCGGCCACGGTCCTCGACCCAGACCCAGTGGCCTGCGCCATGCAGCACCCGGTATTCCACCAGGTAATCCTCGCTGCGGCCCTTGAGATGTTCCACCAGGGCCCGCTTGAGCACCGGCAGGTCCTCGGGATGCAGGCGCGGCTTGAGGTGGCTGAGCATCGCCGTGACTTCGCCCGGCTCCAGGCCGAACAACTCCTTGAGCTGCGTGTGGTGGACCTCGTCGGTCTGCAGGTTCCAGTCCCACAGCCCCAGTTCGCTGGCCTCCAGGGCCAGGGCCAGGCGCGCCTCGCTCTTGCCCAGGGCCTGGTTGGCGGCGTCCAGCTCCAGGCTGCGCTGGGCCACCCGCTGCTCCAGCCCGGCCTGGGCCTGGCGCAACCGCTCCTCCACGTTGCGGCGCTGCTCGACCTCCCGGGCCAGCTCGCGATTGAGCTGGCCGCTGCGGTTCTGCGCATCCTGCAGGTGCTCGATCAGCGCCTGGTTCTGAAAGCGCCGCAACAGGCCGCGCTGGATCAGCCGATTGACCTGCCAGGCCACCACGCTCAAGGACGCCAGCAGGATCAGGCCCAGCCAGCCCCAGCCGCGCTGCTGCTCGTCACCGCCCCAGAACAGGTAGGCGATGGCCGGCAACAGGCACGGCAGGGTGAACGACAGGAAGGCCTGCAGGCTGACCGCATAGGCCACGCTGGCGGAAAGGATCGCGGCGCCGATCAGGCCGAAGACCCAGGCCTGCTGCAAGAAGCTGTCGGTGGGCACCAGGGCGATGCCGGCGCAGGCCAGGGTCAGGCCGCTGACCGTGGAGCCCAGCAGGAACATGCGTTGCCACACCGGTTGCGCCTGGCGGCTGGGTATCGCCGAATCGAAGGCCGCCACCTGGATTACCCGCAAGGCCACCAGCGCCAGCAGCCAGACCATCCATACACTCAGCAGCAGGTAGCGCGCGGGGCTCCACAGCAACCAGGTGCAGACCAGGCCGTTGAGCAGCATGAACAGGGTTGGCAGCAACGAGCCCTGGTACAGCAAGCGCGTGCGCTCCACTGCCATCTCCACGGCATAGTGCTGGCGGATGACCCGGGGCTCCATGAAAGGCCCCGACAGGTCGGGAATAGGTGTCATAGGCAGTGTTCTTATAATGGTGAGCCTGAAACGTCGCCGGAGCATACACAAGCAAAGCCGCGAGCCAAACTGCCCCAAGTCATAAAATCGATAAAACCGGCGGTGCCGTAAATGCCCCGCGAGGGTTCGCACCGAGAAGCGCCAGAGGCTGTGGCCCGTGACTGGCCGGTCGTCCCCCACGGCTGTTTTATCGGCTAATGCGAAGCCGGGTTTGCCCGGGGTGGCGCGCGCCCCTAGAATGCGCCGATGCGCGATGATCTCTCCCTCTTGTTGAATTCCCTCAACGATGCCCAACGCCAGGCCGTAGCGGCCTCCTTGGGTCGTCAGTTGGTCCTGGCCGGCGCTGGTTCCGGCAAAACCCGTGTGCTGGTGCACCGTATCGCCTGGCTGATCCAGGTCGAGAACGCCTCGCCCCACTCGATCCTGTCGGTGACCTTCACCAACAAGGCGGCGGCCGAGATGCGCCACCGTATCGAGCAATTGCTGGGCATCAACCCGGCGGGCATGTGGGTCGGCACCTTCCACGGCCTGGCCCACCGCCTGCTGCGTGCCCACTGGCAGGAAGCCGGGCTGAGCCAGACCTTCCAGATCCTCGACAGCGACGACCAGCAACGCCTGGTCAAGCGGGTGATCCGCGACCTGGGCCTAGATGAACAACGCTGGCCGGCCCGCCAGGCCCAGTGGTTCATCAACGGCCAGAAGGACGAGGGCCTGCGCCCGCAGCATATCCAGGCCAGCGGCGACCTGTTCCTGGCCACCATGCGCGGCATCTACGAAGCCTACGAGGCCGCCTGCCAGCGCGCGGGGGTCATCGACTTCTCCGAACTGCTGCTGCGCGCCCTGGACCTGTGGCGCGACCACCCGGGCCTGCTGGCGCACTACCAGAAGCGCTTCCGCCATGTGCTGGTGGACGAATTCCAGGACACCAACGCCGTGCAGTACGCCTGGTTGCGCCTGCTGGCCCAGGGCGGCGAGAGCCTGATGGTGGTGGGCGACGACGACCAGTCGATCTACGGCTGGCGTGGCGCGAAGATCGAGAACATCCACCAGTACTCCGACGACTTCCCGGACACCGAGGTGATCCGCCTGGAGCAGAACTACCGCTCCACCGCCGGCATCCTCAAGGCCGCCAACGCCCTGATCGCCAACAACACCGGGCGCCTGGGCAAGGAATTGTGGACTGATGGCGGCGATGGCGAGGCCATCAACCTGTACGCCGCCTTCAACGAACACGATGAAGCCCGCTACGTGGTGGAAACCATCGAGAGCGCGCTCAAGACCGGCCTGGCCCGCAGCGACATCGCCATTCTCTACCGCTCCAACGCCCAGTCCCGGGTGCTGGAGGAAGCCCTGCTGCGCGAACGCATCCCGTACCGCATCTATGGCGGCCAGCGCTTCTTCGAGCGCGCCGAGATCAAGAACGCCATGGCCTACCTGCGCTTGCTGGAAGGCCGGGGCAACGACGCAGCCCTGGAGCGGGTGATCAACGTACCGGCCCGGGGCATCGGCGAGAAGACCGTCGAGGCGATCCGCGAGCATGCCCGCCACAGCGATGTGTCGATGTGGGAAGCCATGCGCCAACTGGTGGCCAACAAAGGCCTGACCGGCCGCGCCGCCAGCGCCCTGGGGGCCTTCATGGAGCTGATCGAGAACCTGGCGGCCAAGACCCTGGACATGCCGCTGCACCTGATGACCCAGACGGTGATCGAGCAGTCGGGGCTGATTGCCTACCACGAAGCGGAAAAGGGCGAGAAAGGCCAGGCCCGGGTAGAAAACCTCGAGGAACTGGTCAGCGCCGCGCGCAACTTCGAGAACACCGAGGAAGACGAGGACCTGACGCCCCTGGCGGCCTTCCTCGGCCATGCCTCCCTGGAAGCCGGCGACGCCCAGGCGGACGAGCACGAAGACAGCATCCAGCTGATGACCCTGCACAGCGCCAAGGGCCTGGAATTCCCCTATGTGTTCCTGGTGGGCATGGAAGAAGGCCTGTTCCCCCACAAGATGAGCCTGGAAGAGCCCGGCCGTCTCGAGGAAGAACGCCGCCTGGCCTACGTCGGCATCACCCGGGCCATGCAGAACCTGGTCATGACCTATGCCGAGACCCGGCGCTTGTACGGCAGCGAGACCTACAACAAGGTCTCGCGTTTCGTACGCGAAGTACCCAAGGGCCTGATCCAGGAAGTGCGCCTGTCCAACAGCGTCAGCCGGCCTTTCGGCGGCGGCCAGTCCCAGAGCACCAGCAGCCTGTTCAGCGGCAGCGCGATCCCGGAAACCGGCCTGAGCCTGGGCCAGGCGGTACGCCACGCGGTGTTCGGCGACGGGGTGATCCTCAACTTCGAAGGCTCCGGGGCCCAGGCCCGAGTCCAGGTGAACTTCAGCGAAGGCAGCAAGTGGCTGATGCTGGGCTACGCCAAGCTGGAAGCCATCTAATCTCCCGGCAAGAACCGGCATGCCGGTGAAGGCGCAGCCTGCCCCTTCATCGGCACGCCAGGCCTATACCGCAATAAAGGAAGCACGAGCATGGGTTCAGGCTTTTTTTCATCGTGGACATTCTGGGCCCTGCTATCGGCTGTTTTCGCTGCATTGACGGCGATCTTCGGCAAAATCGGCATCGAGAACGTCAATTCCGACTTCGCTACCCTGCTGCGCACCGGGGTGGTGCTGGTGAGCCTGGCCTTGATTTTGTACGCAACGGGCCAATATCAGTCCCTGGAATCGATTTCTGCCAAGAGCTACCTGTTCCTGCTGCTGTCCGGGCTGGCCACCGGAGCTTCCTGGCTGTGCTATTACCGCGCGCTGAAACTGGGCCCCGCCTCGCTGGTAGCGCCGGTGGACAAGCTCAGCGTGGTGATCGTCGCGGTCATCGGCGTGGCCCTGCTGGGAGAGAAGCTCGATCTGCGGCAGTGGAGTGCCATCGGCCTGATCACCGCCGGCGTGGTGCTGCTGGCGGTTCGTCGCTGAACGACTGCGGGATGGAACCGGACCGCCCTCGTACGGACAAATCCATATCGGCGAGCATGATTCCAGGCCGGACCGGAGCAAGCTGGCCAGGCAAAAGCCCGAAACATTATGCCGCTCGCTACTGACACGTCACCTGTGCAATATGGCGCGCGTGACATCCACAAATGGGAATCCCCTTTATGAAACGTTTTCTTAGCATCGCCATGGCGTTGTGCATCGGCCTGACGATGAGCCTCGACGCCAACGCCAAGCGCTTCGGCGGCGGCAAAAGCGCCGGCGCTGCCCCGACCCACCAGACTCGCCAGGCGGCCCCCAGCGCACCGGGCGCTCCTGCCGCTGCAGCCACCGCTGGCGCAGCCGGTGCCGCGGGCGCCGCAGCCAAGGCTGGCGGTGCTTCGCGCTGGCTCGGCCCTCTGGCCGGCATCGCCGCCGGCGGCCTGCTCGCCTCCATGTTCATGGGCGGCGGCTTCCAGGGCATGCAGATCTTCGACATCCTGATCATGGCGGTCATCGCGTTCGTGATCTTCCGCTTCATCGCCGCCCGTCGTCGCAAGCAGCAGGAGCAGTTCGCCCCGGCTGGCCACGCGCCGATGCAGCGCGAAGCCTTCCAGCCCCAGGCGCCTGCCGGCGGCTCGATCTTCGGCGGCTCGGCGGCTCCGGCCGCACGCCCGGTGATCAACGCTCCGGCCTGGTTCAACGAAGAGCGCTTCGTCGAAGCCGCGCGCAACCACTTCCAGTCCCTGCAGCAACACTGGGACGCCAATGAAATGGACAAGATCGCCGAGTTCGTGACCCCGCAGATGCTGCAATTCCTCAAGCAGGAACGCGCCGACCTGGGCGACGGCTTCCAGTCGACCTACATCGACAACCTGCAAGTGCAGCTCGAAGGCGTCGACGACCGTGCCGACAAGACCATCGCCACCCTGACCTTCAGCGGTGTATCGAAGACTTCGCGCTTCGACCAGGGCGAAGCGTTCAGCGAAAGCTGGAACATGGAACGCGCCCAGGGCGACAACCAGCCTTGGCTGGTGGCAGGTATCCGCCAGAACGGCTGATTCATCCTGCTGTCACAGCTGTAATGCAAAACCCCGACTCAGGTCGGGGTTTTGCATTTCCCGATTGCACTTATAGCGAGCTACTGTATAAACCGCCGTCAACCAACCGCGCCATAGAGCTAAGAGGACCCAGGCCGTGGAAGAAGTCATCGAACAACTCCGAGAAGCCAACGAACCGGTACCCGTGCCCCTGGAGCTGCCGGACGAAGACCTGCTGGTGGAAATCGAGGAACAGCTGTTCATCAATATCCCGTTCGTCTTCAAAGAGTTCCTGTTGACGGTCAGCGATGTGGTCTACGGCAGCCTGGAGCCGGTCACCGTCACCGATCCGCAATCGCACACCTACCTGCCCGACGTGGCGGCGAACGCCTGGGACATGGGCGTGCCGCGGGACCTGATCCCGATCTGCCAGGACGGTGATGATTACTACTGCGTAGAAGAAGACGGCACCGTGGTGCTGTGGTCCGGCGAGGAAGAGCTGATCACCGAGGATTCCTGGGAATCGGTGTGGCACTGGGTGCGGGACGTCTGGCTGGAAAGCTGAAACCATGACGCCGTGACCAGCCCGGTCGCGGCGCCGGATCCCTCGCCAGCGCCCTGCTGGCGAGAGGCAGGGTCAATGCCCGCCACCATCCTTGCTCTGGTCGAAGGTCTCGATCAACGCCACCTGCATCCGTGTATGCACGCGGATGAACCAGCGCCACAGCAGCGCCACCACCGCCGCCGCCACGATCGTCACCAGTACCAGCAGCTCCAGGGTCGGCAGGATGCTCGCCGACAACGCCGACAGCAGCAGGAAGATCACCAGCAACGACAAGACCGGGATCACCTCGGCGATCACCCGCCGCACCCGCTGGGTATGCCGCCCGGCCATTTCCGCCTTCACCCCCATCTCCGCCAGCAGCATCGATAGCGCCTTGAGCTTGCGATAGGCGGCGATCAGGAACGGCAGCGACAGCAGCAGCGCACCACCCCAGATCAGCGCCTTCTGCCAGCCCGGATCACTGATCCAGTCCTGCAGGTAAGTGCCGATGCGCCTGGAGAAGTAACTGCCCGAAAAGAAGATTGCCACCACTAGCGCCAGGTTGACCCCTACCTGCAGCAGGATCTTGCGGATCATCGATGCCAACAGCGCGCCCTCGCCCTGGGGCTGAATACTGCGCAACCACTCGCCGTACATTCCCAGCACCCGGCTCAGTCGCTTGGGCAGCACCGCCGACAGCTTCAACGACAGCGGGTCGGCGGCCTTGATCAGGTAGGGGGTGAGCAGGGTGGTAATGGCCGAAACCGCCACCGCCACGGGATAGAGGAAGTCGCTGGTGACCTGCAGGGTCATGCCAAGGGCGGCGATGATGAATGAAAACTCGCCAATCTGTGACAGCCCCATCCCTACTCGCAACGAAGTACGTCCATCGTTACCCGCGATGAAGGCGCCCATGCCGCAGGACAGCATCTTGCCCAATACCACCGCCACGGTGATCACCGCGATTGGCCAGGCGTACTGGAGAAGAATCTGCGGATCGATCATCAGGCCGATGGCCACGAAGAAAATTGCGCTGAACAGGTCGCGAACCGGTTCGATCAAGCGTTCGATCTTCAGCAACTGACGGGACTCGGCCATGATCGCGCCGATCAGGAACGCCCCCAGCACCATGCTGTATTCCAGGCGTACCACCAGCAGGCAGAATCCGAAGCACAGGCCCAGCACGGTGATCAGCAGCATCTCGTTGCTGTCGAACTTCGCCACGTAGGCCAGCAGGCGCGGTACCAGCAGGATGCCGATCACCAGCGCCACCACCATGAACAGCGACAGCTTGCCCACTGTGGAGAACACCTCGCCGGAACTCACCGTGCCGCTGACCGCGATACTCGACAGCAGGGCGATGATGCCGATCCCCAGGATGTCCTCGACGATCAGCACGCCGAAGATCAGCTGGGCGAAGCGTTCGTTCTTCATCTTCAGGTCGTTGAGCGCCTTGACGATGATGGTGGTGGAAGAGATGGCCAGGATCGCCCCGAGGAACAGCGAATCCATGGTGCTCCAGTCGAACCAGCGGCCGATCTCGTAGCCGATCCAGATCATCAGGACGATTTCCAGGAACGCCGCGATGAACGCCGTGGCGCCCACCTTGAACAGCTTGCGCAGGCTGAATTCCAGCCCCAGGCAGAACATCAGGAAGATCACCCCGAGCTCGGCCAGGGTCTTGATGGTCTGCTCGTCGTGGATCAGCCCGAAAGGCGGGGTATGGGGCCCGATGATGAAGCCCGCGGCGATATAGCCCAGCACCACCGGCTGCTTGAATCGATGAAAGAGAACGGTCACCACACCCGCGACCAGCATGATCACGGCCAGGTCCTGAATGAAACTGATGGCATGCATGACCTAGGTTCTCCTTGAATGTTGGACGGGGGCCATCCTCGGGGAGAGCGTTTGAAAAGCCGCCTGCGCTGGCGTCAGTCGCTGCCTTGTCAGTGATCCCTGAAAAAGAAAGGTCCGATCTGTCGAAAGAAAGTGCTCTGCAAGAGCGATGAAAAACCCCTGGAACGGGTGTTTTGCAGGGTAACACTGCGATTTCCAGGCGGAAGGCGGTGCAATATATGGAAACAGATCCACCGGAGCGTGACGGCGCGGCACAGACCGGCGTCCCGTTATCGATGGCTTGAAATCCCTTTGGAGCAAGCGCCCGAGAGAGGTGCTCCAGCAACCCCTGCCCTGACCCGTGAGCGTGCTATGGAACCCGGAAACGCCCAACTGTCGATGACAGTATTGATGACCCCCGACATGGCCAACTTCTCTGGCAATGTCCACGGCGGCACCCTGCTCAAGTACCTCGACGAAGTCGCCTACGCCTGCGCCAGTCGCTATGCCGGCCGCTACGTGGTGACCCTCTCGGTGGACCAGGTGATCTTCCGCGAGCCGGTGCATGTCGGCGAGCTGGTGACCTTCCTGGCCTCGGTCAACTACACCGGCAACACCTCCATGGAGGTGGGCATCAAGGTGGTGACCGAGAATATCCAGGAGCGCTCGGTGCGCCATACCAACAGTTGTTTCTTCACCATGGTGGCGATGGACGATCAGCGCAAACCGGCCCCGGTTCCGCCGCTGCAACCACAGACCGCCGACGGCAAGCGCCGCTACATCCAGGCCCAGCAGCGCCGGCAGATCCGCCAGGAACTGGAAAAGCGCTACCAGGAGATCAAGGCCGACGGCCCATGATCGCCAACCGCTGATCCCGCCGGACCACGGACGGTCCCCCTGCCCCCGAACAGCCAGCGCTCTCCCCCCTCGCTCCAGCCTCCATTTCCCCAAGGCCGTATATGCGGTCATCCCGAATGGCCATATCGATCCCTTTTTGACCACTTAGAGGGTTATACCGGCCCGATAGCGCTGCCAGAATCATCATGCAAGGCACAAACGCACTCCCTGCCCCGGGAGCCTTCGAGCCAACGAACGCGTGAGAACAATAACAATGCCCAGCGCCGATCCCCTGCCCAGCAGTCCGTCTCTGTCGTCTGCCAACGATCTCGGCGACTTCACCCACAGTGCCCAGGGCACCGCGCTACGGCGCATCCTCGGCTTGCCGGCCCTGGTGTTCTTCGGCCTGGTGTACATGGTGCCGCTCACCGTCTTCACCACCTACGGCGTGGTTACCCAGATGACCGGCGGGCGTACCGCAGCCGCCTACGTGATCACTCTCCTGGCGATGCTCTTCACCGCCCGCTCCTACAGCGTGATGGTCAAGAAATATCCAATTGCCGGTTCGGCCTACTCCTATGCCAGCTTGAGCTTCGGCCCGGGAATCGGCTTTCTTGCCGGCTGGTCGCTGCTGCTCGACTACCTGTTCCTGCCGATGATCAATTACCTGGTGATCGGTTTGTTTCTCAACCTGGCCTTCCCCGCCGTGCCCGCCTGTGTGTTCGTGGTGGCGACCATCGCCCTGGTGACCCTGTTGAACATCCGGGGCATCGGCTCGGTATCGAGCATGAGCAACCTGATCGTCTGCGCCCAGCTGGTATTCGTCGTGGTGTTCCTGGCCCTGGTGGTGCGCCAGTTGGCCGGTGCCCCGGAGCTGGACCTCGGCGCTCCGTGGAGCGGCGATGGCAGCCAGCCCGGGCTGTTGCCATTGATGGCGGGAGCGGCGGTGCTGTGCCTGTCGTTCCTGGGCTTCGACGCGGTGTCGACCCTGGCCGAGGAAACCCGCGACCCGCGCCGGGACATCCCCCGGGCCATCCTCATCACCACCCTGGGCGCCGGCCTGCTGTTCATCCTGCTGGCCATGGCCAGCCAGCTGGCATTCCCCGGCAGCCGTTTCGACAACGCCGACTCGGCCGCCAGCGAAGTCATGCTGCGCACCGGCGGACGCTTCCTGGAAATGTTCTTCACCGCCACCTACGTGGCTGGCGCAGCGGGCTCGGCGCTGGCGTCCCAGGCCTCGGTCTCGCGCATCCTGTTCAGCATGGGCCGCGACGGCATCCTGCCCCCACGGGTGTTCGGCACTCTCTCGGAGCGCTACAAGACGCCGGTGACGGCGATCGTGCTGATTTCGCTGGTATCGCTGCTGGCGGTGGTGATCGACCTGACCACCCTGGCGTCGATGATCAGCTTCGGCGCGCTGGTGGCGTTCTCCGTGGTCAACCTGGCGGTGATCAAGAGCCACCTGGGCCAGGGCCAGCCACGCAGCGCCGAGTACCTGCTGCGCTACGGCTTGCTGCCGTTGATCGGCTTTGGACTGATCGCCTGGCTCTGGACCAGCCTCTCGGCCCTGACCCTGGGCACCGGCCTGGCCTGGTTCGCCCTGGGCCTGGGTTACCTGGCCGTACATACCCGGGGCTTTCGGCAACCGGCGCCGACGGTGCAATTCTCCGAGCAAGCCTGAGGCAGGGGCCGGTCAAATGCCGATCGGCACGGCCTCGAAACGTACCCGGGGATGGGCGATACGATCCTGGGCGCGCACCAGTTCCAGCTCGTAGCTGGCGCAGGCCTGGGTTTCCAGCAGCACCTCGTGCACAGCCGCGGCGGTGAACTCGAACGCAGCCACCAGGCTGTCGCCCAGCAGCACCCGGGCCAGGAACAGGCCCGAAGTCAGGTCGCCCACCCCCACCGGCTGGCGCGGGAAGGCCAGCAGCGGACGCCGCAGGTGCCAGCTGCCGTCGGCGGTCACCAGCAGCATCTCGAAGCCGTCGGCCAGCTTGCCGGGGTAGTCCAGGTGCTTGACCAGCACGGCCTTGGGCCCCCTTTCCAGCAGCGAGCGAGCCATGGCCAGGCAATCGAACAACGATTGCGGCTTGCGCCCGCAGAAGCTGTCCAGTTCCAGCTGGTTGGGGCAAAGGAAATCCGCCATGGCCGCCGCCTCGTCGAGCAGGAAGTCGCTGACTTCCTCCGGCACGATGCAGCCCTTCTCCGGGTGGCCCATCACCGGGTCGCACAGGTACAAGGCCTTGGGATTGACCGCCTTGATCCGCGCCACGCCGCTGAGGATCGCCCGGCCCTGGGCCGCGCTGCCCAAGTAGCCGGAGAGGATCGCGTCGCAGTTGCCCAGCTCGCCGATGGCGGCGATGCCCTCGACCAACTCGGGAATCTGCCTGGGCGCCAGCACTTCCCCGGCCCATTGGCCATACTGCGTGTGGTTGGAAAACTGCACCGTGTTCAAGGGCCAGACATTCACCCCCACCCGCTGCATGGGAAATACCGCAGCGCTGTTACCGGCGTGGCCGAAAACCACATGGGACTGGATCGCAAGCAGGTGGGGCGTACGTTTCATGCAGGATTTTCCATAGAACCGGGAGAATTCAAGCCGCGCAGTATGCGACTAAACGCAGCCTGTACGACAGACCGGAGACGCAGTTAAGCTGATGTCACTTCGTTGGAGCACACCTTCATGCTGACCCTTGAAAACATCTTTGTCTTGATGTTGCTGGCAACCGGCGCTGCCTGGTTGTGGCACAACCACGGCCTGCGCGAGCGGGCACTGGAGCGGGTCAAGCAGCATTGCGCCCGGCTCGATATCGAACTGCTGGACGGCAACGTGGCCCTCAAGCGCATCGGCTTCGTCAAGGATGCCAAGGGCCGCCGGCGCCTGGCGCGGATCTACAATTTCGAGTTCACGGTGACCGGCGAGACCCGCCATTCGGGGACTATCACCCAATTCGGCGCCCATAGCGCGCATATCGAGCTGGCGCCCTATCCCTTTGAGGTCAAGGAGCCACTGCCCAGCGCCGAGATCATCGAACTGAGCCAGTGGCGCGAAGAGCACCGCAAGCGTAACTGATCACTTCTTGAACAGCCCTCGTTCGCGCCCCTACACGCGGCACTGCGCCAGGCTGGCTTGCAGCGCGGTCACATCCTGAGGCTCTGCGAAGATCAGCTCCAGGCGCGAATCCCGCCGCCACTCGCTGGGCAGCCAATTGAATGGCGAGTTATCCAGGCCATTGCCCGAGCGCCAACCCTCGGCGCTATGGATCACCAGCTTGGCCCGACGCCAATCGAGGTTCTGTAGCCAGTGATCGATCCGCGCCAGGTCGAACTGCTGGCCCGGATGCCAGCGCCAACCGATGCTCCAGCCATCCTCCTGGGCCTGGCTGAGGCAGATCGGCTGCGTCGGATCACTCCACACCGCCGGTAGTTGCGCCAGGCCATGGGGCAGCTCGGGCGGCTCCAGGGCAGCCTGGGCAGTGACGCTCAACCCCGGCAGCTCGGCCAGCGGCAAAGCCGCGTGGCGTGTCCAGAACAGCGGCCGCCCCGGCAGCAACTCCAGCACCCGCAGCCGATCGTCGGCGCTGAGCAGTTCATCCTTGTTCAATACCAGCAGGCCCGCTTCGGGCAGCGCTTGCGACTGCGCCGCCGGCAACGGCTGGCCCGCAGCCAGGGCCTGGGCGTCGAGCACCAGCACGCATGGCTGCAAAGCCAGCACGCCTTGCCAGGGCGCCTGCGCCAGCTGCTTGAGCAGTTGCACCGGATGACCGAGGCCAGAGGGTTCGATGAACAGCCGATCGGGCTGGGTCTTGCGCAGCAGACGCCCCAATCCGACCTGGAACGGCGCACCGCTGACGCAGCATAGGCAGCCACCGGCCACCTCACCAAAGGCGATACCGTCGTCATCACGGCTGAGCAAGGCTGCATCCAGGCCGATCTGGCCGAACTCGTTGATCAATATCGCCCAGCGCTCGTTGGCTGGCCGCTGCTCCAGCAGATGGCGAATCAGGCTGGTCTTGCCGGCGCCCAGGGGCCCGGCAATCACGTGGGTGGGGATGTTCTGCAGCATGGGGGAGAAATCCGAAAAAGCCGTGAAGCGATGCTACGCCCTTCCCGGCCCTGGCGAAAATCCGCTCGCCCGTAGCCTTCTGCGCACAGGAGCTGCCTGGGGGCCGGGACAGCCCCGGCGCCGAAGCTTGCGCAACCTGCGGCAGCGGCCTGTCAGCCCAGCCAGTCCAGGGTCAGGATCAACCGGCGCTCGCCGGGCGCTGGCTGCGGGGAGCGATGAATCAGGCCGAAGCCTTCGTTGCCATGCCACTTCTCCCCCTTGAACAGCGCGACCGCACCGCTGGCGATCTGCTGGATCAGCACCGGATCCCGGGGCTCAGCCTCGGGTTGGCCCAGTTGCCGGCGATCCATTGCGCCTTCGCGCAGCCATTGGCTACCAATACCGGCATAGGTGGTGATCAGGCGCATCGGTACATGATCGACGTGGAAACGCGGACACATGGCCTTGTCCAGCACCCGCAAGCGCAAACCTACGCGGCGGGCGCCCAGCAGGCAGGAAAAAGCACTGACCAACCAGGAAACATCGGCGATAAAGCCGTCATATCCCTGCAAGTCGCTGAACCCTGACGCCAACCCGCGCAAATTCGGCACCGCGTCCTCGTCGGCCAATTCCAGGCTCAGGGACTCCGCCAGCGGCTCGTTCAACGACAGCAGCAGCTCGCCGAAATCTGCGATATGCGCCGGCAACCGGCGCTGCCAGAGGCCGAGGTTGACCTCATCGGCGAGCACTTCGGCCAGCACCGCCGGGGTCGAGCCGATCGCCGGTCGCCGGGCCGCCCTCGCTCGTCCGGCCAGCAGGGGCCAGGCCGCTGGACGCCTGGCCAACGGCGTCAATGGCGCGCCCAAGGCCAGCATCAGGCGGCCTCCTCGTCATGCCAGGGGCCGAACGGATCGGCCAGCAAGCTCCAGGCCTCGACGCCCAGGGCCATTTCCCCGTCATCCAGCAGGCATTGGTCCAGCTCGGCGGTGAGTTGGGCAAAGTCGATGTCCTGGCCGATGAACACCAGCTCCTGGCGGCAGTCACCGGTGGCGGAAGTCCAGTTGTGCATGATCGCCGCCGTGCCTTCCTCGTCCTGGGGCCAGTGCTGCTTGGGCACGAAGCGCCACCAGCGGCCGGCGAAGCCATGGCGCATCAGGCCACCGGCCTGGGACCAGCTGCCCGCCTCCTGGTACTTGCTGGCGAGCCAGAAGAAGCCCTTGGAACGCAGCAACTTGCCGTTGCTCCAGGGCCGGTTGATGAAATCGAAGAAGCGCTGTGGATGAAACGGTCGCCGGGCCCGATAGGCACTGGAGGCGATACCGTATTCCTCGGTTTCCGGCACGTGTTCGCCCCGCAGCTCCTGCAACCAGCCCGGCGCCTGGGCCGCTCGCTCGAAGTCGAAGCGGCCGGTATTGAGGATCTTCGCCAGCGGTACCTGGCCCATGACCATGGGGATGATCTCTGCCTGGGCATTGAGCCGCGCCAGGATCGCCAGCAGTTCCTGGCGCTCTTGGCTGCTGATCAGGTCGATCTTGCTCACCAGGATCACATCGGCGAACTCCACCTGCTCGATCAGCAGGTCGGTGATCGAGCGCTCGTCTTCCTCGCCCAGGGTTTCCCCCCGCGAGGCCAGGCTGTGCGCGGCCTGGTAATCCACCAGGAAGTTCATGCCGTCGACCACGGTGACCATGGTGTCGAGCCGCGCGATGTCCGCCAGGCTCTGGCCGGACTCATCGCGGAAGGTGAAGGTTTCCGCCACCGGCAACGGTTCGGAAATACCGGTGGATTCGATCAGCAGGTAGTCGAAGCGGCCGTCCCGGGCCAGCTTGCCCACCTCCTCCAGCAGGTCTTCGCGCAGGGTGCAGCAGATGCAGCCGTTGCTCATCTCCACCAGTTTTTCTTCGGCGCGATTGAGGCTGACATCACGCTGCACTTCGCTGCCGTCGATGTTGATTTCACTCATGTCGTTGACGATCACCGCCACCCGCAGGTTGTCGCGGTTGCGCAGCACATGATTGAGCAAGGTACTTTTGCCGGCGCCGAGAAAGCCGGACAGCACGGTAACGGGAAGACGTTCGTTCATCGGTGGTTCCTCATCAGGTTCGCGGCTGGCTCAAAGCGCCCGTTGATGGCGTTCGCGCAGCTCTTGGCGTTCTTTGGCTTCGATACACAAGGTGGCGGTGGGCCGTAGCAGCAAGCGCCGCAGGCCGATGGGCTCGCCGGTATCGCGGCACCAGCCGTATTCGCCACGGGCCAGGCGCTCCAGGGCTTCATCGATCTTGTCCAGCAGCTTCTTTTCCCGCTCCAGCAGGCGCAGTTGCCATTGATGCTGTTCCTCGGCGCTGCCGATATCCGCCGGGTCGCTGTGGACCTCCTGCTCGCGCAGCAGGTCGAATTCGCCGCAGATGCGTTCCTGCAATTCATTGCGCTGTGCCAGCAGCAGTTCGCGGAAGAAGCCTTGCTGGGCTTCGTTCATGTAGTGCGTGTCGGGCTGGGCGAGCAGCTCTTGTTCAGTCATGGCGAGTCACGGATCGGGTTTGTTTTTATGTTATATTATAACAATGCAATTTCGCCAACCTTCTCTTGCCCGACATGACGAAGGGCGCGATGCTGCGCTCCTGCCGCCTTGAGAATCGCCATGCGTCCATTCCTGCCTGCCCTGCTTTGCGGCTTGCTGCTCACCGGCCACGCCGCAGCCGCCGCCCCCGACAGCCTGGCCAACTGCACCCGCAGTGCCAACCTGCTGGCCTGCGTCGATCCGCTGGGCAACGCCTATAGCGTCGCCACCGCCGGCAACACCCTCTACCTGCGGGGCTTCGAAGTGATCGGCAAGCGCTACTGGGCCCAGACCAGCAGCCGCTACGGCCAGCTGACCTTCTTCACCGGCCTGGCCTCCGACGGCGAGGCCTGGGTCGGCTACAGCCAACGGGTGGGCTGGACCACCCGCAACCGGTTCTCCAGTTCCGGCGGCAGCCGTGGGCAGTTCACCTGCAGCCGCATCACTGGTTGCTGAGGGCGGCCTAGGCCTGATGGCTCCTGGTTTCCTGGAGCCAGGCCATGTAGCTGTTGACCGGTGGGTTCTTCTCGAAATAACGCTGCAAGCCCTGGAACAAGCCATCGGCGATCGCCTGCTGGTGCCGCGCGGTAACCAGGCGCTGACTGTCACGACTGTTGGAAATGAAGCCGGTCTCCACCAGGATCGATGGCACGTCCGGAGACTTGAGCACCGCGAACCCGGCCTGCTCCACGCGCTTCTGGTGCAGGCTGGTGATCCCCGACAAGCTATCGAGCACCGTGCCACCCAACTGCAGGCTGGCGGCGATGGTGGCGTTCATCGACATATCCAGGATCACCCCCGCCAGCATCGGGTCCTTGTCCTTGAGATTGAGCAAGCTGCTGGCCCCTAGCAGGTCGACACCGTTTTCCCGCTGGGCCATGAAACGCGCAGTGGCCGATGTCGCCCCGCCTTCGGACAGGGCGAACACCGAGGCCCCGGAAGCGGTCAGGCGCGGCGCGGCATCGGCATGTACCGAAATGAACATGTCGGCCTTGTGCTTGCGGGCGATCTCCACCCGCTTGCGCAGGGGCACGAAGAAGTCGTCATTGCGCACCAGCTTCACGTCGAAACCCTTCTCGCGCTTGAGCCGCTTGGCCAGCAGTTGGGCGATGGACAGCACTACGTCCTTCTCGCGCTCGCCCCTGGCGCCCACGGCCCCCGGGTCCTTGCCACCATGCCCGGGGTCCACCACCACGATGATGTCGCGCTTGGGATGGGCCCGGTCCGCCGGGACCTGGGGTTTGGCAGCAGGGACCGCAGCTGCGGCGATGCCGGGAGCGACCCGGGTACTGCTGGCCAAATCCAGCACCAGGCGATGACCCTGGCCATCCTGGGGTGGCAACAGGAAGCTGTTGAGCTGCACCGGCTGGTTCAAGTCGAGGACGATCCGCGTGTCGCCCTGGCCGAAGTGCCCGGACCGGATCGAGCGGATCACCGTGTTGGCCAGGGCCAACTGGCTGAAGTCACCATTCAGGCGCGCGCCGCTCAGGTCGACGATCAGCCGCTCGGGAGCGCTCAGGGTGAAGGTCTTGTAGTGCACCGGGCCACTCAGATCCAGCACCAGGCGCAGCTTGTCGGCGGAGTTCCACAGCCGCGCACTCAGGATCTGCGTAGCCCCGACACTCCAGGGGAACACCAGGGCCGTACCGGCCAACAACAGGTTGAGCAATTGACGTCTATGCATGGCGACTACCGCAGATAAAGGAGCGTCCGTACTCACAAGGCAGGATGGGTGACCGTTGAGGAAAAACTTTCCATCGACTGTATTGTTATAATATAACATGTCGAATCTTTTCCAACGACGGACCTGCTCATGAACGCGCTGACTCTGCCGGATATCGCCGCGCAGGCCTCACGCCAAGCCTTGCCACTGGACTGGGTCGGCATGTGTGGCATCGCCTTACCTGTAGTGATCGATGGCCAGCGAACCGCCGCCCTGGCCGACGCCGGGGTCAGCCTCGACGATGGCGAGGCCCGGGGCATCCACATGTCTCGCCTGTACCTGGCCCTGGAGATGCTGGAGCAGCAGAACCTGAATCCGGCCTTGCTGCGCCGGGTGCTGCAACGCTTCCTTGACAGCCACGAAGGCCTGGCGCAACACGCCTACCTGCGCCTTCACCTGGACCTGCTGCTCAAGCGCCCAGCCTTGGTCAGCCCATTGGCTGGCTGGAAACGCTATCCGCTGAGCATCGAAGCGCGTTTAAAAAATGCGATGTTCCACGTGGAACTAAAAATCGACGTGCCCTATTCCTCAACGTGCCCCTGCTCTGCAGCGCTTGCGCGGCAGCTTATCCAGCAGCAATTCGTCGACGACTTCGCCAACAAGACCTTGCAACATGCCGAAGTCCTGGCCTGGCTGGGGTCGTCCCAAGGCATCGTCGCCACGCCCCACAGCCAGCGCAGCCACGCTGAACTGCGCCTGCAACTGGACAATTTCGTCGACGAATTACCGCTGATCGCGGTGATCGACGACGCCGAGAACGCCCTGGGCACCGCCCTGCAAACCGCCGTCAAACGGGCCGACGAGCAGGCCTTTGCCCTGGCCAACGGACAGAACCTGATGTTCTGCGAAGACGCCGCTCGCCGCCTCAACCTGGCCCTGCGTCGCTCGCCCGGAATCAACGCCTTCGCCCTGCGAGTGGTACATGCAGAAAGCCTGCACGCCCATGACGCCGTGGCGGAAAGCCGCTGGAACTGGGAGGCCTGATGCTGCGCTGCCACGCCTTGCGCTGGGGGCCGCCAGGCCAGCCCCTGACTCCACCGCTGGATCTGCATCTGGCGAGCGGCAGCCTGAGCGCGATCATTGGCGCCAACGGCTCGGGTAAAAGCAGCTTGCTGAAAGTCTTCGCCGGCCTGCAAAAGCCGCTCTCGGGACAGGTGGAGCGCAGCGAGCCCGACCGTGGCGGCCTGGCTTTCCTGCCCCAGCAACAGCACCTGGACCGGCAGTTCCCCATCAGCCTGGCGGAATTGGTACTCGCCGGCCTGTGGGGCAAACGTGAGAGCGCTGCCCGCCGGGCGTACAAACTTGAAGAGGTGCTCATCGACTGGCAGCTGCAAGGCCTGGAGAAACGTCCGTTGATGGCCCTGTCCGGCGGAGAGCTGCAACGCGCGCTGCTGGCCCGGTTGACCCTCACCGAAGCGCCCTTACTGTTGCTGGACGAACCCCATGCCGCCCTCGACGAGTCCGGGCAGGCCCTGCTTTGGCAGCACCTGCATCGTTGGCACGCCCAGGGCCGCACCCTGGTGGTGGTCTGCCATGACCTGCCCGCGGTGCGCCAGCATATTCCCCAGGCCCTGCTGCTCAAGCACAGCGGCTGTGTGTTCGCCCCCAGCCATGAGCTGATCACCCACAGCCCGCCCGGGCAGGTGGCTTGATGCACCTCATCAGCCACCTCTGGCAGCCCTTCAACGAGTTCATGTTCATGCGCCGAGCTTTGCTCGGCGGCCTGCTCCTGGCCTGTAGCACCGCTCCCCTGGGTGTGTTCCTGATCCTGCGGCGCATGAGCCTGATCGGCGACGCGGTGGCCCACGGCATTCTCCCCGGGGCGGCCCTGGGCTTCTGGTTCGCTGGCCTGAGCCTGCCGGCAATGACCCTCGGAGGGCTTGGCGCGGGACTGGGCATGGCCGGGTTGGCGGCCTGGATCACCCGGCGCACCGGGCTACGGGAAGACGCCAGCATTGCGGCCATCTACCCGATCTCCCTGGCCGCCGGCGTGTTGATTCTCGGGCTGGCCGGAAAGCGCCTGGATCTGCTGCACCTGTTGTTCGGCTCAGCCCTGGCAGTGGATGGGCCGACCCTGGACGGCATGTTGATCGTCTCGGTCGTCAGCCTGCTGGCCATGGCCCTGATCTACAGGCCATTGCTGCTGGATACCCTCGATCCGCTGTTCCTGCACAGCGTCAGCCGACTCGGCCCCCTGGCCCATGGACTGTTCCTGACCCTGGTGGTGCTCAACCTGGTGATCGGATTCCAGGCCATCGGGGCCTTGATGGTGGTGGGCCTGATGATGCTGCCAGCCGCCGCTGCGCGTTTCTGGAGCCGACGCCTGCCAGCACTGATCGGTATCAGCGCAGCCCTGGGCTGCCTGTCGGTGTGGCTCGGCCTCTTGCTGTCGTTCCACTACTCCCTGCCCAGCGGCCCGGCCATCGTGCTGATAGCCGGCGGCTGGTACTTGTTGTCGGTGGTGTTCGGTCCGGTCCACGGCCTGCTGCACCGCCCGCCCCTGCCTTCATCCCTGTGAGGTTCTTGCCGATGCGCGCCCTACTCGTGCTGTCCAGCCTGCTGCTCTCCCTGTGCTTATCCAGTGCCCAGGCGGCGGACAAAATTGCCGTGGTCACCAGTTTCAGCATTCTCGCCGACATGACCCGCGAGGTCGGTGGCGAGCATGTACGGATCAGCAACCTGGTGGGTGCCGACGAAGACGCCCACACCTATGAACCCACGCCGGACGATGCCAAGGCCCTGCTCGGTGCCCGGCTCATCATCAAGAACGGCCTGGGCTTCGAACCCTGGCTCGATCGCCTGGTCGCCAGTACCGCTACCCCGGCCACCGTGATTACCGCCAGCCGTGGCGTGATCCCGCGCAGCCTGGAAGAAGACGGCGAGAAAATCCCCGACCCTCACGCCTGGCACAACTTGGCCAACAGCGAACTTTATATGAACAACATCACCAAGGCGCTGATCGCCGCCGACCCGGCCCATCGCAGCGACTACGAACGCAACAGCCAGGCCTACCTCAAGCGCATCTACCAGCTGCTGGTCGAAGCCAAGGCCAAGCTCGGCGCCCTGCCGCCGGGCAATCGGCGGATCGTCACCTCCCACGATGCCTTCGGTTACCTGGGCCAGGCCTACGGTATCGAGTTCCTCGCACCCCAGGGCCTGTCCACCGAGCGCGAGCCCTCGGCGGCGGAAGTCGCCGCACTGATCACCCAGATCCGCGCAGCCAAGGTCAAGGCGGTATTCATGGAGAACATCAAGGACGCGCGCCTGCTCAAGCAGATCGCCGCAGAAAGCGGCGCGCGCATCGGCGGCACCTTGTATTCCGATGCGCTGGCCGCCAGTGGCCCGGCGAGCACCTTCACCGGCCTGTTCCAGGCCAATCTCGACACCCTGTACCAGGCCCTGAGCCAGCCATGAACCCGACGCCACCGCTATCGCTGCTGGACCTGGAAGCTGCACCCCGGGGCAGCCGCTGGCCATTGGCCGATGTGCTCGATGCCCTGCCCTGGAACGCCGACGGCCTGATCGCCGCCATCGCCCAATGCCACGACAGCGGCGCCGTGCTGATGCTGGCCTGGATGAATCGCCAAGCCCTGGCCCAGACCCTGGCCAGCGGCCAGGTCTGCTACTGGTCGCGTTCGCGCCGCTGCCTGTGGCGCAAGGGCGAGAGTTCCGGGCATCGCCAGCGCCTGGTGGAGGCTCGCCTGGATTGCGACGGCGATGCCGTGCTGTTGCGGGTGCAACAGAGCGGGCCGGCCTGCCATACCGGGCGCCCCAACTGTTTCTACAACGCCATTCGCGATGGCGCGGTGGAAGTCATCAGTTCTCCCTTGAAGGACCCGCGCCATGATCCGTAAGAACCCGTCCGGCGACCTGCCGGTGATCGCCGAATCCGCCTACGTGGACAAGACCGCCATCATCTGCGGCAAGGTGGTGATCGGCGAGAACGTCTTCGTCGGCCCCTATGCCGTGATCCGCGCCGACGAGGTGGACGCCGACGGCCAGATGGAAGCCATCACCATCGGCGCCAATTCGAACATCCAGGACGGCGTGGTGATCCATTCCAAATCCGGCGCGGCGGTGACCATCGGCCAGTACAGCTCCATCGCCCACCGCTCCATCGTCCACGGTCCATGCGTGGTCGGTGATCGGGTGTTCATCGGTTTCAACAGCGTGCTGTTCAACTGCGTGGTCGGCGACGGCAGCGTAGTGCGCCACAACTCGGTGGTGGACGGACGCGACCTGCCCCAGGGTTTCTACGTACCCTCCACCACCCGTATCGGGCCCAAGACCGACCTCGGGCAGTTTCCCCCGGTGAGCGTCAGCGCCTCGGAGTTTTCCGAGGACGTGGCGCGTACCAACGTCGACCTGGTGCGTGGCTACAAGGCCCTGCAGAACGAGTTTTGAACATGGGCCGAATCCTCATCCGCAACGCCCGCCTGGTGAACGAGGGCCGACAGTTCGAGGCCGACCTGCTGGTGCACAACGGTCGCATCGAAACCATCGGCAGCCTCGACCACCTGAGCGCCGAGCTGGAGATCGACGCCCAGGGCCAGTGGCTGCTGCCGGGCATGATCGATGACCAGGTGCACTTTCGCGAACCCGGCGCGCCGGACAAGGGCAGCTTGCACAGCGAGTCACGGGCGGCGGTGGCCGGCGGCATCACCAGCTTCATGGACATGCCCAACACCTCGCCCGCAACCCTGACCCTCGAGGCGCTGGAAGACAAGCAACGCCGCGCGGCCAAACACTCGGTGGCCAACTACGGTTTTCACTTCGGGGTCAGCAACGACAACCTCGACATCATCGCCGCCCTCGATCCCACTACCGTAGCTGGGGTCAAGGTGTTCATGGGCGCTTCCACCGGCAACATGCTGGTGGACGACCCCCAGGTGCTGGATCGGTTGTTTAGCCAGGTGCCGACCATTCTCCTGGCCCACTGCGAACACACGCCGAGCATCCAGGTCCGCCAGCAACGCTGGCAGCAGTTGTATGGCGAACAGATTCCCGCCGCCGCCCATCCACGCATCCGCGACGCCGATGCCTGTTATCGCTCCTCATCCATGGCCGTGGCCCTGGCCAGGCGCCACGGCACCCGCCTGCATGTGCTGCACCTGACCAGCGCCCGGGAGCTGGCGCTGTTCGAGGACCGGCCCCTGGCACAAAAACGCATCACCGCCGAAGTCTGCGTGCATCACTTGTTGTTCGATGACCGGGACTACTCACGCCTGGGGCACCTGATCAAATGCAACCCGGCAATCAAGTCCCAGGCTGACCGCGACGCCCTGCGCCAGGCCCTGAACAGCCAGCGCCTGGATGTCATCGGCACCGACCATGCGCCCCACACCTGGGCGCAGAAGCAACTGCCCTACACCCGCGCCCCAGCCGGGCTGCCACTGGTGCAACACGCGCTGCCAGCGCTGCTGGAGCTGGTGGCCGACGGCGTGCTGCCGCTGACCACCCTGGTGGAAAAGACCAGCCACCGGGTAGCCGACCTGTTCGCCATTCCCGACCGTGGCTACTTGCGAGAAGGCTACTGGGCCGACCTGGTGCTGGTTCGCCCGGAACCGTCAGGCCAGGCGGTGGACGAGCAACCGATCCTGGCCCGCTGCGGCTGGACGCCCTTCAGTGGCCAGCGCTGGCGGCATAGCGTGAGTACCACCCTGGTCTCCGGGCAGCTGGCCTGGCACCAGGGCCGCTTGAACGAGGATTGCCAGGGCTTGCCCCTGCGCTTCACCCGCTAGCCGCCCTGCCCTGGGCTCAGGAAGCGCGCGGCTTGACCGTGCCGCAATCCTGGCCGAGCCACACTGCACGGGTATCCATGCTGCCTTTCTGCTGCATGCCGGTAGCGTTGAAGGTGCCGATCACGTTGGTGGTGAATTCACGGTCGCTGATGAACTTCGCCACGCCACTGCCCTGGGCCTTGGGACAGCTGAAGCGAAACTTCCATTGGTTGCCGTTGCGCTCGGTGACTTGCTGCTGGCAACCCGATTGCGGGTCCTGCAGCGGGATGGTGTCGGACTTCACCTGCTCCGGGGTCAGGCAAACGCGAATACCCTTGCCGCCCATGGTCACGCCCTGCTTTTCCAGCATGGCCCGCTGCTGCGGGGTCATCTGTTGCTGCAACTGGCCGAGGATCAGCGACAGGTCCGGCAGGTTCTGGTCATCGATCTTCATGTTGCTGCTGGTCAGCTCCCACAAGCCCGGCTGCAGCACCTGCGCCTGCGCCACCACCGGCAGCGCCAACCCCGCAGCCAAGGCCCAACCCAGTAAACGAAGTTTCATCGAATGACTCCTAGACAATAGTGGCCGTTAGACTTCGGCCAGGGCCCGGCGTTGCATGGGCAAGAAAATAGCGACATTCGCCCAGGATCGTGGTCTGTTAACGGATACCCCGGCATCGAATCTTCAGGAGCATGGCTGCCCCATGGATTATTTTGGCCCACACCCTTTCGGTTATCTCATCGCACTGCTGCATTTTCTCGGGCTGATCGCCGCAATCCATGCAGTGCTCACGGTCCGCACCGCCCAAGGCGCCATCGCCTGGGCCCTGTCGCTACTGTTCATGCCCTACCTGACGCTGATTCCCTACCTGGTATTCGGCCGCAGTACTTTCGATGCCTACATCCAGGCGCGGCGCCAGGCCAACGTGGAAATGCACAAGGCCATCAACGACCTGAACTGGCGGCCCTGGGTCGAAGAAGCCCTCACTGCCCGCGCGTCCAAGGCCTACGCCGCACTGCGGGCCATGCCCAAGCTGGGGCGCATGCCCTGCCTGGCCAATAACCAGGTGCGGCTGCTGGTCAACGGCGATGCCACCTTCGAGGCGATCTTCAATGCCATCCGCCGCGCCCACAAGGCGGTGCTGATCCAGTTCTTCATCATCCATGACGACGAACTGGGCCGGCGCCTGCAGCGCCTGTTGCTGGAGAAGGCCCGGGAAGGCGTGACGATCCACCTGCTGTTCGACCGCATCGGCAGTCACTCGCTACCGGCCAGCTATGTGCAGGCCCTGCGCGACGCTGGAGTCCAGGTACACGCCTTCGCCACCCGCAGCGGCTGGCTCAACCGCTTCCAGGTCAACTTCCGCAACCATCGCAAGATCGTGGTGGTGGACGGCATGCTGGGTTTCGTCGGCGGGCATAACGTGGGCGACGAGTACCTGGGCCTGAAGCCGCCCCTGGCGCCCTGGCGCGATACCCATGTGCAGGTCGGCGGCCCGGTGGTGGCCTGCCTGCAGGAGTCATTCGCCGAAGACTGGTTCTGGGCCACCCGCGAGCTGCCACCGCTGATCCTGCCGGACACCTATCCCGACGGCGGCGTGCTCTGCCAGGTGCTGGCCAGCGGCCCGGCCGACGCCTACGAAGCCTGCTCGCTGTTCTTCGTCGAGGCGATCCACGCCGCCACCGAGCGGGTGTGGATCACCAGTCCGTATTTCATACCCGATGAAGCGGTGTTCGCCGCCCTGCGCCTGGCGGTATTGCGCGATGTGGATGTGCGCATCCTGCTGCCGGCACGCCCGGATCATCGCATCGTCTATGCCGCTTCCAGCCTGTACGCCTTCGAGGCGGTGCGCGCCGGAGTGCGGGTGTTCCGCTACCAGCCCGGCTTCCTGCACCAGAAAGTGGTGTTGATCGACAACGAGATCAGCGCCATCGGCAGCGCCAACCTGGATAACCGTTCGTTCCGGCTGAATTTTGAAGTGATGCTGCTGACCGTGGACGAAGGCTTCGCCACTCAGGTGCAGGACATGCTGGAAGCCGACTTCGCCAGGGCGCGGGAAGTGGCCAAGGAAGAAAGCCGCCAGACCCACCGCCTGCAACAACTGGGCATGCGGGTCGCGCGGCTGATTTCCCCGATCCTGTGAAGACGGCCCTTATGGGTTGTAGAGGTCGTCGCGGGTCCATGGCAGTTCATGGCTGCCATCGGCGTGGGCTTTGACCGCAAGGATCTGGTGCAGGTTGATCCAGCCCTTGGCGAAGGCGTAGGCGCAACCTGCCAGGTACACCCGCCAGATCCGCAGCGCCTGCTCCGGCACTTGCTTGGCCGCGGCCTCCAGGTTGTCCTCCAGGCGCTCGCTCCAGTGATCCAGGGTGCGCGCGTAATGCATGCGCAGGCTTTCCACATCGACGATTTCCAACCCGGCCTCGCTGATCTGTGCGGAGATCATCGACAGGTGCGGCAGCTCGCCGTTGGGGAAGACATAACGCTCGATGAAGTCCCCTGCTCCCCGGCCAACGGGGCGGCCGTCGGTGTGCTTGGCGGTGATCCCGTGGTTCATCACCAGGCCGCCTTCACGCACGGCGCCGAACAGGGTCCGGCAGTACTCCGGCAGGTTGGCGTGGCCTACGTGTTCGAACATGCCGACACTGACCACCTTGTCGAAGCGGCCATCCTGGGGCAGGTCGCGGTAGTCCAGCAATTGCAGTTCCACCAGCTCTTCCAGGCCCTCGGCCTTGACCCGCTCACGGCCCAGGGCCAGTTGTTCCTTGCTCAGGGTGATGCCGAAGACCTTGGCGCCGAACTCGCGGGCAGCATAGCGGGCCAGCCCGCCCCAGCCACAGCCGACGTCCAGCAGGTAGTCGCCCGGTTGCAGCCGCAGCTTGCGGCACAGGTGGCGGAACTTGGCCTGCTGGGCTTGCTCCAGGGTCTCGCTGCCGGTCTCGAAGTAGGCACAGGAATACGCCATGTCGCTATCCAGCCAGAGCTGGTAGAAGGCATTGGACAGGTCGTAATGGTAGGAAATGGCGGCGGCATCGGTGGCCTTGTCGTGCAGCGAACGCACGGGCTGGTCGCCTTCGTCGTCATCCAGCAGGGCCTGGCTCAGTTCGTCGCAGACCCGGATGACCTCGCTGATGGAGCCTTCGAGCTCCAGCTTGCCCTCGACGAACGCGCCCCCCAGCGCGTCCAGGCTTGGGTGGGTGAGCTGTGCGACCAGCTGTGGGTCCTTGACCACGATGGTGACGTTGGGCTCGGGCCCGAGATTGAACTCATGGCCGTCCCAAAGTCGCAGCCGCAAGGGCAATTGCAGATTCTGTAAGGCCGGTGGAAGTTGCGCGAGCATGGAAAATCCCCCCTTGTTCAGACGTCTGGAATGAGGGTAGACCATCCCTGAAAATTAGCAGGCTATCGATCTGATAGCGGTTTTCTATGATCAGCTGTGCTGCACCAAGCCATCCTCGACCCACTGTTTCAGCCAGCACACCGCCTGCAATGGGGCTCCCTCTTCATAAGTGACGGCCAGCTCGGCACAGAGTTCCGCGAAACTCCACTGCCCTGCGCTCATGCCCCGCAATGCCCAGGCCTCGTCAGTTGCCAGGCTGCGATACCGGCAGATCCGCTGCGCACGCCACACCAGGCAAACCTGCTCTTGTTCAAGTAAAGCAGGCAGGGGGAAATCCGCCCGGTCCTTGACCGCCCGCCACTGCGCCAGGCTGTTGTAGCGCAGCGCCAGCCACTGCACGCATGGCGCCAGGCGCAATTGCAAACCGGGCCATTGTTCCGGCACCAGGGCCGCCATGGCCGCTACATCCAGCACCGCCGCTTCAGGGGCATCGAACGCCAGGGTGAAGGCCCATTCCAGGCGCGCCAGCTCGGCCAGGGGCAGGCCCTGCTCGGCCGGCAGATGCTCCTGGAGAAAGTCGGCGAACCCCTGCCCCAGCCAGCGCAGGCTGAAATGCCGGGACGGCGAACGCTCCAGGTAGGCAGCGACCAGAACGCTGAATTGCTGGTCGCCGAGCCCGTGGCGGATGCTGGGGAAGTCGCTATCCATTACCTCCTGCAGTCGGGCCCGATAGGCGTGGTGGTAGATCGCCAGGCCGCTGGCGACATCCAGGCTCGGCCCACCCACCAGGCTGCGCTGCAACCCTTGTTCGGCCACTGGCTGCCCGCCCAGCAGATAGCGCTCGAAAGCCCGCTGCCAATCGTTCAGGCGCATCGCTGCCTCCCGGCCAGGGCCTGCTGCCCCAACTCCCGGGCCTTACCCAGTTCGGCGAGCAACTGCTCAAGCGGCGGCAACTGATCGTCACGCTCCAGCAATGTCGCCACCGGCCCCAGGTGTTCGAGGGTGCGCTGGTACAGCGCCCAGACCGGATCGCACACTGGTTGGTCGTGGGTATCGATCACGTAGTCGCCATGGTCCTGGTGGCCGGCCAGGTGCAGTTGGCGTATTCGCTTGGGCGGCAGCCCCCTGATGAACTGCCAGGGATCGAAACCATGGTTGCGCGAGCTGACATAGACATTGTTCACGTCCAGCAGCAGCTCGCAGCCACTGAGCTGGCTCAAGGCCGAGAGGAATTGCCACTCGCTGAATTCGTCGTTCGCGGCCCGCACATAACTGGAGACGTTCTCCAGCACCAACGGCCGCTCCAGCACCTCCTGCACCTCACGCACCCGGCCGGCCACGTAGTGCAGGCTTTCCTCGGTATAGGGCAACGGCAACAGGTCGTGCAGGTGATGGGCATTGCCCCGGCTCCAGCACAGATGGTCGGAAATCCAGGCAGGACGTACTCGCCCGGCCAGCGTCTTGAGCTGCGCCAGGTAATCGTGGTCCAGGGAGTGGGGGCCGCCGATGGACAACGACACCCCGTGCATCACGATGGGGTAGCGCTCGGCGATGGCATCCAGGTAATACAGGGCCTTGCCGCCCTGGACCATGAAGTTCTCGGACACCACCTCGAACCAGTCCACCGCTGGGTGCTCATCGAGGATCTGCTGGTAATAGGCACTGCGCAGGCCCAGGCCATAACCCAGGCAAGAAGGAACATCGGACATCGCCAACTCCTCGCCGAGTGGCCGCAGCGGGCGTCCCCACCGCGGCAGCACTCGATCGCCGTTTACTCGCCGACCTTGCCGCCAGCCTTGTCACAGGCCGCCTGGGTCATGACCTTGAAGCCCTGGCCCTTGCAGGCGCCCATGCCCTTGCAGGCATGGTCCTTGGTCTTGCAGTCGTTCTGGCCTTTGCAACCGTTGACGCCGTAGCAGTGCACCTGGGCATCGGCAGCCATCGCCTGGGTGGCGACGCCGGCGAACAAGCCAGCAGCAGCGAAAGCCAGGGCGGCGCCGGCAGCGGTTTTCTTCATGTTCATCTTGGGTTTCCTCTAGTAGTCGATCGCAAGGGTGGTGCCGGGGCGGCCTGGGCAGCCCCGTCATGTCACTAGAGAAAGGAAGGCTCCCGGCGTTACAGCCGGGATAAAAACAAATGCCGCCTGGTCAGGACTTGGCCAGGGGCTCCTGGAAACGCAGCAAGCGCCCGGCATTGCCCAGCACCAGCAAGGTGCTGAGGTTGTGCAGCACGGCGGCGATCATCGCCCCCGCGGCTCCCAGCCAGCCGAATGCGGCGAAGGCGACGATGGCCAGGGTCCAGCCCAGGCCGATGACCACATTGGCCTGCAAGGTACGCCGGCATTCACGGCTCAAGCGCACGCAGGTGCCCAGGCGTCGCAAGTCACTGCCGATCAGCACCACGTCGGCCGAGGCCAGGGCGATATCGGCACCGCCTGCTCCCATGGCCACCCCCACGACCCCAGCCTTGAGAGCCAGGGAATCGTTGATACCGTCGCCGACCACCATGGGTCGGAAGCCCTTGTCGATCTCTCCCAGCACACGCTCGAGCTTGCCCTGGGGCAGAGCCTGGGCCTCGACATCGCTGATGCCCACCTCCCGCGCCAGGCTGTCCGCCACGCTTTGCCGGTCGCCGGTGAGCAACAACTGGCGGCCCAACCCCAACTCCCGCAGTTCTTGCAGGGCCTGGGCCGCTTCGGGCTTGACGCTGTCGGCCAACAACAGCCAACCGAGGAACTCACCATTGAGCGCCAACCCGGCGATCGGCCCGTCATGGGTCGGCACCGGACTGGTGTCGATCCCCAACTGGATGAACAGTTCGGGCCGGCCCAGGGCCGCCTGGCCTTCGTCGGTGCGCGCGACCACCCCCAGGCCCTGGCGCTCATGAATATCCCCAAGGGTCCACTGCTGCTCTGGCGGCACCAGTGCTGCCAGCGCCCGGCTGACCGGGTGACTGCTGGCCGCGCCGAGGCTGGCGGCAAGGCTGAGCAGTGTCCGACGGTCCTCCAGGGGGGTGTCCAGCGCTTGCAAGCGCAGGGTGCCGAAGGTCAGGGTGCCGGTCTTGTCCACCACCAGGGACGTCAGGTCCGCCAGCTCTTCGAGAAACGCCGAGCTGCGAATCAGGATGCCGTGCCGCGCCGCCACGGCGATCCCGGCAATGGCGGTGGCCGGTGCCGAAAGCACCAACGCACAAGGGCAAGCCGCCACCAGTACGGCGAGCATGGCCTGGGCATCGTTGGTAATGAACCAGGTCACCGCCGCCAGCAGCAGCACCAGCACCAGGTAGCTGCCGGCATAGCGTTCCAGCAGGCGGGTAATCGGCGGCTTAGCGCGTTCGGCGTTCTGCATCAGGGCGATCACCTTGCCCAGGGTCGACTCCTCGCCGGTGCGAGTCACTTCCAGGCGCAGCAGGCCATCGAGATTGATCGCGCCCCCGAATACCTGCATGCCCACGCTCGCTTCCAGTGGCACCGATTCGCCGGTGATCGGCGCGGTGTCCAGGCTCGCCTGGCCCGATACCACCACGCCGTCGGCAGGCACCCGGTCCCCGGCGCGCACTTCCACCAGGTCGCCGGTCCTGAGGCTGGCGTTATCCACTTCCTGCACGCTGCCATCGGCCTGTACCTGCCGCGCCTGGCTGCGGGTCAGGCGGCCCAGGGCATCGATGGCTTCCTGGGAACCGATCACGCTGCGCTCTTCCAGCACATGGCCGAAGATCATGATGATCGGCAGCAAGGCTGCGGTCAGCAGGTCTCCCGTGGCCCAGGCGCCGAGCATGGCCAGGGCGATCAGTTGGTCGGTGATGCCGTGCAGGCTCGGATAGCGCAGGCTGAACCAGGCCGAACGCAACACAGGTACGGCCACCAGCAAGGAAGCAACGCCCAGCAACAACTGGCTGACACCGACTTGCTCGGGCGCCAGCCAGCGCCATGCCAGGCCCAGGCCCAGCAAGCCGAGGGCGAGCATGGCCAGGGTTAGTTGGCGGGCGGCGCTGCGCTGTTCAGCGCTGGTCAACATGCTGGCAGGCGCCGCATGGGTAGAAGCGGTCATCGTTCAGCTCCCTGGATGATCAAGCGGGAATCGTCTTTGGGATCGACCGTCGTCACCGAGCCCGACTGGCGCAGAATCTGCGGCAGGCGCTCACGATAGATGCGCAGCAGCATCTGCGGGTCGCTGCCATTGCGTTGCTCCTGGGCCAGGCTTTGGACCGTGGAGGTCTGCGCCCGGGCCAGGGCCAGGCGCTCGCTGGCCTGGGCGTGGGCCACTTGCAGGCTGCGGTCGGCTTGCTGGTTAGCGCCCTGGGTGAGTTTTTCCGCTTCGGTACGCGCGTTGGCCACGGCCTTGTCGGCCTGCTGGCTGGCCGTCAGCACGGCATTGAAAGCGTTGACCGCAGGCTCGGGCAGGCTCGACTGCACGTCGACCCGGGTCGCTTCGATACCTATGCCCTGGCCAGTGGCGGCCAGCTCGGCCAAGCGCTGGTTGATCCCCTGGAGCAGATCGCCACGTAGCCGCTCACGGCGTTCGGCGGCCTGGTGATCGCTGCCGAGCAACTCCGGACGTGCCACCAGGATGGTGTCCAGGTCGCGGGCCGCAGCCAGGCTAACGGCGCTGCGGGTCGCCAGGCGGTCCAGGGCCGGCAGCACATGCTCGCCTTGCAAGACATAGGCATAAGGATCGCTGACCTTGTAGAACACCCGGACGTCCAACTGCACCACGCCGGCGTCGCCGGTTAGCAGGTAGCCCGAGCCGGCCAGGGTATCGTTCAACGGCGTGGCCAGGGTCGCTACCCGGTCTCCTTGCACTGCGGCTTGGGAGCGCAACAGTCCCTCGATGCGCCGCTCCAGTACCCGGTCGGCGGCCGGCAACAACACCACCTGCTCGAAAGGCCGGGGCCAGGCCAGCAGCAGCCCGGCATTCTGCACCCGGGCCAGGGCACCGAAATGCATGACCAGGGCGCGGTCTTGCGGATCGATCTGACGAACGTTGGACAAGGCCCAAGCCAATGCAGCGAGGATGGTCACCACATACAGGCCGATGAATGCCAGGCGCCCTGCCTGGATCCATGGGCTATCCAATTGATTTGTTCCACGTGGAACGCTGTTCATGGCTGCGTTCCAGACGCTTTGTTCGGCAAACTCGGCGGCCCATCCACCAACACCCGGAACGGCGCGGCATCGGTACGCAGGATCAGGCGAGTGCTCGGATTGACCACCGTGCCCAAGGTATCCAGGGAGCGCAGCAGGTTATACAGCTGTGGCGAACTGGCGTAGGCACGGCCGTAGATCTGCGCCGCTTCGACCCTGGATTGCGCTTCTATATCAGCCGCCTTCACCGTGGCGTCGGCTTGCACTATGCGTGCATCGCGCTCGGCAGCGGAACGGATCTGCGCCGCTTCACGCTTGCCCACGGCAGTGCGTTCGGTGGCGATGGTTTCGCGCTCGGCGCGCATGCGATCCACCGTGGCGGCGAGGGTCACCGACGGCAGGGTCAAGCGCTCGATACCCACCTGCACCACTCGCACACCGTAGGTGGACAGCAATTGCTGGTCGATCTGCTGGCGCAGCCGACTTTCGAAATCGCCAAGGCGGACCTTGCCGGCATCGGTGTTCACCAGGTCGGCCAGATCGAAGCTGCTGGCGGTGGTTTCCAGGGCCGAACCAACGAAGGTGCGAATCTGCCGCGCCGCTTCGTCCGGCTGGTTCTGCACCGCCCGCATGAAGCGCTGCACATTGTCCGGGTCGCCCTGCACCCGCCAGGCCACATAGGCCTGGACGATGATCCGCAGGCCATCGCGGGTCCCTACATCCTGCAAGCCACTGGACGTGGTACGCAGGCGCAGGTCCACCGGGATCGCCGCTTCGAAGGGCGCCGGCCAGCGCCAGTTCAGCCCCGGCTCCAGCAGGACCCGGGCCGGGTTGCCGAATCGGGTGATCACCGTGGCTTCGCCGGAACGCACCTGCACCAGGCTCGCCGCCGCCAGGGCGAATGCCACCAGCAACGCCGCCCAGCCCATGCGCCGCCAGGGAAACGGTCCCGCCTCTGCTGGTGCACCATGGTGATGGTGGTGATGACCATGATGGTGATGATGATGACCGTGCCCGTGCCCGTGATCGTGATCGTGATCGTGACCGGCATGCGCATCATGGGAATGGGTATGGGAAGACTGGCTCAATGGGCGGCTCCTGGCTGGGCGGCTTTACGCGGCGCCAGCGGGTCGGCGGGCAAGGTGAAGGTACGCAAGTCGAGGGTTGGCGCACTGTCGCCGCCCAGACGGTGATCGAGGATCAACAACTGGGCCTTGCCCAGGCCCTGGATCAGTTGGCCGAAGTACTGTTCCAGGACGAATGCCTGGCCCGCACCGGCGTAGGCTTTCTGCTCGGCGGCGAACCGCAGGTCGGCCGTCTGGGCCTCGGCCTGGATCTCACGCGCCGTGGCCCGCGCCTTATCGTTCACTTCGCTGGCCTGCAATTGCGCCTGGTTGGTTTGTTCAGCCGCGGCTCCACGCTCCCGGGAAATCAGCGCCTGGGCGCCAATCTGCGCGGCTTGTACAGCGTGATAGGCATTGGCTGCACCAGCCGGTGGGTGAATGGCCTCGACCACGGTGGCGAGAATCTCCACGCCACTGTCGAGCCTGGACAGATCGGCCTGCACCGCGTGGCCGATATCCTCGGCCAGGCGCGTGCGGTCTTCGCCCAGCAGGCCATCGAGGGTGCGCGAGGCGAAATCGTGCACCAGTACCCGGCTGGCGGTACTGCGGATCAGCGACGGCACATCGTTGCTGTTGTAGGTCGCTGCCAGCGCTGCTGCGTCATCCAGGCCGATGCGGTAAACGAAGCGCACGTCCATGTTGACGATCTGGAAGCTCTGCTGGTGGTCATCGCCACTGGCGATCACCTGGGATTTGTCATTCACGTGGCTGGCGTCCCACAAACGATTGGCAATCGCCGGTGCCGGCCCTTCCGCCGCTGCCGGCTCGATCGGTTGCGGGGTTTCGCCCACGCTGGTGGCCAACTCATGGACCACGCCGTTTTCCACCGTCAGCACCCGCCCCAGGGGCCAGGGCAAACCCAGGTGCAGGCCTGGGCCGAAAACCGTTACCGGCTTGCCGAAACGCTCGTAAATACCGCGATTGTGCAGCGTAATCTCATGAACCCCGGTCAATAACGAGCCTACCGCCAGGATCAGCCCCAGTACCGGCAGAAACGCCCGGCGCATGTAGGCAAAGGCCCAGACCTGGCGCAGATCGATACCGAACCGGTTGTGCAGTTCGTTTTGCAGGCTGAGCAGCGGTTGCGGTGGCCAGCGCAACAAGTCGGCAACGAAGCTATGGGCCAACAGCCGTGGCTCAAGGGCCTCACGCTGGGGACTGAACAACGACAACAGCGCCCGTAGCAGCAACTCGCCGGCCACCAACGCCGGCAACAGGCCCATCAATACCGCCAAGCGCACCGGCCACAGCGCGCTGTCGCTGCCGAACAACAAGCACAAGGCGCCCACCAGCAAGCACAGGATGGCCACCCGCAGCAGCTGCGCCACGGCCCCGGCCTCCGGCCATTCACTCGGGTGCTCCTGGGCCAGCTGGCGCTCCAGCACCAGCAAGGCGAAAGCCAGCAACAACAGCAGCACGGCGAAGACACTGGCGCTCAGGCCCAGGGCCGTGGCGGGCAGCGCCAGGTTGAAGACCTGCGCCAGGCAGTACAGGGCCAGCAGCGACCAGCCAGCGAGCCACAGGGTCGGGGCGCCGATCTGCTGCAACGGGCGCCGGGCACGGGCACCCAGGATGGCAGCGAAGAACCCGGCAGGCGCCGTCTCGGGCGTCTCCACCAGCGTGGCTGGCGCCAGCACGTCCTCCCGCCAGCGGCTCACCCAGCACGCCGACTGCAGGCCCGCCACTACCACCAGCAAGGCACAGGACAGGTTCACCAGCACTACTGGCCAAAGGGTCAGCGCGGCGAACAAATCGACGAACAGCGCCGCCACCAGCCCCAACACCGCCAACCCCAGCAGGCCACCGCCCCAGCGCTGCAAACGCCCGGCATGGAACGCCGCGCGCTGGAAGCGTGGCAAGCCGGCCACATCCACCCTTTGCGTCTCAAGATCGACCTGCATACCACCCCGCCGCTCTGCTCCGGCCCTGTGGAGGGACCCACCGCCGAAATTTTTGGATACAACTCGTTACTGTATAACGGTTCTGGTGAAATTTTTGTCGCCCGCCATGTCTTTTCATCCAATGCGTGCGTCGTAGAACCGAAAGATCGCTGTTTGCTCAAATGCCACAACTTGTGATGTCGGCCCCCGGCATTTACGGCAATAATCCAGCCCTGCTTCCCGCGTGCGACAAGGAAACGTCCCATCATGCTTTCGATCTACCAGCTCAAACCACGCTTTCAGAACCTGCTGCGGCCATTGGTGCAACGCCTCTACGCCAACGGCACCACGGCCAACCAGGTCACCGTGCTGGCCGCGGTGGTTTCCCTGCTGGTGGGCGCGCTGGTGGCCTTGTTCGCCAACCACGCCTGGCTCTTCGCCCTGATCCCCTTGTGGATGATCCTGCGCATGGCGCTCAACGCCATCGACGGCATGCTGGCCCGGGAATTCGGCCAGCAGTCGCGCCTGGGCGCCTACCTGAACGAACTCTGCGACGTAGTGGCCGACAGTGCCCTGATCCTGCCCTTCGCCCTGCTGCCCGGAATCAACCTGCCGCTGGTGCTGGCGGTGACCCTGCTGGCGTTGTTCAGCGAGTACGCCGGGGTACTGGGGCCGATGGTCGGCGCCTCCCGACGCTATGACGGCCCCATGGGCAAGAGCGACCGGGCCTTCGTCCTCGGCGTGCTGGCCACCGGCATCGCCCTGGGCTGGCTCGGCGCCCTGTGGATAAACGCCGCGCTGGCGCTGGTCGCCGCCTTGCTGGTCTACACCCTGATCAACCGGGTCCGCCAGGGCCTCAAAGAAGTTCAGCACAACGCTCCCTCTGCATAAGGAAATGGCTATGCGCGAAGCCCAACACCAGACGTTCCGGACCCATGATGGTGTCGAACTGTTCTACCGCCACTGGCCAGCCACCGAAGTGGCTCCTGGCGAGCCGCGCCAGGCGGTGATGCTGTTCCACCGCGGCCACGAGCACTCCGGGCGCATCGCCCACCTGGTGGACGAGCTGGACCTGCCGCACATCGATTTCTTCGCCTGGGATGCCCGGGGCCACGGCCAGTCTCCGGGTGCCCGGGGCGACAGCCCGAGCTTCGCCACCAGCGTGCGCGACGTGCAGACCTTCTGCGGCCACCTGGGCAGCGCCCACCAGATCGCCGAGGAAAACATCGCCGTGGTGGCCCAGAGCGTCGGCGCGGTGATTGCCGCCACCTGGGTCCACGACTACGCACCGCGGATCCGCTCCCTGGTGCTGGCCTCCCCGGCCTTCAAGGTCAAGCTCTACGTACCGTTCGCCCGTCCCGGCCTGGCCCTGATGCGGCGCTTTCGCGGCAACTTCTTCGTCAACAGCTACGTCAAGGCGCGCTTCTTGAGCCACGACCCGCAACGAGTCGAGAGCTATGACAGCGATCCGCTGATCACCAAGGCGATTTCGGTCAACGTCCTGCTGGGCCTGTATGAAGCGGCAGACCGGGTGGTGGCCGATGCCCAGGCGATCCAGGTGCCGACCCAGCTGCTGATCTCCGGCGCCGACTTCGTGGTGCATCGCAAGCCCCAGGAGCAGTTCTTCGAGCGCCTGGGCAGCCTGCGCAAGGAAAAGCACATCCTCCCCGGCTTCTTCCACGACACCCTGGGCGAAAAGGAACGCGCCCCGGCCATGGCCAGCATCCGCCGTTTCATCCTGCACAACTTCACCCTTCCTTTGCAGCGCCCTGCCCTGCTGGACGCCGACCGCCTGGGCGCCACCTGCGCCGAATCCGAGGCCCTGGCCGCGCCGCTGCCGCGCAACTCCCTGCGCGACCTGTACTGGCGGGCCACCCGCGCCAGCATGCGCCTGGGCAGCCAGTTATCGGCGGGGGTCAAGCTGGGGTTCGACACCGGCTTCGACTCCGGCAGCACCCTGGACTACGTCTACCGCAATCGCCCAACCGGACATACCCCGGTGGGGCGCTTGATCGACCAGAACTACCTGAACTCCATCGGCTGGCGCGGCATTCGCCAGCGCAAGCTGCATGTGGAAGAACTGCTGCGCCTGGCCATGGAACAGCTGCGTGGGCAAGGCAGCGAGGTGCGCATCGTCGATATCGCCGCCGGCCATGGCCGCTACATCCTCGAGGCCCTGCAAGGCGTCGCGCCGCTGCCGGAATCGATCCTGCTGCGCGACTACAGCGACATCAACGTGCGCGACGGCAGCGCCCTGATCCAGGAAAAAGGCCTGGGCGACATCGCCCGCTTCGTCAAAGGCAACGCCTTCGATCGTGACGATCTCGCTGCCCTGGACCCCAAGCCGACCCTGGCGGTGGTTTCCGGCCTGTACGAGCTGTTCGCCGACAACCAGATGGTCGGCGACTCCCTGGCCGGCCTGGCCAGCGCCGTGGAGCCTGGCGGCTACCTGGTGTACACCGGCCAGCCCTGGCACCCGCAGCTGGAGCTGATCGCCCGGGCCCTGACCAGCCACCGCGAGGGCCAGGCCTGGGTCATGCGTCGCCGGACCCAGGCAGAGATGGACCAACTGGTGGAGGCCGCAGGCTTTCGCAAGGTGACGATGCGCGTGGATGAATGGGGCATCTTCAGCGTATCCCTGGCGCAGCGGGTGCAATGATGGCCACAGGCGCCCTGCCGGCGCGCGAACCCGGATTGCTCAAGCCCGCGGTGCTCTGGCTGCTGTTGCTGGCACCGTTGTTCTTCGGCACCTATGGCTTCGCCACCTGGGTCACTGCGCAGCGCGACGACGTCGCCAGCCTGGTCTTCGACTGGGAGCGGCACATGCCGTTCTGGGCCTGGACCATCGTCCCCTACTGGTCCATCGACCTGCTCTACGGCCTGTCATTGCTGCTGCCGCGCAGCCGCGACGAACTCAAGCGCCATGCCCTGCGCCTGCTCAGTGCCCAGGTGATCGCCGTCAGTTGCTTCCTGCTCTGGCCGCTGCGGTTCACCTTCCCCCGGCCGGAACTGGACGGGCTGTTCGGCTGGTTGTTCGCGGTGCTGGCAGGTTTCGACAAGCCCTTCAACCAGGCGCCGTCCCTGCACATCGCCCTGCTGGTGGTGCTGTGGGTCTGCTATGCGCGGCATATCCACGGGGCCTGGCGCTGGCTGGTGCATGGCTGGTTCGCGCTGATCGGGATTTCGGTACTGACCACTTATCAACACCACTTCATCGATGTGCCCACAGGCGCCCTGGCCGGCTGGCTGTGCGTCTGGTTGTGGCCGCTGGATCGTCCCAGCCCGCTGGCCAGCGCCCGCTTCAGCCATGACCCGCAGCGCCGCCGACTGGCCCTGCGCTATGCCCTGGGAGCTGCGGCATTCACCCTGGCGGCCTGGGCCTGGGGCGGCATCGGCCTGTGGCTGCTGTGGCCGGCGGTGGCGCTGCTGCTGGTGGCGGTGAACTATGCCTTGCTGGATGCCGCCGGCTTCCAGAAACGCGCCAATGGCCGCCTGAGCCCCGCCGCCCGCTGGCTGCTGGCGCCTTACCTGGCAGCGGCGTGGATCAACTCGCGGTTGTGGACAAGAAATCATCCACAACCGGACCAGGTTGTGGATAACGTCTGGCTGGGACGCTTGCCGACGCCCGCCGAACTGGACGCCAGCCCGTTCGCCGCGGTGCTCGACCTGTGCGCCGAGCTATCCCTGGACGGCCGCTCGCTGGCGGCCTACCAGAGCCTGCCGCTGCTCGACCTGTGCGCGCCGAGCCCGGCCCAATGCCTGGCCGCGGCCCAAGCCATCGAGCGCCAGCGCCAGTACGGCCCGCTACTGGTGTGCTGCGCCCTGGGTTATTCGCGCAGCGCCACGGCGATTGCCGCCTGGCTGTTGCACAGCGGACGCGCGGCCACGGTGGACAGCGCACTGGTCCAGCTGCGCAGGGCGCGGCCGCAAATCGTCCTGCATGCCGCCCATCGCCAGGCCCTGGAAAGCCTGGCCAACGCCAGGAGCCAAGCCCATGCCCGCGCTCACCACTGACATGCAGTTGTACAGCGTCGCCAGCCTGCTGCGCCGAGGCCAGGCCCTGGACCAGTTATCCACAGGCCTGACGCTGCTCGGCGGCTTGTATGGCCTGGGCCAGTACCTGCTCGCCAGCGTCACCCTCGCCGGGCTGCTGCTGAGCCTCGCCCTGGTGGCCCTGGGGGTTGTGGAAAAGTACCTGGCGCTGCGGGTGGCCTTCGATGCCGACCTGTTCCAGCGGGTGGCCGATGCCCCGACCTCCCTGGAGCACAGCACCCGCGCCCTGGACCAGGCCCTGAGCGCGCTCGGCCTGCAACCGGCCGAGCGCGGCGGACGGCCCTGGCACGAACGCAGCCAGGGTGCCCTGGGCCTGCTGCGGCGCCAGGCGCTGCTGCTGGCGACCCAAGTGCTGGTGCTGTTGAGCGTGATCCTGATCAGCCCCTGGCTGGCCTTTGCCGGATAAGGAATGCCCATGTTCGAACCCCTGGTTGCCAATCTCATCACCTCCGCCGCCCGCAGCATCACCGGCGCCCGTAGCCTGTGGCTGGGCTCGGCGCCGCAGGCGGTGCAACGCATCTACTTCGCCAACCACAGCAGCCACGGCGACTTCGTGCTGCTGTGGGCCTCGCTGCCGCCGGCACTGCGACGCCTGACCCGCCCCGTGGCCGGCGCCGACTACTGGCAGAAAAGCGGCGTGCGGCGCTACATCATCAACCGGGTGTTCAACGGCGTGTTGATCGACCGCGAGCGCAAGGAGGCTGTGGATAACAACCCCCTGCAGCCGATGCTCGATGCCCTGGGGCAGGGCGATTCGCTGATCATCTTTCCCGAGGGCACACGCAACCCGGAAGACGGCCTGCTGCCGTTCAAGAGCGGCCTGTATCACCTGGCCAAGCGTTATCCACAGGTGGAGGTGATCCCGGTGTGGATCGCCAACCTCAACCGGGTCATGCCCAAGGGACGCTTCCTGCCCTTGCCGCTGCTGTGCACCACCAGCTTCGGCGCGCCCCTGGCGGTGGAAGACGGCGAAAGCAAGGAAGACTTTCTCGAACGCAGCCGCGCCGCGCTGCTGGCCCTGGCTCCGGAGCACGCCTGAAATGGATAAGCAGACCCTGATGTTGTTCGGCGGCATTGGCGCCATCCTGGTGCTGGCCTCGCTGATCGGATTGATCCTCAAGTGGCGTACCCGGGGCAGCCCCAACCCGGTGATCGACAACCTCAACGCGCGGATCAACGCCTGGTGGGTGATGGTGCTGGTGATCGGCATCGCCTTCTGGCTCGGCACCGCGGCGGTGATCCTGCTGTTCTATGCCGTGTCGTTCTATGCCCTGCGCGAGTTCCTGACCCTGACCCCGACCCGGCGCAGCGACTACCCGGCGCTGGTGGCGGCGTTCTACCTGGCCCTGCCCCTGCAGTACCTGTTGATCTATTCGGACTGGTACGGGCTGTTCTCGATCTTCATCCCGGTGTACGTGTTCCTGCTGCTGCCGATCCTCGCCTCCCTGGGCGGCGACAGCACGCACTTCCTGGAGCGCGCCTCCAAGGTCCAGTGGGGCCTGATGATCGCGGTGTTCTGCGTATCCTTCGTCCCGGCCCTGCTGACCCTGGACATCGCCGGCTACGAGGGCCGCAACCTGCTGCTGATCGCCTACCTGGTGATCGTGGTGCAGCTTTCGGACGTGTTGCAGTACGTCTGTGGAAAACTCTTCGGCAAGCGCAAGATCGCCCCCAACCTATCGCCGTCCAAGACCGTCGAGGGTTTTGTCGGCGGCATCCTGCTGGCCTCGCTGATCGGCGGCGCACTGTGGTGGATCACCCCGTTCAGCATCTGGCAGTCGTTCCTCATCGCCCTGCTGATCAACCTGCTGGGTTTTGCCGGCGGCATCGTGATGTCGGCGATCAAGCGCGATCGCGGGGTCAAGGACTGGGGGCACATGATCGAAGGCCACGGCGGCATGCTCGATCGCCTGGACTCGGTATGCTTCGCCGCACCGATCTTCTTCCACCTGGTGCGCTACTGGTGGACCTGACCAGGCACTAGCAGCTTGCCCTGTGGCGAGCGTGCGCAAGCACCCTCGCCACGAACCAGGTCAGCCCGGCAGGTGGCCCAGCGGCAAGGGGCCTGGGGTCTTCACCGTGTGGATCGCGAAGTTGCTGCGGATATCGCTGACCCCCGGGATCTTCAGCAGTTGGCCGGTAAGAAAGCGGTCGTAACCCCGCAGGTCGGGCACCACCACTTGCAGCAGGAAGTCCGACTCGCCGGATACCAGGAATGCCGAGATCACCTCCGGCAACTGCAACACCGCCTGGCGGAAGGCTTCGGCTTCCGCATCGTTGTGCCGCTCGACCTTGACCCCGACGAACACCGTCAGCCCAAGCCCCACTTCATCCCGGGCCAGGACCGCCTGGTAGCCGCGGATCACCCCGGCCTCCTCCAGCATCCGTACCCGGCGCAGGCAGGGCGATGGCGACAGGCCGATCTCCTGCGCCAGTTGCACATTGCTCAGGCGGCCGTCGCGCTGCAGGGCGGCGAGGATCTTGCGGTCGTAGGCGTCGAGTTTAATGTTTGGCATATCCGGCTGGTCCCTTGGGTGAATCCTGGAAGATTATGCCAACTTCTGCTTCTTTGCTGGCTGATTACGCAAGCACCTGCCCTGCCCTCCAGCCCTAAACTGTGGGCACCGACTCGACAACGAATGGGGGTGCAAGGTGGCGCAACTGTGGATGTTTTTCCTGGCCCTGGCGGTGGTCTACCTGCTGCCCGGGCCCGACATGATCCTGCTGTTGCAGACCGGCGCCCGCCAGGGCAAGGCCCAGGCATTGGCCACGGCCCTGGGCCTGGCCATCTCCCGGGGCTGCCATGTGGCCCTGGCGGCCCTGGGGTTGGCGGCGCTGTTCAAGGCCGCGCCCTGGACCTTCGACGTGGTGCGCCTGGCCGGTGCGGCCTACCTGCTGTGGATCGGCATCCAGTGCCTGAGGAGCAACCTGCTGCCCGCGCTGGACGGCAGCGGCGCGGCGGCCACGCCCTTGCGCTGGCGCCAGGCGATCCAGCGCGGAGTGCTGACCAACCTGCTGAACCCCAAGGCCCTGCTGTTCTGCTCGGTGCTGTTGCCGCAGTTCGTCGATCCCCAGGCCGGGGCGGTGGCGCCACAGTTCATTACCCTGGGCGTGTTGCTGGTGGGCGTCGGTGGGCTGTTCGACTGCTGCTACGCCCTGGCCGGCGCCGGGCTGGGTCGCTGGATGCAACGCAGCCCTTCGGCGCAACGCCTGCAGCAATGGCTGTTCGGCAGCCTGCTGATCGGCTTCGCCCTGCGCCTGACCTTCGTCCAGCAAGCCTGATTTGGCCATAGGGCATCAGGCAAACCGTACGACCTGGCCTGGCGCGCAGCGCCCGTAAAACCAGGCACCGCGATCCAACAGGCATACCGCGCAACCCGATCTGGCGGCTATGCCTTCCGGCGGCGGATCAGGTAGGCGCCGCCCAGCAGCAGGAGCGCCGCGCCACCGGCGCTGGCCAGCTTGTGCTGCCCGAGGCTGGAGCGGGTGGCGTCGATCCACTGGGTCACATAGCGCTTGTTGGCGCTGCCGAAGTCCGGCTCCTGGCAGTTCATGCCGAAGTTGCCGGCCCACTCCACGAACGGCCCGTGCTCCACGTAGCGCTTGTAGTAGTCGATCTCCAGATCCGAGCCCCGGGTCCAGCGCGCAGCCTTGCACAGCACCGCAGCGAAGGCCTGGCTGGTGTGCGGCAGGTAATCCGCCGCGCGGTTGCCCAGCTCCCCGGCCACGTAGCGATAGTGATAGCGCACATCAGGATCGGCGGTACTGGCCTGCTGGCGCTGTACTTCGTCGGCGCTGAGGAAAGGCCCGGCCTGCACCGGTGGGATCTCCAGGTTATAGCTGCCCCAGAGGCTGTGGTAATCCGGCCCCATCTCGTAGCCAAGGATCTCCATGCCCGAGGTCCGCGCCAACTGGCCGGCCTGGTAGTAGGCCTCGGCACGGCGGGTAGGCAGCCAGGCCGACTCGGCCCGCTCGCGATACTCGCCGTAGGCCTTGGCGATGGCCTGGCGCTCGGGACTGTCGAAATAGCCCCAGCCTTCCTGGTAACGGCCTTCGCGCAGCAAGCGCCGTCCCAGCAGCTCGCGTAGCTGCGCGGCGATCGGCAAGTGCTCGTAGTAGTCGTCCGCCTGCTTGGGCGTCGATGGCGGCGCCGGGACCTGGGCGTCGACGAAACGCTTGAGTTCATCCACGGTCAGCACCCGCTCCGCCACGGTCGCCGCGTCGTGCCAGTAGATCTCGCCACTGCGGTAGAGCAACTCGAACGCCTGTACGTAGTCGCCACGCTCCAGGGCCAGCACGGCGCTTTCGCCTTCTACCCGGCAGCCCGGCTTGAGGTCTTCGTAGTTGCCATCGTAGTCGCCGCGAAAGCCCCAGTTCTCATCCCGGGGAAAGGCCGCGGAGGCCTTGGCGTAGGCGGCCGCGGCGGCCACCTTGTCACCTTCGCGCACGGCCATCTTGGCCCGCAGCCACCAGGCCAGGCCGCCATCGCCGGCGTGCTCGAGCAAGAGCTTGGTGGTGGCGAAATCGCCATTCTGGTAATTCAGCGCCGCCAGCCGGTCGGCATTGTCGAAACTGCCGGCGGTGCCCTGGCTCAAGAGCTTGATCAGGTTGCGCTCGGAGTCCGGCTTTTCGCCAAAGGACCATCCCTGGTGGGACACCAGCGAAGCGGTGAGCAGGCGCGCCACCGCAGGCTTCTTGAGTTGCTCCAGCAACTGCTCGTCCGGCAGGCTGCCCAGCTCGTTCACCACTTGTTTCAGGGAGCTGTAGCCAACCTCCGAGCCCTGCAGGCTCTGGCTGGCATACAGGTCGATGGCCTGGCTCCAGTCCCCCTGGTCCTTGAGGATCCGGGCCTCTTCGCCGAGGCTGGCGATGCCCAGTTCCAGCGGGTCGCTGAAGCCGTCGACGCTCAGCTGGCGCGCCTGGATGAATGCCTGGCGCGCCGCCTGCAAGGTCTCGCGCCGGCCCTGCTCGTCCAGTTCGTTGGCTTCTGCATGGATGGACCTAAAGGCCCGGCCCAGGGAATAGGCGGCCCAGGTACTGCGCAATGCGCGCTGTTGAGTCGGCAGCTCCAGCACCTTGCGGAAATACTCCGCGGCCAGTTGGCTGTCCCCGGCATTGAAAGCCACCGCACCGGCGGTATAGAGGCGGATCTCGGCCGGCAAGCTGGCGCCCTGCTGCTCGGCGGCGCGGCCGTCGTCGAGCTTGCGCAACTGGCCGACCAGGGTCCGCTGCGCCTCGTCCAACCCCTGTCGTTCCGCCCAGTTACGCTGCTGCACCTCGTAGCTCTCGGGCAGGCTGTAGTCGGAGTTGAAGGCGTCCTTGGCCACCGGCTTGAGCCCGGCAACGGCCTGGCCCAGGCGGCTGATCTCGAACTTGAAGCTGCCTTCGGGCAGTTCCGCCAGGGTTTGCGGACGGTCCGCAAGCAGGCGCATGGGGAAAGTCGGCCCGCACGCCAGGGCCGGAGCCAGGGGCAGGAACAGACTCAGGCACAACAGGTGGCGAGATCTAGGGACGAACATGCACAGCTCCTTGGTCAATTTTTGTACAGCGGGCCCAACCCACGGCCCGGGTGCCACCTGCCGCCAGGCGGCCGGTCTGCTGGCGGGTCAGTAGCAGCTGGCCGTCGCGCAACTGGGCGGTATAGCCACCCAGCCCGTCGAATCCGTCGCATTGGGCAATGGCCAGGGACAGTTGTTCAGGCAGGAGACGATCGAGGTTGCCCGAGTTGCTCAAGCGAATGTCGAACAAGCCATCCTGCTCAGTCAGGCCGATGTCCAGCCGGCTGGCCAATACCTCGCCCCGGGCCACCGCCTTGAGGGTGTCCAGGCTCCAGGCCCGGACATCACCCTTGAGCGGCAGGCGAAACCAGATCAAGCCGGCCAGGTGCGCCGGCGGATCGTTGCGCAGGGTCTTGGCCAGCAGGCTCAGTTGTTCGGGGTCGGCCATCAGTTCGCGACGTTCGCCGCGCTGGGCGATGGGCGCCTCGCTCTCCACCAGCGGCGCGCCCTCACCGCCTGCCAGCAGGGCCACGCCATAGGCGGGTAGAGCCAGGTAGAAGGGTTTGTCGGTGACCTGCGCCCAGCGCCGGGCCCATTGCTCGGCTTGCCCGGGGTCGAACAGGCCCTTGCGCGGGTCGCTCACCGCATGCACCTGGAGCACGCTGCCATCGACCTGGCCCAGCAGCCTCGGCAATTCAGAGCTGCCAAGCCAGGCCGGAAGCGCGGTGATGCTCAGGGCCAGGGACGCCGGTAACCGGGCCCGCAAGCGCGCCAGCAACGCGGCATAACCCGGCAGCCGCGCGGTGGCGGCATCGTGATCGATCTCCAGGCCGGCCAGGACCAGGCCCTGCCCTTGCCAATCGGCCAGCAGTTGCTGCACCTGGGTGAGGATTTCGTCCTGGTCCAGCGCTGGCAACTGCCCATCGAGGCGAACTACCGCGATCAGCCGCCGGCCATCCTGGCGCAGCATATCGGCATCGATCCGCGCCCGACTCCAGCCAGCCTGTGGAAAAGCCTGCAAGGCCAGCACCCGGACTGTGGAAAAGTCTGCCCGGGACCCTGCCAGGGCCGCAGCGTGGGCCGGGGTCCACTGGCGTTGCCAGATGTACAGCTGTTGATCCAGCGCGGGCGCCTGCTCCTGGCGGCAGGCGCTGAGCGACAGCCCGCAAAGGAACACGGCGCAGAGACGGAGCAGAACCCGGGGGAGCATGGATCGTTGATTCCCTTTAACGCTGAAAACCCTGGAATATCGCCGGGTCGATAGGCCCGGCAACCGCCACCCACAGCCTGCGGCAGCGGCGAGAAAATTCGCGTCAGCCTACGCAGGGGGCGGGTTGGCGGCAATCGTCGGGGAGGATTTTTTCTTCGCTCTACAGGTCCAGCACCAGGGGTGAAGATGAGTTATCCACAGCAGCGGGAACCGCGCAGCAGATCAGCACCTGCCCGGCTTCCGGCAACTGCGCCGGAGGTTGTGGATAATTGACCTGGCCACTGAGCAGGCGGGTCTGGCAGGTGCCGCAAGAACCACCCCGGCAACTGAATTCCGGGTGCAGGCCGGCGCGCTCCGCCAGTTGCAGCAGGCTGCCGCCAGCGGGTTGCCAGTGATGTACCAGGCCAGAACGCTCAAAGCGCACCGGCACCGTGCTCGTGGCCGCCGCCGGCTGCTGCAACGGCACGGCCTGGGCATCGGGCCGCCGACGTAGGGTCGAAGGGCCGAAGGTCTCGGCATGGATCTGCCGATCGTCAATATCCAGGTCCCGCAACTGGTCGTACAACGCTTGGGTGAAGGCACCGGGACCACACAGCACGAAATCCACGGCGTCGTAGTCATCCAGTTGCAGATGCTCAAGCACCAACTGGGTGTCGATCCGCCCCTGCCGATCGAAGGACACGCCCGGCTGCGCCGTCGCCTCCGGCTGGCTTAGCAGGCGCAGCACCTGCAGCGCCTCCCCGACTTGTTCACCGAGGGTTCGCAGCTCCCCGGCAAAGGGCTGTTCGGCAAGAGTGCGCGAGCCCAGGAACAACCAGGTGGGGCGCATGCGCCGGGTACGCAGGCCTTGGTAGACCACCTCGCGCAGCATCGACAGCAAGGGCGTGATACCCACCCCGGCCGCCAGCAGTACCAGTGGTCGCAGCCCGTGGGGGTCGATGCTGAACTGGCCCTGGGGCGCCCTGGCGTGCAGCAGGTCGCCCACCTCGACCCCATCGTGCAGGTAGCTGGACACCCGCCCTTCGCGCTTGACGCTGATGCGCAGGAATCCATCGGACGGGGCGCTGGACAGGCTGTAGGTGCGGATCAGCGGCTGTGGGTCGAGCCCGATCCGCAACGGCAGGTGCTGGCCGGGCAGGAAAGACGGCAAGCCCGCGCCGTCCGCCGGTTCCAGGTAGAACGAACGGATGTTGCGGCTTTCATCCTCGATCCGCACCACCCGCAGCGGCCGCCATTGCTTGCCCAGGGCCTGGGCCCGCAGGCGCGCCTCGGCCTCGAGCCAGGAGCCGGTCAGCAGGCTGTTGGGGGACACCCCGCGCAACGGCCCACGCAGGGACAAGGCCGCCGGGCGCCGCACCATGCGCTCCACCTGGACCCGCCACAGCCGCTCGGCCCCCTGGAAGGCACTGACCAGTGGACCGTCGAGGATGATCTGGGTGGAGCCGGTGAGTTGCAGCAGCTCGCCGCTGTGGAAATCGATGAACAACAGGCCGGCCCGAGGGTTGAGCAGCAGGTTGCCCAGGGTGTTGAAATGCAGGTTGCCGGCGAAATCCGGGATGGTCAGGCAATCGCCCTCGACCCGGACGAAACCGGCCTGGCCGCCACGGTGGGATACATCCACCGAACGCTGGCCCTCCAAATCGACGTAGCTGGCGACGAAGAAGGTGTCGGCGGCAGCGATCAATGCCCGCGCCGCATCGTCCAGGCCCCGGTGATGCTGGGCCGGGCGGCTGGCGGGGTCGCCCAGGGGCACCTGTTGCAGCTCGCGCAGCTGGATGTACTGCGGGCAGTTGCCGAAGGACTGCTGCACCCTCACCTCGAACCCCTGGGCGTCGAGGGTGGCGATCTGCCCGTTGAGGCGGTTACGCCGCCGGGTATGCAACTCGATCCCCAACAGGCCCAGCGCCGCGCCCTCGTGCAACTGCAACGGGTCATCGCTGGCCGGCAGGCTGTCCAGGCGCAGCCGGGTGTCCTGCGGGGCCCGGGCAAAACCGGGGGGCCCTTCGAGAATGCTCGCCCAGGGGCTGCCATCGGCATCCACCGCGCCCACCAGGATGAACGGCAGCTGTTGGTAAAACTGCCGATGCTGGTCGGGCATGGCCTGGCGGATGACCTTGGCCCCGAAGGCTTCCATGCGCTCGGCCACCCCGGCCTGGGCCTGCAGCTGCCGTTCACCGGCGTGCCAGGGCGACTGGGTGCTCATGCAAACCTCCCTCGGGGCGCCTCAGGCGCTTTTCAGGCCCGCCGCCGTGGATGGCATGGCGACGAAACCCGGCAGGGCTTCGATGCGTTCCAGCCAGGCACGCACATGGGGGTAGTCGGCCAGCGACACGTTGCCCTCCGGCGCGTGGGCGATGTAGCTGTAGCCGGCGACATCGGCGATGGTCGCCTGCTGGCCGACCAGGAACGGCCTGCCGGCCAGTTCCTGGTCCATGACCTTGAGCAGGACATGGGCGCGGGCGATGACTTCCTCGGGGTTGAAGGTTGCGCCGAATACGGTGATCAAGCGTGCCGCCGCCGGCCCGAAGGCGATCGGCCCCGCGGCCACCGACAACCAGCGCTGCACCTGCGCCGCTCCCACTGGATCGGTGGGCAGCCAGCGACCATCGCCATAGCGCTGCGCCAGGTACACCAGGATGGCGTTGGAATCGGCGATCACCACGCCCTGGTCGTCGATGACCGGCACCTGGCCAAAGGCGTTGAGGGCCAGGAACTCGGGCTGCTTGTGGGCACCCTTGGCCAGGTCGACGAAAATCGTTTCGACCGGCAACTCCAACAGGGACAGCATCAGCTCGACGCGGTGGGCATGGCCGGAGCGAGGAAAGTTGTAGAACTTGATGGCGGGCTGGGACATGGACGACTCCACGGGCAGGTGCACGGTCGAAGCGCCGCGCTGGAGGGGCTATCTTCCTGCCAGGGCAAAAACAACAGAATCACCAGAAATCACAAACCATCATTTCATCTGGTGAAACAATCTTGCTCAAGGATTGAGCGATGGATGCTCGCGCAGGGCCTGTACCGCGAAATCGACGAAGCTGCGCACCCGCGCTGGCGCCTTGCGCCCACCCTGGTACACCACATGGATGGGCAAGGGAGGCTGCTCGAAGGCCTCGAGGACGATTTCCAGCTGCCCTGCCGCGACCTTGTCGGCCACTTGATAGGACAGCACCCGGGTCAGGCCCAGCCCCAGGCTGGCGGCGGTGATGGCGGCCTGGCTGGCGCTCACCAGCAAGCGAGGCTCGGGGCGAATGCTCAAGGCGCGGCCGGCGACGTTGAACTGCCAGTTGCGCGCCTGGCCAATGGAAGACGGAGCGATCACCGGCGCCTGGCGCAAGTCTTCGGGGTGCTGCGGTCGGCCATGGTTGGCCAGGAATGCCGCAGAGGCGCAGATCACCCGGCGTACCTCACCGACGCGGATGCTGTGCTGGCCGCTGTCCGGCAGCTCGCCGATGCGCACCGCCACGTCGATGCCCTCGTCCACCATGTTGGCCATCCGATCCACCAACAGGGCGTTGACGCTGACCTGTGGATAACGTTGCAGGTAGCGCACCAGCAGCGGGGTGACGAAGAGTTCGCCGAACAGCACCGGCGCAGTCAGGCTCAGTTGGCCCCGGGGCTGGGCATGGATGCCGGCAGCCGAGGCCTCGGCATCCTGGACCTCGGCGAGGATGCGTCGGCAATCCTCCAGGTAGCGTTGCCCGGCTTCGCTCAGGTGCACATTGCGCGTGGTACGCACCAGCAACTGGGTGCCGATGCGTTGCTCCAGGGCCGCCACGGCCCGGGTGACGCTGGCCGCCGACAGGTTCAGGCGCCGCGCCGCGGCAGCGAACCCCTGCTCCTGGGCGACACAGACGAACACCTGCATTTCCTGAAATCTGTCCATGGCTTATCTCGAATGGCGGCGCCCAGCCGACGGGCGCCACGAGCCAGCAGCATAATCCACCGCCATGGCGTCAGGGGGCGCACCAGGTCTGCACATCGTGCCGATGGAATCCCGGGCACCGGTTGTTTTTGGCGATCAACCTATACGGCTGGTCTTCAGCATAGGAAAAGTAGAAGTAGTACTGCCGATCCTCCCCGTACAACCAGTAGGAAGATGAGCCCTGGTTGATCAGGGTCGGTTCAAAGGTCCAGATCGAGGACTCCGCCGGAATGAAGTTGTCCCGATCCATCAGCAGCAACAGGCCATTGGACAGCACCGGCGTCAGCGTCCCCAGCCCCAGGACAACCAGGATCAGCACGATTATCCATCCATGAATCAAGCGAAGCTTCATTGGTTTTCCATCCGCTGGATAAAAGTATCGACCTGGGAGCAGGCCAGGGCGCAACAGCTGTGAAGCTGCCTAGTTTTTGCGAAAACCCGGCGTAAGTCGATCCTGCGCCACTCAAGCAGGTCTTTTGGCAGGGGCCGGCCGGGATTATCCAGAGCCCGGGTAGCGGCGTGAATCCATGGGGTTCAGTGAAAAAGCCCAGGGAGAGGTAAAGGCGCATGGACAAAAAAGGGAGCCTGGACAGGCTCCCTGTTGGTTGCAGCAGTTGCCGTTATCTACAGCCGGGTGATACTCAACTGTGGATAACTCACTCCACGGTTACCGACTTGGCCAGGTTGCGTGGCTGGTCGACGTCAGTGCCCTTGAGCACGGCTACGTAGTAGGACAGCAGCTGCAACGGGATGGTGTAGAGGATTGGCGAGAGAATGTCGTGGATGTGCGGCATGTGGATAACATGGGTGCCTTCGCCGTTGGTCATGCCCGACTTCTCGTCGGCGAACACGATCAGCTCGCCACCACGGGCGCGGACTTCCTGCAGGTTGGACTTGAGCTTCTCCAGCAGTTCGTTGTTCGGCGCCACGGTGACCACTGGCATGTCGTTATCCACAAGGGCCAGCGGGCCGTGCTTGAGTTCACCGGCCGGGTAGGCTTCGGCGTGGATATAGGAAATCTCCTTGAGCTTCAAGGAGCCTTCCATCGCTACCGGGTACTGGGCGCCACGACCGAGGAACAGGGTGTGGTGCTTGTCGGCGAACAGCTCGGCGGTCTTCTCCACCACGTTGTCCATGGCCAGGGCTTCGCCGAGGCGAATCGGCAGGCGCCGCAGCTCTTCCACCAGCTCGGCTTCGACACCAGCGGCCAGGGTGCCACGTACCTGGCCCAGGGACAGGGTCAGCAGCAGCAGGCTCACCAGTTGGGTGGTGAAGGCCTTGGTGGAGGCCACGCCGATTTCGCGACCGGCCTGGGTCAGCAGGGTCAGGTCCGATTCACGCACCAGGGAGCTGATGCCGACGTTGCAGATCGCCAGGCTGGCGAGAAAGCCCAGCTCCTTGGCGTTGCGCAGGGCGGCCAGGGTATCGGCAGTCTCGCCGGACTGGGAAATGGTCACGAACAGGGTGTCGGGCTGCACCACCACCTTGCGGTAGCGGAACTCGCTGGCGACTTCCACCTGGCAGGGGATGCCGGCCAGTTCTTCCAGCCAGTAACGGGCGACCATGCCGGCGTGGTAGCTGGTGCCACAGGCGACGATCTGTACATTGCGCACCTTGGCGAACAACTCGGCGGCCTGTGGACCGAAGGCCTGGACCAGTACCTGGTTGGCGCTCAGGCGACCTTCCAGGGTGCGCTGCACCACCGATGGCTGCTCGTGGATTTCCTTGAGCATGTAGTGGCGGTATTCGCCCTTGTCCGCCGCTTCGGCACCATCGCGGTACTGCACCGCCTCGCGCTCCACGGCCTTGCCGCCGATGTCCCAGATCTGCACGCTGTCCCGGCGGATCTCGGCGATATCGCCCTCTTCCAGGTACATGAACCGGTCGGTGACCTGGCGCAGGGCCAGCTGGTCGGAGGCCAGGAAGTTTTCCCCCAAGCCCAGGCCGATCACCAGCGGGCTGCCGCTACGGGCCGCCACCAGGCGATCCGGCTGGCTGGCGCTGATCACGGCAAGACCGTAGGCACCGTGCAGTTCCTTGACGGTGGCCTTGAGGGCCACGGTCAGGTCGCCCAGGTCCTTGAGCTTGTGATTCAGCAGGTGGGCGATGACTTCGGTATCGGTGTCCGAGGTGAACTCGTAGCCCTGGGCCTTGAGTTGTTCACGCAGGGCTTCGTGGTTCTCGATGATGCCGTTGTGCACTACCGCCAGATCGCCGGAGAAATGCGGGTGGGCATTGCGTTCGCAAGGCGCGCCGTGGGTGGCCCAACGGGTGTGGGCGATGCCCAGGCGACCCACCAGCGGCTCGCCGGCCAGGGCTTGTTCCAGCTCGGCGACCTTGCCCGGACGGCGCATGCGCTCGAGCTTGCCGGTATTGGTGAAAACCGCCACGCCGGCGCTGTCGTAGCCGCGGTATTCGAGGCGCTTGAGGCCTTCGAGCAAAATGGCGGTGATATTGCGTTCAGCAACGGCGCCAACAATTCCACACATGGTATTTCTCCTAGCTGACAGCCGCGCAAATCAGAGTTATGCCGCGGGCCTGGATCTGGTCGCGGACCTCGAGAGGCAGGCGATCATCGGTAATGAGGGTATGGACGCTGCTCCACGGCAGCTCCAGGTTGGGAATCTTGCGGCCGATCTTGTCGGATTCGACCATCACTACAACTTCGCGGGCCACCTCGGCCATCACTCGGCTCAGGCCCAGCAATTCGTTGAAGGTGGTGGTACCACGGGCCAGGTCGATGCCATCGGCGCCGATGAACAGTTGGTCGAAGTCGTAGGAGCGCAGGACCTGCTCGGCCACCTGGCCCTGGAAGGACTCGGAGTGCGGGTCCCAGGTGCCACCGGTCATCAACAGCACCGGCTCGTGTTCCAGTTCGTTCAGGGCGTTGGCCACGTTCAGCGAGTTGGTCATGACCACGAGGCCTGGCTGCTGGCCCAACTGCGGGATCATCGCCGCGGTGGTGCTGCCGCTGTCGATGATGATCCGCGCATGTTCACGAATGCGCTGCACCGCCGCCCGGGCAATGGCTTGCTTATGTCGGGACACTGGCTGGCCGAGGTCGCTGACCAGTTCCTGGGGCATGGTGATCGCCCCGCCATAACGGCGCAGCAACAGGCCATTGCTTTCCAGGGCCGCCAGATCCTTACGAATCGTAACTTCAGAGGTTTCGAAACGCTTGGCCAACTCATCCACACTCACCTCGCCTTGTTCGTTGAGCAAGGCCAGGATGTTGTGACGGCGCTGTGGAGTGTTGCGTTTCGAGATGAGCATTTAAGTTTCGATTCGAAAGATAATGTCGGCAATAAAAACCCATGATCGAAACTTCGTCAAGCACGAGAGCATAAAAAACCGGCCCTTGCTGTTCGAGTGCAGAGGCCGGTTGATGCTGCATGGGTCATCCGTGCTTGTGGATAACCTCAGTCCTTGTTGATTTTCTGCGGTCGCTTCCAGCCATCGATGTTCTTCTGCCGCGCACGGCCCACGGCCAGCTGCGCTGACGGGATATCCTGGGTGATGGTGGAACCGGCGGCGGTAGTGGCCCCGGAAGAGATATCCACAGGCGCCACCAGGGAGTTGTTGGAGCCGATGAACACGTCTTCGCCCATCACCGTCTTGTGCTTGTTCACCCCATCGTAGTTGCAGGTGATGGTGCCGGCACCGATGTTGGTGCGCGCACCGATCACCGCATCGCCCAGGTAGCTCAGGTGACCGGCCTTGGCCCCCTGGCCCAGGTGGGCGTTCTTCAACTCGACGAAGTTACCCACATGGGCGCGAGCCTCCAGCACACTGCCGGGCCGCAGGCGGGCGAACGGGCCGGCATCGCTGCCCTCGCCCATCACCGCGCCGTCGATATGGCTGTTGGCCTTGATCACCACGCCCTTGTGCAGGGTGCTGTCCTTGATCACGCAGTTGGGGCCGATCACCACGTCGTCTTCGATGACCACCCGGCCCTCGAGGATCACGTTGATATCGATCAGCACGTCGCGCCCGACCGTCACCTCGCCACGCACATCGAAGCGCGCCGGATCGCGCAGGGTCACGCCCTCGGCCATCAGGCGGCGGGCGGCGCGCAGCTGGTAGTGGCGCTCCAGTTCCGAGAGTTGCTTGCGATCGTTGGCGCCCTGCACTTCCATGGCGTCCAGGGGCTGCTCGGTAGCAACCTCCAGGCCATCGCTGACCGCCATGGCGATCACGTCGGTCAGGTAGTACTCACCCTGGGCGTTGTTGTTCGAAAGACGGCTGGTCCATTCGCCGAGGCGCTTGCCCGGCACGGCGAGAATGCCGGTATTGCCTTCGGTGATGGCGCGCTGGGCTTGGTTGGCGTCCTTCTGCTCGACGATGGCGGCGACCTTGCCATTGGCGTCACGCACGATACGCCCATAGCCGGTAGGGTCGTCCAGCTCGACGGTGAGCAGGCCCAGTTGCTCGGGGCCGGCCTGCTTGAGCAGGCGCTGCAGGGTCTGGACCTCGATCAGCGGCACGTCGCCGTAGAGGATCAGCACGGTATCGGCCTGGATGAAAGGCACAGCCTGGGCCACTGCATGACCGGTGCCGAGTTGCTTGTCCTGCAACACGAAATTCAGATCGTCGGCGGCCAGACGCTCGCGCACTGCATCCGCGCCGTGGCCGATCACCACGTGGATGCGCTGTGGATCGAGCTGGCGAGCGCTGTGGATAACATGCCCGAGCATGGAGTTGCCAGCGACCGGATGAAGGACCTTGGGCAGTGCCGAGCGCATGCGAGTGCCCTGGCCTGCTGCGAGGATAACGATTTCGAGAGACATGACTGGCTACCAATCCTGGGTGGTCCGCGAGTGTGACCTAGCAGGCCGTTGAAAAACTAACTGCGTTGTCATCGCTGCGTTAAAAACAAGCTCAAAATGCTCATTTACCACTCGTAAACTGCGCTTTTTCGCCTGTTTTTGCCTTGCGCTGACTGCCTCGCCTACGTTTTTCAACGGCCTGCTAGAGGGGGGAATGCGGAAAATAAAAAGGGTAGCCGAGGCTACCCTTTTTAATCAATCACACAGAAAGCCTGCGGCTTAGCCGCCGAACTTCTTGCGGATCTGCTGGACGGTACGCAGCTGGGCTGCGGCCTCGGCCAGACGTGCGGCGGCAGATCCGTAGTCGAAATCTGCGCCTTTTTCATTCAGGGCCTTCTCAGCAGCCTTGACGGCTTCCTGAGCGGAGGCTTCGTCCAGGTCGGCAGCGCGTTGCACGGTGTCGGCAAGAACCTTGACCATGTTCGGCTGAACCTCGAGGAAACCACCGGAGATGTAGAACACCTCGGCTTCCCCGCCCTGCTTGATCAAGCGGATCGGACCTGGCTTCAGGTTGGTGATCAGCGGTGCGTGACCCAGAGCGATACCAAGATCACCCAGTTCACCGTGCGCAACCACCATCTCCACCAGACCGGAGAAGATTTCCCCTTCCGCGCTGACGATATCGCAATGGACTGTCATAGCCATCTGCTTGCCTCAACCTAAATTAGCGCCCGTTGCCGGGCGCCGGGATTACAGTTTCTTGGCTTTCTCGATCGCTTCGTCGATGCCGCCGACCATGTAGAACGCTTGTTCTGGCAGGTGGTCGTAGTCACCGTTGAGGATGCCTTTGAAGCCAGCGATGGTGTCTTTCAGGGAAACGTATTTGCCTGGAGAACCAGTGAAGACTTCAGCCACGAAGAACGGCTGCGACAAGAAGCGCTGGATCTTACGAGCGCGGGATACCAACTGCTTGTCGGCTTCCGACAGCTCGTCCATACCCAGGATCGCGATGATGTCCTTCAACTCTTTGTAACGCTGCAGTACGTACTGAACGCCGCGAGCGGTCTCGTAGTGCTCGTTGCCGATCACGTTCGGGTCCAGCTGGCGGGAAGTCGAGTCCAGTGGGTCTACCGCTGGGTAGATACCCAGGGAAGCGATGTCACGGGACAGAACGACGGTGGCGTCCAAGTGGGCGAAGGTGGTCGCTGGCGACGGGTCGGTCAGGTCGTCCGCAGGTACGTATACCGCTTGGATCGAGGTGATCGAACCTTGCTTGGTCGAAGTGATGCGCTCTTGCAGCACGCCCATCTCTTCAGCCAGGGTCGGCTGGTAACCTACTGCCGAAGGCATACGGCCCAGCAGTGCGGATACTTCGGTACCGGCCAGGGTGTAACGATAGATGTTGTCGACGAACAGCAGAACGTCGTTACCTTCGTCACGGAACTTCTCGGCCATGGTCAGGCCGGTCAGCGCTACGCGCAGACGGTTTCCTGGTGGCTCGTTCATCTGACCGTAGACCAGGGCAACCTTGTCCAGAACGTTGGAGTCCTTCATCTCGTGGTAGAAGTCGTTACCCTCACGAGTACGCTCGCCCACACCGGCGAACACGGAATAACCGCTGTGCTCGATGGCGATGTTACGGATCAGTTCCATCATGTTCACGGTCTTGCCCACACCGGCACCACCGAACAGACCTACTTTACCGCCCTTGGCGAACGGGCAAACCAGGTCGATTACCTTGATCCCGGTTTCCAGCAGGTCGTTGCCGCCTGCCTGTTCTGCGAAGGAAGGAGCGGCGCGGTGGATACCCCAGCGCTCTTCTTCGCCGATCGGGCCGGCTTCGTCGATTGGGTTGCCCAGTACGTCCATGATCCGGCCCAGGGTCGCTTTACCGACCGGTACGGAGATGGCTGCGCCAGTGTTGTTGACGTCCAGACCGCGCTTCAAGCCTTCGGTGGAGCCCATCGCAATGGTACGAACCACGCCGTCGCCCAGCTGCTGCTGAACTTCCAGAGTGGTTTCGGCGCCTTGAACCTTCAAGGCGTCGTAGATGCTCGGTACGCTGTCGCGTGGAAATTCCACGTCGATAACGGCGCCGATGATTTGAACGATACGTCCGCTACTCATAGCTGGATCCTCTGAATATTTGAACCGTTAAACCGCGGCAGCGCCGCCGACGATTTCCGAGATCTCTTGGGTGATCGCAGCCTGACGCGCCTTGTTGTAGATCAGCTGCAAATCGCTGATCAAATCACCGGCGTTGTCGGTGGCGTTCTTCATTGCAATCATCCGCGCGGCTTGTTCAGCTGCGTTGTTCTCGACCACCGCCTGGTAGACCTGCGACTCCACGTAACGGACCATCAAGCCGTCCAGCAGCTCCTTGGCATCCGGTTCGTAGAGATAGTCCCAGTGGTGCTTGAGTTCTTGATCCGGGGTTGCCTCCAGTGGAATCAACTGTTCCACGGTCGGCTGCTGGGTCATGGTGTTGACGAACTTGTTGGATACCACGGACAGGCGGTCAATCCGGCCTTCCAGGTAAGCATCCAGCATCACCTTGACGCTGCCGATCAGGTCATTGATCGACGGCTCTTCACCCAGGTGGCTGATAGCTGCAACGACGTTACCGCCGAAGTTGCGGAAGAAGGCCGCACCCTTGCTACCGACCACGCACAGATCGATCTCGACGCCTTGTTCGCGGTTTACCGCCATGTCCTTGACCAGGGCCTTGAACAGGTTGGTGTTCAAGCCACCACACAGACCACGGTCACTGCTCACCACGATGTAACCGACGCGCTTGATGGCGCGGTCGATCATGAACGGGTGACGATATTCCGGGTTGGCGTTGGCCAGATGACCAATAACCTGGCGGATGCGCTCCGCATAAGGACGGCTAGCTGCCATGCGCATTTGTGCCTTGCGCATTTTGCTGACCGCCACTTTTTCCATGGCGCTGGTAATTTTTTGCGTGCTTTTGATGCTCGCAATCTTACTGCGAATCTCTTTTGCGCCTGCCATGTAACACCTATCAGGTTAGCAAGCGGGAGCCTTGCGGCTCCCGCTGCGGCTTACCAGGTTTGGGTGGCCTTGAACTTCTCGATACCGGCTTTGAGGCCAGCGTCGATTTCGTCATTGAAGTCACCCTTCACGTTGATCTTCGCCATCAGGTCGGCGTGATCGCGGTTGAAGTAAGCAATCAGCGCTTGTTCGAAGCTACCGATCTTGGCGATTTCGACGTCAGTCAGGAACCCACGCTCAGCGGCATACAGCGACAGCGACATGTCAGCGATGGACATTGGCGCGTATTGCTTCTGCTTCATCAGCTCGGTAACGCGCTGACCGTGTTCAAGTTGCTTACGGGTCGCTTCGTCCAGGTCAGAAGCGAACTGGGCGAATGCCGCCAGTTCACGGTACTGAGCCAGGGCGGTACGGATACCACCGGACAGCTTCTTGATGATCTTGGTCTGAGCGGCACCACCTACACGGGATACCGAAACACCGGCGTTAACTGCAGGACGGATGCCCGAGTTGAACATGGCCGATTCCAGGAAGATCTGACCGTCGGTGATGGAGATCACGTTGGTCGGAACGAACGCGGAAACGTCGCCAGCCTGGGTTTCGATGATCGGCAGGGCGGTCAGGGAACCGGTCTTGCCAGTCACTGCGCCATTGGTGAACTTCTCTACGTACTCTTCCGAAACGCGGGAAGCGCGCTCCAGCAGACGGGAGTGGAGATAGAACACGTCACCTGGGTAGGCTTCACGGCCTGGTGGACGGCGCAGCAGCAGGGAGATCTGGCGATAAGCCACGGCCTGCTTGGACAGATCGTCATAAACGATCAGCGCGTCTTCACCGCGGTCGCGGAAGTATTCACCCATGGTGCAACCGGAGTACGGAGCCAGGAACTGCAGGGCAGCCGATTCCGAAGCACTGGCAGCCACGATGATGGTGTTGGCCAGGGCGCCGTTTTCTTCCAGCTTGCGAACCACGTTGGCGATGGTCGATTGCTTCTGACCGATCGCTACGTAGACGCAGAAAATGCCGCTGTCTTTCTGGTTGATGATCGCGTCGATCGCCAGAGCGGTCTTACCGATCTGACGGTCACCGATGATCAGCTCACGCTGGCCACGGCCGACTGGGATCATGGCATCGACAGCCTTGTAGCCAGTCTGTACAGGCTGGTCTACCGACTTACGCCAGATCACGCCTGGAGCAACTTTCTCGACCGCGTCGGTCTCGGTGTTGTTCAGCGGACCTTTACCGTCGACTGGGTTACCCAGTGCGTCGACTACGCGACCCAGCAGTTCCTTACCAACTGGAACTTCGAGGATGCGGCCGGTGCACTTGGCGCTCATGCCTTCAGCCAGAGTGGTGTATGCGCCCAGTACTACGGCACCTACAGAGTCTTGCTCGAGGTTGAGGGCCATACCGTAGACGCCGCCCGGAAACTCGATCATCTCGCCGTACATTACGTCGGCCAGACCGTGAATCCGCACGATGCCGTCAGAAACGCTGACGACAGTGCCTTCGTTACGGGCTTGGGAGGTCACATCGAGCTTTTCGATGCGGCCCTTGATAATTTCACTTATTTCGGAAGGATTGAGTTGCTGCATTGCTCTGCTGCCCCTTCAAACTCAAGATTTCAATGCTTCGGCAAGGTTCGCGAGTTTGCCGCGAATCGAGCCATCGATAACCAGGTCGCCGGCGCGAATCACGACGCCACCAATCAGGCTGGCATCCTCCGCAGCGTGCAGGCGCACTTCCCGGCCGAGCCGTGCACTGAGAACCTTGGCGAGTTTGTCTTGCTGTTCTTGGTTCAATGCGAAAGCACTGGTCACATCCACGTCCACCGACTTCTCTTGCTCGGCCTTGTACAGGTCGAACAGAGCGGAGATCTCCGGCAACAGCAGGAGACGGTCGTTCTCGGCGGCAACTTGAATGAAATTCTGTGCCTGTGCATCAAACTTGTCGCCACACACTTCGATAAAAGTGTTGGCCTTTTCTGCGCTCGTCAGTCGCGGGGCCTTAAGCACGCGCTGCATGGTGTCATCTTGTGACACCGCTGCAGCCAGGCCGAGCATGGCTGACCAAGAGGCCAGCTGCTGGTGGGCCTGAGCGTGCTCGAAGGCCGCCTTAGCGTAAGGTCGGGCCAACGTGGTCAGTTCTGCCATGATCGCCCTCGCTTAAATTTCAGCAGCCAGTTTGTTAACCAGGTCTGCGTGCGCGTTTTGATCGATTGTGGCGCCCAGGATCTTCTCTGCACCATTGACTGCCAGGCTACCCAGTTGGGCGCGCAGCGCGTCTTTGACGCTGTTCAGTTCCTGTTCGATCTCGGCCTGAGCCTGAGCCTTCACACGTTCAGCTTCGACACGGGCCTGTTCACGGGCTTCGTCGACGATCTGAGAACCGCGCTTCTTGGCTTGCTCGATGATTTCAGCTGCCTGAGCTTTGGCTTCGCGCAGTTGCTGACCCACTTTATCTTGGGCCAGTTCCAGGTCACGAGCTGCTCGGCTGGCAGCGTCCAATCCATCCGCGATCTTCTTTTGACGTTCGTGCAGAGCTGCAATGACCGGAGGCCAAATGAACTTCATGCAGAACAGTACAAAAATTAAGAACGCAACGGACTGGCCAATCAGGGTTGCATTAATGTTCACGCCAACACCTCGCTCGTTCGTTGTCCGTCACACCAATCAACTCGAATACTCGAGTGATTAGCCAGCGAGTTGACCAACGAAGGGGTTCGCGAAGGTGAAGAACAGAGCGATACCAACACCGATCATGGTTACGGCGTCGAGCAGACCGGCAACGATGAACATCTTAACTTGCAGCATTGGAACCATTTCTGGTTGACGCGCAGCGCCTTCCAGGAACTTGCCGCCCAGCAGGCCGAAACCAATTGCGGTACCCAGTGCGCCCAGGCCGATCAACAGTGCAACAGCGATAGCGGTTAGACCAACTACAGTTTCCATCTTTCCTCCCGACTTTTACGTCGTATGGTTTAGGTTTTTTAGATTAAAGCGGTAAAACAAATCGTTTCATCGTGCCCGAGATGGGCCCCTCACGCCGCAACGAGAGGGACATCAGACTAGTCGAGACTGGTCTTAATGATTCTCTTCGTGAGCCATCGACAGGTAGACGATGGTCAGCATCATGAAGATGAACGCCTGCAGGGTGATGATCAGGATGTGGAACACAGCCCACGCCCATTGCAGAACCACACCCATGCCGCTGAGCCACAGCAGGCCGCTGCCGAACATCACGGCAATCAGGATGAACACCAGCTCGCCGGCGTACATGTTGCCGAACAGACGCAGTGCCAGGGAGATTGGCTTGGCCACCAGGGTCACGAACTCCAGCAGGAAGTTCACTGGAATCAGCAGGGCCTGGACCAGGATGTTCTTGCTACCGAACGGATGCAGGGTCAGTTCGCCGATGAAGCCGCCGATGCCCTTGACCTTGATGCTGTAGAAGATGATCAACGCGAATACCGACAGGGCCATGCCCAGGGTAGCGTTCGGGTCAGTGGTGGAAACGGCACGGAATGGAATGTGCGGGTCGCCGGAAATCAGCATCGCCAGTTGCGGGATCCAGTCCACAGGAACCAGGTCAATGGCGTTCATCAGGAACACCCAGACGAAGATGGTCAGAGCCAGCGGTGCGATGACCGGGCTGCGACCGTGGAAGCTGTCCTTCACGCTGCCATCGACGAAGCCGACCATCACTTCGACGAAGTTCTGCAAAGCGCCCGGCACACCGGAAGTCGCCTTCTTGGCCGCCATGCGGAACAGAAGAATGAAGATCACACCCAGTGCGACAGACCAGCCGAGGGTATCGACGTGGAATGCCCAGAAGCCCATTTCCTTGGCTTCTGCTGCGGAGTGGGCAAAGCCCCAGCTCCCATTGGGTAGCTGACCGAAGGTCAGGTTCTGCAAGTGGTGCTGGATATAGCCCGAAGCGGTTGTTTCTGCTGACATGGTTGCCTCAAACGCCCTAAGGTCTCGAAAGTCTTGTTCTCATTAGCAGGGGAGCGAACCAGCTGACCAGCTGGGTCAGCACGAAGACGCCGAATACTGCCAACGGCGCCAAAGGCTTCACACCTGCAAACGTCAGCGCGAACAGCACTGCCGTCAAAATCAATTTGCCCGCCTCGCCGGCATAAAAAGACCGGACGATGGCTTGGGCCGCTCGGGCGCCGGAAAACCGAAATGCCCTGTGAGCGAAATACACATTGGGTAGCAAGGCTATCAGTCCTCCGCAAAGGCCTGAATATCCGGCTACGACTCCACGCCATTGCCAAAGCGCCAGAGCGGCTATCAGTAAAATGACCAACTGAGCCAGTAGAACCGGGAAAACCGCCAAGCGATGGAACGGCAGGCGGTTTGGCGTGCGGGTTTCCATCACTCTTGCTCCTCAAGGGTCGGCTGCCAGAATTCTGTGACTTGGCATAATTTGTGCCGACAAAATGCGCGCAGAGTATAGGGGCGGTTCAGCCCCTATTCAACTGCCGGGTAGTGATTTCCGACTGCGCGCTACACAAGGAAATGTTTCAACGGATGTGAGCGAGGACGCCTTGCAGTTCATCCAGGGAGTTGTAGCCGATCACCAGTTGCCCCTTGCCCTTCTTGCCGTGGCGAATCTGCACCGCAGAGCCTAGGCGCTCGGCCAAACGCTGCTCCAGGCGGGCGATATCCGGATCGGGCTTGACCGGTTCAGCAGGCTCTTGCTTGCCGCTGAGCCACTGGCGAACCAAGGCCTCGGTCTGACGCACCGTCAGGCCTCGTGCGACAACGTGTCGCGCCCCTTCAACCTGTTGATTTTCCGGCAATCCGAGCAATGCGCGGGCATGTCCCATTTCCAGGTCGCCATGGGACAACATGGTCTTGATCACCTCGGGCAGGGAGATCAGGCGCAGCAGGTTGGCCACGCTGACGCGGGACTTGCCCACGGCTTCGGCAACTTGTTGCTGGGTCAGCTGGAACTCCTGCTGCAGGCGCTGCAGGGCCAGTGCTTCCTCGATGGGATTGAGATCTTCGCGCTGGATGTTCTCGATCAGCGCCAGGGCAATGGCGGTTTCATCGGGCACATCGCGGACCATCGCCGGAATGGTTTCCTGGCCAGCCTGCTGGCTGGCGCGCCAACGGCGTTCACCGGCGATGATTTCAAACCGACCGGCGCCGATGGGACGCACCACGATGGGCTGCATCACACCCTGGGTCCTGATCGAATTCGCCAGTTCCTCCAGGGCCTGTGGGTCCATGTCCCGACGAGGCTGGTACTTGCCACGCTGGATCAGGTCCAGCGGCAGGTGTTGCAGTTCACGCTGGTCGATCTGCGCGGCTTGTTCTTCCAGGGCGCTGACAGTCGGACCACTCAACAGTGCATCCAGTCCACGTCCGAGACCACGTTTCTTGACGGCCATGGGGATTCCTTAAGTTGGCTGGGCGGCTGCGATGCGCGCTTGTTTACGTTGCCGGCGAACCATCTCGCCGGCCAGGGCCAGGTAGGCCAGTGCGCCGCGGGATTGTTTGTCGTACGCCAATGCCGGCATGCCATAGCTCGGAGCCTCGGCCAGGCGGATGTTGCGCGGGATCACGGTGTCGTACAGCTGGTCGCCGAAGTGTTCCTTGAGCTGTGCGGAAACATCGTTCATCAGGCTCAGGCGCGGGTCGAACATGGTGCGCAGCAAGCCTTCGATCTTCAACTCGGGATTGAGCAGTTCGCCAATGCGCTTGATGTTATCCACAAGGTCGCTCAAGCCTTCCAGAGCGTAGTACTCGCACTGCATGGGGATGATGACGCCATCGGCAGCCACCAGGGCGTTGAGGGTCAGCATCGACAGCGACGGCGGGCAATCGATCAGGATGTAGTCATAGTTCTCGCGGATCGGGGCCAGGGCACTGCGCAGCCGGCTTTCCTTCATCTGCATTTCCAGCAGGACCACTTCCGCCGCGGTCAGGTCGCGGTTGGCCGGCAACAGCTGGTAGCCGCCGTGTTCGGAGAAGTGCATGGCCTGGGCCAGGTCGCACTCGCCGATCAGCAAGTCGTAGACCGAGTTTTCCAGGCCATGTTTATCCACACCGCTACCCATGGTGGCGTTGCCCTGTGGATCAAGGTCGATCAGCAGCACCCGGCGCTTGGTCGCTACCAGGGATGCCGCGAGGTTGATGCAGGTGGTGGTCTTGCCCACACCACCTTTCTGGTTCGCTATCGCGAATACCTTAGCCATTCTTGCTTGTGTTCCCAATCATGCCGTGCGGCGCAGTATCAGCAGATGGCGTTGGCCTTGGCAACCGGGTACGGCCAGGGCGTGTTCGCTATCGAGGTGGAAGTCTGCCGGCAATGCTAACAGCTCATCAGAGGGATGGACGCCCTTCATTGCCAGCCAGCGTGTATCGCTGTCCCCAAGGTGGCGGGTCCAGCTGGTGAAGTTCTCCATGCTGCTGAACGCCCGGGAAATGATCCCGTTGAAAGGCTGTTCAGGAGTGAAGGCCTCGACCCGGCTGTGGATAACTTGCAGGTTATCCAGCTTGAGCTCGAGTTTGACCTGGGTCAGGAAGCGGGTCTTCTTGCCGTTGCTGTCCAGGCAGGTGACCTGGGATCCGGGAAACAGGATCGCCAGGGGAATACCCGGCATCCCGCCGCCACTGCCTACATCCAGCCAGCGGCCGTCCTCGATGAACGACATCACGCTCAGGCTGTCGAGCAAGTGGCGCGAAACCATTTCATCGGGATCGCGCACGGCGGTCAGGTTATAGGCCTTGTTCCACTTGATCAGCAGCGCCAGGTAGCCCAGCAGCGATTCATGCTGGGCCGGGCTCAGCTCGACACCGAGTTGGCGGGCGCCTGTGGATAATTCATCCGCGTGTTGCGAGGTGACCAGTGAACTCAAGCGCTTTGCTCCAACTGACGGCCGGCGCCGCGTTTTTTCAAGTGAATCATCAACAGGGAAATGGCCGCAGGAGTCACGCCGGGAATCCGTGATGCCTGGCCCAGGGTTTCCGGACGGGTCGCGCCCAGCTTGCCCTGGATCTCCTTGGACAGGCCGGAGATGGTGGCGTAATCGATATCCACAGGCAGCTTGGTGTCCTCGCTGGCCCGCAGGCGAGCGATTTCATCCTGCTGGCGATCGATGTAGCCGGCGTACTTGGTCTTGATCTCGACCTGTTCCGCCACCTGTGGATCCTCCGCGCCATGCCCGGTCACTTCGACCAGCCCAGCGTAGTCGATCTCCGGACGACTCAGCAGGTTCAACAGGTTGTACTCGTGGGTCAGCGGTGTGCCGAATTTTTGTGCAATCGCATCGCCCTGCTCAGTACCGGGGCGAACCCAGGTGGACTTCAAGCGCTGTTCTTCCAGGGCTATGCCCTCGCGTTTCTTGCAGAACGCCGCCCAGCGCACGTCATCCACCAGGCCCAGCTCGCGACCTTTTTCGGTCAGGCGCAAATCGGCGTTGTCTTCGCGCAGGATCAGGCGGTACTCCGCCCGCGAAGTGAACATGCGGTACGGTTCCTGGGTACCCAGGGTAATCAGGTCATCGACCAACACCCCGATGTAGGCTTCGTCGCGACGCGGGCACCAGCTGTCCTTGCCCTGGGCACGCAATGCCGCGTTGGCCCCGGCCAGCAGGCCTTGTGCGCCAGCTTCTTCGTAACCGGTAGTGCCATTGATCTGGCCAGCGAAGAACAGACCGCCGATGACTTTGGTTTCGAGGCTGTACTTCAAGTCCCGCGGGTCGAAATAGTCGTATTCGATGGCGTAGCCCGGGCGCACGATATGGGCATTTTCCATGCCCCGGATCGATTGCACGATCTGCAACTGCACATCGAACGGCAGAGATGTGGATATCCCGTTCGGGTACAGCTCGTGGGTGGTCAGGCCTTCGGGCTCGATGAAGACCTGGTGGCTTTCCTTGTCGGCAAAGCGGTGGATCTTGTCTTCGATCGATGGGCAGTAGCGCGGGCCAATGCCTTCGATGACCCCGGAGTACATCGGCGAACGATCGAGGTTCGACGCGATGATCTCGTGGGTGCGCGCATTGGTGTGGGTAATCCAGCAGCTGATCTGCCGCGGATGCTGTTCCTTGGAACCCAGGAACGACATCACCGGGATGGGCGTATCGCCCGGCTGCTCGGTCATCACCGAGAAATCCACGGAACGGGCATCGATACGCGGTGGGGTACCGGTTTTCAGGCGCCCGACCCGTAGTGGCAGTTCCCGCAGGCGTTGTGCCAGTGCAATCGAAGGTGGGTCACCAGCACGACCGCCGGAGTAGTTCTGCAAGCCGATGTGGATAAGTCCGCCGAGGAAGGTACCGGTGGTCAATACCACCGAATCGGCGAAGAAACGCAGGCCCATCTGGGTCACTACACCACGGACCTGATCCTGCTCGACGATCAGGTCGTCCGCCGCCTGTTGAAATATCCACAGGTTCGGCTGGTTCTCAAGAATCTCGCGTACCGCAGCCTTGTACAGGATGCGGTCGGCCTGGGCCCGGGTCGCACGTACTGCCGGGCCTTTGCGGCTGTTCAATACACGGAACTGGATGCCGCCTTTATCTGTAGCCATGGCCATCGCGCCGCCCAGGGCGTCGATTTCCTTGACCAGATGGCTCTTGCCGATCCCGCCGATCGCGGGATTGCAGCTCATGGCTCCGAGGGTTTCCACGTTATGCGTCAGCAACAGGGTCTTTGCCCCCATGCGTGCTGATGCAAGTGCTGCCTCGGTACCGGCATGACCGCCGCCGATGACGATCACTTCAAAACGGGAAGGGAAATCCACCACGCACCTCGTGCCTGCTTCAAGTAGGAGTAATTAGGAATGGTTGTTGGGTTGGTTTTTCGACCAAGGGGGCAAGTATAGGGACTTCGCCCTTTCTAAAGAACCCTTTGCACAAAATTTAACCAGCTTGTGGATGACTGGCGAACAATAGAAATTAAAAAGAGAGAAATTTATTAAAACCTTGTTTTTATGTTTATTCTTATACCTCCACCTATCTGTGGATAGATTTCTACAAGCCTTTATTTTCATGGTGTACAGAGATTTTAAACTCTGTGGTTAGGTGTTGCGGAGGCCGTTGGATAACCGGTTTAAGCCTGTGGATTAATGTGCTGCTTATCCACAGAGCCGATTCTCCTCAGCTTTGAGGCTGGGTTATCAACTGTGCTGAAGGGCAGTTATTCACAGGGCTTAATCCACAGAAAAATGCCTCGTCGATGCGCTAGCGCTCAGAGCGCAAGCCTTTCCAGAGGTATGGATCGAAAAATTGCAGGGCAACCCAGATGCCTTTGGCATATGAGTGGAGGCAGCGGGATAACCGCACAGGGGTAGGAAATGCCGTAGACAGGGCCAGCTGGTGCCGGTCTACAGGCGCTACCCGGCCTGTTGGCCGGGTAGGAAAGGGCAGGACTACTTGCCGATGCAGAAGCTGGAGAAGATTCGTCCCAGCAAGTCATCGGAGCTGAAGGCCCCGGTTATTTCTCCGAGGAATTGCTGGGCCTGACGCAGGTCTTCGGCCAACAATTCGCCCGCACCAGCCTGGGTCAGCTGGGCCCGGCCATGCTCCAGCGCTGCATTGGCGTAGCGCAGGGCTTCCAGATGCCGGCGGCGTGCACTGAAGCTGCTTTCGGAAGTTTGTTCATATCCCATGCAAGCCTTCAGGTGCTCGCGCAACAATTCCAGGCCCGGGCCTGCGGCCATTGCACTGAGGCTGATGGTGACATGGCCGTCTTCACAGGTTTCCAGGGCGATGGGTTCGCCACTCAGGTCGGCCTTGTTGCGAATCAGAGTGACCTTGGCCGGATCCGGGCGCTGCTGCAGGAACTCGGGCCACAAGGCGAAGGGATCGACCGCCTCGGCGGCAGTAGCGTCGACCACCAGCAATACTCGGTCGGCTTCACCAATGGCCTTGAGCGCTCGTTCGACACCGATTTTTTCCACCTGGTCCTCGGTATCCCGCAGGCCAGCGGTATCCACTACATGCAGCGGCATGCCATCGATGTGGATATGTTCGCGCAGGATGTCCCGGGTAGTACCGGCGATGTCGGTGACGATGGCCGCTTCGCGGCCGGCCAGGGCATTGAGCAGGCTCGACTTGCCGGCATTCGGACGACCGGCAATCACCACGGTCATGCCATCGCGCAGCAAGGCGCCCTGCCCGGCTTCGCGCAGTACTGTGGACAACTCCTCGCGTACGGCATCGAGCATGCCGAGTACATGGCCATCGGCAAGGAAGTCGATTTCCTCCTCGGGAAAATCGATGGCGGCTTCGACATAGATGCGCAGTGCGATCAGCTGTTCGGTCAAGTGATGTACGCGCTGGGAGAAAGCCCCCTGCAGCGAGCGTAGGGCATTGCGGGCCGCCTGTGCAGAACTGGCCTCGATCAGATCGGCGATCGCCTCGGCCTGGGCCAGATCGAGCTTGTCGTTGAGGAAGGCGCGTTCGCTGAACTCCCCAGGCCTGGCCAGCCGGCAGCCCAGTTCCAGGCAACGTTGCAGGAGCATGTCGAGGACGATGGGGCCGCCATGGCCCTGCAATTCCAGTACATCTTCACCAGTGAAGGAGTTAGGGCCCGGGAAATACAGGGCGATGCCCTCGTCCAGGACTTCACCTTGCCCGCCGAGAAAGGCTCCGTAATGGGCAAACCGCGGCTTGAGTTCACGGCCGCTGATGGCCGCGGCAGCCGTTGCCGCCAACGGCCCGGAGATCCGCACGATGCCCACGCCACCGCGTCCCTGGGCGGTGGCGATGGCGGCGATGGTTTCACGAGGGACATTCATAACCAGACATCCAGACAAAAGTGACAGATAGCAAAACGCCCCACTAGGGGGCGTCTTGTGTGGTTATCCACAGAGTAGGTCAGGCCGCTGCTTTCTTGGTAGCAGCTTCGATCCTACGGGTGATGTACCACTGTTGGGCGATCGACAGGCAGTTGTTCACTACCCAGTACAGCACCAGGCCAGCTGGGAACCACAGGAAGAAGAAGGTGAAGATGATTGGCATCATTTTCATCACCTTGGCCTGCATCGGATCCGGCGGAGTCGGGTTCAGCTGCTGCTGGATGAACATGGTGGCGCCCATGATGATCGGCAGGATGAAGAACGGATCCTTGATCGACAGGTCGGTAATCCACAGCATGAACGGCGCCTGGCGCATTTCCACGCTTTCCAGGAGTACCCAGTACAGGGACAGGAAGACCGGCATCTGGACCAGGATCGGCAAGCAGCCGCCCAGCGGATTGATCTTCTCTTTCTTGTACAGCTCCATCATCGCCTGGGACATCTTCTGGCGATCGTCACCGAACTTCTCTTTCAGCGCGGCCAACTTCGGCGCTACTGCACGCATGCGGGCCATGGATTTGTAGCTGGCAGCCGACAGCGGGAAGAAGATGCCCTTGATCAGCATGGTCAGGAAGATGATCGACCAGCCCCAGTTACCCACCAGGCTGTGGATATGTTGCAGCAGCCAGAAGATCGGCTGGGCAATGAACCACAGGAAACCGTAGTCCACGGTCAGTTCCAGACCTGGGGACAACTCTTTCAGGACGGCTTGGCTCTTCGGACCGGCATACAGGATGGCGCTGGTCTCGAGCTTGGCACCAGGAGCTACGGTGATCGAAGGACCGGTGTAGCCAATGATGTAGTTGCCTTTGCTGTCCTTGCGCGCCAGTACCTGGTTGTTCTCGCCCTTTGGCGGAATCCAGGCGGTCACGAAGTAGTGCTGCAGCCAGGCTACCCAGCCACCTTGCACGCTTTCAGTGATCGGGGCCTTGCTCTTGTCCTCGTTCACCTTGTCCATGTCTTTCATGGACACCTTTTTATACGGCTCGGAACTTGTCCACAGGGCGGCGCCCAGGTAAGTCGCAGTGCCGGTGGCGGTGCTGGAGGATGGATCGGAACTGGCGTCGCGCTTGAGCTGGGCGAACATCGCACCAGTCCAGGGTTGTGCACTTTCGTTGTCGATCAGGTAGGAAACGGTGATGTCGTACAGGCCGCGCTTGAGGGTGAAACGCTTGATGTAGTTGACGCCGTCCTTGCTGAACTTCAGGTCGACCACGAGTTGGTCCTGACCGTCAGCCAGTTGATAACTTTTCTTCTCCGAGGAGTAGATCGGTCGGCCAGCCGGATTGGCGTCCGGGCCGTTGCTGCCGATCAGGCCGCTTTGGGCCAGGTAGGTCCGCTCGTTGCCGTTGTCGAACAGCTGGAAAGGAATTTCCGGATGGTCCTGGCGACGTGGGTACAGAGGCAGGCGCAGTTGTGCGATATCCCCACCTTGTGGATCGACGGCGAGGTCGAGCACATCCGTTTTGATCTGGATGAGATCTTTGCTTGCAGCCACTGGCACTTCGGCAGGGGCAGCGGTATCGCTGGCCGCACGCGGAATGTCGTCATTGGCGGCTGGAGTGCCGGTTGGCGTGTCCGGCAAGCCCGGGGTGGTCGTGCTGGAAGCAACATTCTGAGTCGGCAGGGCAGCCTGGCCATAATCCTGGTTCCATTTCAGAACCATGACATAGGACACGATTGCCAGGGCGACGATCAGGATCGTGCGTTTGATATCCATGATTACTCGGCCATCGAAGAAGAACGGGAGGTGGGAATAGGTGGAACCGGGTCATAACCACCGGGATTCCATGGATGACAGCGACCTAAACGACGAAAGGTCAGCCAACCACCGCGCAGAAGGCCATGGGTTTCGATGGCTTCCAACGCATAGCAGGAACAACTGGGGTGAAAACGACAGTGGTCGGCCATCAGAGGACTAATGGCATAGCGGTAAAACTGGATCGGAACGAGTGCCAGTTTACGCATCGGGACTGTCTACCCCTACAGTTTCGGATTTGACTGGGGATGCCGGCTTGTTACGGGCCAGGCGTTTCCAGAGTTTACCGAAATGCTGGATCAATTCAGGGTTTTCTACGTCGCCCAAACCTTTGCGCGCGACGATAACGATGTCCCATCCAACCAGTGAATCCTGGTGAAGACGAAACGATTCGCGCATCAGACGCTTGAGACGATTGCGTTCAACGGAGAGCTTTACGCTCTTCTTTCCGATCACGAGCCCCAGGCGGGGATGATCAAGATCGTTGTCGCGAGCAAGGAGCAGGAGATTCTTCCCCGGAACCTTGCCGGTAGGGGAGTCAAAGACTGCCTTGAAGTGTCGAGGAGTAAGCAGACGCTTTTCCCGACTGAAGTCCTGACTCACCTCCAGTGCCGGATTATCAAACTGCCAGACGTGCACGGCCTTTGGCGCGACGACGCGACAGGACGGCACGACCGTTCTTGGTGGCCATGCGAGCACGGAAACCGTGGGTACGAGCGCGTTTGATAGTGCTTGGTTGGAAAGTACGTTTCATGTCGTGTTACCTGGTTCGTCCACAACGGGCCGGAATGGCCCCCGTTTTAAGAGATCGGCGATTCTAGAGAAAGCAAGCCTCTAGGTCAATTTCCAACCAAGCTTTCCTTTATCTATGTATGTCCGGATTTCGGGCTTGTGGACCAGGTCCAGCCAGATATAAAAATAGAGAAGGAAAGTATTTAAAGCTTTTCTGTAGAGCTTATAAAAGCTTAGTAAGGCCCTGTCTGTGGATAACTAGCTTAAGCCCTTCTATTTCGTACTGTACAGAGAATGACAACACGGTTGAGAAACCGTGCTTTACCTGTGCTGCGAGGGCGGAAAAGCTGTGTGCGGAATGGTTTGTTATCCACAGGTGATTTATCCACTGGGTTTCACCCCGAGTTGTGCATAGATCTCAAGCTTGGTTATCCACAGAGCTTATGCACATACCGCTGGTCGTGTTTATTCGGGTTAAGGCATTGATTCTTAGTCCCCTGGCGACACGCTACATGTGGATAAGTGGACGGCCGACCGTTACAATGGCCGCTTGTTTTTGCCTCACCGGCTTTCAACTCAGGGGATATCCGTGTCAGTGGAACTTTGGCAGCAGTGCGTGGAGCTTCTGCGTGATGAGCTGCCTGCCCAACAATTCAACACTTGGATCCGTCCGCTACAGGTCGAAGCCGAAGGCGACGAGTTGCGTGTCTACGCACCGAATCGTTTCGTTCTCGATTGGGTCAATGAAAAGTACCTGGGCCGCGTGCTCGAGTTGCTGGATGAACACGGCAACGGTATGGCGCCGGTTCTTTCCTTATTAATAGGCAGCAAGCGCAGCTCGGCTCCGCGTGCCGCGCCCAATGCGCCGTTGGCTGCAGCTGCTTCCCAGGCGTTGCAGGCAGCTGCTGCGGCCAAAGCGGCTGCCGAGCCTGTAGCGCCGGCACCGACTCCTGCCCCGGCCAGGAAGGCCGTCGAGCAGAAGGTCGAGGAAACCAGCGAAGAACCCTCTCGAGACAGCTTCGACCCCATGGCGGGGGCTAGTTCGCAACAGGCTCCGGTACGCACCGAACAGCGCACCGTTCAGGTGGAAGGCGCGCTCAAGCACACCAGCTACCTGAATCGCACCTTCACTTTCGAGAACTTCGTCGAGGGCAAGTCCAACCAGCTGGCCCGTGCTGCGGCCTGGCAGGTAGCGGACAACCCCAAGCATGGCTACAACCCGCTTTTCCTTTATGGGGGCGTCGGCCTGGGTAAGACCCACTTGATGCACGCTGTGGGTAACCACCTGCTGAAGAAGAACCCGAATGCCAAGGTCGTGTACCTGCATTCCGAGCGCTTCGTGGCGGATATGGTCAAGGCGTTACAGCTCAACGCCATCAACGAATTCAAGCGCTTCTACCGTTCGGTGGACGCACTGCTGATCGACGATATCCAGTTCTTCGCGCGAAAAGAGCGTTCCCAGGAAGAGTTCTTCCACACTTTCAACGCCCTTCTTGAAGGCGGCCAGCAGGTGATTCTCACCAGCGACCGTTATCCGAAGGAGATCGAGGGCCTGGAAGAGCGCCTCAAGTCCCGCTTCGGCTGGGGCCTGACGGTGGCGGTAGAACCGCCGGAGCTGGAAACCCGGGTGGCGATCCTGATGAAGAAGGCCGACCAGGCCAAGGTCGAGCTGCCTCACGATGCGGCGTTCTTCATCGCCCAGCGGATCCGTTCCAACGTCCGTGAACTGGAAGGCGCGCTCAAGCGGGTGATTGCCCACTCGCACTTCATGGGCCGCGATATCACCATCGAGCTGATTCGCGAATCCCTGAAGGACCTGCTGGCATTGCAGGACAAGCTGGTGTCCGTGGATAACATCCAGCGTACCGTCGCCGAGTACTACAAGATCAAGATTTCCGATCTGCTGTCCAAGCGGCGTTCGCGCTCTGTCGCCCGCCCGCGCCAGGTGGCCATGGCCTTGTCCAAGGAACTGACCAACCACAGCCTGCCGGAAATCGGCGATGTGTTCGGCGGCCGTGACCACACCACGGTCCTGCACGCCTGCCGCAAGATCAATGAACTTAAGGAATCCGACGCGGACATCCGCGAGGACTACAAGAACCTGCTGCGTACCCTGACCACTTGATGATTCCAACGCAGCTTATTAAGGCAAGGGACTAGACCATGCATTTCACCATTCAACGCGAAGCCCTGTTGAAACCCCTGCAACTGGTCGCCGGCGTCGTCGAACGCCGCCAGACCTTGCCGGTGCTTTCCAACGTGCTGCTGGTTGTCGAAGGCCAGCAGTTGTCGCTGACCGGTACCGACCTGGAAGTCGAACTGGTCGGTCGCGTGCAACTTGAAGAACCAGCCGAGCAAGGGGAAATCACCGTTCCCGCGCGCAAGCTGATGGACATCTGCAAGAGCCTGCCCAATGACGCCTTGATCGACATCAAGGTCGACGAGCAGAAGCTGGTGGTGAAGGCCGGCCGTAGCCGCTTCACCCTGTCGACCCTGCCGGCCAACGACTTCCCTACCGTGGAAGAAGGCCCAGGCTCCCTGACCTGCCAGCTGGAGCAGAGCAAGCTGCGCCGCTTGATCGAACGCACCAGCTTCGCCATGGCCCAGCAGGATGTGCGCTACTACCTCAATGGCATGTTGCTGGAAGTCTCCGCCGGGATCATCCGCGCCGTGGCCACCGATGGCCACCGCCTGGCCATGTGCTCGATGCAGGCTGACATCGGCCAGCAAGATCGTCACCAGGTGATCGTGCCGCGCAAAGGTATCCTGGAGCTGGCCCGGCTGCTCACCGAGCCGGATGGCAACGTCAGTATCGTCCTGGGCCAGCATCACATCCGCGCCACCACCGGTGAATTCACCTTCACCTCCAAGCTGGTGGACGGCAAGTTCCCGGACTACGAGCGCGTGCTGCCCAAAGGCGGCGACAAGCTGGTATTGGGTGACCGCCAGGTCCTGCGCGAGGCCTTCAGTCGTACCGCGATCCTCTCCAACGAGAAGTACCGCGGTATTCGCCTGCAACTGGCCAGCGGTCAGTTGAAGATCCAGGCCAACAACCCGGAACAGGAAGAAGCGGAAGAAGAAGTAGGCGTGGAGTACAACGGAGGCTCGTTGGAAATCGGCTTCAACGTCAGCTACCTGCTGGACGTGCTGGGCGTGATGACCACCGAGCAGGTTCGCCTGATCCTGTCCGACTCCAACAGCAGTGCACTGCTGCAAGAGTCCGACAACGACGACTCGGCTTACGTTGTCATGCCGATGCGCCTGTAATCATGCTCAGCAGAAGCTAGATGTCCCTCAGTCGCGTCTCGGTCACCGCGGTGCGCAATCTGCACCCGGTGACCTTCTCCCCCTCCCCCCGCATCAACCTCCTCTACGGCGCCAACGGCAGTGGCAAGACCAGCGTGCTGGAAGCCATCCACCTGCTGGGGCTCGCCCGCTCGTTTCGCAGTGCGCGCCTGTTACCGGTAATCCAGTACGAGCAGCTGGCTTGCACGGTATTCGGGCAGGTCGAGTTATCCGAGGGAGGGCACAGCAACCTGGGGATATCCCGCGACCGCCAAGGGGAATTCCAGATCCGCATCGACGGCCAGAATGCCCGCAGCGCGGCGCAGTTGGCGGAAATCTTGCCACTGCAGTTGATCAACCCCGACAGCTTCCGCCTGTTGGAAGGGGCGCCGAAGATCCGCCGACAGTTCCTGGATTGGGGAGTGTTCCATGTGGAACCTCGCTTCATGTCCACCTGGCAGCGCTTGCAGAAGGCCCTGCGGCAGCGGAACTCATGGCTGCGGCATGGTACACTTGACGCCGCTTCGCAAGCGGCCTGGGACCGGGAACTGTGCCAGGCCAGCGCTGAAATCGATGAATACCGCCGCGCTTATATCAAAGCCTTGAAACCAGTCTTTGAGCGGACCTTGAGCGAACTGCTGGAGCTCGAGGGCCTGACGCTTAGCTATTACCGTGGCTGGGACAAGGACCGCGAGCTGAGTGAAGTCCTCGCGACTGCCCTGCACCGTGATCAGCAAATGGGCCATACCCAGGCCGGCCCGCAACGCGCTGATTTGCGCTTGCGCCTAGGTGGACATAACGCCGCGGACATCTTGTCCCGGGGCCAGCAGAAGCTGGTGGTCTGCGCCTTGCGCATCGCCCAGGGGCACCTGGTCAGCCAGGCCCGCCGCGGTCAGTGTATTTATCTGGTGGACGACTTGCCGTCCGAGTTGGACGAGCAGCACCGCCGCGCACTTTGCCGCTTGTTGGAAGACTTACGCTGCCAGGTGTTCATCACCTGTGTAGACCACGAATTATTGAGGGAAGGCTGGCAGACGGAAACGCCAGTTGCTTTGTTCCACGTGGAACAAGGCCGTATCACCCAGACCCACGACCATCGGGAGTGAAGGCATGAGCGAAGAAAATACGTACGACTCGAACAGCATCAAGGTGCTGAAAGGTTTGGATGCCGTACGCAAACGTCCCGGTATGTACATTGGCGACACCGATGACGGCAGCGGTCTGCACCACATGGTGTTCGAGGTGGTCGACAACTCGATCGACGAAGCTTTGGCCGGCCATTGCGACGACATCAGCGTCATCATCCACCCGGACGAATCCATCACCGTACGCGACAACGGTCGCGGTATCCCGGTGGATGTGCACAAGGAAGAAGGCGTTTCCGCAGCCGAGGTCATCATGACCGTACTGCACGCCGGCGGTAAGTTCGACGACAACTCCTACAAGGTTTCCGGCGGCCTGCACGGCGTGGGTGTGTCGGTGGTGAACGCCCTGTCCGAGGAGCTGGTGCTCACCGTGCGTCGTAGCGGCAAGATCTGGGAACAGACCTATGTCCATGGCGTACCCCAGGAGCGGATGAAGATCGTTGGCGACAGCGAGACCACCGGTACCCAGATCCACTTCAAGCCTTCGGCCGAGACCTTCAAGAACATTCATTTCAGCTGGGATGTCCTGGCCAAGCGGATCCGTGAACTGTCCTTCCTCAACTCCGGCGTCGGCATCGTCCTCAAGGACGAGCGCACCGGCAAGGAAGAGCTGTTCAAGTACGAGGGCGGCTTGCGCGCCTTCGTCGAATACCTGAACACCAACAAGACTGCGGTGAACCAGGTATTCCACTTCAACGTCCAGCGTGACGACGGCATCGGCGTGGAAGTCGCCCTGCAGTGGAACGACAGCTTCAACGAAAGCCTGCTGTGCTTCACCAACAACATTCCCCAGCGCGACGGCGGTACCCACCTGGTGGGCTTCCGTTCGGCCCTGACCCGTAACCTGAACAACTACATCGAACAAGAAGGCCTGGCCAAGAAGCACAAGGTCGCCACCACCGGTGACGACGCCCGTGAAGGTCTGACCGCGATCATTTCGGTGAAGGTGCCGGATCCGAAGTTCAGCTCCCAGACCAAGGACAAGCTGGTGTCTTCTGAAGTGAAGACCGCGGTCGAGCAGGAGATGGGCAAGTACTTCTCCGACTTCCTGCTGGAAAACCCCAACGAAGCCAAGCTGGTGGTCGGCAAGATGATCGACGCCGCCCGGGCTCGTGAAGCCGCGCGCAAGGCTCGTGAAATGACCCGCCGTAAAGGCGCCCTGGATATCGCCGGCCTGCCAGGCAAGCTGGCTGATTGCCAGGAGAAGGATCCAGCGCTGTCCGAACTCTACCTGGTGGAGGGTGACTCCGCGGGCGGTTCTGCCAAGCAGGGCCGTAACCGCAAGACCCAGGCGATCCTGCCGCTCAAGGGCAAGATCCTCAACGTCGAGAAGGCCCGCTTCGACAAGATGATCTCCTCCCAGGAGGTCGGCACCCTGATCACCGCCCTGGGCTGTGGCATTGGGCGTGAAGAGTACAACATCGACAAGCTGCGCTATCACAACATCATCATCATGACCGATGCTGACGTCGACGGTTCGCACATCCGTACCCTGCTGCTGACCTTCTTCTTCCGCCAGCTGCCGGAGCTGATCGAGCGCGGCTACATCTATATCGCCCAGCCGCCGCTGTACAAGGTCAAGAAAGGCAAGCAAGAGCAATACATCAAAGACGACGACGCCATGGAAGACTACATGACCCAGTCGGCTCTGGAAGATGCCAGCCTGCACTTGAACGAAGACGCCCCTGGTATTTCCGGCGAAGCCCTGGAACGCCTGGTCAACGACTTCCGCATGGTGATGAAGACCCTCAAGCGCCTGTCGCGCCTGTACCCACAGGAGCTGACCGAGCACTTCATCTACCTGCCGCCGGTGAGCCTGGAGCAACTGTCCGACCACGCCGCCATGCAGGAATGGCTGGCCAAGTACGACGCCCGCCTGCGCAGTTCCGAGAAGTCGGGCCTGGTCTACAAGGCCAGCCTGCGCGAAGACCGCGAGCGTAATCTCTGGCTGCCAGAGGTCGAGCTGATTTCCCACGGCCTGTCGAGCTACGTCACCTTCAACCGCGACTTCTTCGGTAGCAATGACTACAAGACCGTCGTATCCCTTGGCGCTCAGCTGAGCACCTTGCTGGATGAAGGCGCCTACGTGCAGCGTGGCGAGCGCAAGAAGCCAGTGACCGAGTTCAAGGAAGCCCTGGACTGGCTGATGGCCGAAAGCACCAAGCGCCACACCATCCAGCGATACAAAGGTCTGGGCGAGATGAACCCTGACCAGCTGTGGGAAACCACCATGGACCCGACCATGCGCCGCATGCTCAAGGTCACTGTGGAAGACGCCATCGCCGCCGACCAGATCTTCAACACCCTGATGGGTGATGCGGTCGAACCTCGTCGCGACTTCATCGAAAGCAACGCCCTGGCGGTGTCCAACCTGGACTTCTGACCAGGGGACGCAGCTGAAAATAAAAAAGGCCGACGCTTGCGTTGGCCTTTTTTATTGGCAGGTTGTTCAATCCCTCATCCATTTATCCAGCCAAGGCAGGCATGGCGAATGCTCAAGAAAATCATTGAAGATGAACATGCCGGTAACCGTTGCCACACCCATGAATGGTTAAATCCCGACTCGGCGCAGGTGCTGTCCGCATTCAACCGCCTCGACGGAAAAGCTTTCAGCTCGACGGTTTTTTTCTTCAGCGACGAGACCCTGATGCATATCGGGGGCGGTGCGGCCGATCGGTATGTGGTCTTCATCGCCCAGGATGTCGACCAATCGTTGCAGACCCTGCTCAGCGCAGACAGCCCCGACGACCAGTGGGTCGACTTGGTCGCGGGCGGCCAATCCGGCAGTTACCCGCGGCATCAGTGTGTGACTAAAGAGCAGGCGAGACAGGCCCTGGTTTATTTTTCGGCTTGTGGCGCGACTGATCCCGGTCTGGCCTGGCAAGTGGAAGACTAATTGGATAATGGACGTCGACCTCGGCAGGTACTGCCTCGGCCCTTGCCACCCTTTTTTAAAACAGTAATCGCTCGGAAATTTGTTATGGATGATCAAAGCCAGGAAATATCGATCAGGGTTGTCGCGGGGCAAAACGACCGCGGCCCGGTCTATGAACCGCTGCATGTACGGCGGATTGATGAGCACAGTTACGAGATTCTCTACTCACCGGGGCTCACGCTCAACCTGGCCAAGGGCGACATTATTTCGATCAAGGACCCACAGGCCCCGGCGGTGGTACTCAAGCGTGGCGGCAACTTCTGCATCCACATTTATTCGGATTACATTCCGGAACAACACATCAGTGCCCTGGAGGCAGATGTGGCGACCGAATTGGGCGGCATGCTCGACGGGCGCTACAAGGGCAATCTGACATTGTCGGTGCCAGCTCGAAACGGCATGGATAGGATCGCCCTGTTCTTCAACCGCTTCCGTGATGTCACGGGCATCGAGTGGTACTACGCCAACATCTATAAGAACCTCGATGACAGCGATGACGAGACGTTGCTCAATTGGTGGCTGGATAGCTGATCGCGAACGGAGTGCAGGCGAGCATGAGCTACGAATATCGGTTGGTGTTTGATGAGCCGCTGGGCGCGCGGCAGGTCATGGATAAGCTGCGCGGCAGAGCGGACTGTGTGCAGGCGGCAGAGCAGGTAGTCGACTTCAAGGATCCTGGCCTGGGCAGCAGCGCCGACTATGATCTGCGCCTGACCTTCGAGAACGACCAGGCGCTCTGGATGGAGCTGCTGTTCCGAACCGCGGCATTGCACGAGTGCCTGGACCGGGCAATGCAGGGGCACCGTTTCAGATGTTTCGAGGACGGTGACAGCCACGACGAGGTAACACTCGAACAGGTCTTTGCGCTGGGCAGGACCTCCCCTATTTCCCCTTGATGGTTGGGCCAATGAACGAAAGACAGCAGCTTATCTGTGAACGCTACGACCTCGCTCCCCAGGTGCCGGAGCCGATGATTGCACTGGCCACCGGCTCCCTTGCGCACTCGCCCATCTATGGCACAAGGATCGAGTTGCCGCAGAACGGTACGGTCAGTTGGTTTATCCACTGCGGCGAACATTCCACCGCTGTGGATTTCTACCAACCCTTGTGTACCGAACACCTGGTCGAGCTGTTGCCGGAGGTGATCGATTATCTGTATTTGCCGAGCGGGACGCGTTTCATCATCGACCGCGCTGGCTATGAAGATGTCTGGCAGAACCCGGAATGATATCGAGCCGCTTATGGCGGCCCGCCGTCAGTTGTCCTGCTCGCCAGGTGACGTGACGCTTTCCAGGCGGTAGCCATAACCGTAGATGGTCAACAACTGCCAACCCCGTTCCGCAGTCAGCCCCAGCTTGTTACGCAACCGGTAGATGTGGGTATCCAGTGGCCTGGAGGAAAGAATTTCCTCATGGGTCCAGAACCGCTCGTACAAGTATTCTCGAGACAGCGGCCGGCCCAGGTTGGCGAACAGGCAACGGGCCAGGCGGTACTCGCGTTCGGTGAGGCTGATGGGCACCCCGGCGCGGGTCACCGTCAGCTCGGCGTCGTCGAATGAAAGGTCGTTGAAGTTCAGCACTTCCTCGCTGTTGCTGCGCTGCAGGCCATGGCGGCGCAGCACCGCGTTGACCCGGGCCTTGAGCTCGTTGGGACGGAAGGGCTTGCTCAGGTAGTCGTCAGCGCCGGTGTTGAGGGCCTGGACGATATCGCTCTCGGCATCGCGGCTGGTGAGCATGATGGCGGCCGGTGGCGAGTCCATGTGCTCCCGGGTCCAGCGCAAGAGCGACAGGCCGCTGAGGTCCGGTACTTGCCAGTCGAGGATCATCAGGTCGAAGGTTTCCCGCCGTAACTGGCGCAGCAGGTCTTCGCCGCGCTCGAAACGGTGCAGGGTCCAGGGCTGTTCGCCCGGCCCGGGTATATCTCGCAGTGTCTGTTCCACCCGCGCCAGTTCTGCGGGTTCGTCATCCAGTATCGCGACACGCATGCGAGGCAGGTCCTTAGGGGGGTGAATGCGGTCCGAGGCAAGCCTCGGGCTGGGGAGAAGTTTAGGCGCCGGGGGCGAATCTGAACAATTGTGGCGAATTGCTCTAGGGGCGCTGCTCCCTCGGTACGCTGATATCAAATAGCCGGTAGCTGTTGGGAACATCCCCAGCGCCGAACTCCTTGAAGGACGATACCGGCTCGAACGAGCAAGGAAAAGGGCAATGGGCAACATGTCGGGGATGATGGATATGGGGTGGAAAAAAATCTCCAAAGGAGCGGATCTGGCGAAGTTCGTCACCCTGTCTCTTGCTGCGCTCTTGGGTTTCGAAGCTTTTTCTACAGCTGCCGTCGTTCCGCCACCCCCGCACTACGCCCTTCCGGTGCAGCGTTATTTCAGTCCCTCGGTGGATCAGGTCGGCTTCAGTGACTCATTGGGCTTCGCCCCCGCGACCATTGCGCCGTCGGTGCCATCGGTGGTGTACCAGGACCAGCAACGGTGGGTGTTCTAACCGTGGGGCCGAACATTCTGAAGAAATATTGCAAAGCGACACCAGGCTGCGTCCTACCGGTAAATTCGCACTCGCTGAGTGGCACACGGGGGCAATCGGAAGTGCTCCGACACAAGGAGTGTCATCCGCCGGTTTGGCGGCTGCGGACCGAAGCTCGCTTCGATTCACCGTACAGGGGAAAACAGGGAGTGCCTCCTCAGGACGTAATGCTCGACACAAGGATGTGTCTCCCTCCTCCGCTGGTTGTCGGCGATCTTGACACTCTCCCTCTCATTTCGAACATCTGTGAAGGCCTCTGATGAAAACACTCGGCGCGGAATTCTTTGGTACGTTCTGGTTGGTGCTGGGCGGCTGCGGCAGTGCCGTATTGGCTGCCGGCGTTCCACAATTGGGTATTGGCTACCTGGGCGTCGCCCTGGCCTTTGGCCTCAGCGTCTTGACCATGGCCTATGCCGTGGGGCCGATTTCCGGCGCGCACTTCAACCCTGCAGTGTCGCTGGGCCTGTGGTTGGGCGGCCGCTTCCCTGGTAACCGCCTGTTGCCGTACATCGTCGCCCAGGTGCTCGGTGGCCTGGCAGCCGGTGCGGTATTGTTCCTGATCGCTTCGGGCAAGGCTGGCTTCGACGCTTCGGCCGGTTTTGCCGCCAACGGCTATGGCGAACACTCGCCCGGCGGTTACTCGATGCTCGCGGCCCTGCTGTGTGAAGTGGTGCTGACGGCGATGTTCCTGCTGGTCATCCTGGGCGCCACCTCCAAGCGTGCCGCTCCCGGTTTCGCCCCGATCGCCATTGGCCTGACCCTGACGCTGATCCACCTGATCAGCATTCCGGTCACCAATACTTCGGTCAACCCGGCTCGCAGTACCGCAGTGGCATTTTTTGCCGGCGAGTGGGCTGTGTCCCAACTCTGGCTGTTCTGGGTCGCTCCGCTGCTGGGTGCGAGCCTGGGAGCCCTGGCCTATCGTCTGATCGCTACTGGTCGGGACTGACCCGTAGCGCCGGAGGGCCCCAGGCCCGACCGGTGACCCAAGGCTACGCACGCACAACCGCTCTTGAGCGGTTGTGCCGTTCCCACAGGGATGAATGGCTATAGACCGGTTTCGGTCGAGAGCTATGGCCAGCACGCCAACAATCTAGTTCTAATGTCACGGACTTCAGCAGAGCGCGACCACGGATCCGATGATTTCATGACGTACTTACCTATTCGCCACCGGGCCATGTTCGTCCCGCTCCTGTTCGGCGTGGTGCTGGCCTTGTCCGACTCGATGGCCAATGCCGCCGTTTCTCCAGCCAAGCGCCTGCCCTATATCGACGATAACCAGCAGTGCCGTGGCCAACCGTTGCCGGCGACGGTCGAGCACCTGACTGGCGAAGCCTGGAAGCTGGACGCCAAGGGCCGCGAGACCGCCCTGGAAGAAGGCATGGATATCGACGAGAAGGAAAGCGTGAAGACTTCGCCCTCGGCGTTCGTCAGCCTGTCCCTGGGCGATGGCTCGCGGGTGGTGTTGCCATCCAGCTCCCAGGTCACCCTGCGGTTGAACGAGCAGTACGGCATTCCCCAGCTGGTATTGGAGCAGGGCCAGATCGAGTCCTACGTGATCAAGCGCAATAGCGATCACGACCGTTTCCAGATCGTGACCCCGGTGGGAGTGCTGGGTGTACGCGGAACCCACTTCCGCGTGCGCAACGACGACCAGCAATCCCTGGTGGAGGTGCTCAATGGCCAGGTGGCGGTGAACCGGGACGAGGAAGCCATCACCCCGCCCTCCCCTCGTTCGCGCAAGCGGGTTGTGGATAAACCGGCCGGCCCGCAGCCGGGAGAAGTGCAGGTGATGGCGCGCCAGGGCATGCGGGTGCGCAAGGAGGGTGAGCTCAAGCCGGTGCAATTGCTGGCCGCACCCCGGCTGCTGGGGCAGGCTGGGCAAACCGGCGCGCTGCCCGCCTGGCAGCTGATCCTCGAGCCATTGCCCGGTGCCCGGCGCTATCGGGCCCAGGTGGCTACCGACAAGGATTTCCTGAACATCAAGCAAGAACAGTTCTCCAGTACCCCGCAAGTCAACTTCACTGGGTTGCAGGCGTTTTTCTATCATGTACGCCTCTCGGCATTCGACGAGCATGGCCTGGAAGGAGAAACCGGGGTCTATGACATTTTCTATTACCCCAGGAGCAGCCGTGTCCAGTAACCCGCCAACGGGTTGCCGATGAGCCTGTGGAGCCGTCGTCGCGACGGTCGTGAACTGTCCCTGGCCCAGCAGCTGTTCCATCGCCTGGTGCGCGAGTGGCTGTGGGTCAGCCTGCTCTTGTTGCCGCTGACGGCGGCACTGTCCCTGAGCCATGGGCTGGCGCTGAACAACCTGTTCTATGATCAGTTGCGCCGCTTTACCCCGCTGGCGGTGGATTCGCGGATCCTCTTGGTGACCATCGACGACTACAGCCTCCAGCAGTTGGGGCGCTGGCCCTGGCCAAGGGCGATCCATGGCCAGTTGCTCGACCGACTGACGACGGCCGGAGCCAAGGGCGTGTTGTTCGACGTGATCCTCAGCGAACCTGGCAGCACCGTGGAAAACGACACTCGCCTGGCCGCGGCCCTGTGCCGTGCCGGCAACGTGTTCCTGCCGGTACTGCGCGAAGGCGTGGCCCGTTATGGCCAGGACCTGGGCGAGCTGCTGCCGGTGGCGCCGTTGCGCAACTGTGCCCGTGGCCTGGGCCATATCAACGCCGAGGCCGACCCCGACGGTACGGTGCGCAGCGTCTACCTGCGCGAAGGACCGCAACAGGCGCCCCGGGCGCAACTGACCTGGCTGATGTACCAGCTCACCGAAGCCGACTCGCTGGTGCCACGGATGCCGGGCAGCGGCGAGCCGGAGCTGACCCGGGGCTGGTTGCGGGCCAACCCGGTGCGCATCCCTTTCATTGCCAAGGCTGCGGGGTTTCCCAGCGTGCCCTACGTCAGCGTGTTGCGCGGTGAAGTCCCGCCGGAGCTGCTGCGGGATCGGCTGATCCTGGTGGGGTCCACGGCCCCGGGCTTGGGAGATCGCTACGTGACCGCGCAATCCGGCAGCCAGGGCACCACCCCGGGCGTCGAGATCCAGGCCAACCTGCTCAATGGCCTGTTGCAGCACCGCACCGTGCTGGCGCTGGGGCAGTGGTCGGGAGTGCTGCTGTCGGTGATCCTGACCGCCGCCTTGCTCGGCCTGCTGCTTTGGCGCCCGCGTCATGCCCTGTGGATAACCCTGGGCTGCATGGGCCTGGCGTTGCTGGGCTCGGTATCGATGCTGCGCCTGGGCTACTGGTGGTCGCCGGTGGCCAGCTTGCTGGGCATGTTGCTGGCGTACCTGATCTGGAACTGGCGGCGCCTGCAGGTCATCTTGAGTTACTTCGGCTGGGAGCTGCAGCGCCTGGACAGCGAACCCAAGGTGTTGCCCGAACGCCGGCGCCCCCGGGAACCGGTGGGCGATGTGCTGCAAGGCCAGATCGTCGCCCTGGAACAGGCCCTGGGCCGGACCCGGGACACCCGGCGCTTTATCGCCGACGGCCTGGAATGCCTGCCGGTGGCGACCCTGATCAGTGATCCGGAGGGGCGGATCCTGCTGGCCAACCGCAATGCTCGCGAAGTGTTCGCGCATTCGCTGGTGGGGCATTCGTTGCTGGAACAACTGGCGGCCCTGGGGTATCCGGGGCTGGCCGAGCCGGCGCAGTATCCCGGCCTGGGGCAGTTGCCCATCGTGGAGTTCCGCGATATCCAGCAACGCAGCCTGCGGGTGGAACTGGCGCCGTTGTTGCCGGTGGACAGCGAAACCCCCATTGGCTGGTTGCTGAGCCTGACCGACCTGAGCGTCGAACGCGATGCCGAACAGCAGCGCGGGGTGTTGCTACGGTTCCTGTCCCATGACCTGCGTGCGCCCCACTCGGCGATCCTCGCCTTGCTGGATGTGCAGCAGCGCCAGCCGTCGCTGCCCAAGCAGGTCTATGGCCAGATCGAGCAGCAGGTGCGCCGGGCCCTGACCCTGACCGAGGCTTTCGTGCAGTTGGCCAAGGCCGAGTCGGAGGTCTATCAATTCGAGCCGAGCATGTTCGCCATGCTGGTGCTGGATGCCTTCGACCAGGCCAATACCCTGGCCCAGCTCAAGCATATCCAGCTACGCCATAGCCTGGACGAGCAGGCCGAAAGCCTGGTGCTGGCGGACCAGTCGTTGTTGACCCGGGCGTTGTTCAACCTGCTGGAGAACGCCATCAAGTACAGCCCGGAAGGTTCCACCGTGAGTGTCGGGGTCAGTTGCGCCGAAGGCTGGCTGCGTTGTGAAGTCCGCGATGAAGGCCAGGGTATCGCTGCCGCGGACTTGCCCCAGCTGTTCGGCCAGTACCAGCGCTTTGCCTCGGCCCGGGGCATCGATGGGCTGGGCCTGGGCTTGTCGATGGTCAAGGCGGTGATGGACCGCCACCAGGGGCGGGTCAGTTGCCAAAGCGTGGTGGGCCAAGGCTCCTGCTTCATCCTCGAGCTGCCTCTGCTGGAGGAATAGCACCGCAGGAAATAACGAGACGAAAAAACCGGCACAAAAGCCGGTTTTTTTCTTTAGGCGTAAAACTTATGCACCTTTTTCCATATTTTATGAGCTTCTGAAATATGCATATAAATCAGTGAGTTATATATTTGTTTCAAGCGTCCCAGGAAAATTCGTGCACAGGTTATCCACAGTTGTTCATACAGCAAGCTTATCCGTGGCAGAGTCCAATGGTGGCAATGAACCCATTTCCCGCTGGGCCTGCTCGTTCCAGGCTGCCACCCGGTCGTTGAGATCGGCGATGGCCCGTGGGCCGCTGCCTTCGGCGTACATGGGCGCGCCAATGGTCACGGTGATGGTTCCAGGGCGCTTGCTCCAGCCAGTCTTGGGCCAGAACTTGCCGGCATTGTGGGCCACCGGCAGGACTGGCAAGTCGGCGTTCACCGCCAGGGCGCTGCCACTGCGGGAGAACTTGCCGACCTGGCCATAGGGCACGCGGGTGCCTTCGGGGAAGATCAGTACCCAGACATTGTCCTTGAGCAGTTCATCGCCCTTGCTCGCCACTTGCTTGAGGGCGGCCTTGGGGTTGTCCCGGTCGATGGCGATGGGGCGCAGCATGGCCATGGCCCAACCGAAGAACGGCACGTACAGCAGTTCACGCTTGAGTACTTGGCTCAAGGGTTGGAAGTAGGCCGAGAGGAAGAAGGTCTCCCAGGTGCTCTGGTGGTTCGAGACGATCACGCAGGGGCGTTCCGGAACATTGTCCGCGCCCTTCACTTCCACGCGGATGTCGAGCAATACCTTGGTCAGCCACAGGGCACAGCGACACCAGTAGACATTGATAAAGCGATAGCGCGCCTTGAAAGGCAGGAACGGCGCGATGAAAAAGCTCAGGGAGCACCACAGCAAGGCGCTGGTGCTCAACAGCAGGTAAAAGAAGAAGGTTCTGATGGCCTGCAGGATCGACATAGCGGCATTTACCATTGCGGGCGTGCCCGCTTTAAAAAGCGCTCTCCCGAACGGTCCTTGGTCAGGATGCCAGAAGGGGCCTAATTGTGGATAAGTTCAGCGGCAACGGCCGCCAAGTCGTCAAAAATCAAGGTGCCTACCGGCAGGGTTTTCCCCAGGGTCTTTTCGCCTTTTCCGGTCTTTACCAATACGGGCTGACAGTCGACGGCTCTTGCCGCCTCCAGGTCACTGAGACTGTCACCTACGAACCATAGATGGCCGAGATCGGCCTGGTAGTGTTCGGCGATGGTCCGCAGCATTCCCGGCTTGGGCTTGCGGCAGTCGCAGCCTTCATCCGGACCATGGGGACAATGGACGATCAGCCCGACTTCGCCGCCCTGCTCCGCCACCAGCTCGCGCAGGCGCGCGTGCATGGCGTCGAGGGTGGCCAGGTCGTAGTAGCCGCGGGCAATGCCGGACTGGTTGGTGGCCACCGCCACCGTCCAGCCGGCCTTGCTCAACTGCGCAATGGCTTCGATCGATCCGGGGATCGGTATCCACTCCTGCACCGATTTGATATAGGCATCGGAGTCGTGATTGATCACGCCGTCGCGATCGAGTATCAGCAGTTTCACAGCAGTTCCCTATCCGCTCAGCTCAGTACCGAAATGTCGGCCACGCCCAGGAACAGGCCACGCAGGCGCGCCAGCAGCGCATAGCGGTTGGCCCGTACGTTGGTGTCCTCGGCATTGACCATCACCGCCTCGAAGAAGGCATCCACCGGCTCGCGCAGGGCGGCCAGGCGGGCCAGGGTCTCGCTGTACTGGCGGGCTGCGGCCATTGGCTGGACAGCCTGGTCCGCCTGCTGGATCGCCGAGTACAGGGAGAACTCGTTGGCATTGTCGAAGTATTTGGCTTCGATGGTGGTCGGCACGTTGCCTTCGATCTTGCTCAGCAGGTTCGACACGCGCTTGTTCACCGCTGCCAGCGCCGCGGCTTCCGGCAGCTTGCGGAAGGCCTGCACGGCCTGTACGCGCTGGTCGAAGTCCAGGGCCGAACCCGGTTTCAGGGCCCGTACCGACAGGTAGGTGGCCACGTCCACGCCTTCGTCCTCGTAGCGTGCGCGCAGGCGGTCGAAGATGAACTCCAGCACCTGCTCGGCCAGGCCGGCGGCCTTGACCTTGCTGCCGAAGGCGCTGACGGCAGAGGCCACCGCTTCGTTCAGGTCCAGGTCGAGCTTCTTCTCGATCAGGATCCGCAGCACGCCCAGGGCCGCACGGCGCAGGGCGTAAGGGTCCTTGCTACCGGTAGGCAGCATGCCGATGCCGAAGATGCCCACCAGGGTATCGAGCTTGTCGGCGATGGCCACGGCGGCACCGGTCAGGGTGCTGGGCAGCTCGGCACCGGCGCCACGAGGCATGTATTGCTCGTTGAGGGCCAGGGCCACGTCTTGCGGCTCGCCGTCATTGAGGGCGTAGTAGTAGCCGGCGATGCCTTGCATCTCGGGGAACTCGCCGACCATCTCGGTGGCCAGGTCGCACTTGGAGAGGATGCCGGCACGGGCTGCGCGCTGGGCGTCGCCACCGATGCGCGGGGCAATGAAGGCGGCCAGCTTGGAAACGCGCTCGGCCTTGTCGTAGACGCTGCCCAGCTTCTCCTGGAAAACCACGTTCTGCAGGCGCTGGTTGAAGTCCTCGAGCTTCTGCTTCTTGTCTTGCTTGAAGAAGAACTCGGCGTCGGTCAGGCGTGGGCGCACGACTTTCTCGTTGCCCTCGATGATCTGGCGCGGGTCCTTGCTCTCGATGTTGGCCACGGTGATGAAGCGCGGCAGCAGCTTGCCATCCACGTCCAGCAGGCAGAAGTACTTCTGGTTGTCCTGCATGGTGGTGATCAGGGCTTCCTGGGGCACTTCCAGGAACCGCTCCTCGAACGAGCACACCAGCGGCACTGGCCATTCCACCAGGGCGGTGACCTCGTCCAGCAGATCGGCCGGGACGATGGCGGTGCCTTCCTGCATGCGCGCCAGCTCTTCGGTGCGCTTGCTGATCAGCTCGCGGCGCTCGTTGGCATCGGCCAGCACGTAGGCAGCACGCAGGTCGGCCAGGTAGTTGGCCGGCGCGGTGATTCGCACGTTTTCCGGGTGGTGGAAACGATGGCCACGAGAGTCGCGGCCGGCCTTCTGGGCCAGGATGGTGCAGTCGATGACTTCATCGCCCAGGAGCATGACCAGCCACTGGGTCGGACGCACGAACTCTTCCTTGCGCGCGGCCCAGCGCATGCGCTTGGGAATCGGCAGGTCGTTGAGCGAATCCTCGACGATGGTCGGCAGCAGGCTGGCGGTAGGCTTGCCCTTGATGCTCTGGCTGTAGCGCAGTTTCGGACCGCTCTGGTCGATCTCGCTCAGGTCCACGCCGCACTTCTTGGCGAAGCCCAGGGCGGCCTGGGTCGGGTTGCCCTCGGCATCGAAGGCCGCCTGGCGTGGCGGGCCGTCGAGGTTGATGCTGCGGTCCGGCTGCTGGGTGGCCAGCTGGGTGATCAGTACCGCCAGGCGCCGTGGCGCGGCGTAGACGTGCTTGGCTTCAAAGCTCAGGCCAGCGCTCTGCAGGCCTTTTTCGATGCCGGCCAGAAAGGCTTCGGCCAGGGTCGCCAGGGCCTTGGGTGGCAGTTCTTCAGTGCCCAGTTCAACCAGAAAATCTTGCGCACTCATTGTGCCGCCTCCAACTTAGCCAACACTTCATCACGCAGGTCCGGGGTCGCCATCGGGAAGCCCAGCTTGGCCCGGGCCAGCAGGTAGGCTTGCGCGACGGAACGCGCCAGGGTGCGCACACGCAGGATGTACTGCTGGCGCGCGGTCACCGAGATGGCCCGGCGTGCATCCAGCAGGTTGAAGGTGTGCGAGGCCTTGAGGACCATTTCATAGCTCGGCAACGGCAGCGGCTGGTCCAGCTCGATCAGGCGCTTGGCTTCGCTTTCATAGAAATCGAACAGTTCGAACAGCTTGTCGACGTTGGCGTGCTCGAAGTTGTAGGTCGATTGCTCCACCTCGTTCTGGTGGAACACATCGCCATAGGTGACCTTGCCGAACGGGCCGTCGGCCCAGACCAGGTCGTAGACCGAGTCCACGCCCTGCAGGTACATGGCCAGGCGTTCCAGGCCATAGGTGATTTCGCCGGTCACCGGGTAGCACTCGATGCCGCCGGCCTGCTGGAAGTAGGTGAACTGGGTCACTTCCATGCCGTTGAGCCAGACTTCCCAGCCCAGGCCCCAGGCGCCCAGGGTCGGCGATTCCCAGTTGTCCTCGACGAAACGGATGTCGTGCACCAGTGGGTCCAGGCCCACGTGCTTGAGCGAGCCCAGGTACAGCTCCTGGAAGTTTTCCGGGTTGGGCTTGAGGACCACCTGGAACTGGTAGTAGTGCTGCAGGCGGTTGGGGTTCTCGCCGTAGCGGCCGTCAGTGGGGCGGCGGCTTGGCTGCACGTAGGCGGCGTTCCAGGTTTCCGGGCCGATGGCCCGCAGGAATGTGGCGGTGTGGAAAGTGCCGGCGCCTACTTCCATATCGTAGGGCTGAAGTACCACACAACCTTGCTCGGCCCAGTACTGCTGGAGGGCGAGGATCAAGTCTTGGAAGGTACGCACGGCTGGCGTAGGCTGGCTCACGAAATTCACCTGTTACTTGGGCTGCGATTTAAGGAGCGGGAGTATACCCGATTCGGTCCTGCGCACGCCCCCTGGAGCCTTATGCCACGCTGCTTTTGGTGTACCGAAGATCCGTTGTACATGGCTTATCACGACCAGGAATGGGGCGTACCGCTGCGCGATGGGCAGCGCTTGTTCGAGTTGTTATTGCTCGAAGGGTTCCAGGCCGGGTTGTCATGGATCACCGTGCTGAAGAAGCGCGAGCGCTATCGGCAGGTGCTGTTCGGCTTCGATGTGCAGCGGGTGGCACAGATGAGCGATGCCGAGATCGACGAGCTGATGCTCGATCCGGGCATCATCCGCAACCGCCTCAAGCTCGAGGCCGCGCGGCGCAATGCCCAGGCCTGGCTGGAGCTGGACGATCCGGTGGCGTTCCTCTGGTCCTTCGTCGGCGGTGTGCCGAAGATCAACCATTTCGCCGATCGCAGCGAGGTCCCGGCGGTGACGCCCGAGGCCGAGGCCATGAGCCGTGGCCTGCGCAAGGCTGGTTTCACCTTCGTCGGCCCGACCATCTGCTACGCCCTGATGCAGGCTTCGGGCATGGTCATGGACCACACCCGCGACTGCGATCGCTACTCCAGCCTGGGCTCGCCGGCGCCATGAGCGCCACGGCAGGCGCTTTCGCACAGGCGCCGATGGCCGGTTAGAATAGCCGGCTGCGACTAGGCCATGACCAAGAGATCAGGAGTCATCTGTGGATAAGTTCAAAGGCGCCCTGCTGGTGGGAGCTCTGCGGTTGTTTGCCCTGCTGCCCTGGCGCGCGGTGCAGGCGGTCGGCGCGGCCATCGGCTGGATCATGTGGAAGACTCCCAACCGCTCCCGCGACGTGGTGCGGATCAACCTCGCCAAGTGTTTTCCCCAGATGGACCCCGCCGAGCGCGAGCGTCTGGTCGGCCAGAGCCTGAAGGACATCGGCAAGTCCCTGACCGAAAGCGCCTGTGCCTGGATCTGGCCGGCCGAACGCTCCATTGCCCTGGTGCGCGAAGTCCAGGGCCTGGAAGTGCTCCAGCAGGCCCTGGCCTCGGGCAAGGGCGTGGTGGGCATCACCAGCCACCTGGGCAACTGGGAAGTGCTCAACCACTTCTATTGCAGCCAGTGCAAACCGATCATTTTCTATCGTCCGCCCAAGCTCAAGGCGGTGGACGAACTGCTGCGCAAGCAGCGGGTGCAACTGGGCAACCGCGTGGCAGCCTCCACCAAGGAAGGCATCCTCAGCGTCATCAAGGAAGTGCGCAAGGGCGGCTCGGTGGGCATTCCCGCCGACCCGGAACCAGCCGAGTCCGCCGGGATCTTCGTGCCCTTCTTCGCCACCCAGGCCCTGACCAGCAAGTTCGTGCCCAACATGTTGGCCGGCGGCAAGGCCGTTGGCGTGTTCCTGCATGCCCTGCGCCTGCCCGACGGCTCGGGCTACAAGGTGATCCTCGAGGCGGCCCCGGAAGACATGTACAGCACCGACACCGAAGTCTCCTGCGCGGCCATGAGCAAGGTGGTCGAGCGTTACGTGGCGGCCTACCCGAGCCAGTACATGTGGAGCATGAAGCGTTTCAAGAAGCGCCCTCCTGGCGAGGCGCGCTGGTACTGACAGAGCTGGCACGATCTGTGGATAACCTCGCTCGAGGATTATCCACAGGACACTGGACAAGGGCGCAGAAGATGTCCGATCACCGCAAGTCGTTCCGTATCAAGATTTCCCACGAGAGCATCGGCGAATGCCTGGGGCAGACCCGCAACCTCTCGGCCAGCGGCGTCTATGTGCAAAGCCCGCAGCTGGCGCGGCTGCCCAAGGGCGCCGTGGTCTATGGCCAGGTGCAGGGCTTGCCGGTGGCCGCGCCGCGGGTGCGCATGGAAGTGGTGCAGGTGGACGCCGAGGGCATCGCCCTGCGTTATCTCTAAGCCGGTCCAGTGGCCGCTGCCGATCCCGCGAGGCGGCGAAAAGGACTACAGGGCCTCGCTTGGCGGTCTCTTGTCGAGCCTCGCTGGTCTTCAGAGCCTCGCGAGCGTTGCGCTCGTTCGCAGCCTGCGGCAGCGGTTACAGGGTGATGGTCAGCCTTGGGACTGGCGGTCGAGTTTTTTCAGGAACACGGTCATTTCCTTTTCCGCCTGCTTGTCGCCCTGGCTCCGGGCCGCCTCCAGGCCCTGCTCCCAGGCCTGGCGCGCCGCTTGTAGCTCGCCCTGCCCTTGCAAGGCCTTGCCCAACAGCTTCCAGGCCGCGGAATACTTCGGGTCCAGGGTCACGCACTGTTGCAGGTGGGTGGCGGCCCGGGCGTGTTCGCCCTGGTCCAGGTAACCCTTGCCCAGGCCGAAGCGCAGCAGTGGGTTATCCACACCCTTGGCGAGCATTTTTTCCAGCGATTCCAGCATTGTCGTCACTCCTGTGGACAAGACAGCGTTCGATCAGAAGAAGCTCAGGCCCACGTGGAACAGCTTCTCCACATCGCGGATATGTTTTTTATCCACAAGGAACAGGATCACGTGGTCCCCGGCCTCGATCACCGTATCGTCGTGGGCGATCAGCACCTCTTCATCACGGATGACCGCGCCGATGGTGGTCCCCGGCGGCAGGCCGAGGTCGCCGATGGCCCGCCCGATCACCTTGCTCGACTTGGCGTCGCCATGGGCGACGGCCTCGATGGCTTCCGCCGCACCCCGGCGCAGGGAATGCACGCTGACGATATCGCCACGGCGCACGTGGGCCAGCAGGGTGCCGATGGTGGCCAGTTGTGGGCTGATAGCGATGTCGATATCGCCACCCTGGATCAGGTCGACGTAGGCCGGGTTGTTGATGATGGTCATGACCTTCTTCGCCCCCAGGCGCTTGGCCAGCAGCGAGGACATGATGTTGGCCTCGTCGTCGTTGGTCAGGGCCAGGAAGATGTCGGCGTCGGCGATGTTCTCTTCCAGCAGCAGGTCGCGGTCCGAGGCGCTGCCTTGCAGGACCACGGTGCTGTCCAGGGTGTCGGAGAGATAGCGGCAGCGGGCCGGGTTCATCTCGATGATCTTGACCTGGTAGCGGCTTTCGATGGCCTCGGCCAGGCGCTCGCCGATCTGCCCGCCACCGGCGATGACTATGCGCTTGTAGGACTCCTCGAGCCGGCGCATCTCGCTCATCACCGCGCGGATGTGGGCCTTGGCGGCGATGAAGAACACTTCGTCGTCGGCCTCGATCACCGTGTCGCCGGTGGGCATGATCGGCCGGTCGCGGCGGAAGATCGCCGCCACCCGGGTGTCGACGTTGGGCATGTGCTCGCGCAGTTGGCGCAGTTGCTGGCCGACCAGCGGGCCGCCGTAATAGGCCTTCACCGCCACCAGCTGGGCCTTGCCCTCGTAGAAGTCGATCACCTGCAGCGAACCGGGGTGCTCGATCAGGCGCTTGATGTAGTTGGTCACCACCTGTTCCGGGCTGATCAGCACGTCCACCGGAATGGCATCGTTGTCGAACAGGCCGGCACGGGTCAGGTAGGCGGCCTCGCGCACCCGGGCGATCTTGGTCGGGGTGTGGAACAGGGTGTGGGCGACCTGGCAGGCCACCATGTTGGTTTCGTCGCTGTTGGTCACCGCCACCAGCATGTCGGCATCGTCCGCCCCGGCCTGGCGCAGCACCGTGGGGAAGGAGCCGCGGCCCTGCACGGTACGGATGTCCAGGCGATCGCCGAGATCGCGCAGGCGTTCGCCATCGGTGTCCACCACGGTGATGTCGTTGGCTTCGCTGGCCAGGTGTTCGGCCAGCGTGCCGCCTACTTGGCCGGCGCCGAGGATGATGATCTTCATCCACTACTCCCTAGATTCTTGTGCTTACCCGCGCGATGCGGCGATCTTGATCAGCTTGGCATAGTAGAAGCCGTCGTGGCCGCCCTCCTGGGCCAGCAACTGGCGGCCGTGGGGCTGGCGCAGGCCGGCTTCAGTGGCCAGGTCCAGCTCCCGGGCGCCCGGGGTACGGGCGAGGAAGGCACCGATCACCTCGGTGTTCTCGGTGGGCAGGGTCGAGCAGGTGGCGTAGAGCAGGATGCCGCCCACCTCGAGGGTTTGCCACAGGGTATCCAGCAGCTCGCCTTGCAGTTGCGCCAGGGCCGCGATGTCGTCGGGCTGGCGGGTCAGCTTGATGTCCGGATGCCGGCGGATCACCCCGGTAGCCGAACAGGGCGCGTCCAGCAGGATGCGCTGGAACGGCTTGCCGTCCCACCAGGCCTGGGTGTCGCGGCCGTCGGCGGCGATCAATTGCGCGTCCAGCCCCAGGCGCTCGAGGTTTTCCCGCACGCGGACCAGGCGCTTGGCTTCCAGGTCCACGGCCACCACGCCGGCCAGGGCCGGCTCGGCTTCGAGGATGTGGCAGGTCTTGCCGCCAGGGGCGCAGCAGGCGTCCAGCACCCGCTGCCCGGGGGCCAGGTCCAGCAGGTCGGCGGCCAGTTGCGCGGCTTCGTCCTGCACGCTCACCCAGCCTTCGGCGAAGCCTGGCAGGCCGCGCACGTCGCAGGCTTCGGCCAGCACGATGCCGTCTGGGCTGTACTGGCAGGCGCTGGCGCCAACGCCCGCTTCGGCCAGCAGTGCCAGGTAGGCATCGCGGCTGTGGTGGCGGCGGTTGACCCGCAGGATCATCGGCGGATGGGCGTTGTTGGCGGCGCAGATGGCTTCCCACTGCTCGGGCCAGAAGGCCTTGAGCGATTTCTGCAGCCAGCGCGGGTGGGCAGTACGCACCACCGGGTCGCGCTCCATGCCGGCGAGCAGTTCCTCACCCTCACGCTGGGCGCGGCGCAGCACGGCATTGAGCAGGCCCTTGGCCCAGGGTTTCTTGAGCTTGTCGGCACAACCGACGGTCTCGCCGATGGCGGCGTGGGCCGGGATTCGGCTGTAGAACAGCTGGTACAGGCCCACCAGCAGCAGCGCCTGGACATCGGCGTCGGCCGCCTTGAAGGGCTTCTGCAGCAATTGCGCGGCCAGCAGCTCGAGGCGCGGTTGCCAGCGGGCGGTGCCGAAGGCCAGGTCCTGGGTCAGGCCGCGATCACGCTCCTCGACCTTGTCCAGCTGCGCGGGCAGTGAGCTGTTGAGCGAGGCCTTGCCGCTGAGTACGGCGGCCAGGGCACGGGCGGCGGCCAGGCGTGGATTCATTGGCCGAGTACCTTGCCGCTGGCGAACTTCTCGCGGCGACTGTTGAACAGGTCGCTGAAGGCCAGGGCCTTGCCACCGGGCAATTGCAGGCGAGTCAGGCTCAGGGCGCCGGCACCGCAAGCGACGACCAGGCCGTCCTTGCTGGCGGATAGGACTTCGCCTGGGGTGCCCTGGCCTGTGGATATGTTGGCGGCCAGTACCTTCACGCTTTCGCCATCAAGGGTGCTATGGCACACCGGCCATGGGTTGAAGGCGCGGACCAGGCGTTCCAGTTCCACGGCGGGACGGCTCCAGTCGATGCGTGCTTCATCCTTGTTCAGCTTGTGGGCGTAGGTGGCCAGGCTATCGTCCTGCACTTCGCCTTGCAGGGTGCCGGCAGCCAGGCCGGCGATGGCTTGCACCACGGCGCCCGGGCCCATGGCGGCCAGGCGGTCGTGCAGGGTGCCGCCGGTGTCTTCGGCGTTGATCGGGGTGACTACCTTGAGCAGCATCGGCCCGGTGTCCAGGCCCGCTTCCATGCGCATCACGGTCACGCCGCTCTCGGCGTCGCCGGCCTGCACGGCGCGCTGGATCGGCGCCGCACCACGCCAGCGTGGCAGCAGCGAGGCATGGCTGTTGATGCAGCCCAGGCGAGGGATATCCAGCACTGCCTGGGGCAGGATCAGGCCGTAGGCCACCACCACCATCAGGTCCGGCTTGAGTGCGGCCAGTTCGGCCTGGGCCTCGGCGTTGCGCAGGGTCTGCGGCTGATAGACCGGGATCGCATGCTCCACGGCCAGGGCCTTGACCGCGCTGGGCATCAGCTTCTGCCCACGGCCGGCCGGGCGATCGGGCTGGGTATAGACGGCCACGATCTCGTAGGGGCTGGCGAGCAGGGCCTTGAGGTGTTCGGCGGCGAATTCGGGGGTGCCGGCAAAGACGATGCGCAATGGCTCAGTCATGGGGAATCTCGCTTGCTGAAGATGCGAAAAAGAAAAAGGCTTGCCATGGCAAGCCTTTGCAAGACGGCCATCAAGCCTGCTGGCGATGCTGCTTTTCCAGCTTCTTCTTGATCCGGTCGCGCTTGAGCGTGGACAGGTAGTCGACGAACAGCTTGCCGTTCAGGTGGTCGCACTCGTGCTGGATGCACACCGCCAGCAGGCCTTCGGCGATCAACTCGTAGGGCTTGCCGTCGCGGTCCAGGGCCTTGACCTTGACCCGCTGCGGGCGGTCGACGTTTTCGTAGAAGCCGGGTACCGACAGGCAACCTTCCTGGTACTGGTCCATCTCGTCGGTCAGGGGTTCGAACTCGGGGTTGATGAAGACCCGGGGCTCGCTGCGGTCTTCGGACAGGTCCATGACCACGACGCGCTTGTGCACGTTGACCTGGGTCGCCGCCAGGCCGATGCCCGGGGCCTCATACATTGTTTCAAACATGTCGTCGACCAACTGACGCACTTCGTCGTCCACTACGGCCACGGGTTTGGCGATAGTGCGCAGGCGCGAATCGGGGAATTCGAGGATGTTTAAAATGGCCATAGGCGTAATTGCTACACGTGTGAAATGAGGGCGGATCCGGCGTCCTGGCAGGTCCTGGACCTGGGCCGCCGATGTAAAACGTGCTCTGCAAGGGAGCGAGCCGTGCAGGCTCTGGCGTTTCACGCGAACGCACATGATAAAGGGATTCAGCCCCTGAGGAAATCACTGTTCGCCTTGCTGTCCCTGGGCTGCAGGCGGATCGTCGGCGCTTTTCCCCCTCCATGCGCATCCGTGCCGGCCTGGCCTGGCCAAGAGTGCCAGGGCAAGCGCCCGGGATCTTGAGGGAAGGCGTTCCTCAACAAGTTACCAACAGACTTATCCACAGGTTGTTCCGGTATTCGCCGGAGCCATGACGATCAAGGATGATCCATGTCGCACCCGACCATTGGCGCCATTTCCCCAGCGGAACTGGAGGCTCGTCTACGTTTGCATGGACTGCCTGGTCTTGGCCCCATGCGTTTCAAGCGCCTGCTCCAGGCTTTCGGTGGTGCGGCCAAGGCCCTCAGCGCCCCGGCCGCTGCCTGGCAGTCCCTGGGGCTGCCGGCGGCCTGTGCCGAGGCCCGGCGCAGCGCTACAGTGCGCGAGGGCGCTCGGCGCGCGTTGGCCTGGATAGACGGCCAGGCCAGGCACTTGCTGATGTGGGACCAGCCTGGCTACCCGGCGTTGCTGGCCCAGTTGGAGGATGCCCCGCCCCTGCTGTTCGTGGCCGGCGATCCGACGATCCTCGAGTCGCCGCAGTTGGCGCTGGTGGGCAGCCGGCGTGCCTCGCGGCCGGGCCTGGATACTGCGGCGGCGTTTTCCAGGAGCCTGGCCGAGGCCGGTTTCGTCATCACCAGCGGCCTGGCCCTGGGCATCGACGGGGCCGCGCACCGAGCTGCGCTGGAGGTCGGCGGACGCACCGTGGCGGTGCTCGGCACCGGCCTGGAAAATTGTTATCCACAGCGTCACCGGGAGCTGGCCCGGGCGATGGTCGAGCAAGGCAGTGCGCTGGTGTCCGAGTTCGCCCTGGATACCGGGCCGCGCCCGGAGCATTTTCCCCGGCGCAACCGGATCATCAGCGGCCTGTCCCTGGGGGTGCTGGTGGTGGAGGCCAGTGTCGCCAGCGGCTCGCTGATCACTGCCCGGCTGGCGGCGGAGCAGGGGCGCGAGGTGTATGCCATTCCCGGTTCGATCCATCACCCCGGAGCCCGCGGTTGTCACCAACTGATCCGCGATGGCGCGGTACTGGTGGAAAGCGTCCAGCACATCCTCGAGACGTTACAGGGCTGGCAACGCTTGCCGCCGTCAGTCGAGCCGGTCGCCATCGATTCCCATCCGCTGCTGGTCCTGCTGCAAGCCGCTCCCCAGGGCAGCGAGGCCCTGGCGCTGGCCAGTGGCTGGCCCCTGCCCCGGGTGCTGGCGAGCCTGACCGAGCTGGAGGTCGATGGTCGCGCGGTCAATGAAAACGGGCGCTGGTTTGCGCGCCTGAGCTAGGTTTTATAAGCAGGATCGGTAAACTGCGCACAGCTTTTATCTGGAGAGTCGGCAATGGTCAGCAGTTGGCGTGTGCAACAAGCCGCACGAGAGATTCGCGCAGGGGCGGTGATTGCCTATCCAACCGAAGCGGTCTGGGGCCTGGGGTGCGATCCGTGGAACGAAGAGGCGGTGGATCGCCTGTTGGCGATCAAGTCGCGGTCGGTGGACAAGGGCTTGATCCTGATCGCCGACAATATCCACCAGTTCGACTTCCTGTTCGAGGATTTCCCCGACACTTGGATCGAACGCATGGCCAGCACCTGGCCGGGTCCCAATACCTGGCTGGTGCCCCATCAGAACCTGTTGCCCGAATGGGTCACCGGGCTCCACGACACCGTGGCCCTGCGGGTCAGCGACCATCCGTTGGTGCGTGAGCTCTGTGCCCTGGTGGGGCCATTGATCTCTACCTCGGCCAACCCCCAGGGGCGGCCAGCGGCGCGGACCCGGTTGCGGGTCGAACAGTACTTCCGGGGGCAGCTGGACCTGGTCCTGAGCGGCAGCCTGGGTGGACGCAAGAACCCCAGCCTGATCCGCGACCTGGCCACCGGCAAGGTGATCCGGCCTTCCTGAGCCGCGCTGGCGAGGGCTGCGGCGCCGATTGGAGCGCGCCACCCTCGCCCACTGTTTCCCCTGACTAGGGCAGCAGTACCGTGGAGCCGGTGGTGCGCCGCGCCGACAGCTCGACGTGGGCCTTGGCCGCGTCCGCCAGGGCGAAACGCTGGTTGATCTCGACCTTGATGTGGCCGCTGGTGATCATGCCGAACAGGTCGTCGGCCATGCGTTGCAGGTTCTCGGCGCTGTTGGCGTAGCTGCCCAGGGTCGGCCGGGTCACGTACAGCGAACCCTTGGCCGCCAGGATTCCCAGATTCACCCCTTCCACCGCCCCCGAGGCGTTGCCGAAGCTGACCATCAGGCCGCGTGGCGCCAGGCAGTCCAGGGAAGTCAGCCAGGTGTCCTTGCCGACGCCGTCGTAGACCACCGGGCATTTGCGTCCGCCGGTCAGCTCCAGCACCCGCTGGGCCACGTTCTCATGGCTGTAGTCGATGGTTTCCCAGGCGCCGAGGCCCTTGGCGAGGGCGGCTTTTTCCGGCGAGCTGACGGTACCGATCAGCTTCACCCCCAGGGCCTTGGCCCACTGGCAGGCCAGGGCGCCGACGCCACCTGCCGCCGCGTGGAACAGCACGGTCTCGCCGCCCTTGAGTTCGTAGGTCTGGCGCAGCAGGTACTGCACGGTCAGGCCCTTGAGCATCACCGCCGCCGCTTGTTCGAAACTGATGCCCTCAGGCAGCAGCACCAGGTTGGTTTCGGGCAGTACATGCACATCGCTGTAGGCGCCCAGCGGGCCGCTGCCGTAGCCCACCCGGTCGCCGACCTTGAAGCGGGTCACCGCGCTGCCCACCGCCTCGACCACCCCCGCGCCTTCGAAACCCATGCCCGAGGGCAAGGCCGGTGGCGCATACAAGCCACTGCGGTAGTAGTTGTCGATGAAGTTCAGGCCGATGGCCCGGTTGCTGACCCGCACTTCCTGCGGGCCCGGCTCGGCCGGCTGGTAATCCACATACTCAAGTACTTCGGGGCCGCCATGGGCGCGGAACTGGATACGTTTGGCCATCTTTCCTCTCTCCTCGATCGCATGTTGAACAGGGCGTTGAAAAACTGCCTGCGTTGCCATCGCTGTGTTGAAAACAGGCTGGTGCGCCAGCCCGGTCAAAATGCTCATTTACACTCGTAAACTGCGTTTTTTTCGTCTTTTTTCGCCTTGCGCTGGCTGCCCGCCTACATTTTTGAACGGCCTGTTAAAAGTGCCCTATCGGACTCCTCTGCTTGACCTTCGTCAACTGCGGCAGGCCCCGGCGCGGTGTTATGCTACGCGCCCATTTGCGCCGGCCTGCGCGTCATCCCTAGCGCCGCGTAGCTTTGCCCGACCCAAGGTGATGCCATGACTACCCGCACCGAGGCCGTGAAGGCCTACCTGCTCGACCTGCAAGACCGTATCTGTGCCGCACTGGAAACCGAAGACGGCGGCGCCCGTTTCATCGAGGACGCCTGGACCCGCCCTGCCGGCGGTGGCGGTCGTACCCGGGTGATCGGCGATGGCGCGGTGATCGAGAAAGGCGGGGTCAACTTTTCCCATGTGTTCGGCAGCGGCCTGCCGCCATCGGCCAGTGCCCACCGGCCGGAACTGGCCGGTCGCGGTTTCGAGGCCCTGGGCGTGTCCCTGGTGATCCATCCGCATAACCCCCATGTACCGACTTCCCACGCCAACGTGCGGTTCTTCATCGCCGAGAAAGAAGGCGAGGAACCGGTCTGGTGGTTCGGCGGCGGCTTCGACCTGACCCCCTACTACGCCAATGAGGAAGACTGCGTGCACTGGCACCGGGTCGCCGAACGCGCCTGCGCGCCCTTCGGCCCCGATGTCTATCCACGCTACAAGGCCTGGTGCGACAGCTACTTCCACATCAAGCACCGCAACGAGCCGCGGGGCATCGGCGGCCTGTTCTTCGACGACCTGAACGAATGGGACTTCGACACCAGCTTCGCTTTCATGCGCGCCATCGGCGATGCCTACATCGAGGCCTACCTGCCCATCATCCAGCGCCGCAAGGCCACCCCCTACACCGAGCAGCAGCGCGAATTCCAGGAGTTCCGCCGGGGCCGCTACGTGGAATTCAACCTGGTCTACGACCGCGGCACCCTGTTCGGCCTGCAATCGGGCGGCCGCACCGAGTCGATCCTCATGTCGCTGCCGCCGCAGGTGCGCTGGGGTTATGACTGGAAGGCCGAGCCGGGCAGCGAGGAAGCGCGCCTGACCGAGTACTTCCTCAAGGATCGCGACTGGCTGGCCGGCGCCAACTGAGCGGACCGGGCGGATGAATCGGCATTGCACAAAGGGGGAAGAGATGGACCAGTACGTTGTCTTCGGTAATCCGATCGGCCACAGCAAGTCGCCGTTGATCCACCGGCTGTTCGCCGAACAGACCGGCCAGCAGCTGGAATACGCCACCCTGCTGGCGCCCCTGGACGATTTCGCCGGCACCGCCCGGCGCTTCTTCGCCCACGGACGCGGGGCCAACGTCACCGTGCCGTTCAAGGAGGAAGCCTATCGCCTGTGCGACAGCCTCACCCGTCGAGCGCAGCGCGCCGGCGCAGTGAACACCCTGTGCAAACAGGCCGATGGCAGCTTGCTGGGAGACAACACCGACGGTGCCGGGTTGGTGCGCGACCTCAGGGTCAACGCCGGGGTCGGCCTCAAGGGCAAGCGCATCCTGCTGCTGGGCGCCGGTGGCGCGGTGCGTGGTGCCCTGGAGCCGTTGCTGGCCGAGCAACCAGCCTCGGTGGTGATCGCCAACCGCACCGTGGAGAAGGCCGAGCAACTGGCCGCGGCCTTCGCCGACCTGGGGCCGGTATCGGCCAGCGGTTACGACTGGCTGGAAGAGTCGGTGGACCTGATCATCAACGCCACTTCCGCCAGTCTGTCGGGTGAGTTGCCGGCGATCTCCGCCAGCCTGGTCGAGCCGGGCAGGACGGTGTGCTACGACATGATGTACGGCAAGGAGCCGACCACCTTCTGCCGTTGGGCCAGCGCACAGGGCGCGGCCCAGGTGCTCGATGGCCTGGGCATGCTCGCCGAGCAGGCGGCAGAAGCCTTCTTCCTGTGGCGTGGCGTGCGCCCGGACAGCGCCCCGGTACTGGCCGAGCTGCGGCGCCAGCTGGCGCTCTGACCGATCGTCTCATCGTTCAGAGCGATAGCCGGCTGGCGATGGGCGCGTCGCTATGACCCCACAGCAACCCATGCTCAATCCTCAAAGCGGATCGGGCATTGCTCCGTGCCTTCGAGCTTGCGCAATTCCTCGATCACCGAGGCCCGCGCCCGGCGCAGGGTCAGGCTGCCACCCTGGCGCCTGAGCCGGCGCGCCTCCTGGTGCAGCATCGCCACTCCCGAATAGTCGATGAAGTTGATCTGCCGCGCGTCGATCACCAGTTTCGCCCCGTGGCAGCGCTGCATGCGTACCTGCAGGTAATGGCTGGCGCCGAAGAAGATCGAGCCGCCGACCCGCAGGATGTCCTCGTCGCCTTCGCGGCTGTACTGCACCCGGGGTTGCGAGGTGCGCTTGAGGTAGAAGAACAGCGACGCCAGGACCCCGGCATAGATCGCGGTCTGCAATTCCAGGAGCAAGGTGGCGACGAAGGTCAGGCTCATCACGGCGAATTCGGCGCGACTGACCCGGAACAACGCACGAATCGCCCGGTGGTCCACCAGGCCCCAGCAGATCAGCAGGATGCTGCCGGCCATGGCGGGGATCGGGATATGGGCGATCAGCCCGGCGCCGGCCACTGCGAACAGCGCCACCCAGAGCGCCGAGAACACCCCGGCCAGGGGCGAACGGGCGCCGGCCTCGTAGCTCAGCCCCGAGCGGGTGAAGGAGCCGGAGGACAGATAGCCGGAGAAGAAGGCGCCGACGATGTTCGACAGGCCCTGGGCGCGCACTTCCTGGTTGGCGTCGAGCAGCTGCTCCGAGCGGGCCGATAGCGAGCGGGCGATCGACAGGCTGGTCACCAGCCCCAGCATGCCCACCGCCACGGCGCTGGGCAGCAGCCGCAGGACCAGCTCCAGGTCCAGCGGCAGAGGGCTCAGGGGCGGCAAGTGGCCGGCGAAGGCGCTCACCAGCCGTACCTGGCCGAACAGTCCCGGCAGCAGCCAGACCGCCAGCGCACTGAGCACCAGGCTCAGCAGCAGGCCTGGCCAGCGCGGGGTCAGCAGCTTGAAGCCGACCCCCAGCGCCAGGGTGCCGAGCCCCAGTAGCAGGGACGGCCGGTCGAGGTCGCCCAGGTGCTGCAACAGCAGGCCCAGGCTGCCAAGGGCGGTGGCCTGGTTCGCCAGGTCCAGGCCCATCAGGTTGGGCAGTTGGCCCAGCGCGATGACCACCGCCGCGCCGAGGGTGAAGCCCAGTACCACCGAATGCGAGACGAAGTTCACCAGGGCGCCGAAGCGCAGCATCCCCAGCAGCCACTGGAAGATCCCGGCCAGCAGGGTCAAGAGCAGGATCAGCGTGATGTAGTCCGCCGAAGCCGGCACCGCCAAGGGGCTGACGCTGGTGTAGAGAACGATGGAAATGGCCGCCGTGGGGCCGCAGATCAAGTGCCAGGACGAGCCCCACAGGCAGGCCACCAGCACCGGGACTATGGCCGCGTACAGCCCGTACTCCGGCGGCAGCCCGGCGATCAGGGCATAGGCGATCGATTGCGGCAGCGCCAGGATCGCCCCGCTCAGGCCCACCAGCAGGTCGCGGCCGACACTGGCGCGGCTCTGGCGTGGCAGCCAGCTCAGGAACGGCAGCAGTGAATGGCGGTCGGGCCAGGCCATGGGTCCTCGCGTTCAGCGTGTTCAGAGGCGTCAGGGTAAAGCATTGCCGCAGGGCTTACCCCATCCCTGTAGGAGCAAGGGGCGCCCACCCCTCGCTCCTACGATGGGTGCTAGAGGCGGGCTTGCACGGTTGGCAGCGCATCCTTGCCATCGAGGGTCGTCACACCGTCCAGCCATTGGCCCAGCACCGCCGGGTTGGCCTTGATCCAGGCCCGGGCGGCCTCGGCATAGCTGACCTTGCGGTTGGCCACCTCGGCCATGATGCCGTTCTCCATGTCTTGGGTGAACCGCAGGTTGCCCAGTAGCTTGCCGACGTTCGGGCAAGCCTGGGCATACCCCTTGCGGGTCAGGGTGTAGACGCTGCCGCTGGCGCCGAAGTACTTCTCGCCCCCGGTGAGGTAGCGCATGTTCAGTTGCGCGTTCATCGGGTGCGGCGTCCAGCCGAGGAAGGTGACGAACTTGTGTTTTTTCACCGCCCGCGACACCTCGGCGAGCATCGCCTGCTCGCTGGATTCCACCAGCTTCCACTGGCCGAGGGCGAAGTCGTCGTGCTTGATGATCTCCTGCAACGACAGGTTGGCCGGAGCTCCGGAGCCGATGCCGTAGAGCTTCTTGTCGACTTCCCGGGGATGCTGTTCGGCGTATCTGTTCAGGTCGTTGAAGTCATGTACCCCGGCGTCCCATACATAGTCCGGCACGGCCAGGGTGAACTGGGTGCCCTCCAGGTTCTGCGCCAGCCGGGTGACATCGCCGTTGGCCACGAACTTGTCATGGAAGCCCTGTTGCGCCGGCATCCAGTTGCCCAGGAACACGTCCACCCGGCCGTCCTTGAGTCCGCCGAAGATGATCGGCACCGCCAGGGTATCGACCTTGGGTTTGTAGCCCAGGCCCTCGAGCAAGAAGCCGGTGATGGCGTTGGTGGCGGCGATGTCGCTCCAGCCCGGGTCGGCCATCTTCACCGTCTCGCATCCAGGCTCGGCCCAGGTCGGTGCGCTGGTCAAAAGCACCAGCGTGGCGATCGCTGCTGTGGATAACTTCTGCATGCTCTTCCCCTTGGGTTTTTGTCATTGGTCTTGGCAGGGTTGTGGATAACGAGCCTTGCGCTCCAGGTCATCGAGGTCGATATGGTTGCGCATGTACTGCGCGCTGGCGTCCACCAGCGGCTGGTGGTCCCAGCTCTTGAGCTTGCCGATGCCCAGGGCCGTGGCGACGAAACGCCGGCGCCGCTGGCTGGCGAGCACTTGTTGGTGGATCCGAGGCATGTCCCAACGGTTGCGGGCCTCCTGGAGGAAGTCGGCGAACAGCTGGCGATGCTCCGCCGAGCGGGACAGTTCCTCGCGTTCGTGTGGGTCGTTGGCCACGTCGAACAACAGGCATGGGTCGTCCTCGCTGTAGATGAACTTGTAGGCGCCACGGCGGATCATCATCAGCGGGCCGATGGTGCCTTCGGCCATGTATTCGCCGAATACCTCGTCATGCCCGCCCTGCCCTTGCAGGTGCGGCAGCAACGAGCGCCCGTCCAAGGGCAGGTCAGGTTCAAGGGCACCACCGGCCAGTTCCACCAGGGTCGGCAGCAGGTCGGCGGTGGACACCGCCTGGCTGACCCGGCCGGCGGCGAATTGCCCGGGGGCATGGATCAGCAGCGGCACCCGGGCGGCCATTTCGAACCAGTGCATTTTGTACCAGAGGCCACGCTCGCCCAGCATGTCGCCGTGGTCGCCGGAGAACACCACGATGGTGTCGTCCGCCAGGCCGGTCTCCTCCAGGGTCTGCAGCAACCGGCCAACGTTATCGTCGATGTAGCTGCAGGCGCCGAAGTAGGCCCGCCGGGCATCGCGGATCTTGTCCTCGGGCAGTGGTTTGTCCCACAGGTCGTAGACCTTGAGCAGGCGTTGGGAATGCGGGTCCTGCTGGTCCTGGGCCAGCGCCTGGGGCATGGGGATCTGCTCGTCGCGATACAGGCCCCAGTAGGCCTTGGCGATGGTGTACGGATCGTGGGGGTGGGTCATCGACACGGTCAGGCAGAACGGCTGGTCGCCGGCCTCGCGGACATGGTCGAACAGGTACTGCCGGGCCTTGAACAGCACCTCCTCGTCGAAGTCCAGCTGGTTGGTGCGCACGCAGGGACCGGCCTGCAATACCGAGGACATGTTGTGGTACCAACTGGGGCGTACGCCTGGCTGGTCCCAGTTCACCGCCCAGCCGTAGTCGGCGGGGTAGATGTCGCTGGTCAGGCGCTCTTCATAGCCGTGCAGCTGGTCCGGGCCGCAAAAGTGCATCTTGCCCGACAGCGCCGTGCGGTAGCCCAGGCGCCGCAGGTAGTGGGCGTAGGTCGGTACATCGGCGGGAAAGTCGGCGGCGTTGTCGTAGGCGCCGATCTTGCTCGGCAACTGCCCGCTGACCAGGGTGAAGCGCGAGGGTGCGCACAACGGGCTGTTGCAGTAGGCCGCCTCGAACACCACGCCCTCGGCGGCCAGGCGCGCAAGGTGCGGCAGGCGGATCGGCGATGGACCGTAGAACGGCAGCAAGGGCGCGGCCATCTGGTCGGCCATGATGAAAAGAATGTTCTTGCGCTTCATGGGATCGCGGCATTCCATAGTCGATGGTTATGCGAGAGTGCTGCGATCGAGGATGGATTCCATGCCGGTGGCGGTAAAGCCCATGCGCGACAATGACTAGGATAAGCACAGCTTATGTATGAAGCCCTGGGTGACCTGTCCCTGGACCTGCTGCGGGTGTTCGAAGCGGCGGCCCGTCTGCGCAGCTTCACCGCCGCTGCACTGGAGCTGGGTACCACCCAGCCGGCCATCAGCCAGCAGGTCAAGCGGCTGGAAGAACAGCTGGGGGTGCGGCTGTTCGACCGGATCTACCGTGGCATCGAGCTGACCGACTCCGCCAGCCTGCTGCTGGAGCAGGTCCAGGCCGGCTTGCAGAGCATCGACGCCGGCCTGGGCGCCCTGCGCCAGCAGCACCAGCATGAGGTGCTGCAAGTGGCGACGGACTTTGCCTTCGCCGCCTACTGGCTGATGCCGCGCCTGCATCGTTTCCATGAAGCCAATCCGCAGGTGGATGTCAGCCTGGTGACCAGCGAACGCAGCCACGCCAGCTTGCGCAGCGATATCGACGTGGCGGTGCTGTTCGGCGATGGGCGCTTCAAGCATGGGCAAAGCCACTGGCTGTTCAACGAAGAAGTGTTCGCAGTGTGCAGCCCGGCATTGCTCAAGGAGCGCACGTTGCCCCTGCCCGCCCAAGCGCTTTTGCAATTGCCATTGCTGCACTTGCGCGGCGAGGCCAGCAGCCACTGGTTCGACTGGAGCGGAGTGTTTCGCGAACTGGGCATCGCCTCCGCGCCAGCGCCGGGGCAGTTGCGCTTCGATAACTACACCCTGTTGATCCAGGCGGCGATCGGTGGCCAGGGCGTGGCCATCGGCTGGCGCCACCTGGTGGACGACCTGCTGGCCCAGGGCCTGTTGTGCCGGCCTATCGCCGAGACGGTGATCTCCAGCTACGGCTATTACGTGGTGCTGCCCCAGCGTAAGCGCCGGGGCCATTGATCCAGCGTTTCGTCGACTGGTTGATGGCCGAGCAAGCCATCAGCGCCCAGACCCTCAAGGGGCTGGCGTTGCCGTCCATTGCCCTTTGACCGGGGCCTTGAACAATCCGGCCAGGGACAGCGCGCCGTTGCCCAGGCAGACCAACGCCAGCGACACCACGGCCAGGAAGGCCAGGTATTCCCAGCCACCGCCCGGGCTGGTGTAGATCCAGCCGTGGGCGCCATGGACGAAGGCGATGGCTCCCAGCAGCATCGGCAGCAGCGCCAGGGCCACCCAGCGCACGCCAATCCCCAGGATCAGTAGCAAGCCGCCCAGCAGTTCCGCCGCCACCGCCGGGTAGGTCAGCCACTCGGGCATGCCGGTGAGGCTGAACAGCTTGATCGTCCCCGGCCAGCCCAGCACCAGGATCTTGAACAGCGCGTGGGCACAATACATGGCCCCCAGGGCCAGGCGCAGCAGCAGGGTCGCCCACTGTTGCGGCGGGTTGCCGGAGGTTGGCGAGGGCATTGCGGGGGCGAACGAACGGGCAGGCATATGACAAATCCTTGTGTAGTTGGAGGTCGTGGTTGGTGCGGGTATGGCGAAAGCCGTGGCTAGACGATGGCCACCGAGGCCCCGGCCAGCAGCAGGACGCCGATATGGCAGTTGCTGCGGAACAGGTGGTTGCAGGGCCCCGGATCGTCGGGGCTGAACAGGCTGAGCTGATAGGCCAGGGATAGCCCGATCGGCAGCAGCAGGATGAAGAACCCGGGATTGGCCCCGGCCAGCAACCCTGCCGCGCCCCAGCACAACAGCGTCATGGTGTAGAAAGCGCCGATCCAGGCCTTGCCTTGGCCAGCGAACAGGGTCGCGGTGGAGCGCAGTCCCATCTTCAGGTCGTCTTCACGGTCGCTGTAGGCATACAAGGTGTCGTAGCCCAGTTGCCAGAACAGGCAACCGAGCCACAACGCCAGGGCGCCGGGTTGCAGGGCGCCGGTGGTCTCCACGCTGGCCATCAGCACGCCCCAATTGAACACCGCGCCGAGGAACGCCTGGGGCCAGTGGGTGAAGCGCTTGAGCAGCGGATAGACCAGGGTCAGGGGCACGCAGCACAGGGCCAGCAGCACCGTCAGCGGCTGCAGGGTCAACAATAAGGCGGCGGCCAACAACAGCTGGATCGCGAGGCAGGCCAGGGCTTGATGCAGGCTCAACGAGCCGTTGGCCAGGGGGCGCTGGCGGGTGCGGTTGACCTGGGCATCGAAGCGCCGGTCGAGGATGTCGTTGATGCTGCAACCGGCGCTGCGCATCAGCAGCGCGCCGAGGCAGAACACCAGCACCAGCCAGGCCGGGGGCACCTGCCCGGCAGACAGCACCAGCGAAGCCAGGGCCGGCAGCAGGGTCAGCCAGGTGCCGATGGGCCGGTCCAGGCGCATCAGCCGGGCGTAGGGTTGCCAGGTGCGGGGCAGCCGGGTGGCGACCCAGTCCCGGGCCGGGATGTCGTTGAGATCGGGGGCGTTCATGTTCGGTTCCAGGGTGGTCTTCCATGGCCGCTGCGGGGCCCTGCAATCCAGGGGGCGCAGGGGGCTTTCAGCGAGCTTCGGGCAAGCCGCCGGCGTGATCGCCGGGCGTGGTCGCCGGGCGTTCTGGGTGCGGGTCGGATGCTGCTAAAGTTGCCCGCGCCCGCCTCCGGCGGCAAGCGAACAATCCGCAATAGCCTCCTGCAGGATATGCAATATGCTCCGTGACGAAGTACCCGGTCTCCCGCGTTTCGACCTCAACCTGCTGCGGGTTTTCGCTGCCATCTACGAGGATCGCAGCATCCTCCTGGCCAGCAAGCGCTTGCATTTGAGCCAATCGGCGGTCAGCCATGCCCTGACCCGGCTGCGCGAATCCCTGCAGGACGAGCTGTTCATCCGGACTGCCCGGGGCATGCAGCCCTCGGCCCGGGCCGAGGCGATCGCCGGCCCTTTGCGCGAAGCGTTGCTGAGCATCCAGCGCACCGTGGGCGTGGAGGCCTTCGACCCGGCCAGTGCCGTGCGCACTTTCACCCTGGCGAGCAACGACTACCTGAGTTCGGTGCTGCTGGCGCCATTGCTGCAGCGCCTGGCCCGGCAGGCGCCGGGAGTGGACCTGGTGGTCCGGCCCTCGACCCGCCTGGACCTGGCCGAACAGATCGATGTCGGGCGCATCGACCTCGCCATCGGCATGTTCGCCGAGTTGCCGCGGCGGGTGCACAGCGCCTGCCTGTGGGAGCAGCGCGATGTATTGCTGATGTGCCCCGGTCACCCGCTGCTCGACCTGCCGCAGGTGACGCTGCCGGCCCTGGCGGACTGCCCCTTGGTCATCCTCTCGGTCGGTGGCCAGGAGGAAGGCGCGGTCAACGGCTACATCCTCGAACGCGGCATCGCCCGGCAATCGGAGATGTTCCACCGCCAGCAGCTGGAACAGGCCATGGCGGCGATCGGTCGCCGGCCCCGGTACAAGCTCACCCTGCCCCACTCCCTGGTGCTGCCGCAGTTGCTGGAGCAGTCGCCGTTGGTGGCGATCGTGCCGCAACCCCTGGCCCGGGATCTTGAGCAGCGCTTGGGCCTGTGCCAGCGGCCCTTGCCGCTGGCGCTCGAGCCATCGCCGCTGCTGGCGATCTGGCATGGGCGCAACGACACCGATCCGGCCCACCTGTGGTTGCGCCGGCAGTTGCTGGACGTGGCGGCGACCCTGGCCTGCCAGCCCTGAGGATCAAGCGTTTTCGTGGATGCCGACGAACTCCACATGCTCGCGCAGGTGCAGATTCAGGCGCAGTTCGTCATTGATGCCCACGGCCACGCCATTGAGCCGCCGCAGGGGCTCGGCGAGCCCGGGCTCGAGGTTGTCGCCCACCTGGTTGAAGTGTTCGATACCCAGCCCGGCCACGGAGCGCGGGGCGTTGACCAGGGTCCAGTCCAGGGGGCTGCTGCGTAGGGCTTCGAGGATCTCCTCGGCAGCGTGATGAGGCAGGCTGGTGTAGACGGGCGGGTCGTCGAGAATGGCGAAATTGCCCACCAGGACCAGCCGCTGGACCTTGGCCGCTTGCAGGCCTGCAACCAGCGCATCGGCCGCCTGCACCTGCGCCAGCGGATCGGCGACCCGGCCCGGCATCGCACTGCCCGGCAGGCCGGGAGCATCCAGCAGGCAGATCACCGCCGAGCAGCCGGCCACGCTCTGCTGCACTCCGTCGGCATCGAACAGGTTGCCGCCCTTGGTGCGCAAGCCAGGGCGCGGGGCCAGGGCGGTAAGATCGTCGAGAATGGCGATGACTTCGTGCTGGCGCCTCAGGCTCTCCGCCATCAGCGCACTGCCCAGGCTGCTCGTGGCACCATAGAGCGCCAGCTTGACCACTGGGGTTTCGGCATTTTTCATGGCCGGGCCTCCTCTTGTTTCCTACAGGTAGGCTTGTGACCTGTGGCGGGCCCTGAGGGTTCGTCTTATATCGCGAGGGTTTGCATGCAACGAATCAAGGGCTACCACGCCCACGTCTATTTTGACGCCAGCACCATCGAGCAGGCCCGGGCCCTGTGCGAGCAGGCGGCGCAGTTGTTCGACCTGCGCATGGGCCGGGTCCACGAGCGGCAAGTCGGGCCGCATCCGGACTGGAGTTGCCAGCTGGCCTTCGGACCGGAACTGTTCGGCCAGGTGGTGCCCTGGTTGGCGCTCAATCGCCAGGGACTGGTGGTGTTCCTGCATCCGGAAACCGGCGACGAGCTACAGGACCACACCGACCATGCGATCTGGATGGGGGCGCTGCGGCCTCTGGACCTGAGCGTGTTCTGAGGCGCCCGGCAATGAAAAAAGGGTTCCAGGACTGCTCCTGGAACCCTTTTTCGCTGCGGGCCCGGTCTTAGCCGAGCCGGGCCTTGCGCACGCCCTCGGACAGCGCCGAACACAGGCTCAGCACGCCATCCACCGCCTGGGCGGGGGATTCGGCGCTGGCGATGTGGTCGATCAGTGCCGAACCCACCACCACGCCGTCGGCCAGGCGGGCGATGGCTGCGGCCTGATCCGGGGTGCGGATGCCGAAACCGATGCTGATGGGCAGGTCGGTATGCCGGCGCAGGCGGGCCACGGCTTGCTCCACATGTTCCAGGGTCGCGGCGCCGGCGCCGGTCACCCCGGCCACCGACACGTAGTAGACGAACCCCGAGCTGCCATCGAGCACCTTGGGCAGGCGCGCGTCGTCGGTGGTCGGCGTGGTCAGGCGGATGAAATCGATGCCCGCGGCCTGGGCCGGGTCGCACAGCTCGCTGTTATGTTCCGGCGGAATGTCCACCACTATCAGGCCATCGACCCCGGCGGCCTTGGCATCGGCGATGAAGCGCGGTACGCCGTAGTGGTGGATCGGGTTGAAATAGCCCATCAGCACCAGTGGCGTGTCGCTGTTGTCCACGCGGAACTCGCGGACCATCTGCAGGGTTTTCGCCAGGTTTTGCTTGGCCCCCAGGGCTCGGATGTTGGCGAGCTGGATCGCCGGGCCGTCGGCCATGGGGTCGGTGAAGGGCATGCCCAGTTCGATCACGTCGGCGCCAGCGGCCGGCAGGCCCTTGAGGATCGCCAGGGACGTGTCGTAGTTCGGGTCACCGGCGGTGATGAAGGTCACCAGGGCGGCGCGGTTCTGCTGCTTGAGTTCGGCAAAGCGCGTTTGCAGGCGGCTCATCAGTGTTTCTCCTGCTGGGACTGTTGCATGTGGTGCATCACGGTCTGCATGTCTTTGTCGCCACGGCCCGAGAGGTTGACCACCATCAGGTGGTCCTTGGGCAGGTTGGGTGCGCGCTTGAATACTTCTGCCAGGGCATGGGAGGACTCCAGCGCGGGGATGATGCCTTCCAGGCGGCAGCACTGGTGGAATGCCTCGAGGGCCTCGGTATCGGTGATCGAGGTGTACTCGACCCGGCCGATGTCATGCAGCCAGGCGTGTTCCGGGCCGATGCCGGGATAGTCCAGGCCGGCGGAAATCGAGTGGGCGTCGATGATCTGGCCATCGTCGTCCTGCAGCAGGAAGGTGCGGTTGCCGTGCAGTACGCCGGGCACCCCGCCGTTGAGGCTGGCGGCGTGCTTGCCGGTCTCGATGCCGTGGCCTGCGGCCTCGACGCCGATGATCTGCACGCCCTGGTCATCGAGGAACGGATGGAACAGGCCCATGGCGTTGGAGCCGCCGCCGATGCATGCCACCAGGCTGTCCGGCAGGCGCCCTTCGTGGGCCTGCATCTGCTCGCGGGTTTCCTTGCCGATCACTGCCTGGAAGTCGCGGACCATGGCGGGGTAAGGGTGGGGACCGGCCACGGTGCCGATCAGGTAGAAGGTGTTGTCGACATTGGTCACCCAGTCGCGCAGGGCTTCGTTCATCGCATCCTTGAGGGTGCCGGTGCCGGCCACGACCGGGATCACCTCGGCGCCCAGCAGCTTCATGCGAAACACGTTGGCCTGCTGGCGCTCGATGTCGGTGGTGCCCATGTAGATCACGCATTGCAGGCCGAAGCGCGCGGCCACGGTGGCGGTGGCCACGCCGTGCATGCCGGCGCCGGTCTCGGCGATGATGCGCTGCTTGCCCATGCGCTTGGCCAGGAGGATCTGGCCGATGCAGTTGTTGATCTTGTGCGCGCCGGTGTGGTTGAGCTCTTCACGCTTGAGGTAGATCTTGGCGCCGCCGCAGTGTTCAGTCAGGCGCTCGGCGAAGTACAGCGGGCTGGGACGGCCCACGTAGTCGCGCTGGAAATAGGCCAGCTCTTCGAGGAACTTGGGGTCCTGCTTGGCCTTTTCGTATTCACGGGCCAGGTCGAGGATCAGCGGCATCAGGGTTTCTGCGACATAACGGCCGCCGAACCCGCCGAACAGGCCGTTTTCGTCAGGACCATTACGCAATTGGGACTGGGTCATTGGAGCGCTCCCGGATGGATTCGTGGAAGAAAGCGTGGAAACAATGGACCTCACTCTACCCCTGCCACCGGGCCCTGAAAACCGATAAGATCGCCACAATCTGTCAGGAAAACTCACACGTCAAATGAGCCGCGACCTGCCCCCCCTCAATGCCCTGCGGGCCTTCGAAGCCACCGCCCGGTTGAACAGCGTCAGCCAGGCCGCCGAGCAGCTGCATGTCACCCACGGCGCCGTCAGCCGGCAATTGAAGGTGCTTGAGGAACATTTGGGGCTGAGCCTTTTCAGCAAGGATGGGCGCGGCATTAAACTCACAGATGCCGGGGTCCGCCTGCGGGACGCCAGCAGCGAGGCCTTCGAACGCTTGCGGGATGTCTGTGCCGAGCTCACTCAAGGCAGCGCCGATGCGCCTTTCGTCCTCGGTTGCTCCGGCAGCCTGTTGGCGCGCTGGTTGATTCCGCGCCTGGGCCGGCTGAATGCCGACCTGCCGGACCTGCGCCTGCACCTGTCCGCCGGCGAAGGCGATCTGGACCCACGACGGCCTGGGCTGGATGCCCTGCTGGTATTCGCCGAGCCGCCCTGGCCGGCGGATATGCAGGTGCATGAGCTGGCCAGCGAACGCATCGGCCCGGTGCTCAGCCCGCGCTACGCCGGTTATCCGCGCCTGCACCAGGCGCTGGCAACGGCGCTGGTGGCCGAGCCGTTGCTGCATACCACCTCACGACCCCAGGCCTGGCCCAGTTGGGCACGGCGCAACGGCATCGCTCCCGAGGCACTGAAATACGGCCAGGGGTTCGAGCATCTGTATTACTTGCTGGAAGCGGCGGTGGCCGGGTTGGGAGTGGCGATCGCTCCGGAACCCTTGGTGGCCGAGGACTTGCTGGCGGGGCGGCTGGTGGCGCCCTGGGGCTTTTGCGACACCCCGGGGCAGCTGGCGCTATGGTCGCCCAAGCGCGCCGCCGACGGGCGCGCCCGGCAGCTGGCGCAGTGGCTGAAGACCGAGCTGCGCCAGCCGGCTTGAGTTCTGCTGTAAAGAGCCGGACTCAGTTGTTGCGCTTGCACAACAGGTAGGCGGCCAGCAGGCCGACGGCCCCGACGGCGACACCGGCGGTGGTCCAGGGGTGTTCCTGGGCGTAGTCGCGGGTGGCGATCCCGGTTTCACGGGTTTTCACCTTGACCTCTTCATAGGCATCGCTGAGCAGGCTGCGCGAATGTTTCAGCGCGCTCTCGGCATTGCTCTTGAGCGTCTTGAGGGTTTTGCGCGACTCCTCGGAAGCATCATCCTTGAGGCTTTCCAGGGATTTGAGCAGGCTCTCGATCTCGGCTTCCATACTTTCCAGCGAGGCTTTGCGTAACGACGAATTGGCCATGTGGGCTCTCCTGCAACGTGGTGATGAAGTGTGTAGGTTCCGACTGCACGGCCTTGGGAAAGTGCAGAAAATCTGAACTTCCCCTGAGACAAGGCGCCACAAGTGCAGCGGGCAATCACTGCTAGGCTTTAGTTCATCACCGCAAAAGGAGAGTGCCATGAGTGATCATCACACCTACAAGAAGGTCGAACTGGTGGGTTCTTCGCCCAACAGCATCGAAGACGCGATCAACAACGCGCTGGCCGAGGCGCACAAGAGCATCAAGCACCTGGAGTGGTTCGAAGTCACCGAGACCCGTGGCCATATCAAGGACGGCAAGGCGGCGCATTTCCAGGTCACCCTCAAGGTCGGCTTCCGCATTGCCAATAGTTGAGGGCTTGAGCTAGGCTCTGGAACTTGTGCGCTGGCCGAGTGCCATAGGAAATGGCAAAGCGCTACAACTGTCTTGAGCCTCTGTCAGGCTGGCGTCCACGCCGCCTCTTTTGATCCGACCAGGGAATGTGACCGATGAAAAAACTAGTTTTAGCTGCTGCTTTGTTCAGTCTTGCGGGAACTGCCCTTGCCGCCGGCAAGCCATGCGAGGAGCTCAAGGGCGAAATCGCCGCGAAGATCGATGCCAATGGCGTCCCTCACTACTCGCTGGAAGTGGTCGACAAGGGCGCCGCGGCGGATGGCAAGGTGGTCGGCTCCTGCGAAGCCGGTACCAAGGAGATCGTCTACAAGCGCGGTTGATCCCTTGTAGCCTCCGGAAAAAACCAAGCCGACGCCAGGCGTCGGCTTTTTTGTGCCTGGGATCCAGCTCCGCTCAGCCCTTCATCACCTGTGACAGCAGCTCGTAGGAGTGCAGGCGGTCGGCGTGCTCGTAGAGGTCGCAGGTGAAGATCAGCTCGTCGGCGCCGGTCTGCTCCACCAGCACTTCCAGCTTGGCGCGGATCTTCGCCGGGCTGCCGATCATCGCCAAGCCTAGGAAACTCCCCACCGCTTCCTTCTCATGGGGCAGCCACAGGCCGTCCATGCTCTTGACCGGCTTGCGCTGGACCAGGCTCTGGCCGCGCATCAGGGCGAGGATGCGCTGGTACACCGAGGTCGCCAGGTAATCGGCCTGTTCGTCGGTATCGGCGGCCACCAGTGGTACGCCGAGCATCACGTAGGGTTTGTCGAGTACCGCCGAAGGCTTGAAGTGATTGCGATATACGCGGATCGCCTCATGCATGTAGCGCGGCGCGAAGTGCGAGGCGAAGGCGTAGGGCAGGCCCCGCTCCCCGGCCAACTGCGCGCTGAACAGGCTGGAACCCAGCAGCCACACCGGCACGTTGCTGCCGGTGCCGGGCATCGCGATCACCCGCTGTTCCGGGGAACGTGGGCCCAGGTAGGCCATCAGCTCGGCCACATCCTCGGGGAAGTCGTCGGCGCTGCCGGAACGTTCCCGGCGCAGGGCTCGCGCGGTCATCTGGTCCGAGCCCGGAGCCCGGCCCAGGCCCAGGTCGATGCGGCCCGGGTACAGGCTCTCCAGGGTGCCGAACTGCTCGGCGATCACCAGTGGCGCATGGTTGGGCAGCATGACTCCACCGGAGCCGACGCGGATGGTCGAGGTGCCACCGGCCAGGTAGCCGATGAGCACCGAAGTGGCGGAGCTGGCGATGCCGTCCATGTTGTGGTGCTCGGCGACCCAGAATCGGGTGTAGCCGAACTTTTCCACATGCTGGGCCAGGTCCAGGGAATTGCGCAGGGATTGGGCCGGGCTGGCGTCTTCACGCACGGGCACCAGGTCGAGGGTCGAGAACTTCACAGCGGACAGCGATTGCATAAGCCTGCTTCTCCTTAGGGTGTGCAGGCTTTTACACGCGCAAAACCTGCCGAAATCTGTCAGTCAGGACTATGCAATGTGGGCATATACCCGAGTTTCAATAGCCAGAGTGAATTTGTCGGGTAAATGGTCGCTGCAGACCGGCTGAACTTTGCCCGCGGATCTGTCCTCAGAACCCTTGAGGCGCGGGAATTCCCCTGCACCGCTTCCTCGAGGAGAGATACATGGCTATCAAGAAAAAAGCTTCGGCCCATTGGCAAGGCGACCTGAAAACCGGCGTGGGATCGATCTCCACCGAAACCGGAGTCCTGCGCGACGCCCCCTACGGCTTCACGGCGCGCTTCGAAGGCGGCAAGGGCACCAACCCCGAGGAGTTGATCGGCGCGGCCCATGCCGGCTGCTTCTCCATGGCGTTTTCCATGATCCTCGGCGAGGCCGGGCTCAAGGCCGAGAGCATCGATACCCAGGCCGAAGTGACCCTGGAGCAGGTCGACGATGGTTTTGCCATCACTGCCGTGCACCTGGTCCTCAAGGCCAGGATCCCGGGAGCCAGCCAGCAGCAGTTCGACGAACTGAGCCGCAAGGCCAAGGAAGGTTGCCCGGTATCCAAGGTGCTCAAGGCCAGCATCACGCTGGACGCGACCCTGGTCGGTTGAACGTGGCTGCCGGCTTGCGCATCGGGAGCCGGCAGGCCCAGGCTGTGCGCCAGTTCAGAACCGGGTCATGGAAAATGTGGTCGAATACCTGACTGCGGCTTGAGTGTGCGTTCGCACGCGCCGCAACAAGGGAGTTTGCAATCATGAAACGTTTTGCCTTGGCGGTAGCAAGTTGTGCGCTGGCCACATCGGCCCTGGCCGCGCCCAAGCCCTGCGAGGAACTCAAGGCCGAGATCGAAGCCAAGATCCAGGCCCGGGGCGTCTCCTCCTACACCCTGGAAATCGTCACCAATGACGAGGTCCACGACGACAACATGGTGGTCGGCAGCTGCGAGAACGGCACCAAGAAGATCATCTACCAGAAGAACGATCGCTGAACCGGCTCAGGGTACGCAGTTGATCATCCGCTCTTCGGCGACGATCTCGCGCTGGGCGTTGTACAGCCTGGCGCTGGGGGTGAACCCCAGGTTGCGGGCCTCCAGCCGGTAGCGCTGGCCGGCCTGGAAGTGGTCGTAGCGCAGGCTCAGGTAGCACAGCCGCTCCTGTGGGTCGGTGGTCATGCCCATGCCGCCGGCGAACACCTCGAAATCGAAACGCACCATCAGCTCGTGGCTGCCGGGCGTGACCTGGAAGAACCGGCCATCGCCCAGGCGCTGGTTGTCCAGGCGCTCGGCCATCAGCAGCCGGCCTCCTGGCGCTGGGGTGGCCAGGTCGATCCAGGCCTGTTGCGGGTCGACGCTGGGCAGTGGCGTGCTGCAGGCAGTGAGGGTGGCAAGGGCGAGGATCAGCAGTGGCAGGCGCATGAACAAGGGGCCAGGTCGGCGAAGGGGCTCCAGCATAGCGCCGATCAGCTGCGCTGGCAGCCTGCCGGTTGCGCCTTGCCCAGCAGGGTGCGCTGTTCGTCGTAGAGCCTGGCCCAGGGATGGAAGCCGATGTTGCCGGCCCGTACCTGGTAGCGCTGGCCAGCGCTGAAACCGGTGAATTTCACGTTCAACTGGCAGTCGCGCCACAGCGGCTCCTCCACATCGGCGCCGATGTTGCCCGGGGCCACGGCGAACTGGTAGCGCAGGGTCAATTCATGGGTACCGGGCTGGACCTGGAAGTAGCGCGGGTCCCCGGCGCCCTTGGCGTCCACTTCCACGGCTTGCAAGGTGGTGTCCTGGGATGGGGCGAGGTCGATCCAGGCTTGCGCCGGGTCGGGGTCGGGCAGGCTGGCACAGCCGTTTAGGGCCAGCAATCCGGTGGTCAGTAGCAACACGCGCATGGCGAAACTCCAGGCAGGCGAGATAGTCTTGCGGGCAGACTCTCTGTGGATGATTCGATTTGACTAGGCCGTGTCCAAGCCATGGGGTACTTGATCGCGTTTTGCGCGTTTGGTTTCCGATCCTGATGCTCTTGCTGCTCAACGGTTGCAGCAGCGCCGGCTATTACAGCCAGCTGGCCAGTGGCCAATTACAGTTGTTGCGCGCTCGTACACCAGTAACCCAGGTGTTGGCCGATCCATCCCGCGATGCCACCCTGCGTGCCCACCTGGCCCAGTCGCAGCGGGCCCGGACCTTCGCCAGCGAGCACCTGCACCTGCCGGACAACCGCAGCTATCGGTTGTACGTCGATATCGGCCGGCCTTACGTGGTGTGGAACGTGTTCGCCACGCCGGAGTTTTCCCTGGCCCCGCAAACCCATTGCTTTCCCATTGCCGGTTGCGTGGCCTATCGCGGCTACTACAGCCAGGGCGCGGCCCGGGGCGAGGCCGCACTGTTGCAGCTAAAGGGCCTGGACGTGGCCGTTGGCGGGGTGGAGGCCTATTCGACCCTGGGCTGGTTCGACGATCCGATCATCAGTTCGATGCTGCACTGGGGCGACGAGCGCCTGGCGACCCTGATCTTCCATGAACTGGCCCACCAGCGCTTCTACGTGAAGGACGACACCGAGTTCAACGAGTCCTTCGCCACCTTCGTCGAGCAGGAAGGCACCCGGCAATGGCGGGCCTATCGCGGCTTGCCGCCGGCTACCGATGGCCAGCTGCGTCAGCGCGACCAGTTCACCCAGCTGGTGCTCGACACTCGCAAGCGCCTGGAACAGCTCTATGCCCTGCCCTTGCCCGCTGAGCAGATGCGCCAGCGCAAGGTCCAGGAGTTCGAGCGCATGCGCCAGGACTACCGTCAGCTACGGGACAGCCAATGGGCCGGCTCCAATCGCTACGACGCCTGGATCAACACCCCGTTGAACAACGCCCGGCTCTTGCCCTTCGGCCTGTACGACCAGTGGGTGCCGGCCTTCGCCGCGTTGTTCAAGCAAGTGCACGGCGACTGGCCGGCCTTCTATGGGGCGGTTGAAAAGCTCGGCCGCCAGCCGGTCGATAAACGCAAGGCGGCGCTGACAGCCTTGATGGGTGGCCTCTAGAAACACGCCAAGGAATACGCTTGCTTTCGTAGGAGCGAGGCTTGCCCGCGATGAGGCCGGATCGTCAAATCCAGATCGCATCCCAAAGCGCGTAGTCGCCAACCCGCTTCACCAGCCCCGCGCGTAACGGGTTGGCCACGGGTAGGCGTGCTGGCCCGCGATGGGGTGGCTCAGCGCGGCAGGAAGGCCTGGTGCAGTTGCTCCAGGGTCTGGAAGTGATAGGCCGGTGCTTCGGCGCTCAGTTCCTCGTGGCTGCCGAAGCCGTAACCCACCGCCGCTGCGTCCAGGCCATTGCGCCTCGCGCCGATCAGGTCGTGCTTGCGGTCGCCGATCATCAGGGTGTCGGCCGGATCCAGGCGTTCCTGTTCCAGCAGGTGGGCAATCAACTCCACCTTGTCGGTACGGGTGCCATCCAGCTCGCTGCCGTAGATCACCTTGAAGTGCTTGGCGAAGTCGAAGTGGCGGGCGATCTCCCGGGCGAACACCCAGGGCTTGGAGGTGGCGATGTACAGCTGCCGGCCCTGGCCGCCGAGGGTCTCGAGCAGCGGCATGACGCCGTCGAAGACACGGTTCTCGTACAGGCCGGTGACCTTGAAGCGTTCGCGATAGAAATTCACCGCGTCCCAGGCCCGGGCTTCGTCGAAGCCATAGAACTGCATGAAGGCCTGCAGCAGCGGCGGGCCGATGAAGTGTTCGAGCTTGGCAAGGTCCGGCTCGTCGATGCCCAGCTTGCCCAGGGCGAACTGGATCGAGCGGGTGATGCCTTCGCGAGGGTCGGTGAGAGTGCCGTCGAGGTCGAACAATACGGTTTGGTAATGCATGGGAATTCCTGGGCTGTGCAACGGTTGATCAGGGCCGGTCGTAGCCTTCGGCCAGGTACTGGTCCTTGAGCTTCACGTAGTTGCCGGCGCTGTAGGTGAAGAACGCACGTTCCTTGTCGGTCAGGGCGCGGACCTGCTTCACCGGGCTGCCGACATAGAGGAAGCCGCTGGCCAGCCGCTTGCCCGGCGGCACCAGACTGCCGGCGCCGACCATCACGTCATCCTCCACCACCGCGCCGTCCATGACGATGCTGCCCATGCCGATCAGCACCCGGCTGCCGATGCTGCAACCATGGAGCATGACCTTGTGGGCGATGGTCACGTCATCGCCGATCAACAGCGGGAAACCCTCGGGGTTGAAGGGGCCGGCGTGGGTGATGTGCAGCACGCTGGCATCTTGCACGCTGGTGCGGGCGCCGATGCGGATGCGGTGCATGTCGCCGCGGATCACGGTCAGGGGCCAGACCGAGCTGTCGGCGCCGATCTCGACGTCGCCGATGACCACCGCCGAGTGGTCGACGAAGGCCCGTTCGCCGAGTTTCGGCCTGTGGTCCTGATAGGTGCGGATGGCCAAGTGCGGGTCCCTCTCTAGGATTATTAATAGGGGCTATAGCTGCCATGGCTGTCGATTGTAATTAAGATGGTGCTACGTTTCCCAAGCATGTTTCTTCCAGCCAAGGTGCCCACCGTGAGTGTGAACAACCCTCTTCTGCAGCCCTATGACCTGCCGCCGTTCTCGGCGATCCGTGCCGAACACGTACAGCCGGCCATCGAACAGATCCTGGCTGACAACCGCGCCGCCATCGCCGAGATCCTCAAGACCCAGGCCACTGCGCCGACCTGGGCCGGCCTGGTGCTGGCCATGGACGAGCTCAACGATCGCCTGGGCGCCGCCTGGAGCCCGGTCAGCCATCTCAATGCCGTGTGCAACAGCGCCGAACTGCGCGAGGCCTATGAGGCCTGCCTGCCGGCATTGAGCGCCTACTCCACCGAAATGGGCCAGAACCGCGAGCTGTTCCAGGCCTTCGACGCCCTGGCCAAGAGCCCGGAGGCGGCGGGTTTCGACGTGGCGCAAAAGACTATCCTCGAACACTCCCTGCGCGATTTCCGCCTGTCGGGCATCGACTTGCCGCCGGAGCAGCAGAAGCGCTACGCGCAAGTGCAGAGCAAGCTGTCCGAGCTGGGCAGCCGCTTCTCCAACCAGTTGCTCGATGCCACCCAGGCCTGGACCAAGCACATCACCGACGAAGCGGCGCTGGCTGGCCTCACCGACTCGGCCAAGGCGCAGATGGCCGCCGCGGCCCAGGCCAAGGACCTGGACGGCTGGCTGATCACCCTGGAGTTCCCCAGCTACTACGCAGTCATGACCTACGCCCAGGACCGCGCCCTGCGTGAAGAGGTCTACGCCGCCTACTGCACCCGGGCCTCCGACCAGGGCCCCAACGCCGGCCAGCACGACAACGGCCCGGTGATGCAGGAGATCCTCGACTTGCGCCAGGAACTGGCCAAGCTGCTGGGTTTCGCCAGCTTCGCCGAGCTGAGCCTGGCCACCAAGATGGCCGAGTCCAGCGACCAGGTGCTGGGTTTCCTGCGGGACCTGGCCAAGCGCAGCAAGCCGTTCGCCGCCCAGGACCTGGTACAGCTCAAGGCCTATGCCGCCGAGCAAGGTTGCCCTGACCTGCAAAGCTGGGACAGCGGCTTCTATGGCGAGAAGCTGCGTGAGCAGCGCTACAGCGTGTCCCAGGAAGCCCTGCGCGCCTACTTCCCCATCGACAAGGTGCTGTCCGGCCTGTTCGCCATCGTCCAGCGCCTGTACGGCATCGAGATCGCGGAGCAGAAGGGCTTCGATGCCTGGCACCCGGATGTACGCCTGTTCGAGATCAAGGAGAACGGCCAGCACGTCGGGCGTTTCTTCTTCGACCTCTACGCCCGCGCCAACAAGCGTGGCGGTGCCTGGATGGATGGCGCCCGCGACCGTCGGCGCACCGCCGGCGGTACCCTGCAGAGCCCGGTGGCCAACCTGGTGTGCAACTTCACTCCGGCCGCGCCTGGCAAGCCTGCGCTGCTGACCCACGATGAAGTCACCACCTTGTTCCACGAGTTCGGCCACGGCCTGCACCATTTGCTGACCCGCATCGAGCATGCCGGCGTCTCCGGGATCAACGGCGTGGCCTGGGATGCCGTGGAGCTGCCGAGCCAGTTCATGGAGAACTGGTGCTGGGAGCCCGAGGGCCTGGCGCTGATCTCCGGTCACTACGAAACCGGCGAAGCCCTGCCCCAGGACCTGCTGGACAAGATGCTGGCGGCCAAGAACTTCCAGTCCGGGATGATGATGGTGCGCCAGCTGGAGTTCTCGCTGTTCGACTTCGAACTGCACGCCACCCACGGCGATGGCCGCAGCGTGCTGCAGGTGCTGGAGTCTGTGCGCGACGAGGTCTCGGTGATGCGTCCGCCGGCCTACAACCGCTTCGCCAACAGCTTCGCCCACATCTTCGCTGGTGGTTATGCCGCCGGTTACTACAGCTACAAGTGGGCCGAAGTGCTGTCGGCCGACGCCTTCTCGCGTTTCGAGGAAGAGGGTGTGCTCAATGCCGCGACCGGTCGCGCTTTCCGCGAGGCGATCCTGGCCCGTGGCGGTTCCCAGGAGCCGATGGTGCTGTTCGTCGATTTCCGCGGACGGGCCCCGTCGATTGACGCACTCTTGCGCCACAGCGGCCTCAGCGAGGACGCGGCAGCATGAGTGAAGCCCCCGTGAAGACCAAGAAACGCTTTATCGCCGGTGCGGTTTGCCCGGCGTGCAGTGAGCAGGACAAGCTGATGATGTGGAGCGAAGACGACGTGCCCCATCGCGAATGCGTGGCCTGCGGTTACTCCGACACCTTGAACGAGCAGGGACTGTCGGTACCCAAGGAATTGAGCACGCGGGTGAATACCGCGGCCCTCAAGGTGGCGGATGCCAAGGTGCAGTCGGTGCAGTTCTTCCCCAACCCCAAGTTGAAGAAGAAAACCGACGAACCCCAGTAACCGGGAACCCCTGTAGGAGTGCAGCTTGCGCGCGATAGCGGTGTGTCAGACACATCGCGGCGCCTTCATCGCCAGCAAGCTTGGCTCCTGCAGCAAAGCCCTCTCCCGCCTCGCAATCAGTTCGCCGGCTTGCCGGCGCTGACCGTCTCGAACCAGCTCTTCACCGAACAGGTGGCGAACACGCTGGTGCTGCAGTCGCCGTTGGCCAGTGCCGTGCGCAGCTTCTCCACATCGGCCTGCATCATGTAGCGAATGCCGTCCTTGAAGTGGGCGCTGTCGCCGAATCCGCCCTGGGTCATTTCACTCAAGGCTTCCTCTTTGCTCCAGCCCTGGACCACCACCCGGTACATCGCCGACATCAGTCCGGTACGGTCCGAGCCATGCTTGCAGTGCATCAGCACCGGGCCCTGGGCTTCGGCGCTCTGGATCGCGCGCAAGGCCTTGAGCACATCGGCGTCATCCACGTGGTTGGTGCGATAAGGCAGCTGTACCTGATGGATGCCTGGCGCCGCCAGCCAACTGCTATCCGATTCGGGCAGGAAGTTGATCACCGTCCCCACCTTGAGCTTTTCCAGCAACGGCACGGCGTCTTGGTCCGGCAGGGCGCTGCGATACAGGGTCGGTGACATCTGGTACAGGTTGTACTGTTTTTCCACCGGTTGGGCCCAATGCTCGGGGCGGTCGGCGGCCTGCGCCAAAGGAGCGAGCAGGGCCAGCAATGCCAGGCAAAGAGCGGGAAGCAAGCGAGTTCTCGACATGGACGGTCACGGGTGAGGGATCGATGGCCGGCAGTGTCGGTCTGTGCCGGTCAATGCCCCGTGAGGCCTGTGTCAAAGAATCGTGAAGCTGGTCTGATCCTGTCTTTTTTGAGGCAGCTGATCTTTTTTTTGGAACTGAAACGATTCACCTCGATACTTAGGCTGCTATCATTTGTAACTATTGTTTGCTGATGTGTTCATAAAACCGGGTTTTGCCCGGCTTTTTGCGTTGCCAAAACACAAAGTCGCGCCATGACGCGGCTGAAATCCATCAATGCCTGATGAGGTGCATCCATGTCCGATCAAGATCGAGACAACCCGCGGCGTGAGTTTTTGCGTAAATCCCTGACCTTGATCCCGGTAGTCACCGTGGCCAGCACCGGCCTGGGCAGCAGCATGCTGGCCGTGGCTCCCGAGGCTGTCGCCGCCGACAAGCCCGCTGCGCCGAGCAAGCAGGCGAGTGGCAGCCACTATGAGCCCAGCTACTTCAGCGCCGAGGAATGGGCCTTCATCAAGGCGGCGGTGGAACGCCTGATCCCGGCGGACGACCTGGGCCCGGGCGCCCTGGAAGCCGGCGTGCCGGAATACATCGACCGGCAGATGAACACCTCCTACGCCGCCGGTGCCCTGTGGTACATGCAAGGCCCGTTCAAGGCCGATGCCGCGCCAGAGATGGGCTGGCAGAGCAAGCTGGTGCCCAAGGAGATCTATCGCCTGGGCATCGCCGCCACGGACGCCTGGTGCAAGCAGCTCAAGGGCCAAGCATTTGCTGCTCAAGACAGCGCTACCCGAGACGATCTGCTCAAGCAGTTGGAGGCGGGTACGCCGCAGTTCGACACGGTTCCGGCCAAGCTGTTCTTCAACCTGCTGTTGCAGAACACCAAGGAGGGTTTCTTCAGCGACCCGATCCACGGTGGCAACAAGGGCCTGGTGGGCTGGACCCTGATCGGCTTCCCCGGCGCGCGCGCCGATTTCATGGATTGGGTGGAGCGTAACGAGCAGTACCCCTTCCCGGCAGTATCGATTCGCGGCGAGAGGGCTTGAGCATGGCGACAGTGATGAAGAAGGTCGACGCAGTGATCGTCGGGTTTGGCTGGACCGGCGCCATCATGGCCAAGGAACTGACCGAGGCGGGGCTCAACGTGCTGGCGCTGGAGCGCGGGCCGATGCAGGACACCTACCCGGACGGCAGCTATCCCCAGGTGATCGACGAGCTCACCTACAGCGTGCGCAAGAAGCTCTTCCAGGACATTTCCAAGGAAACCGTGACCATCCGCCACAGCGTCAACGACGTGGCCCTGCCCAACCGCCAGCTGGGCGCGTTCCTGCCGGGCAATGGCGTGGGCGGCGCCGGGCTGCACTGGTCTGGCGTGCACTTTCGCGCCGACCCCATCGAGTTGCGCATGCGCAGCCACTATGAAGAACGCTACGGCAAGAACTTCATCCCCAAGGACATGACCATCCAGGACTTCGGCGTCACGTACGAAGAGCTGGAGCCGTTCTTCGACTATGCGGAAAAGGTCTTCGGCACCTCGGGCCAGGCCTGGACCGTGAAGGGCCAGCTGGTAGGCGAAGGCAAGGGCGGCAACCCCTACGCGCCGGATCGCTCGGACCACTTCCCGCTGGAATCGCAGAAGAACACCTATTCCGCCCAGCTGTTCCAGAAAGCTGCCAATGAAGTGGGCTACAAGCCCTACAACCTGCCGTCGGCCAATACCTCGGGGCCCTACACCAACCCCTATGGTGCGCAGATGGGGCCGTGCAACTTCTGCGGTTTCTGCAGTGGCTACGTTTGCTACATGTATTCCAAGGCCTCGCCCAACGTGAACATCCTGCCGGCCCTCAAGCCGCTGCCGAATTTCGAGTTGCGGGCCAATTCCCATGTGCTCAAGGTCAACCTGGACAGCAGCAAGACCCTGGCCACCGGCGTCACCTACGTCGACGCCCAGGGGCGCGAGATCGAGCAACCGGCGGACCTGGTGATCCTCGGCGCCTTCCAGTTCCACAACGTGCGCCTGATGCTGCTCTCGGGCATCGGCAAGCCCTACGACCCGATCACCGGCGAAGGCGTGGTGGGCAAGAACTTCGCCTACCAGAACATGGCCACCATCAAGGCCTACTTCGACAAGGACGTGCACACCAACAACTTCATCGGCGCCGGTGGCAACGGCGTGGCGGTGGACGACTTCAACGCCGACAACTTCGACCACGGCCCCCATGGTTTCGTCGGTGGTTCGCCATTCTGGGTCAACCAGGCCGGCAGCCGGCCGATCGCCGGGACGTCCAACCCGCCAGGCACCCCGGCCTGGGGCAGCGCCTGGAAGAAGGCCACGGCCGACTACTACACCCACCAGGTGTCCATGGACGCCCACGGTGCGCACCAGTCCTACCGGGGCAACTACCTCGACCTGGACCCGGTCTACCGCGATGCCTACGGCTTGCCCCTGCTGCGGATGACCTTCGACTGGCAGGAAAACGACATCAAGATGAACCGCTTCATGGTCGAGAAGATGGGCAAGATCGCCCAGGCGATGAACCCCAAGGCCATCGCCCTGCTGGGCAAGCAGGTCGGTGAGCACTTCAACACCGCCTCCTACCAGACCACTCACTTGAACGGTGGCGCGATCATGGGCACCGATCCCAAGACCAGCGCCTTGAACCGCTACTTGCAGAGTTGGGACGTGCATAACGTGTTCGTGCCTGGAGCCTCGGCCTTTCCCCAGGGCCTGGGCTACAACCCCACCGGGCTGGTGGCGGCGCTGACCTACTGGTCGGCGCGGGCGATCCGCGAGCAGTACCTGAAGAACCCCGGCCCGCTGGTCCAGGCATAAGGAGCGATGACCATGAAAGCACTCGTTATCGCCAGCCTGGCGCTGTTGGGCAGCGCCTCCCTCCAGGCCGCCGAGGTCGACCAGGCCCTGGTCAAGCAGGGCGAATACCTGGCCCGTGCCGGTGACTGCGTCGCCTGCCACACCGCCAAGGACGGCAAGCCGTTCGCCGGCGGCCTGCCGATGGAAACCCCGATCGGGGTGATCTATTCCACCAACATCACTCCGGACAAGACCGGTATCGGCGACTACAGCTTCGAGGACTTCGACCTGGCCGTGCGCCATGGCGTGGCCAAGAACGGCAGCACGCTGTACCCGGCCATGCCCTTCCCGTCCTACGCCCGGGTCAACGACGCCGACATGCAGGCGCTCTACGCCTACTTCATGCACGGCGTGGCGCCGGTGGTGCGGGACAACCAGGACAGCGACATTCCCTGGCCCCTGAGCATGCGCTGGCCGTTGTCGATCTGGCGCTGGATGTTCGCCCCGAGCGTGGCGCCAGCCGCCGTGGCTGCCGACAGCGACCCGCTGATCAGTCGTGGCGCCTACCTGGTGGAAGGCCTGGGGCACTGTGGCGCCTGCCATACGCCACGGGCGCTGACCATGCAGGAGAAGGCCCTGAGCGCCAGTGAAGGCAGTGCCTTCCTGTCCGGCAGCGCACCGCTGGAGGGCTGGATCGCCAAGAGCCTGCGTGGCGATCACAAGGACGGCCTGGGCAGCTGGAGCGAAGAGCAACTGGTGCAGTTCCTCAAGACCGGTCGCAGCGATCGCAGCGCGGTGTTCGGTGGCATGGGCGATGTGGTGGTCCACAGCATGCAGTACATGAGCGACCAGGACCTGACGGCCATCGCCCGCTATCTCAAGTCGCTGCCGGCCAACGATCCCGCCGACCAGCCGCACCAGTACGACAAGCAAGTGGCCGACGCCCTGTGGAAAGGCGACGACAGCAAGCCGGGTGCCTCGGTGTACATCGACAACTGCGCCGCCTGCCACCGTACCGATGGCCATGGCTACACCCGGGTGTTCCCGGCGCTGGCCGGCAACCCGGTGCTGCAATCGGAGGACGCCACCTCGCTGATCAACATCGTGCTCAAGGGCGGCACCCTGCCCGCCACCCACAGCGCGCCGTCGACCCTCACCATGCCGCCCTTCGCCTGGCGGTTGTCGGACCAGGAGGTGGCCGACGTGGTCAGCTTCATCCGCAGCAGCTGGGGCAACCAGGGCGCGCCGGTGAAGGCCGCGGACGTGGCCGGGCTGCGTGACGGGCGCCTGCAGAGCACCTCCAACGACGACCTGGGCAACGTGATTCCACGGCACTAGTGGCAGGACCGGCGCCCGCAACGGGCGCCGGTTCGACGTGGGCCTTCAGCCCCCGGGGAATGGCTGGATCCCCAGCTGGCTTTGCAACTGGTAGCCGGCGATGCAGTCCGCCAATCCAGCGTTCATCAGGTCTTCCCAGCTCGCGGGCAGCAGGCCGATGTCGTCGTGGTGAGGGCGCCAGTGCGCCTCGGCGAACTTCGCCTCGGCTGCATCGAAGGGCTGCAGGCCGCTCACCGCGGCTTGCCGGATGTCCCGGGTGCACAGGTCGAACTCGCAGGCCAGGCCCCAGAGCTGGCCATCCGCGGCCCTGACGATGATCAGGTCGGCGCCTTGCCCGTAGCTCGGCAGGTAGGCGTGCGCCGCATAGAAGATCTTTTCCAGTGTGCCGGGTGTCCTGGGCATTGCCGTACTCCTTTGATGGTCGCCCGCGTTATAGCGCAGGCAGCGTCGTTGTCGCGAATCCTTCGCAGGCCTTTGCGCCTGTCGGCCTTCTGCGAGCTCAAGGACCAGACCGGCCCTGATCTCGATTCGAAGGTGAAGTCGAGCTTTGGCGGGAGTTGCCAGGAGCTGGAAACCATCAAGGATGGATGGGCGCTACTGACCCGTTCGCTGACCAAGCTCGCCAGCGTTCTGCTCGACGGCGCTAGGCAGCTCGTCGTAGCTCCATTACTGTATGTGCATACAGTAATGGAGCGTCCCCATGTCCAGCCCCTTGCCGCCCCGCGGTCGCGGCACCGCGAGCAACCCGCACAACCGTTTCGCCCCCAACCGCTCGGTGGCCGAGGATGATGGCTGGCACCAGGAAGTGCCGCTGACCCAGGGCACCGAGGTGCGCTTGGAAACCGCCAAGTCGATCATCACCCGCAACCATTCGCCGGACCTGCCCTTCGATCGCTCGATCAATCCCTATCGCGGTTGCGAGCACGGCTGCATCTACTGCTATGCGCGGCCCAGCCATGCCTACTGGGACATGTCGCCGGGGCTGGACTTCGAAACCCGGCTGATCGCCAAGAGTAATACCGCCACCCTGCTGGAGCAGCAGCTGTCCAAACCCGGCTACCAGTGCGCGCCGATCAACCTGGGTTCCAATACCGATCCCTACCAACCCATCGAGCGTGAACAACGGCTGACCCGGAGCACCCTGGAGGTGCTGCTGCGCTACCGGCACCCGGTGACCATCGTCACCAAGGGTTCGCTGATCCTGCGTGATCTTGACCTGCTGGCCGAGCTCGCCCGGCAGCGGCTGGTGGCGGTGATGATCAGCCTCACCACCCTGGACGATGAACTCAAGCGCATCCTCGAGCCCCGGGCCGCAGCGCCCAAGGCCCGCCTGCGGGCGATCCGGGTACTGCGTGGGGTGGGCGTGCCGGTGGGGGTGTTGTGCTCGCCGATGATCCCGATGATCAACGACAGCGAGCTGGAGGCCCTGCTGGCCGAGGCCCAGGCCGCCGGCGCGCAAAGCGCGGCCTACATGATGCTGCGCCTGCCGCTGGAGGTGGCGCCGTTGTTCGAGGAGTGGCTGGCGGCCCACTATCCGCAACGCGCAGCCCATGTGCTGAGCCTGATCCGCCAGAGCCGCGGGGGCGAGCTCTACGACAGTCGTTTCGGCAGCCGCATGCGCGGCGAGGGCCCGTTCGCCGACCTGCTGGCCCAGCGTTTCGCCAAGGCACTCAAGCGCCTGGGGCTCGATCGTCGTGGCGGTTTCGACCTGGACTGCTCGGCATTCTGTCCGCCGGGCAGGCAGATGTCGTTGCTTTAGGCCCGCGGCTTTTGCGAACGGATGTGCCGCCCATCGTTTCGCGGCCCATAGTGGCGTTCTAGAGCGCTGCATTCAGTTTGAGTTAAGTTTTCACGGCTACCTTGCTCATCAAGTGACCTGGATGTCACTTCCGACGGTTCGGTCGTTTTTTGATCAGCCGTTGGCGTCGTGCCGGATCATGTCTGGGACATTCACCAAATCCGACAGAGGGAATCAATCATGAGTGACAAGGATAAACAGCCGCTGGCTGCGTCGGCTCCAGCCCCTACCAATGGTTCCGCCGAGACCGCCGATGCAGCGCTGCAGCATATCGTCGACGGTTTTTTGCATTTTCATCATGAAGTCTTTCCGCAGCAGCAAGAGTTGTTCAAGAAACTCGCCACGGCCCAGCGGCCAAGGGCGATGTTCATCGCCTGTGCCGATTCGCGGATCGTTCCCGAACTCATCACCCAAAGTTCCCCTGGCGACCTGTTCGTGACCCGCAACGTGGGCAACGTGGTGCCGCCCTATGGGCAGATGAACGGTGGTGTGTCCACGGCGATCGAATACGCGGTAATGGCCCTGGGCGTGCACCACATCATCGTTTGCGGGCATTCGGACTGCGGGGCCATGCGCGCCGTGCTCAACCCGCAGAGCCTGGAAAAGATGCCCACGGTCAGGGCCTGGCTGCGCCACGCCGAAGTGGCCCGGACCATGGTCCAGGACAATTGCTCGTGCGCCGACGAGCCTTCGAGCATGCATGTCCTGACCGAAGAGAACGTCATCGCCCAGTTGCAGCACTTGCGTACCCATCCTTCCGTTGCCTCGCGCATGGCCAACGGCCAGTTGTTCATCCACGGCTGGGTCTATGACATCGAGACCAGCTCGATCAAGGCCTACGACGCGGACAAGAGCTGTTTCCTGCCGCTCGACGGTAGCCATCCGATTCCCGTGGCGACGCCCAAAGCGCGTTTCTGAATCCACCTCAATTCCTTGTGAGGTCTTGGCCTGGACTGCTTGGGAGCAGTCCGGCCTTGCCACGCCTGAAGAAAATGTCGGGAGAGTTGTCATGCGTGCAGCACAGCTTAAAAGTGTCCTGCCACGGGAGCTGTTGGCTTCGGTGGTGGTGTTTCTGGTGGCCCTGCCCCTGTGCATGGGGATCGCCATCGCCTCGGGCCTGCCGCCGGCCAAGGGCCTGATCACCGGGATCATCGGCGGCCTGGTGGTGGGTTGGCTGGCAGGATCGCCATTGCAGGTCAGCGGCCCGGCCGCGGGGCTGGCGGTGCTGGTCTTCGAGTTGGTGCGCCTGCATGGGGTAGCCATGCTCGGGCCGGTCCTGTTGCTGGCCGGGCTGTTGCAATGGTTGGCCGGGCGCCTGCGCCTGGGGTGCTGGTTCCGGGTCACGGCGCCGGCAGTGGTATACGGCATGCTGGCGGGTATCGGGGTGCTGATCGTGTTGTCCCAGGTCCATGTGCTGGTGGATGCCGCGCCCCAGGCCTCGGGGCTGGATAACCTCGCCGGCTTTCCCGCCGCGCTGTCCCGGGCCCTCGATGGCCTGGGCTGGCAGGCCGGGCTGCTGGGGCTGGCGACCATTGCGGTGATGTGGGGCTGGGACAAGTGGCGGCCCCGGGCGCTGCGATTCGTCCCCGGGGCGCTGCTCGGGGTGGGCTTGGCGACCCTGGCCAGCCTGCTGCTGGCGCTGCCGGTGAACCGGGTCGAGGTGCCGGCCAGCATGGCCGAGGCCATCGACTGGTTGCGTCCTGGCGACCTGCTGCACCTGGCGGACCCGGCCCTGCTGGTAGCGGCCGTGGCCCTGGCCTTCATCGCCAGTGCCGAGACGCTGCTCTCGGCTGCTGCTGTGGATCGCATGCACAACGGCCAGCGCTCGGATTTCGACCGCGAGCTGTCGGCCCAGGGCACCGGCAACATGCTCTGCGGCCTGCTGGGCGCCTTGCCGATGACCGGGGTGATAGTGCGCAGTTCGGCCAACGTCCAGGCCGGTGCCCGCACGCGCTACTCGACCATCTTCCACGGCCTGTGGCTGTTGGGGTTCGTCCTGCTGCTGTCCAGCGTACTGCAGCGCATCCCGGTGGCGAGCCTGGCCGGCGTGCTGGTCTACACCGGCTTCAAGCTGGTGGATCTCAAGGCCTTCCGTGGTTTGGGACGCTACGGGCGGATGCCGATGTTCACCTATGCGGTGACGGCCCTGGCGATCGTCTTCAGCGACCTGCTGACTGGTGTGCTGGTGGGTTTCGCCCTGACCTTGCTCAAGCTGGCGTTCCAGGCCGCGCGCCTGAAGATCAGCCTGGTCGACCTGCCCCAGGCGGGACAGATGGAACTGCGCCTGGTGGGGACGGCGACCTTCCTCAAGGTGCCCGCGTTGAGCCAGGTCCTGGCCACGGTGCCGGCGGGGACGACCTTGCATGTGCCGCTCAGCCACCTGGGCTACATCGACCATGCTTGCCTGGAATTGCTGGAGGAATGGGAGCGGGCCAGCGCTGCCAAGGGCTCGCGGCTGGTGATCGAGTCCCGGGGCCTGAAACGGCGCCTGGAGGGACGCTTGAGCGGTGTCGGCGGGATGGGCGTGGCGGTACGCGAGTGAGGCATGGGCCTGGCGCCAGGCCCTTCGCCACAAGGCCCACGGTGGGCCTTGCCGGCGAGGAGTGGGTCAGGCGGCGGGCTGGTCGAGTTCCAGTTCCACGCCCAGCTGGCGCGACAGGCACGGCCAGCGTTTCCAGGCTGCCTCGGTGTCGGGGCTGCCGAGGCGGTCGCGGTAGGTTTCCACGGACTCCAGGGCGAAGCTGTCTTCGTCGAGCATGGCGTCGACTGCGTGATGCACGGCTTCGTCCAGTTGGTTGGCAAAGGTCTCGCCGATCAGCTGATGGGCGATGAGATTGGCGACCGTCATGTCCAGGGGGATCAGTGGACGGCCGAAATGCTTGATGTACAGGTCGTTGACTTCCTCTACCAGGCGCAGGGCCAGGTAGGCTTCGTCCAGCAGGCCGTCGAGGCCGACATGCCCGGCCATGATGGCCGGCGGCTGGAGGAAGAACTGCTCGGCGATCTTGAGCACCGGCTTGATCTGCGATTCGATGCCCGCTTCACGGGCAACGGCGTTGGCGGCGTCCAGAAGGTCTGGCACCTGATCGATGTATGCGCTGACGAAACGGGTCATGACGCCTTGTGCGTCGACTTCGGGCAGCAGGATGGCGGGGTGCAGGTGAGGGAGCTGCGCTTCCAGTTGGCGGGCCAGGTGGCCCGTGCTGGCTTCGTGCTGTTGAGCCAATAGGATCTGCTCGCGTAATGCGGCGGTGTTCATGAAAGCTCCAGGGACAAGGGCGGTCGATCGGGACAACCGAGGTGGGATGACGGTCTGCCGCCCATTAGCGACCATCCCTCGGGGGAGAACATAAGTTAGCCTGCTCATCAAAGTGTTTAAGACATATTTGTAATATTCACTTATTACTTAGTCGGGTGCGTTATATCGTCGCACCCCCTCTTTTTCGTCAATCCCTTGATTCCCGTGGCCTGCAAAGCCTCCCTGGGGTGTTTCAGCAGGTTTACGCCATTGCGTTGCGAGGTGGGAGTCGCTGGCTATACTCGCCAATGTATGAAGTTAGCTGATGATGCCCGACTGCAATTGCAGCGAGGCTCGACGGTCTAAGTTCGTAGTCTAGGCAGTCGCTCCCTTGCCGCAGGTGTATAGCCGGCGGGATAACAAGAACGATAAGGGGAACCCGCAATGAAGCGACATCCACAAGTCTGGATGGGCCTCCTGTTGTGGACGATATTCAGCCAGGCGCAAGCCGCCTGGACGGTGAATATGGCGCCTGGGGCTACCGAGATAAGCCACGCGGTATTCGACCTGCACATGACCATCTTCTGGATCTGTGTGGTGATCGGCGTCATCGTCTTCGGCGCGATGTTCTGGTCGATGATCGTTCACCGTCGTTCTACCGGCCAGGTCCCGGCCAGGTTCCACGAAAGCACCACGGTGGAAATCCTCTGGACCATCATCCCTTTCCTGATCCTGGTGGCCATGGCCGTGCCGGCCACCGCGACCCTGATCAAGATGTACGACACCAGCGAGCCGGACGTGGACGTGCAGATCACCGGCTACCAGTGGAAGTGGCACTACAAATACCTGGGCCAGGATGTGGAGTTCTTCAGCAACCTGGCCACCCCCGCCGAGCAGATCCACAACAAGAGCGCCAAGGGCGAGCACTACCTGCTGGAGGTCGACCAGCCGCTGGTCCTGCCAGTGGGCGCCAAGGTGCGGTTCCTGGTGACCGCCGCCGACGTCATCCATTCCTGGTGGGTGCCGGCCTTCGCGGTCAAGCGCGACGCCATCCCCGGCTTCGTCAACGAAGCCTGGACCCGGGTCGACAAGCCCGGCATCTACCGTGGCCAGTGCGCCGAGCTGTGCGGCAAGGACCACGGCTTCATGCCGATCGTGGTGGAGGTCAAGTCCCAGGCCGACTACGACGCCTGGATGGGCGAGCGCAAGGCCGAGGCCGCCAAGCTCAAGGAGCTGACCAGCAAGGAATGGACCCTCGACGAACTGGTGGCCCGTGGCGACAAGATCTACCACACCACCTGCGTGGCCTGTCACCAGGCCGAGGGCCAGGGCCTGCCGCCGATGTTCCCGGCGCTCAAGGGCTCGAAGATCGCCACCGGACCCAAGGAGGCCCACCTGAGCCTGGTGTTCCACGGCAAGCCGGGCACCGCCATGGCCGCCTTCGGCAAGCAGCTGTCGGAAGTCGATATCGCCGCCGTGGTCACCTACGAACGCAACGCCTGGGGCAACAACAAGGGCGACATGGTGACGCCCAAGGATGTCCTGGCGCTGAAACAGGCGGAAAGCAAATGAGCCGGCTTCTTGGGTATCTGCGCAACCGGTCGCGGCGCGCCGCCGCCGATCGTCCAGTCCATTCGCGTGCAGGAGACAGGACATGAGTGCTGTGATCGATGACCACGGCCATGCCGGCCATGATGACCATGCCCACGGGCCGGCCAAGGGCCTGATGCGCTGGGTGCTGACCACCAACCACAAGGACATCGGCACCCTCTACCTGTGGTTCAGCTTCACCATGTTCCTGGTGGGCGGCACCTTCGCCATGGTGATCCGCGCCGAGCTGTTCCAGCCTGGCCTGCAGATCGTCGAGCCGGCGTTCTTCAACCAGATGACCACCATGCATGGCCTGGTGATGGTCTTCGGCGCGGTGATGCCGGCCTTCGTCGGCCTGGCCAACTGGATGATCCCGCTGATGATCGGCGCGCCGGACATGGCCCTGCCGCGGATGAACAACTTCAGCTTCTGGCTGCTGCCGGCGGCCTTCCTGCTGCTGCTCTCGACCCTGTTCATGGCCGGGGGCGGACCGAACTTCGGCTGGACCTTCTACGCGCCGCTGTCGACCACCTACGCGCCGGAAAGCGTGACCTTCTTCATCTTCGCCATCCACCTGATGGGCATCAGCTCGATCATGGGGGCGATCAACGTGATCGCCACCATCCTCAACCTGCGCGCCCCGGGCATGACCCTGATGAAAATGCCGCTGTTCGTCTGGACCTGGCTGATCACCGCGTTCCTGCTGATCGCGGTGATGCCGGTGCTGGCGGGCGTGGTGACCATGATGCTGATGGACATCCACTTCGGCACCAGCTTCTTCAGCGCCGCCGGCGGTGGCGATCCGGTCCTGTTCCAGCACGTGTTCTGGTTCTTCGGCCATCCCGAGGTGTACATCATGATCCTGCCGGCCTTCGGCGCGGTCAGCTCGATCATCCCCACCTTCAGCCGCAAGCCGCTGTTCGGCTACACCTCGATGGTCTACGCCACCGGAGCCATCGCCTTCCTGTCGTTCATCGTCTGGGCGCACCACATGTTCGTGGTGGGCATCCCGCTGGTGGGCGAGCTGTTCTTCATGTACGCCACCTTGCTGATCGCCGTGCCCACGGGGGTCAAGGTGTTCAACTGGGTGAGCACCATGTGGCAAGGCGCGCTGACCTTCGAGACGCCGATGCTGTTCGCCGTGGCCTTCGTCATCCTGTTCACCATCGGCGGTTTCTCCGGGTTGATGCTGGCCATCGCCCCGGCGGACTTCCAGTACCAGGACACCTACTTCGTGGTGGCGCACTTCCACTACGTACTGGTGCCCGGGGCGATCTTCGGCATCTTCGCCTCGGCCTACTACTGGCTGCCCAAGTGGACCGGGCACATGTACGACGAGACCCTGGGCAAGTTGCATTTCTGGCTGTCCTTCATCGGCATGAACATGGCGTTCTTCCCCATGCACTTCGTCGGCCTGGCCGGCATGCCGCGCCGGATCCCGGACTACAACCTGCAGTTCGCCGATTTCAACATGGTGTCGTCCATCGGTGCCTTCACCTTCGGCGCGACGCAGATCTTCTTCCTGTTCATCGTCATCAAGTGCATTCGCGGCGGCGCGCCGGCCCCGGCCAAGCCCTGGGAAGGCGCCGAGGGGCTGGAGTGGAGCATTCCGTCGCCAGCGCCCTACCACACCTTCGTCACACCGCCGGAAGTGAAATGACCCGCGCGGGCGCGGGCCTGTTCTCCAGGGCGGCGCCGCGCGCCGCCCGACTTGTTGCAGGAGGGTATCGGGATGGCTGAGATCTCGTTGAAGAAGCTGGTCACGCGCCTGTTGCTGGTGGTGGTGGCGATGTTCGTCTTCGGTTTCGCCCTGGTGCCAATCTACGACGTGATGTGCAAGGCCCTGGGGATCAATGGCAAGACCGGCGGGCAGTACCAGGATGCGCAACAGCAGCAGGTCGATGCCTCGCGCCAGGTGCGGGTGCAGTTCCTGTCCACCAACGCCATCGACATGGTGTGGGATTTCTACCCCAAGTCCGATGACATCGTGGTCCACCCGGGAGCGGTGAACGAGATGATCTTCATCGCCCGCAACCCCAGCGACCACCCGATGAGCGCCCAGGCGATCCCGAGCATCTCGCCCAGCAGCGCGGCGGTGTATTTCCACAAGACCGAGTGCTTCTGCTTTACCCAGCAGGTACTGCAGCCCGGTGAGCAGATCGAGATGCCGGTGCGTTTCATCGTCGATCGCGACATGCCCAAGGATGTGAAGCACCTGACGCTGGCTTACACGCTGTTCGATATCACCGCGCGTCATCCCCCGGTGGCGGTCGCCGCCAAGACTGGCGGCTAGGCGCCCTGGCGTGCCCGATAAGGAGAACAATCAATGGCGACTCATGAGCACTATTACGTTCCCGCCCAGAGCAAGTGGCCGATCGTCGCCACGCTGGGCATGTTCATCACCGTGGCCGGCCTTGCGACCTGGTTCAACGACCTCAAGGCGGCGCGCCCGGAATCCCACGGCCCGCTGATCTTCTTCGTCGGCGGCCTGCTACTGGCCTACATGCTGTTCGGCTGGTTCGGCGCGGTGATCAAGGAGAGCCGCGCAGGCCTGTACAGTGCCCAGCTCGATCGCTCGTTTCGCTGGGGCATGAGCTGGTTCATCTTTTCCGAGGTGATGTTCTTCCTGGCCTTCTTCGGCGCCCTGTTCTATGTGCGGCACCTGTCCGGGCCCTGGCTTGGCGGCGAGGGGCACAAGGGCATCGCCCACACCTTGTGGCCGAATTTCCAGTTCGTCTGGCCGCTGCTCGAGAACCCCGATCCGAAGCTGTTCCCATCGCCCAAGGGGACCATCAGTCCCTGGGGCCTGCCACTGCTCAACACCGTGCTGCTGGTGAGTTCCAGCGTCACCGTGACCATTGCCCACCACGCCCTGAAGAAGGGCCATCGCGGGGCGCTGAAGTTGTGGCTGGCGCTGACCGTGGTGCTGGGCTGCGCCTTCCTGGGCTTCCAGGCCCAGGAGTACATCCATGCCTACCACGAGCTGGGCCTGACCCTGGGCTCGGGGATCTACGGCGCGACCTTCTTCATGCTCACCGGCTTTCACGGCGCCCACGTGACCATCGGCACGCTGATCCTGTTCGTGATGCTGATGCGGGTGATGCGTGGGCATTTCGATGCCGAGCACCAGTTCGGCTTCGAGGCCGCCAGCTGGTACTGGCACTTCGTCGACGTGGTGTGGATCGGCCTGTTCGTTTTCGTCTACGTGCTCTGAACAGCCTTACCAGGGGGAATGGGACACCAGCTGGCCGCTGAAGAAACCCCAGGCGATCAAGCCGACGGTGATCACGGCCAGGCACACCCGAATACTCAGCGAGGTCAGCAGGCGCTTGGATTGACTGTCGTCCTTGACCAGAAAGAACAGGCCGCTGAACAGGCTGATAACCGTGGCAATCAGCATCAGGACGATGGCTGCTTTGAGCATGGTGGACTCCGGGGGGAAGCGCGATGCAAGTCAGTATAGCGAGTGGATTTCTCAAGCTTGCGGCGCGGCCATGAAGGGCTTTCGCCCGGGCCTGGTGCCGACGCTGGTGGTGCTTGCGTTGCTGCCGGTGCTGGTCTGGCTGGGGTTCTGGCAACTGGGGCGTGGCGAGCAGAAGCGCCAGTTGCTGGACAGCTATGCCGAACGCCGGACGGCGGCGCCGGTGCCGTTGTTCGAGCTGCTGGAGGCGCCGGACCCGGCCTTCGCGCGCGTGCGCTTGCACGGGCATTTTGATGGCGAGCACAGCCTGCTGCTGGATAACCGCATGCACGAGGGCAAGGTCGGGGTCGAGCTGCTGCAACCCTTCCTGGACCAGGCCAGCGGCCGCTGGTTGCTGGTCAACCGTGGTTGGCTGCCTTGGCCCGACCGGCGCACGCCACCGCGTTTCGACACCCCTTCGCAGAGCCTGGACCTCGAGGCCTGGGTCTATGTCGCACCGGGGGCGGCGTTCCAGTTGCATGCCGATCCGGACGGGGCCCGCTGGCCGCGACTGGTGACGGCGGTGGCGCCGGACAAGCTGTGGGCTGAGCTGGGCCGCACAGGTTTTGCCCATGAGGTACGCCAGGAATCCGGCCCCGGCGCCTATCTCACACAGTGGCCCGTGGTCGCCATGGGCCCGGAAAAGCACCAGGCCTACGCGGCGCAATGGTTCGCCATGGCCGTGGCGCTGCTGCTCCTCTACGGCTACTTCGGCTGGCACAACGCAAGGGAGAAACGCCATGGGAACGGCCATGAATCCACCCAACATCTCTGAAACCCGGATGCCCAGCCGGCGGCGTGGTCGCTGGCAACTGGTGCTGATCGTGCTGATGGTGATCGGCCCGATGATCCTCGCCACCTGCATGTACAAGCTGCAGTTCTGGGTGCCGGACAGCCGCAGCTACCACGGCGAGCTGATCGGCAATGGCCAGACTCGCGCGCAGATCGGGGTTTTCGCCGAGGACAACCGGTGGCAGATCCTGGTCACCGCGCCCCGGGGCTGCCTCGAGGATTGCCAGCAACTGGTGTACCTGGCGCGCCAGCTCCAGGTGGCCCTGGGCCGCGATGCCTCGCGAGCCAGCCATGCCCTGGCCAGTGCCCAGCCACTGGACGCCGGGTTCGAGGCCAGGTTGCAGCGCGAGTACCCGCAACTGCAGCGCTATCCGCTGGACCTGGCGACCTTCGCCAAGGGCGCCAGGGACTCCCAGGCGCCGCAGCTGTGGATCGTCGATCCCCACAGCAACCTGGTGCTGCGCTATGACGCCGGGGTCAAGGGCAAGGACCTGCTCGACGACCTGCGCCACCTGCTGAAACTGTCGAACATCGGATGAGGGCAGCGACATGGCCAAACCTGGATTTCGCCTTGCCTTGTTCGCCACCCTGCTGGCGTTGATCGTGGTGCTGCTGGGGGCCTATACCCGGCTGACCCATGCCGGCCTCGGTTGTCCCGACTGGCCCGGTTGCTACGGCTTCATCAGCGTGCCGAAGAGCGAGGCCCAGCTGGCCCATGCCGAGCTGCACTTTCCCGAGGCGCCGGTGGAGGCGCACAAGGGCTGGAACGAGATGATCCACCGTTATTTCGCCGGCACCCTGGGGCTGTTGATCGTGCTCCTGGCCGCGCGTTCCTGGACCCATCGGCGTTATCCCGGGCAGCCGCTGAAGCTGCCGCTGTTCCTTCTGGCGGTGGTGTTCGCCCAGGCCGCCTTCGGCATGTGGACCGTGACCCTCAAGCTCTGGCCCCAGGTGGTGACCGCGCATTTGCTCGGCGGCTTCGCCACCCTGAGCCTGCTGTTCCTGCTGACCCTGCGCTTGTCCGGGGTGCTGCCGGCGCTGATCGTGCCGCGGCGCCTGCAGCACTGGGCCACGGCCGCCCTGGTGCTGGTGATCGGACAGATCGCCCTGGGTGGCTGGGTCAGCTCCAACTATGCGGCGGTGGCTTGTATCGACCTGCCCACTTGCCATGGGCAATGGTGGCCGCAGATGGATTTCGCCAATGGCTTCCACCTGACCCAGCACATTGGCCCCAATTACCTGGGCGGGCAGCTGGATAGCGACGCCCGTACCGCGATCCACATGACCCACCGCCTGGGCGCGGTACTGGTGAGCCTGGTGCTGCTGGGGCTGGCCTGGCAGTTGCGCCAGGTGGGCATGAGCCGCCTGGCCGCCTTGGTACTGGTGGCGCTGGCGACCCAGGTCGGCCTGGGCGTGAGCAACGTCCTGCTGCACTTGCCGCTGCCGGTGGCCGTGGCTCACAACGCCGGCGGCGCTGCCTTGTTGCTGACCCTGGTACTGGTCAACTATCACGCCCGGACCAGCCTGGTGCAGGTCCGCGAGCGCCGGCCCCTGGGCTGGCGGCTCAGCCCACGCAAGCCGGTGTCTGGTCTTGTCACTATCAAAGGAGAGATGCCATGGCGACTCTGATCGGCACCCGCCAGCACCCCCAGGCGCTATGGCGCGATTACCTGGAACTGACCAAGCCCAAGGTGGTGGTGCTGATGCTGATCACCTCCCTGGTGGGCATGTTCCTCGCCACCCGGGCCGGGGTGCCCTGGACCGTGCTGGTGTTCGGCAACCTGGGCATCGGCCTGTGCGCGGGAGGCGCGGCGGCAGTCAACCATGTGGTGGATCGGCGCATCGATGCGCAGATGGCCCGCACCCACAAGCGTCCACTGGCCGAGGGCCGGGTCTCGCCCCGGGCCGCCCTGGCCTTCGCCCTGCTTTTGGCCCTGGCCGGGCAGGCGTTGCTGCTGGCCTTCACCAACCCGCTCACGGCCTGGCTGACCCTGGCTTCGCTGCTGGGTTATGCAGTGGTCTACACCGGCTTTCTCAAGCGCGCGACGCCGCAGAACATCGTCATCGGCGGTTTGGCGGGCGCCGCCCCGCCGCTGTTGGGCTGGGTCGCCGCCACTGGCCACCTGAGCGCCGAGCCGCTGTTGCTGGTGCTGATCATCTTCGCCTGGACCCCACCGCATTTCTGGGCCCTGGCCATCCATCGCAAGGAGGAATACGCCAAGGCCGATATCCCGATGCTGCCGGTGACCCACGGCGAGCAGTACACCAAGGTGCATATCCTGCTCTACACCTTCGCCCTGCTGGCGGTGAGCCTGCTGCCCTTCGTGATCCACATGAGCGGCGTGCTGTACCTGGCCTGTGCCCTGATCCTGGGCGGACGCTTCCTGCAATGGGCGTGGGTGCTGTACCGTGGCACTCGACCACACGCGGCGATCGATACCTTCAAGTACTCTATCTATTACTTGTTCCTGCTGTTCATCGCCTTGCTCGTAGACCACTACCTACTGTTGAACCTATGACCAGAACCCAGAAAACCGTCTTCATCCTCGTTGCCGTGGTAGCCCTGATCCTGGGCCTGACCGTCAACAAAGTCCTGTCCGGCAAAGGCCAGGGCGACCCTACCGCGCTGATCGACGCCGGTATCATCATGCTGCCCCAGAGCCGCACCCTGCCTGCGGTGAAGATGCTCGACCAGGATGGCCAGCCAGTAGTGGTGGACGAGCTCAAGGGCAAGTGGTCGCTGCTGTTCTTCGGCTACACCTTCTGCCCGGACATCTGCCCCACCACCCTGGCCCAGCTGCGCCAGATCAAGAGCGAACTGCCCAAGGAGGTGGTGGACCAGATGCAGGTGGTGCTGGTCAGCGTCGACCCCAACCGCGATACCCCACAGCAGCTCAAGCAGTACCTGGGTTACTTCGACAAGGACTTCAAGGGCCTGACCGCCTCTTCGGTGGAAGACCTGCAGAAGCTCGCCAATGCCGTGAGCATTCCCTTCATCCCCGCCGACACCAGCAAGCCCAACTACACCGTGGACCACAGCGGCAACCTGGCGGTGATCGGCCCGGACGGCAACCAGCGTGGCTTCATCCGCGCGCCATTGAACAACCAGAAGCTGGTGGCCCAACTACCGGCGATGGTGCAACGCAAGTAATGCTTGCCCTGTAGCCGCTGCCGCAGGCTGTGCCAAGGCGTGCAGCGCCTTCAGGATCCCCAGGTCGCGTCCTCTGCGAGGCCGTGCGCAGCCTTCGGCAGCGGCTACACGAAGCGTGCCGGGACTTCAGGATGCGGCTACACGCCGCCGGTGCAATGCCTGAAACGCAACGGGGCGCCCCAAGGCGCCCCGTTGCTGTTTCTGCGAGTCGATCAGAACGCCGGCACGATCGCGCCCTTGTACTTCTCTTCGATGAACTTCTTCACCTCTGGGCTGTGCAGGGCGGCAACCAGCTTCTTCATGGCGTCCGAGTCCTTGTCGTCAGCACGGGCCACCAGGATGTTCACGTAAGGCGAGTCCTTGCCTTCGATCACCAGGGCGTCCTTGGCCGGATCCAGCTTGGCTTCCAGGGCGTAGTTGGTGTTGATCAGGGCCAGGTCGACCTGGGTCAGCACGCGCGGGATGGTGGCGGCTTCCAGCTCGCGGAATTTCAGGCCCTTGGTGTTCTCGCTGATGTCCTTGACGGTGGCCAGGATGTTGTTGGCGTCCTTGAGCTTGATCACGCCGGCCTTGTCCAGCAGCAACAGGGCGCGGCCGCCGTTGGTGGCGTCGTTGGGCACGACCACGGTGGCGCCGTTGGGCAGCTCCGACAGTTGCTTGTATTTGCTCGAGTAGGCGCCCAGGGGCTCGACGTGCACGCCGGCGACGCTCACCAGCTGGGTGCCCTTGGCCTTGTTGAACTCATCCAGGTACGGCTGGTGCTGGAAGAAGTTGGCATCCAGGCGCTTTTCGGCTACCTGCACGTTGGGCTGTACGTAGTCGGTGAAGACCTTGACCTTCAGGTCCACGCCTTCCTTGGCCAGGGCCGGTTTGACGAACTCCAGGATCTCGGCGTGGGGCACTGGCGTGGCAGCCACGGTCAGGGTTTGGGCGGCATGCGCGGAGAACGCGGCCACGGCTGCGAAAGCGACGAGTAGTTTTTTCATCGAACAAGCTCCTTGTAAGTCGCCCGACCCCGGGCGCCTGCCGGCCAGCCGGCGATTGCGTTTATTTACGGGAAAAGTGCACTACCAGCTTATCGCCGATGATCTGCAGAACCTGAACCAGCACGATCAGCAGCACCACGGTGACCGACATCACATCATCCTGGAAACGCTGGTAGCCATAACGAATGGCCAGGTCGCCCAGGCCCCCCGCACCCACCACGCCGGCCATGGCGGTATAGCCGACCAGGGCGATGGCGGTGACGGTGATGGCCGCGATGATGCCCGGACGGGCTTCTGGCAGCAGGGCGTTCATGATGATCTGCCGGGTCGTGGCGCCCATGGCCTGGGTCGCCTCGATGATGCCCCGGTCCACTTCGCGCAGTGCGGTTTCCACAAGGCGGGCGAAGAAGGTCGAGGCTCCCACCACCAGCGGCGGGATCGCGCCAGCCACTCCCAGGGAGGTGCCGGTGATCAGGATGGTGGTGGGGATCATCACGATCAGCAGGATGATGAATGGCAATGAGCGGATGGCGTTGACCACGAAGCCCAGCACCGAATACACGCCTTTCTGCTCCAGTAGCTGCTTGGGGCTGCACAGGAACAGCAGGACTCCCAGCGGCAAGCCCACCAGTACGGTGAAAAACAGGGATGTGCTGAGCATGATCATGGTGTCGCTGGTGGCGATGCCGATGTCGACCCAGTCGATGTTGTCGAAGTAACTCAGTAGGCCTTGCATCAGCGCAGCACCTCCATGTGGACATCCGCCGCGGTGAAGCGGGCGAAGGCCGCTTCCATGTCGCCGCCGGTGATGGCCAGGGTCAGTTGCCCGTAAGGGGTGTTCTTGATGCGGTCGATGCGTCCGGCAAGGATGCTGTAGTCGACCCCCGTCTCCCGGGCCACGGTGCCCAGCAGCGGTGCATAGGTGGACTCGCCCTGGAAGGTCAGGCGCACGATGCGTCCCGGTACATGGGCGAAGTCATCGCGCTGTTCGTTCTCGTCGACCTGCTCGTCTTCCTGGACGAAGCGCTTGGTGGTCGGGTGCTTGGGATGCAGGAACACCTGGGCCACATCGCCTTGCTCGACGATCGTGCCGGCGTCCATCACCGCCACCTGGTCGCAGACGCGACGGATCACGTCCATCTCGTGGGTGATCAGGACGATGGTCAGCTTCAGCTCGCGGTTGATCTCGGCCAGCAGTTGCAGGACCGAGGCCGTGGTCTGTGGGTCCAGGGCGCTGGTGGCCTCGTCGCACAGCAGGATCTTGGGCTTGGTGGCCAGGGCGCGGGCGATGCCGACGCGCTGCTTCTGGCCGCCGGACAACTGCGCCGGGTACTTGCGTGCATGGTCGGCCAGGCCCACGCGGGCCAGCAGTTCGGTGACGCGCTGGTCGATCTCGGTCCGCGACAGCTCGCCGGAGAGCTGCAGCGGCAGGGCCACGTTATCGGCCACGGTCTTGGAGGCCAGCAGGTTGAAGTGCTGGAAGATCATCCCGACCTGCTGGCGGAAGCGGCGCAGGCCGCCGGCGTCCAGCGCGGTGATTTCCTCGTTGTCGACGATGATCCTGCCGCCGCTGGGGTTTTCCAGGCGGTTGATCAGGCGCAGCAGGGTGCTCTTGCCCGCGCCGGAATGGCCGATCAGGCCAAAGACCTGGCCAGCCTCGACCCGAAGACTGGTCGGGTGCAGCGCGGGAATATCCCTACCGGCGACCCGGTAGGTTTTATGGACGTTTTGAAACTCGATCACGTAGCGAACCTTGTGAGGCGCGTTAGAAAGGGGTCAGCGGTTAGCCGGGCGCGCATTTTAGCCTGTCCGTATAGAGGTTCTTAGCATTTATTTCGTAATCATCCTGCCATTTGGCAATAACGCGATCAAAGGTCATAAAAAAGGAACGCTCGTGGCGACTCCCCGGTCACTACCTAAGCCACTCGAAAGCGCCCAGGTGCCGTGCCTCGGCGCATCCGCCCGCGAAGCCCTGGCACGCCAGGGTTTCGCCAACGAGGAGTATGTGTCTGATGAGTACCAAGAAAACCACCAGCCCGAACAGCCAGGCAGCGGGGACCGACACCCTGGACCGGGGCAACAGCAACGCCAAGCTCGAGAGCCTGGAGCGGTTTCGCAGCGACGCCACCGGGCAGGCCCTGCGCACCAACCAGGGAGTGAAGATCGCCGATAACCAGAACACCCTGAAAGCCGGTGCCCGCGGCCCTTCGCTGCTCGAAGACTTCATCATGCGGGAGAAGATCACCCACTTCGACCACGAGCGGATTCCCGAGCGCATCGTCCATGCCCGAGGCACTGGCGCCCATGGTTATTTCCAGAGTTATGCCAACCATTCGGCGCTGACCAAGGCCGGTTTCCTGCGTGATCCGGGGAAAAAAACACCCGTGTTCGTGCGCTTTTCCACGGTCCAGGGGCCGAGAGGCTCCGGCGATACCGTGCGTGACGTGCGCGGCTTTGCGGTGAAGTTCTTCACCGACGAGGGCAACTTCGACCTGGTGGGCAACAACATGCCGGTGTTCTTCATCCAGGACGCGATCAAGTTCCCCGACTTCGTGCATGCGGTGAAGCCCGAGCCGCACAACGAGATGCCCACCGGCGGTTCGGCCCACGACACCTTCTGGGACTTCGTCTCGCTGGTGCCGGAGTCGGCGCACATGGTCATCTGGGCCATGTCCGACCGGGCGATTCCCAAGAGCCTGCGCAGCATGCAGGGTTTTGGCGTGCACAGCTTCCGCTTGATCAACGCCGAAGGACGCTCGCACTTCGTCAAGTTCCACTGGCATCCATCGGTGGGCACTTGCTCGCTGCTCTGGGACGAGGCGCAGAAGCTGGCGGGCAAGGACACCGATTTCCACCGCCGTGATCTCTGGGAGGCCATCGAGATCGGCGACTACCCGGAATGGGAGCTGGGCGTGCAGGTCATCGCCGAGGAAGACGAGCACAAGTTCGAGTTCGACATCCTCGATCCGACCAAGCTGATTCCCGAAGAGCTGGTGCCCATCACGCCGCTGGGCAAGATGGTGCTCAATCGCAACCCGGACAACTTCTTCGCCGAGACCGAGCAGGTGGCGTTCTGTCCTGGGCATATCGTGCCCGGCATCGACTTTTCCAATGACCCATTGCTGCAGGGCCGGCTGTTTTCCTACACCGATACCCAGATCAGCCGCCTGGGCGGGCCCAACTTCCACGAGCTGCCGATCAACCGGCCGGTAGCGCCGTTCCACAACAGCCAGCGCGACGCCATGCATCGCTCCACCATCGACAAGGGGCGGGCTTCCTACGAGCCCAACTCGATCGATGGCGGCTGGCCCAGGGAGACCCCTCCGGCACCGGAAAACGGCGGTTTCGAGAGCTACAACGAGCGCATCGATGCGCACAAGATCCGCCAGCGCAGCGAGTCTTTCAGCGATCACTTTTCCCAGGCGCGGCTGTTCTACAACAGCATGAGCAAGCATGAGCAGGAGCACATCATCGCCGCCTACAGCTTCGAGCTGGGCAAGGTCGACCGGCCGCAGATTCGCGAGCGGCAGGTGCAGCAGATCCTGGCCAACATCGATTTGCAGCTGGCCAGGCGGGTGGCCGAGAACCTCGGCTTGCCGGTCCCGACCAAGGGCACGGTGGCCGAGCGCAAGATGTCGCTGTCGCGCTCGCCGGCCCTGAGCCAGGCCAATTTGTTATCCGGAGACATCAAGACTCGCAAGGTCGCAGTGCTGGTGGCCAATGGTGTCGACGGCACGGCGGTCGCTGCGCTGCAAAAGGCGCTCAAGGCCGAAGGGGCCCATGCCAAGCTGCTGGGACCGACCTCGGCGGCGGTGACGAGCGCCCAAGGCAAGGTATTGGCAGTGGATGCCTCGATGGAGGGTTTGCCGTCGGTGGCGTTTGACGCCGTGTTCGTGCCGGGTGGCGCCCAGTCGATCAAGGCCCTGGCGGGCGATGGAGTGGCCCTGCACTACCTGCTCGAGGCCTATCGGCACCTGAAGGCCATCGCCTTGCATGGCGAAGCCCGGGAGTTGTTGCAGGTACTTGGGTTGGAGGTGGACGAGGGCCTGATCGTCGGTGGCGATGCCAAGGCCCTGAAAGCGTTCTTCGCCGCTATCGCCCAGCATCGGGTGTGGAGTCGCGAACCCAGGGCCAGGGCGATCCCGGCCTGAGGTGGTTGCCGGCAGCCTGCGGGCTGCCGGAAACGGTCATTGCGCCTGGCGTGGGGTCAGGACCATTTGCGCCGGCACATGGCGCACGATCTGCCGGCTGATCTTCTGCTGGAAGTCGGGGTCGAGCTTCTTCACCCGCTTGCCCAGCAGGGTCGAGAGCCAGGGGTAGTCTTCGCGGCGCGGTACCTGGATGGTCACATCGCACTGGTAATTCACCACATCCGCGGCCAAGGCATCGAGCTGCCGGCGCAGCTTGCGAATGTCGGTGACGTTCAGGGCGATGGTGGTGCTGGGCGCCGAGGGGTCGATCAACTTGGCGGCAGGGCGTGCTTCAGCAGCCTTCAGCGCGGCCTCGGCCTTGTCCAGCTCGGCCTTGCGGGCGTGGGCGATGGCGCTGTTGACCCCGCCGGTCAGCGCCGGCGCCTTGGGCATCAGCGCCCGGGCACGGCTCAAGGCGGTGGCCGCGGCATTCACATCGCCTTTTTGCAGGACGATCTGGCTGCGTTGCAGATAGGCCTCGGCCAACTGGCGCTGGTACTGCACCAATTGCGGATCGTCCGGCGTTTGCCCCTGCATCGCGGCGAGCTGGTCCTCGGCGGTCGCCAGTTCGTTGCTGGCGATGCTTTGTTGCAGCTGTGCGATGGCCGTGGCCCGCGCATCGGGGACCTCGGTGGCCGCCGGTGGCGTGCTTTGGCAGGCTCCCAGCAGCAGGGAAAATGCGACAAGGAGCAGATAACGGGAGGCGAACGGCTTCATTCCTGCGACTCTCTAATTGCGCAAAAAGCGAGCAAGTCTACACCCCTCGACGGGGCAGAACAAAACTCAGCAGAAACAGTGCGGCCGCCGTGACCACGATCGACGGCCCGGCCGGGGTGTCCTTGAACCAGGACAACGCCAGCCCGCCGCCCACGGCCAGCATGCCCAGCAGGCTGGCGCCAAGGGCCATCTGCTCCGGCGAGCGGGCGTGACGCTGTGCCGCAGCGGCCGGGATGATCAGCAGGGAGGTGATCAGCAGCACCCCGACGATCTTCATCGCCACGGCGATCACCACCGCGATCAGCAGCATCAAGGTCATGCGCAGCGAGGCCACGGGCAGCCCTTCGACCTTGGCCAGTTCCTCGTGCACGGTGATGGCCAGCAATGGCCGCCACAGCGCCACCAGCAGCAACAGTACAGCGGCGCTGCCGCCGAGGATCCAGGCCAGGTCGCCGGGGCTGATCGCCAACAGGTCGCCGAACAGGTAGGCCATCAGGTCGATGCGCACCTCATGCATGAAGCTTAGTACCACCAGGCCCAGGGACAGGGTGCTGGGTGCAAGAATCCCCAGCAGCGTGTCGGATGCCAGGGGCTGGCGCTGTTGCAGGGTGACCAGCAGCACCGCCAGCAACAGGCAGCCGACGGTGACCGCCACAGCCGGGCTGACATCCAGCAGGAACCCCAGGGCGACGCCCAGTAGCGCGGCATGGGACAGGGTGTCGCCGAAATAGGCCATGCGCCGCCAGACCACGAAGGAGCCCAGGGGGCCGGCGACCAGTGCCAGGGACAAACCTGCGAGCAGGGCGTACAGCAGGAAATCAGCCATGCTTGCAGTTTTCTCCGTGGACATGGGGCTGGACCACCACCGAGCCGTGCAGGTCGTGGGCGTGGTCATGATGATGGTGGTAGATCGCCAGGCTCGGTGCGTTCTTGCCGAACAGCTCGACGAAGGCCGGATCGCCACTGACCTGCTCCGGGTGCCCGGAGCAGCAGACATGGCGGTTGAGGCAGACCACCTGGTCGGTGGTGCTCATCACCAGGTGCAGGTCGTGGGAGACCATCAGCACGCCGCAGCCATGGCGGTCGCGCAGGCGGGTGATCAGGCTGTAGAGCTCGGCCTGGCCGGCCACGTCGACACCCTGAACCGGCTCGTCGAGGACCAGCAGCTCAGGCTCGCGCAGCAGCGCCCGGGCCAGCAGCACGCGCTGCATCTCGCCGCCGGAAATGCTTTGCACCGGGCTGTCGATCACCTGCTCGGCGCCCACTTCCTTGAGTGCCGCCAGGGCCCGGGCGCGGTCTACCCCGGGTACCAGGCGCAGGAAGCGCAGCACCGACAGCGGCAGGGTCGGGTCGACATGGAGCTTTTGCGGCATGTAGCCCACCCGCAGCCGGGGCTTGCGCCAGACGCTGCCGGTATCGGGCTTGAGCAGGCCGAGCACGGCACGCACCAGGGTAGTCTTGCCGGCGCCATTGGGGCCGATCAGGGTGACGATCTGCCCGGGTTCGACGCTGAGCTGGATGTTGTCCAGCACCGGCTGCCCGGCAAAGGTCACCCCGACCTGCTCGAGGCGGATCAATGCAGTGCTCATCAAGCCCCCTGGCAGCCCGAGCAGAGTCCGACCACTTCCACGGTCTGGCCTTCGACCACGAAGCCGACCTCGCGGGCGCTGCCGATGATCGCGTCGCTGATGGATTTCTGCTCGAGCTCGATGGCCGCGTGGCATTCGCGGCAGATCAGGAACTGGCCCTGGTGGGCGTGTTCCGGGTGGTTGCAGCCGACGAAGGCGTTGAGCGAGGCGATGCGGTGCACCAGGCCGTTTTCCAGGAGGAAGTCCAGCGCCCGATAGACGGTCGGCGGCGCGGCGCGGCGGCCATCCTGCTCGCTGAGTACCGCGAGGATGTCATAGGCGCCCAGGGGCTTGTGGCTTTGCCAGACCAGCTCCAGCACCCGCCGCCGCAGGGCGGTCAGGCGCAGGCCCTGCCGCGTGCACAGGGCATCGGCCTCAGACAGTGCGTTGTGCACGCAGTGAGAGTGGTCGTGTGGTCGGCTGGCGAGGGGTGTTTTAGGCATGAGCGGCGACGAGGGTGGTGAGAGACGTTATTATGTTACCCGTTATCGCCTCTTCGAGTGTCCATCGTGCCCCGACTTTTTCGTCTTTTTGTCGCTTTTACCTTCAGCTTGTTCGCGATCGGTTCGGCCCAGGCCGAGGTCCGGGTGTTGACCAGCATCAAGCCGCTGCAATTGATCGCCACGGCCGTGCAGGAGGGCGTGGCGATTCCCGAGGTGTTGCTGCCGCCGGGGGCCTCGCCGCACAACTATGCGTTGCGCCCATCCGATGTGCGCAAGGTGCAGAGCGTGGATCTCTTGTACTGGATCGGCCCGGACATGGAAGGCTTCCTGCCGCGTGTCTTGAAGGGCCGCAGCCTGCCCTCGGTGGCGGTACAGGACCTACCAGGCATGAAGCTGCGGCATTTTACCGAAGACAGCCACTCCCACGCCGAGGAGGCCAACGAGCATGACCACGATCATCGCCCTGGCACCCTGGACGCCCACCTCTGGTTGTCGCCGGTCAACGCCCGGGTGATCGCCACTCGCATGGCGGCCGACCTGAGCGCCGCCGACCCGGCCAACGCCGCGCGCTACCAGGACAACCTGAAAGCCTTCAGCGAGCGCCTGGACGCCCTGGATACCCGCTTGAAGGCGCGCTTGGCTGGCATCGCCGGCAAGCCGTATTTCGTCTTCCATGAAGCCTTCGACTATTTCGAGGACGCCTATGGCCTCAAGCACACCGGGGTGTTCAGCGTCGCTGCCGAGGTGCAACCGGGGGCCCAGCACGTCGCGGCCATGCGCGCACGCCTGCAGCAGGTGGGCAAGACTTGCGTGTTCAGCGAGCCGCCCCTGCGTCCGCGCCTGGCAGAAACCCTGGTGGCCGGGCTGCCGGTGAAGCTGGCCGAGCTGGATGCCCTGGGTGGCTATACCCCGGCCTCCGCCACAGGCTATGAACAGGTGCTGGAGAAACTCGGCAACGACCTGGCCGGTTGCCTGGAGCATCTGTAACCCGGTTTCCTGCACAGGCTTCATCCTTCGCGGGCCAGTCCGCTCCTGCTCGTTCATGGCAGGGGCGGCTGGCCCGCGAAGCGTTTCAGAGGGCGAACGGCAGGGCCACGCTGACCTGCTGGCGCTGGGCCAGGTAGCGCTGGAACTCCATCGGATCGTGAATCAGTACGTCCTGGCCGGCGAAGGTCTCGGCGGCGATCAGGCGCGACAGCCAGAAGCGCACGCAGGCTACCCGCAGGATGGTTGGCCACAGCTCGGCCTCGGCGGCGGTGAATGGCCGCAGGGCCGCATAGGCACCCAGCAGGGCCCGGGCACGCTGGCCGTCGAGTACCCCTTGGGCATCGGAGCACCAATCGTTCAGGGCGATGGCCACGTCATACAGCATCGGTCCCGAGCAGGCGTTGTAGAAGTCGATCAGGCCGGTCAGGTGGGTGCCTTCGAACATGGCGTTGTCGCGGAACAGGTCGGCGTGGATGTTGGCCCGCGGCAGGGCGAGGATCCTGGCCCTCTGTTCGACGATCTCTTGCAGCGCACGGTGCAGCAGGTCCTGGGCGGTGCTGTCCAGGCGCGGCAGCAGCTTGGCGCCCTCTTCCTGCATCCAGTCCAGGCCACGATCGGTCTTGCGCTTGATCATGTTGTCCTTGGTGGCCACGTGCAGGTGGCCCAGCAGCTCGCCGACCTGGACGCAGTGCTGGGCGTTGGCCTGCTTGATGTGCTTGCCGGCCAGGCGCGGTTGCAGCAATGCCGGCTTGCCCGCCAGTTCCCGCAGGGCGATGCCGTCGGTGGTGCGCAGCGCGTAGGGCACCGGCAGGTCGGCTTCGTGCAGTACGTCCAGCAGTTCGATGAAGAACGGCATTTCCTGGACCGGACCGCGCTCGACCAGGGTCAGGACGAACTCGCCCTGTTCCAGGCTGATGAAGAAGTTGGTGTTTTCGCTACCAGCGGCAATCCCCTGGAAGTCAAGCAGGCGGCCGAGCCCGTACGGGGCGAGAAAGGTTTCCAGCTCGGGCCGAGCCAGGGGGGTGAACACAGACATGGTTGAGAACTGCCAGTACCGGCGCCGCTATCGAGACGGCGCCATTGAGTTGAAATGGGAGTGGCTTACCACTCGAAGATTTTCCACGAAGGGATCAGCATATCCGGCTGGTCCGAACGGATGAAGTTGCCGTCGGAGCCATCGGCGCGCACCAGGAAGTAGGGCTTGCCACCTTTTGGCGTGACCTTGATCGCATACAGGAAGCCATTTTGCCGGTATTCCTGGATGGTCTTGTCGCCTTCCGTGCGAATGGTTACTTCCGGGTCGGCCGAAGGGGCGTCTTCCGCGGCGATCGCTGCCATGGAGGAGACTGCAATCAAGCCGGCCAGCAGCAAGCGATTTAGTGTGCGCATGATAACCTTGTCCCTTTGTCGTCAACGGTCCCGCTATTCTAGCGCCGGACCCGCCCAAAAGGTTGATCCTACTCATGAGCCAAGCCCCCCTCATCCTGGTGGACGGTTCGTCCTACCTGTACCGCGCCTTTCATGCGCTGCCGCCGCTGACCACCTCCAAAGGCATGCCGACCGGCGCGGTCAAGGGCGTGCTGAACATGCTCAAGAGCTTGCGCAAACAGTATCCGCAAAGCCCCTTCGCCGTGGTGTTCGACGCCAAGGGCGGAACCTTCCGCGATGAAATGTACGCCGAGTACAAGGCCAACCGTCCGAGCATGCCGGACGACATGCGGGTACAGATCGAACCCCTGCACGCCAGCGTGATCGCCCTGGGCTTCCCGCTGCTGTGCGTCGAGGGCGTGGAGGCCGACGATGTGATCGGCACCCTGGCCCGCAGCAGCGCGGCGGCGTCCCGGCCGGTGGTCATCTCCACCGGCGACAAGGACATGGCGCAGCTGGTGGATGGGCACATTACCCTGGTCAACACCATGTCCGGTAGCAGCATGGACGTGGAGGGCGTGAAGGAGAAATTCGGTGTCGCTCCCGAGCAGATCATCGATTACCTGGCGCTGATGGGCGACTCCTCCGACAACATTCCGGGCGTCCCGGGCATCGGTCCGAAGACCGCCTCGGGCTTGCTGGTGGGGGTCAACGGCGGCCTCAAGGAGCTCTACGAGCAACTCGATATCGTGCCTACCCTGCCGATTCGCGGGGCCAAGACCTTGCCGGCCAAGCTTGAAGAGCACAAGGAAATGGCGTTCCTTTCCTACCAGCTGGCCACCATCAAGGTCGACGTACCGTTGGAGGTGGGGCTGGATGACCTGCACCTGCGCGAGCCGGACCGCGAGAAGCTGGCAGAGCTCTACAGCCTGATGGAGTTCAAGAGCTGGCTCGACGAGCTGCAGCGTGATGCCAAGCGTGTCGAGCTTGATTTGGCTGCGGCTCCGGTCGCTGCTGAGCAACCCGCGGCCGAGCAGGCGCCGCTGGAATTGCAGTACGAAACCATCCTCGAGCAGGCGCGTTTCGATGCCTGGCTGCACAAGCTCAAGGGCGCCAAGCTGATCGCCTTCGACACCGAGACCACCGGCATCGATGCACAGCAGGCGCAACTGGTGGGCCTGTCCTTCGCGGTCCAGGCGGGCGAGGCGGCCTATGTCCCCCTGGCCCATAGCTACCTCGATGTACCGCAGCAGCTGGATCGCGACGCGGTGCTGCTGGCCCTGAAGCCGTTGCTGGAAGACCCGAAGCTGCTCAAGGTGGGCCAGCACGCCAAGTTCGACATGAACATCCTGGCCAACTGTGCCATCGGTGGCGACCCGGCCAATGGCATCAGCATGCGCGGCGTGGCCTTCGATACCATGCTCGAGTCCTATGTGCTCAATTCCACCGCCACCCGCCATGACATGGACAGCCTGGCGCAGAAGTACCTGGATCACACCACGGTGAGTTTCCAGGACATTGCCGGCAAGGGCGCCAAGCAGCTGACGTTCGACCAGATACCGCTGGAGCAGGCCGGCCCCTACGCCGCCGAAGACGCCGACGTGACCCTGCGCCTGCACCAGGCCCTGTTCGAGAAACTCAGCGCCATTCCGAGCCTGGCCAGCGTGCTGACCGATATCGAGATGCCGCTGGTGCCGGTGTTGGCGCGCATCGAACGCCAGGGCGCGCTGGTGGATGACAAGCTGCTGGGCGTGCAGAGCATCGAGCTGGGCGACAAGATGGTGGCCCTGGAGCGTGAGGCCTTCGCGATTGCCGGCGAGGAGTTCAACCTGGGCTCGCCCAAGCAGTTGGGCAGCATCCTCTATGACAAGCTGGGCCTGCCGGTGCTGAAGAAGACCGCCAAGGGCCAGCCATCCACCGCCGAAGAGGTCCTGGCCAAGCTGGCCGAGGACGATTACCCGCTACCCCGGGTGCTGATGCAGTACCGCTCCATGAGCAAGCTCAAGAGCACCTACACCGACCGCCTGCCGGAGCAGATCAACCCGCGTACCGGGCGGATCCACACCTCCTATCACCAGGCGGTGGCTTCCACCGGGCGCCTGTCGTCCAGCGATCCGAACCTGCAGAACATCCCGGTGCGCACCGCCGAGGGCCGGCGTATCCGCCAGGCCTTCATCGCTCCGGCCGGGTACAAGCTGCTGGCGGCGGACTACTCGCAGATCGAGCTGCGGATCATGGCCCACCTGTCCCAGGACGAAGGCCTGCTCAACGCTTTTCGCAACAACCAGGACGTACACACCGCCACGGCCGCGGAAGTGTTCAAGGTCGAACTCGGGGAAGTTACTTCCGAGCAGCGCCGCAGTGCCAAGGCCATCAACTTCGGCCTGATCTACGGCATGGGCGCGCAAAAGCTAGGCAAGGACATCGGCGTCGAGACCAAGCAAGCCAAGGCCTATATCGACACCTACTTCGCCCGCTATCCGGGGGTGCGCGAGTACATGGACCGCACTCGCGCCCAGGCGGCCGACCAGGGCTACGTGGAGACCATCTTCGGCCGTCGCCTGTACCTGCCGGAGATCAACTCCAACAAGCCCCAGGAGCGGGCGGGCGCCGAGCGCACCGCGATCAACGCGCCGATGCAAGGCACCGCCGCGGACATCATCAAGAAGGCCATGGTGGCGGTGGACAATTGGCTGCAGGCCTCTGGCCTGGATGCCAGGGTCATCCTCCAGGTACACGACGAACTGGTCCTGGAAGTCCGCGAGGACCTGGTGGACCAGGTGCGTGAGGAAATTCGCGGTTACATGAGTGGCGCCGCGACCCTGGATGTACCGCTATTGGTAGAGGTCGGGGTGGGAAATAACTGGGATGAGGCCCATTAAGGGGACTTTTTACCGATTTTTGCCGCGGCATAGTGTCGCGGCAAAAATGCCTGAAACGCCATTAGCACGAAAAATTTCAGCACTTATCGCCAATAGTTTTTGTTCGCGGCCGGAACTAAATCGAGCAACGCCCACTCAGAGTTACTGAATGGCTGGTGAAGCCCTTCAATGCTCCTATGTTGTGTTAAGTGTTGGCAGATATCTGGACCCCGCCCTAGCGGTCTAGAACTTGAACCCCGAACTTCCCCCTCCCCATATGAAGTCCGGGGTTTTTTTTGCCTGAAAATTGCCTGCGTGGCGACCATGCTGCGTTAAAAAGCGGCGGGAAATGCTCATTCAGCCCCTAAACTCCGCTTTCCCGCCGCTTTTGCCTTGCCTGATCACCGCGCAGAATTCTTATCTCTCTCAGGCCTCGATCTCGGCGCCTTTGTCGGCCAGTTCCAGCCACCTGGCCAGCACGGTGTAGGCCTCTTCCAGGCCCATGCGCTTGGGCGCGGAGAACAGCTGGATGGTGATGGCGTCGCCCCAGCCCTTGCGGATCTGCGACTGGACCTTGAGCAGGGTGTTCTTGGCCGCGCCGTAGGTCAGCTTGTCGGCCTTGGTCAGCAGGATATGCATCGGCATGCCGCTGGCTACGGCCCAATCCAGCATCAGGGTGTCGAAGTCGGTCATGGGGTGCCGGATATCCATCATCAGGATCAGCCCCTTGAGGCTCTCGCGGCTGCCCAGGTAGGCCTCGAGGTGGCGCTGCCAGTGCTGCTTGAGCGGGATCGGCACCTTGGCGTAGCCGTAGCCCGGCAGGTCGACCAAGCGGCGATCGTCGTCTAGCTTGAAGAAGTTCAACAACTGCGTGCGCCCCGGGGTCTTCGAGGTGCGTGCCAGGCTGGCGTGGGTCAGGGTGTTCAAGGCGCTGGATTTACCGGCGTTGGAGCGCCCGGCGAAGGCAACTTCGAAGCCGGCGTCATCAGGGCATTGATCGACCTTGGCGGCGCTGAGCATGAAAGTGGACTGTTGGCACAGACCGAGGATGGGGTTCTTCAGTTGCATGGGATTTCCGAATAGGGGCGATGCCGAGGGTGGGTGCGGCGAGCGGTGTCGTTTCCGTTTCAGTAGCGCCAGTATATAATGCCGCAGATTTTGTGTGCGCTTTGTCCCAGCGTAGGATGAAGCTCACGAGAGCGATAAACCTTGTATGCGCATTAGAACGCAGCACGCTCTCAACCCTGAAAAGGTCGTTTTATGACGAAATGGCTGCTGGCTACCGGTCTCTTGATGCCGCTTTGCAGCGTGCAGGCTACACAGGATCCGGAAGCTGTGTACAACCGTGTTTGTGGGGCATGTCATTCCGGCCAACTACCCACGGCGCCCCGCAAGGGCGACCAGGAAGCTTGGGCGCCGAGGCTGGCGCAAGGTATGGAGACGCTGGTGCAACACGTGACCCAGGGTTTCAAGGCGATGCCGCCGCGTGGTTTGTGCATGGACTGCAGTGCCGAGGATTACCGAGCCATCATCCACTGGATGAGCGAGTGATCCCGGTCCATAACTCTTAACCCTTAGCCGTAGTTGGATTAGCTGATGAACAAATTACTCGTGAGTCTGCTGTTGACCCTGGGCATCACTGGTGTTGCCCATGCCGCAGGCGACGCTGCTGCCGGTCAGGCGAAAGCCGCAGTCTGTGGCGCATGCCACGGTCCTGATGGGAACAGCATGGCGCCAAACTTTCCCAAGCTGGCGGGTCAGGGGGAAAAGTACCTGGACAAGCAGCTGCACGATATCAAGTCCGGCAAGCGCCAGGTACTGGAAATGACCGGCCTGCTGACCAACCTGAGCGATCAGGACCTGGCCGACATCGCCGCCTACTTTGCCAGCCAGAAAGGTAGCGTCGGCGCCGCCGATCCCAAGGTCGTGGCCCGTGGCGAAGAGCTGTTCCGTGGCGGCAAGCTGGACCAGGGCATGCCTGCCTGCACCGGTTGCCACTCGCCCAATGGCGCGGGTAACGCAGCTGCCGGCTTCCCGCACCTGGGCGGCCAGCACGCTCAATACGTAGCCAAGCAGCTGACTGATTTCCGTGAAGGCGCCCGTACCAACGACGGCGACACCATGGTCATGCGCAGCATTGCCAGCAAGCTGAGCAACAAGGACATCGAAGCCGTGTCCAGCTACATTCAGGGCCTGCACTGAGGCCGCTGCGATCAATTGCCGGCAGGTGCATGGCCACGGCAACGTTAATGATCGATTAATCTGACGGTGCAAGCATAAAGGGTGGCCCAGGCCGCCCTTTTTTATGGCGCCAGCCGCTACACTAGCGAACTCAAGCCCGCCATGATCTGTCTGAAATCAGGTCGCGCGAGGCGCCTAAATCGTCCAGGAGTAAAGCATGCGTAATCTGATCCTCAGCGCCGCTCTCGTTACCGCCAGCCTGTTTGGCGTGACCGCTCAAGCCGCCGAGCCGCTTGAAGCCGGTAAACAATATGTCGAGTTGAGCAGCGCCGTTCCGGTTGCCGTGCCTGGCAAGATCGAAGTGGTGGAGCTGTTCTGGTACGGCTGCCCACACTGCTACGCCTTCGAACCCACCATCAACCCATGGGTCGAGAAGCTCCCGGCCGACGTCAACTTCGTACGGATCCCGGCCATGTTCGGTGGCATCTGGAACGTTCACGGCCAGCTGTTCATCACCCTGGAAGCCATGGGTGTCGAGCACGACGTGCACAAGGCCGTTTTCGAGGCCATCCACGGCGGCAAGAAACTCGCGACTCCTGAAGAGATGGCCGACTTCCTGGCTGGCGAAGGCGTCGACAAGGACAAGTTCCTCAGCACCTACAACTCCTTCGCCGTGAAGGGCAAGGTCGAGGACGCCAAGAAGAAGGCCCAGGCCTACCAGATCAGCGGCGTACCGACCATGGTGGTCAACGGCAAGTATCGCTTCGACCTGGGCACCTCCGGTGGTCCTGAAGGCGCGCTGAGCGTGGCCGACCAGCTGATCGCCAAAGAGCGCGCAGCCAAGTAAGCGCCGCCGCCATGCCGCGCTGGGGCTCGGAACGTATCGTTGGCCTGCATGACCCGCAGGTCAACGAACACCATTTAGCGTCGACCGGCCTGCCGGCTGACAGCCGCCTGCGCTTACTCAGTTTCAACATCCAGGTCGGCATCAGTACCGAACGCTATCGGCATTACCTCACCCGCGGCTGGCAGCACCTGCTGCCCCACAACGGCCGGGCGGACAACCTGCAGAAGATCGGCAGCCTGCTGGCGGATTTCGACCTGGTGGCCCTGCAGGAGGTCGATGGCGGCAGCCTGCGTTCGGGGTACGTCAACCAGGTGGAGCACCTGGCCCAGTTGGGTGCCTTTCCCTACTGGTACCAGCAACTCAATCGCAACCTCGGACGCCTGGCCCAGCACAGCAACGGTGTGCTCAGCCGCATGCGTCCCTGGGCCATCGAAGACCACCCCCTGCCGGGCCCCAAGGGTCGCGGTGCGATCCTCCTGCGTTTTGGCGAAGGTCCGGAAGCGCTGGTGGTGGTGATGATGCACCTGGCGCTTGGCGCCCGGGCCAGGACCCGGCAACTGGCGTATATCCGCGAGTTGATCGGTGGCTACAAGCACCAGGTGCTGATGGGGGACATGAATACCCACGCCAGCGACCTGCTGGAGCATTCCCCCCTGCGTGACCTCGGCCTGCTGGCGCCGCAATTGCAGGCGACTTTCCCTAGCTGGCGTCCGCAACGCTGCCTGGACCACATCCTGCTCAGCTCTGGCCTGGCGCTGGAGCGTGTCGAAGTCCTGGCCCAACCCATTTCCGATCACCTGCCGGTCGCGGTAGAGATTCGTCTGCCGGGTTCGCTCACGGCCGATGCATTGCCCGCGTTGAGTCCTGCCCCTCGCGGAACCGATGAATGAGCGACGACGCCCAACGCTGGAAAGAGAAATACCTCAAGAGCATCGAGCAACAGGAAAAGCTCGAGCGCCGTTGGGCTGCCCGCCTCGACTTGCTGCGCCGTGGCCTGGTGCGCAGCACCCTGGCGGCTGAAGGCACCGATCGCGCGGTCGACCAGTGCATGAAGGAAATGCGCGAGGTCGTGCGCACCGATGACATGGACGCCGGCCTTGCGGCCTTGATTCCGCGCCTGGAAAAAGCCGTGCTGGATTCCGAACAGCGCCGGGAAACCCGCATCGACCAGATGAGCAGCGCCCTGACGGCCCTGGTCGCCCAGTTGCAGACCCTGCCCCTGCCCCGTGAAGTCAGTCGCCCGCTCAAGGCTTTCGCCAAGCAACTGGATGGCCGGGTCGGCCAGGCGCGGGAAATCCCATTGTTGCTGGGCGAGTTGAGCACCCTGCAGGGCAAGGCCCTGAGCCAATTGGAAAACCCGGTGGAGCCGGGGCGCCCGAGCCTGTTGCAACGTTTGTTCGGGGCGCGAGATGCCAGTGGGGAAACCGCTCCCGCAAGCGAAGTCGTGGCGCCGCCGCTACCCGTTCCAGCACCGGAGCAGCCGCCTCAGCTTCAAGGCACTGTGGATGACATGGCGCCGGAGCATGAGCCAACGCCAGCTCCCACTTCTGCTGCACCCGCAACCGTTGCCGCTACCCAGGTCCCTGCCGTCGCGGCAGCGGCACCGGCGCCGGCGGATATCCTGCCCGAGCCTGCCTTCGAGCCTGTCGCGAGTGTCGAGTCCAAGCCAGAGCCAGTTGCCGATACTGACGCCGAGGTTGCGGCCCAGCCTGCGGTGGCGGCCTTCGTGCCGCCGGTCCTGGTTCGGGAAGAGGCCGCACCACAACAAGCAGTGGAACCCCAGGCCCTTGCCCAGGAACCTGAAGCGGATGCAGCACCCGTGGTACCGCCAATCGAGGTGGTGCCTGAGCCGGCAGCCGAGGCTCAAGCCGGCATACCCGAGGCCAGCAATCCCGATGAGCTGCTGCCTATTCCCGCAGCGGCGTTGCTCGACAGCCTGCCGTTGCCGGTGGCCATGGCCGAGGCCCTGGCGGCCATCGATCCCGAGCAGCCTGAGCAGGACGTGCTCTATGCCCTGCCGGACTCCCCCGAGCCGTCCTACAGCTCGGTGGCCAAGCACATCGAGCACACCCTGCTGGGCCTGCTCGATGACCTGAGCCTGCCGGAGCGGCACCGGCCCCAGGCCGAGGCCATGCGTGATCGCCTGCAACATGGGTTGAACTGGTACGAACTGCTGCCGATCCTCGATGATCTGGCGGTGCTGATGCTGGCCATCACCGACTCCGGCCAGCATGAGTTCGAGGATTACCTCAAGCAGCTCAACGAGCGCCTGGAGGCCTTCCAGAGCAACCTGCAGGCTGCCAGCGACGGGCATGCGGACATCAGCTCGGCAGCACGGGCCATGGACTCGCAGATCCGCGAGCAAGTCGATGGCCTGCAAAGCAGCATGCAGGAAGCGGCGGACCTGGATGACCTCAAGCAGGTTCTGGAAAGCCACCTGGAAGGCCTGCTGGGCACCATGGACCAGCACCAGAAGCAACGCGACGAGCGCGAGAAGGACATGGCCACCCGCCTGCAAAGCCTGGCGGCACGAGTGTCGAGCATGGAGCAGGAAGCCCAGGGTTATCGCGAGCACCTGGAAGAGCAGCGGCAGAAGGCCCTGGTCGACCCGCTGACTGGCCTGCCCAACCGCGCGGCCTGGAGCGAGCGCCTGGAGCATGAGGTGAGCCAATGGCAACGCCATGGCAATAGCTTGCTGCTGGCAATGCTCGACCTGGATCACTTCAAGCGGATCAACGACAGCTATGGCCACCTGGCGGGCGACAAGGTGCTCAAGATCATCGCCAATGTGCTGCGCAAGCGCCTGCGTGGTACCGACTTCATCGCCCGTTTCGGCGGCGAGGAGTTTGTCCTGCTGATGCCCGACACTCCATGGGCAGCGGGAACGCGTCTGGTGGAAACCCTGCGTGCGGCGATCGAGGCCTGCCCGTTTCACTTCAAGGGTGAGCCGGTGACGGTCACGGTTTCCATTGGCTTGAGCGCCTTCAAGGCCGGAGATCGCAGCGATCTGGTGATCAAAAGAGCTGATCAGGCGTTGTACCGGGCCAAGGATGCCGGTCGCAACCGGGTCGAGGCCGGCTGAGGCGCCAGTTGCCTGCCGGCCCCGGCGTCGCAGTTTTGCCCATGATAGGCGGAGCAGTACGTTACACTGTTGCATTAATGTCCCAAGCGTACTGTTCCCAGCCATGAAATTCCTTGCCCTTGCCTTCTGCTCCCTGTTGATGCTCGCCGGCTGCGCCAGCGGCCCGCGTATCGACACCAGCCATCCCTCGGTCAACTACGACCAGCGTGCCCAGTTCATCATCGTCCACTACACCTCGGCGTCCATGGAGCGCTCCCTGGCCCTGCTGACCCATGGCCAGGTCAGCAGCCACTACCTGATCGGCGACGACAAGTCCGCCACCATCTACAAGCTGGTGGACGAGCAATACCGCGCCTGGCATGCCGGCGAGAGCCAGTGGCAAGGCCGGACCTGGCTCAACTCCAGCTCCATCGGCATCGAGATCGTCAACCCGGGCTTTCGCGATGGCCCCAATGGGCGTCTGTGGTACCCCTACAGCGAGGCGCAGGTCCAGAACCTGATCGTGCTGCTCAAGGACATCAGCAAGCGCAACAACATTTCCCCGCGGCACATCATCGGCCACAGTGATATCGCGCCGCTGCGCAAGCTCGACCCGGGCCCGCTGTTTCCCTGGAAGCGCCTGGCCGAGGCTGGCCTGGGCCTGTGGCCCGATGCCCAGGCCGTGGCCCGCCAGCAAGCGTTCTATGGAGCCAGCCTGCCGAGCATCAGCTGGTTCCAGCAACAGTTGGCGCGCCTGGGTTACGCCACCCCGCAGACTGGCGAGCTGGACGTGGCCACCCGGCATGTCCTGGCGGCCTTCCAGATGCACTACCGGCCAGGTCGTTTCGATGGCACCCCGGACGCCGAGAGCGCAGCGATCCTGCAGGTCCTCAACCAGACAAAATAATGACGCCGCCGGACGGTCCGCGCCGATTGCCCAATCAGTTGCTATAACTCATTGGTAATCCTTCGGATGTTCCATGATGCCGGCCGCCCGCGAGACCCCGCGCACCTGGTTCCATCGCCCCTGGTTGCTGGCGATGCTGGCGGCTGTCCTGAGCGCAGCGGTGCTGATGCTGGGCAGCGTTGGGGTGGCCATGCACGAGGTCCAGCAGCGCGAAAGCGAGCAGATGAACGCCCAGGGCCGGCGCTTCCTGGAGCGCCTGGAGCAGCTCTTCCGGCAACTGCGCGAGGGCCTGGATACTCTTGAGGGGCAGCCGCTGCGCGGGTGCAGCGCAGAAATGGTTGCGGTGCTGCAACAGGTCAGCTTCAACTATCGCTTCATCTATGAAGCGGCCTACATGGATGCCGACCAGACTTGCTCCAACTGGCCCCGGCAAAACCTTGCGACTTCTCCCCGACCGGCGGATATCCGCGGGCCCACCTACAGCTACTGGCTCAATACCTCGGCCCAGCCCAACGAAAACCTGGCGGCGCTGATGCTCGGCCGGGGCAATTTCCGCGTGGCCACCTCGCGCGGGCACCTGACCGACGTGGTCGACCTGCCATCCGGCGGCAGCCTGATGGTGGTGGTCGACCACGGCGCCCGGGCCATACCGGTACTGGGCCAGGCCCGCTCCTGGCCGCCGGAGCATCCCTGGCAGGATGATCGCAGCCGGCCGTTGCAGGTGACCCGCGACTTGTTGGTGTACCGCATGCCGACCCGCAATCCCGAATACCAACTGGTGCTGATCACGCCACGGGCCAGCATGCCGGCCGAGTTGCTCGATGGCTGGTGGTGGCTGCTGCCGACCAGCCTGCTGCTGGCGCTGTTCATCGGCGCCCTGGTGTATCAGTTGGCGCGCCAGCGCCAGTCCCTGGGTGCCGAATTGCAGGGGGCCTTGCGTCGTAACGAACTGCAGGTGCTGTACCAGCCGATCTTCGATCTCAACAGCCGGTTGTGCGTGGGGGCCGAGGCTCTGCTGCGCTGGCGGCGTCCGGACGGCACCTTGACCAGCCCCGAACTGTTCATCCCCCTGGCGGAAAACACCGGGCAGATCCGCCAGATCACCGATTTCGTCCTGCAACGCCTGCTGGAGCAACTGGGGCATGTGCTGCGGGCCAATCCGCAACTGTATATCTCGGTCAACCTGGCGGCCTGTGACGTGATGGTGCCGCGTGTCGGCCGGGTCATGGCCAGGCTGCTGGCGTTGCACCGGGTCGCGGCGCGGCAGATCGCCTTCGAGGTGACCGAGCGTGGGCTGATCGACGTGGTAGTGGCGCGCAACAACCTGCAAGCCCTGCGGGATGTCGGGCACAAGGTGCTGATCGATGACTTCGGCACGGGATACTGCAGCCTGGCCTACTTGCAGAACCTGCCGGTGGATTGCCTGAAGATCGACAAGGCGTTCGTCGACGCCCTCGGCCACGATGCCGCCAGCAGCGGCGTGGCCCCGCACATCATCCGCATGGCCCATGCCCTGAAGCTCAAGGTGATCGCTGAAGGCATAGAATGCGAGGACCAGGCCGTGCTGCTGAGCAGCGAAGGCGTCAACTTCGGCCAAGGCTGGCTGTTCGCCCATGCCCTGAGCGCCTTGCAGTTCACCGAGTTGATTACCCGTGGCCGACGCCTGGTGGCCAGGCGCCTGGACGATGAAGCCTGAACCCTAGAGCGGCAGGGCCAGGTAGAACTGGGTGCCCTGCCCGGGCCGCGAGTAAACGCCCATGCGCCCGCCATGGAGCTGGACGATTTCCTTGCACAACGCCAGCCCCAGGCCGGCGCCGCCCTTCTTGCGTCCCACCTGGACGAAAGGTTCGAAGATCCGCCCCTGCTGGCCATAGGCGATGCCTTCGCCGTTGTCCTCGACGCTGACGATCACCCGTTCGCCGTGGCGTCGGGCCTGCAGGCGGATCTGCCCGCCGCGGGCGGTGTGGCGCAAGGCGTTGTCCACCAGGTTGTCCAGTACCCGTTCCAGTTGCGGGCGGTCGGCATGCAGGCGCGGCAGCGGCGCCTGGATCTCCAGCAGCAGCGCGATGTCCTGTTGTTGCGCCTGCTCGCTGAAGCGCCCCTGGGTCTGTTCCAGCAACTCGTCCAGGGAGCAGGGCGCGAGGGTCAGCTTTTGCAGGCCGTTCTGGTAGCGGGAGAAGTTCAGCAGGTCGTTGATCAGTTGCATCAGGCGCTGCATTTCTTCGTTGACGGTATTGAGCAGGTCGGTTTCCCGGGACTCCTCGGCAAAGTGCAGGCGCTCCTGGAGCAGCCCGAAGGCCATGTGCATGCCGGTGACCGGGGTGCGCAGCTCATGGGAGGCGCGCAGCACGAACTCGCTGCGCACACGCTCGAAGGCCCGCTGCTCGGTGACATCGTGCAGCACCATCACCGCTCCGAGGATATGCCCCTGGGTATGGCACACCGGGGTCAGGCTGTAGGTCAGCAGGCGGGCTTCGCCGTCGACCTCGATATCCAGGTCCTCCGGTGCCCGCTCCAGGTTGCCGCCGCGCAGCACCAGTTGCAGCTGCTCGTCCAGCTCCGGGCGTTGCAAGGCGCTTCCCAGGCCCTGGCCAAGGCGCTCCTGGTCCCAGCCGAGCTGGCGCTGGGCCACCGGGTTGAGGTGCTCCAGCCGGCCCTGGCGGTCGATCATCAGCAAGCCGTCGTCGATGCTGTCGAGCACGGCTTGCAGGCGTTGCTGGCCGGCCAGCAGTTCATCGACATTGGTTGCCTGATGCTGGCGCAGGACTTCGGCCATGATCCCGAAGCGCCGGGTCAGCAGGTTCATTTCCGCCGGGCCGGAGATCGGCAGGGTAATGTCGAAATTGCCTTGGCTGATCTTGTCCGCCGCCTTGGCCAGGGCCTCGATCGGGCCGCCGAAGCGCCGGGCGATGGAGTGGGCGGTAATGAAACCGATGATCAGCACCGCCAGGCCTACCAGCCCCAGCAGGCCGGCCACCAGCAGCGCCCGGCCACGGGTCTGGTGCTCCACTTCGCTGATGTTGTCCAGGGCGCGCTTGTGTTCGTTGATCAGGCCCCCGCGCAGGGTATTGAAGCGCTCGGTCAGCTCGTTGTTGTTGCTCAGGCTGGAGGTGCTGTGTTCGAAAGCCTCGAAGAAGCTGACGTAGTCGCTGCGCGCCTGCTGGAAGCCACTCTGTCCTTCTTGTTGCTGTTCATGGGCGATGCCCTGGTCGAGCAATTCCAGGTAGTGCTGCCGGGAGGCTTGCAGAGCCGCCGGATCGGGCTTGTTGCTGAGCATGAGGATCAGCTGGTCGCCGAGGGTCTGGCGCAGCTTGAGCCCCAGGTCCAGGGTGATGAAGTTGTTGCGGATCAGCGATTCCTGGGTACTGGCCATCTGCATCACGCTGACCAGCCCCAGCACCAGGCCGAGCAAGGCCACGGTGATCAGGGCGGAGATGCTGAGAAACAGCCGGGTCCGCAGTTTTATCGCGAGCTTCATGGGGTCCCGTTCACAGGTTGTACTGCTTGCGTTTGCGATACAGCGTCGAAGCGTCGATGCCCAGGGTCTTGGCGGCCTGGTCCAGGGTGTCGCTGGTGGCCAGTACCGCGCCGATGTGGGCCTTCTCCAGTTCATCCAGGCTCAGCGCTGCGCCGATCCGCGGGGCGTTGTTGGTGGGCTGCTCGGCCATGCCCAGGTGGCTGATTTCCACCCGCTCCTGGGGACAGATGATGCTCGCGCGTTCCACCACGTTGCGCAGTTCGCGGATATTGCCCGGCCAGCGGTAGTTGAGCAGCGCTTCCCGGGCTTCGTCGCTGAAGCCGCGGGCCGGCCGCGAGTACTCCTTGACGAAGCGCGCGAGGAAACGATCGGCCAGGGTCAGGATGTCCTCGCTGCGTTCACGCAGCGGCGGCAGGTGCAAGGTGATGACGTTCAGGCGGTACAGCAGGTCTTCGCGAAAGCGCCCATCGCGCACCATGTCTTCCAGGTTGAGGTTGGTGGCGGCGAGGATGCGCACATCGGCCCGACGGGTCACCGGATCGCCGACGCGCTCGTATTCCTTGTCCTGAATGAAGCGCAGCAGCTTGGGTTGCAGGGTCAGCGGGAAGTCGCCGATCTCGTCGAGGAACAACGTCCCGCCGTCGGCCTGGTTGACCCGGCCCAGGGTGCTTTCGCTGGCACCGGTGAAAGCGCCCCGGCTGTGGCCGAACAGCTCGCTTTCCATCAGTTCGGCGGTCAGCGACGGGCAGTTGATGGTCACGCAGGACTTCTTCGCGCGCTTGCTCCAGCCATGGATGGCCCGGGCCAGCTCGCCCTTGCCGGTGCCGGACTCGCCGAGGATGAGGATGTTGGCGTCGGTGCTGGCCACCTGGCGTGCGGTTTCCAGCACCACCTTCATGGCCGGGCTGTGGGAGTCCAGGCCGTCTCTGGGTTTGCGCACTTCGCCTTCCAGGGCTTCCAGGCGCGCCGAGAGCTGGCGTACTTCCAGCTGCTTGGCGGTGGCCAGGCGCAATTGATCGGGGCTGCAGGGCTTGACCAGGTAGTCGGCGGCACCAGCCTGGATCGCATCCACTGCAGTGTCCACGGCGGAGTGCGCGGTGACGATCACTACCCGCATCCAGGGAGCCTGGACGCGCATCTGGGCCAGGACGTCGAGACCGTTGTCTTCACCCAGGCGCAGGTCGAGGAAGCACAGGTCGAACACCTGGCGTTGCAACAAGGTATCCGCCTGGGCCGCGCTGTTGGCGGTGGCGACGGTATAACCCTCATCTTCCAGGCAGTAACGGAAGGTGCGAAGGATGGCGGACTCATCATCCACCAACAGGATGCGGCCTTGATTTTCCGGCGCTGACTCCATTTTTCCTGGGCTCCTTATATAGACGATCTTATTTAGTCCCGGAAAAATCGGGCAAGTTGCAAGGTTGATTCTGATCCATTCTGCGGCTTGCAGGTTAGATCTCTGCGAGGCGAATAGCTAACCCACTGAAAAAAATGATGTTTTCAATGACGGGGCGATTCCGCTCAGATGCCGGTCTGTATCAGGCTGCTAGCCGTTCGGCAAAGTTCCCCCCACAAGTCAGAAGGTGCCCGATCCTGCACAAGACGATCGTGCATTTCGCACGGCCCGGCAAGCGGGCATCGTGCAGGATGCGTCTCGTCAGCTTTCGATTTGTTTGTATAACTAGCTGATTTTATTGATTTTTTTATTTGTTACAAACCTGGCATGCAGCCTGCAATACCTCTCCCATATCGCACAACAACATCTCAACCGCTGTGGGAGGTATTTCAGGATGAATCGCCAACGTCTCGCCCAAATGCGTATCGCGCCGCTGCACTTGCAACAAGGTCTGTTCGCCAGCCTTGCCCTGCTGGTCACCCTGATCGCCGGGCAGCAATTGCAGCGCTGGCAAGACAGCGAAGCGCCCGCTCCCCGTGTAGCGGTCCAGCACATGACCCAGACCCATTTCGCCCCGGTGAGCGGCCAGTTCACCGAAGCACCCCTTGCACAATTGATGACCGTCGACCAGGCACAACCGGTGCTTGAGTCGCCCCGCGAGGAGCGCTGGGTGTTCTAGACGGCCTGGGCACCGCGGTCGTGCCGGCCTTGCGGCGGCGTCGACTGTCCATGCAGGTAGCGTTTCCAATAAAGAAGAGTAAGGAGAATCATCATGCTGAGTTGGGCAATCACATTCCTGATCATCGCCATCGTCGCTGCCGTGTTGGGCTTCGGTGGTATCGCGGGTACGGCCACCGGAATCGCCAAGATCCTTTTCGTGGTGTTCCTGGTGATGTTCATCGCTTCGTTCTTCTTTGGCCGTCGCGGCCGGGGCTGACCATGGGGTTCTCCTACAAGACCCTGGCCGCCGTCGTGTTGCTGGGCGCCAGTACCCTGGCGAGCGCAGCCAACGACGGCCAGGCACGCGCCAACCAGTTGCTGAACTCGGATCCACAGTTCCGCAAGACCTGGCAAGACGTCGTGCAGAAGGAAGAGCGCCTGCCCGAATGGGTGATGAACCTGTCGGGCGAGGCCGAGCAAATGAATGCAGTGCAGGAGGATGGCGACAAGTACCTGGTGGGCCCCCTGTGCGAAACCGCCCAGAGTTGCCGCAGCCAGCGCCTGATCGTGGCCTTCGGTTTCGACAAGAAGCATGCCTATGCATTGCTGGTGGAAGTGCCTGCGGGGCTGCCCGCCGACAAGTCGCCCACCCGGCATGCCAACTACCGGTTTCTCGGCAAGCCCGAGCCCGGTATGCAGGAATTGCTTAAAGAGCAGCTGAGAAAGGACCCGAACTGGTATTGAGTCCGGGTCAGGCGAATAGACGAAAGGGCCTGGTGCGCTTTCGGCTGTTGCACGACCCGAGGAGGGCACGTGCATGACCAGGGGGCCGGGACGTTCTGATCCATCAGAGATCGGAGTGACCTAGGGGTACAGGGAGTGCCTCCGCAAGGGCCGGGTCAGGAAAAAGCGACGGCGCAAGCTCCCAGGTCGGCATCGACCTGATGAGCTTGCGGCGTGCTTGGACAGGAAAAAGACCCGATCTAGAGCCCTTGGCAAGAAAACCCACGGTGCGAACTGAAAAATCTTCCTTTGACTCCGGTCAAACGTTACCTGGTGTTTCTCTGCGACCGTATATCGAGAAACTTTCCGGGAAATCCGGAAGGTTCCAGGGCACCCGAAACAGAACATTCCTAAATTTTTTTAGACCTTTTCCTGACCCTTCCGACAAGCCTGCACGCCGCCTGAGATGGCCGTTTCACGGCATTCTGGCCTGCCGAAATGTCGTATTCTAACCGGTTGGGACGCTCGTTTTGTTTCGAAAAACTCATGCCGATTCGGCATAGGGTAGGCGTTTACGGCATTAGACGCGCCACCCTTGCATCGGAATAGTTGCGCCTTTTTTCGCCTGCAGAGAGCCGTCATTGCTCGCTCGGGATGACCTTATACGGGGGCCGATGCACAGACTTTTCCGCCATTGAGCGTTGCAGTTCGCGCATCTGCCCGAGTCCAACTGAAGTAAGGGTAATGATATGAAGAAGGCCAAATTAAGCCTCGCCTGGCAGATCCTCATCGGTCTGGTCCTGGGTATTGCGATCGGCGCACTGCTCAATCATTTCAGCGCTGAAAAAGCCTGGTGGATCAGCAACGTCCTGCAACCTGCGGGCGATATCTTTATCCGCTTGATCAAGATGATCGTCATCCCGATCGTCATCTCCTCGCTGGTGGTCGGCATCGCCGGTGTCGGCGACGCCAAGAAGCTGGGCCGCATCGGCCTCAAGACCATCATCTACTTCGAGATCGTGACCACCATCGCCATCGTCGTCGGCCTGCTGCTGGCCAACCTGTTCCATCCGGGCGCAGGCATCGACATGAGCACCCTGGGCACCGTGGACATCTCCAAGTACCAGGCCACCGCGGCCGAAGTGCAGCATGAACACGCCTTCATCGAGACCATCCTCAACCTGATTCCGTCGAACATCTTCGCGGCCATGGCCCGCGGCGAGATGCTGCCGATCATCTTCTTCTCGGTGCTGTTCGGCCTGGGCCTGTCGAGCCTGCAGGCCGACCTGCGCGAGCCGCTGGTGAAGATGTTCCAGGGCGTTTCGGAAACCATGTTCAAAGTCACCCACATGATCATGAACTACGCCCCCATCGGCGTATTCGCACTGATCGCGGTGACTGTCGCCAACTTCGGTTTCGCCTCGCTGCTGCCCTTGGCCAAGCTGGTGATCCTGGTCTACGTGGCCATCGCTTTCTTCGCCTTCGTGGTCCTGGGGCTGGTCGCACGCCTGTTCGGCTTCTCGGTGATCAAGCTGATGCGCATCTTCAAGGATGAGCTGGTGCTCGCCTACTCCACCGCCAGTTCGGAAACCGTGCTGCCGCGAGTGATCGAGAAGATGGAAGCCTACGGCGCGCCGAAGGCGATCTGCAGCTTCGTGGTGCCTACCGGCTACTCCTTCAACCTCGACGGCTCGACCCTGTACCAGAGCATCGCGGCGATCTTCATCGCCCAGCTGTACGGCATCGACCTGTCCATCAGCCAGCAATTGCTGCTGGTCCTGACCCTGATGGTCACTTCCAAGGGGATCGCCGGGGTTCCGGGCGTGTCCTTCGTGGTCCTGCTGGCTACCCTGGGCAGCGTTGGCATCCCGCTGGAAGGCCTGGCCTTCATCGCCGGTGTCGACCGCGTGATGGACATGGCGCGTACCGCCCTGAACGTGATCGGCAACGCCCTGGCGGTGCTGGTGATCGCTCGCTGGGAAGGCATGTACGACGACGCCAAGGGCCAGCGCTACTGGAACTCCCTGCCGCACTGGCGCAGCAAGGAGAAGCTGCCAGCCGGCGAGATCTCCAAGGGCTGAGCCGCCTGACGCCCGCCCGCCACCCTGGTGGGCCCGCGCAACAGACAAACCCCGGTCGATCCGGGGTTTGTCGTTTCTGCAGCCCCCGCTATCATTCGCGGCATCTTCCGAGGGATATGACCGATGCTCAATGGCCTGTGGCTTGGCTTCTTTATCGTTGCAACCGTTTCCGCCCTGGCGCAGTGGCTGGTGGGGGGCAACGCCGGGATCTTCGCCGCCATGGTGGAAAGCATCTTCGCCATGGCCAAGCTGTCGGTGGAGGTCATGGTGCTGCTGTTCGGTACCCTGACCCTGTGGCTGGGCTTCCTGCGGATCGCCGAGAAGGCCGGCATCGTCGAATGGCTGGCCAAGGTCCTCGGCCCGCTGTTCAAGCGCCTGATGCCGGAAGTGCCGCCGGGCCATCCGGCCCTGGGCCTGATCACCCTGAACTTCGCCGCCAACGGCTTGGGCCTGGACAATGCCGCCACGCCCATCGGCCTCAAGGCCATGCGCGCCCTGCAAGAGCTCAACCCCAGCGCCACCACCGCGAGCAACGCGCAGATCCTGTTCCTGGTGCTCAACGCTTCGTCCCTGACCCTGTTGCCGGTGACCATCTTCATGTACCGCGCCCAGCAAGGCGCGGCGGACCCGACCCTGGTGTTCCTGCCGATCCTGCTGGCCACCAGCGCCTCGACCCTGGTGGGCCTGCTGTCGGTGGCGGTGATGCAACGCCTGCGGTTGTGGGATCCGGTGGTACTGGCCTACCTGGTTCCCGGTGCCCTGGCCATGGGGGCCTTCATGGCGCTGCTGGCGAGCTTGTCGGCGGCGGCCCTGGCATCGCTGTCGTCGATCCTCGGCAACCTGACGCTGTTCGGCCTGATCATGTTGTTCCTGGTGATCGGCGCGCTGCGCAAGGTCAAGGTCTACGAGGCTTTCGTCGAGGGCGCCAAGGAAGGGTTCGACGTCGCCAAGAACCTGCTGCCGTACCTGGTGGCCATGCTGTGCGCCATCGGCGTGCTGCGGGCTTCCGGCGCCCTGGACTTCGGTCTCGACGGGATCCGCCACCTGGTGGCCTGGGCCGGTTGGGATACGCGCTTCGTCGATGCCCTGCCCACCGCCATGGTCAAGCCGTTCTCCGGCAGTGCGGCCCGGGCGATGCTGATCGAAACCATGAAGAGCCAGGGCGTGGACAGCTTCCCGGCGCTGGCGGCGGCGACCATCCAGGGCAGCACCGAAACCACCTTCTATGTGCTGGCGGTGTATTTCGGTGCGGTGGGTATCCAGCGGGTCCGGCACGCCGTGGGCTGCGCCCTGCTGGCGGAATTTGCCGGCGTGGTCGCGGCGATCGCCGTCTGCTACTGGTTCTTCGGCTGATCCTGCGCCGGCTTGCCGGCGCAACGGACCTCAGCGTTTCCCCACCTGGTTGCCCTGCCCCACGGCCCAGTCCACCACCTGTCGGGCCAGCACGTCGCTGGCCTGGCCGAACCCGGTCACCACTGCCGGCACCCGGGTCTCGGCCAGCGGCTGGCGTACCTCGAAGCGTCGGCTGGCGAGGATCTTCTGGTCAGCACCACGGATCAACCGCGCATCCAGGCGTATCACCACCTGGGCGGCCTTGCCCTGGTATTCGGTCTGGAATGCTTGCAGGTCGCCGCCCAGGGCCAGATCGGTCTGCAAGTTGCTGTCGTCGGTGCTCAGCAGCTGGACCCGGCCATCGCGCTGGAACCCGTCCAGCAGCCGGTTGCGCAGCAGGATCGGCGCCGGGTCGGTCCAGCGGGAGGCCTTGTAGCTGCTGAGCAGGTCGCCCTGGGGGATCACCGCGATCCGCGCACTGTTCAGGGCATCGCTGGCCTGGGGCTTGAGCAGTTGCAGCGACCACGGCAAGGCCTTGCCCGGGGTGCTGGGTTGGTTCACCGGCAAGCGGTAGATATCCAGCGGCTCGCTCTGGGGCAGGATCGAGCAGCCACCAAGGGCCAGGACGGTCCCCAGGGCCAGGGGGGCAAACAGGCGACAGGCACGCATCATGGCGTGAACTCCTTGTTCTTCTCGTTACCCAGCAGGTAACCACCGGGGTTGGCTTCCAGGCGGCGGGTGATGGCCCGCAGCGAGCTCATGGTCTCGCGCAGTTCGCGCACGGCCGGCGCCAGGCCATTGAGGCCCTGCATGCCGTTGCTCAGCGAATCCTGGTTGTCGGTCAGCAGCTGGTTGAGGGTGGCACTGCTTTGCTCCAGCGAGCGCATGGCCTGCTCGGCGCTGCCGAACATCTGCCGGCCCTGGTCGTTGAGCAGGCCGTTGGCGTTGCGCATCAGTGCTGTGGTCTGTTCCAGCATGGCGCTGGTCTGCTTGGTGATGGTTCCCAGCTGCTGCATCAGCTGGCGCAGGTCGTTACGTTGCTCGGCGATGCTGGCGGTGGTCTTCTGCAGGTTATCCAGGGTATTGCCGACCCGGTCCACGTTCTCCGGGGAAAACAGCTGGTTGGCGTTGTGCAGCAGCAGGTTGACCCCGGTCATCAGGTCGTCGCTGTTGTTCAGCAGCCGGGCGATGGGCGATGGCGAGGCGGTGATGCTCGGCAGATGGCCGTTCTTGCCCTTGAGCGGCGGGCTTTGCGGGGTGCCGCCGCTGAGCTGGATGATCGAGGTGCCGGTGATGCCGGTCAGCGCCAGTTTGGCCTGGGTGTCTTCCTTGATCGGCGTGTCGCCGGCCAGGCGGATCTGCGCCAGCACCCGGCGCGGGTCCTTGGGGTCCAGGCGCAGGTTGACCACGTCGCCGACCTTGATCCCGCTGTACTGCACCGAGCTGCCCCGGGACAGGCCGCTGACCGCTTCGTTGAAGACGATCTCGTAGTCCTGGAAGGCGCTGTCGACGCTGGACTTGGCCAGCCACAGGCCGAACAGCAAGGCGCCGGCCACCAAGATCACCGTGAACAGGCCGATCAGTACGTGATGGGCTCGGGTTTCCATATCATCCCTCGTTGGTCGGTGTCGCGGCCTGGTACGCCGCGCGGCCCCGAGGGCCGTGGAAGTATTCGTGGATCCAGGCGTCCGCAGTCTCGGCGACGATATCGATGGCATCGGCCACCAGCACCTTCTTCTGCGCCAGTACTGCCACCCGGTCGGTGATGGTGTAGAGGGTATCCAGGTCATGGGTGACCAGGAACACGCTCAGGCCCAGGGCATCGCGCAGGGTCAGGATCAGTTGGTCGAAGGCAGCGGCGCCCACCGGGTCGAGGCCGGCGGTGGGCTCGTCGAGAAACAGGATGTCCGGGTCCAGGGCCAGGGCGCGGGCCAGGGCCGCGCGCTTGATCATGCCGCCGGACAGCGACGCCGGGTACTTGTCGGCCGCCGACAGCGGCAGGCCGGCCAGGGCCAGCTTCACCGCCGCCAGGTGCTCGGCGTCGGCGCGCGACAGGCCGGCATGTTCGATCAGCGGCAGGGCGACGTTCTCGGTCACCGTCAGCGAGGTGAACAGCGCGCCCTTCTGGAACAGCACGCCGAAACGTCGCTCCACCAGCGAGCGCTGTCGCTCCGGCAGGCTCGGCAGGTCCCGCCCGAATACCCGTACCGAACCCTCGCTGGGCTGGCGCAGGCCGACGATACTGCGCAGCAAGACCGACTTGCCGCTGCCCGAGCCACCGACCACGCCGAGGATCTCGCCTTTGTACACGTCCAGGTCGAGGTTCTCGTGCACGCTCTGCTGGCCGAAGCGGTTGCACAGCCCGCGAACCTCGATCACCGCTTCGGCGGGCGCGCGCGGCGGGCGGCTCACCAGCCCATCTCCATGAAGAACAGCGCGGCCACGGCGTCGATGACGATCACCACGAAGATCGACTGCACCACCGCGGAAGTGGTGTGCGCGCCCACCGACTCGGCGCTGCCACTGACCTTGAAACCCTCCAGGCAGCCGATGGCGGCGATCAGGAAGGCGAATATCGGGGCCTTCACCAGGCCCAGGAGAAAGTGTTTCACGCCGATATCCGAATGCAGCAGCGAGAGGAACATCGCCGGTGAGATGTCCAGCGACAGCGCGCAGACCACGCCGCCGCCGATGATGCCCGAGAGCATCGCCAGGAAGGTCAGCATCGGCAGCGCCACCAGTAGCGCCAGGACCCGGGGCAGCACCAGCAATTCCATGGGGTCCAGGCCCAGGGTGCGAATCGCGTCGATTTCCTCGTTGGCCTTCATCGAGCCGATCTGCGCGGTGAAGGCGCTGGCGGTACGCCCGGCCATGAGGATGGCGGTCAGCAGCACGCCGAATTCGCGCAGGAAGGAAAACGCCACCAGGTCCACGGTGAAGATGCTGGCGCCGAATCCAGCCAGCACGGTGGCGCCGAGGAAGGCCACCACCGCCCCCACCAGGAAGGTCAGCAAGGCGACGATGGGCGCGGCGTCCAGGCCGGTCTGCTCGATATGCGCAACCACCGGGGTGATGCGCCAGCGCCTGGGATGCAACAGGCCGCGGGCCAGGGTCTCGAGGATCAGGCCGATGAAGCCCAGGGCCTTCAAGGTGTCGTGCCAGACGGTGTAGACCGATCCGCCGATACGCGAGAGCAGTTGTATGCCCACCGGGATTTCCGGTTGCTTGACCGGCACGCAGAAGTCGTTCAGCGAGCTGTAGACGGTTTGCAGCAGGGCACGGTCGGCGGCGGACAGGGTGCAATCGGGATGCTCGGCGCTGCGTCCCAGGCGCTCGGCACCCAGCAGCTCCACCAGTAGCGAGGCGCCGGCGGTGTCCAGGGCGCCGAGGCCATTGAGGTCGATGTGGGTGTCGCTATCGTAGCGCCCGGCCAGGGATTGACTGAGGCGCTTGAGGTCGGCGTAGTGCGCCAGCGTCCAGTCGCCGTGGATGCGCAATTGCGCCGGAGAGTGGGCAAGATCCAGTTGAGCGGTGCCGGGCGTCACGCTGGTAGTCATAAGCTCCAAGCTTGTATGGCCATTTTGCAGTGCTACGTAATAGCACGATCCACATTACTTTGCCTCGCCGGGCTTGGCCGCCTGTTGATCTGGATCGTCGATCTGGAAACGCAGCACGCCGATCACCTGGCCGTCCTCGGTGACGACCCGGACCTGCCATTTGCCGGTGGGGTTGGCCGGGAAGTTCTGCTTGTGGGACCAGGCGCGGTAACCCTCCTTGCGCCCGCCGTGGATGTCCAGGGCGATGCGGTCCACCTCGCTGCCGTTGAACTGCCAGACATGGTAGATGCGCTCGTCCAGCCCCCGCGGCGCGTTGATCGCGGTGTAGGCATACAGGCCATTGCCACGCACCTGGCTGGCGCTGAGGGTTTGCAGGCTGGCGCCTGGAGTACGGTCCTGGAGCTGGGTACTGATGGCGTCCTCGGTCAGCCACAGGGTGGCCGGTGGCACCCAGGAGCGCAGCAGCCAGCCGGTGCCGCCGATGGCCAGGGTGATGCACAGCACGGTCAGGGCGCTGCGTACGCTGCGGATCGGCAGGATCGAGGCCAGGCTTGGGAAGGACAGCAACATGGCGGTGCCCAGGGCCAGCTTGAAGCTCTGGGCGGTGGTCAGGTGCAGGATCAGCGGCAGCGCCGTCAGCAGCACGGCGAACAGCGTCAGCGTATGCAGGGCCAGGAACAGCCAGCGGCGAGGGGCCAGCCACTTGTAGTACAGCGGGTCGGTGATGGACACCAGGGCCGCGGCGCCCAGTAGCCCGGTGAACGCCAGTTGGCCGCTGTTCCAGCTGGTGGTGATGAAAAAGAACGGCAGGACGAAGAACAGGCTTTCCTGGTGGATCATCTGCGTGGCATAGCGCAGCAGCGGCTGCGGGATCTCGCGCTTGAAAACCTGGGCGAACAGCTGGGTCAGGCTGTTTTCCAGCATCAGCCAGACCCAGCTCACCAGCATGATGATAGCGATCCATGAGGCCAGGCCTTGTTGCCGGTCCACCAGGATGAAGCTGCAGACCCCCGAGATGAAGCCGCCGAGTGCGATGACCCCGGGGTAGCGCTTGATCAGTTCCAGCAGGCGCTGTATGTGTCGGTTCCAGTCGGGCATCGGCAGCAGGTCACGGTCAGGGTAGGAAAAAGCGCGACAGGATAACGTTGGCGGCTGCCCGTGGCGAGGGAGTCCACCCGCTCCCGGATGGGCAGCGGGTCGGCCCGGCCGATGGGCATGGCGGTACCGGTTTTCCGGCTGTCATGCAGCGCCCTGCCAGGGTCAGCTGGTGTGCCGGCGCAGCAGGCCCGCGCCCAAGCCGCCCAGCAGCGCCAGGATCAGCAGCCCGCCCAGCAGCCAGAGCACTTGCTCGTCGCTCAACAGGGGTTTTTCGATCCGCAGGTAACCCGGCTGTTCAAGCAGCTGGCGCAGGGCCTGGTTTGCCTGGGCCAGGGTCACGGCGCGCAGGGCCTTGGCCGGATCGCTGAAACGCCCATCGTCGAGATCCCCCAGGGCGCTCCAATAGTAGTCCGCCAGGGCGCTATTGCCCTGCACCGCCCAGGCCTGGCGGTCGATGGCGGCCTGCTTCAGGCGGGCGAAGGCGGCGGGGTCCAGGCCGTCCTTCAGCAAATGTGTGCGCAACTGCTCGACTACCTGCCGTGCTTCGTCCAGGTCATCGCGTTCCAGGTCGGCGTTGAGGCTGAGGAACCCGACACCACCGAAGACTTCGCGATCGCTCCAGGGGCCGTAGGACAGTTCATGCTCCAGGCGCAGCTGGCGGTACAGGGCCCAGTCCAGGTAGTCCTTGAGCAGGTCGAAGGTCTCGCTGTGCTGTTGTTCCAGCACCGGCTCGGGGAACAGCCAGTGCAATTGGGCGCTCTGCCCCACCCAGCCACGGATCAGGCTGCGCGCCGCTGCGGCATGGCCCTGCATTTGTGGCAGCTGCGGGTGTTCGCTGGGCTCCACCGGCTCCAGGGCGCCGTAGGTGCGCTCCAGATAGGCGGGCAGCAGGCGATCCAGTTCGCCCACCACGATCAGGCTCATGTTGTTGGGGGCGTACCAGTCCTTGCGCACCTGCTCCAGCCGGGCCAGGGTCAGGTGGCTGACTTCGGCTCGCTCGGTGCACTTGAGCCCCAGCTCCACCGCCAGCTGGTTGCTGGCCTTGTGGCCCAGGTCCTGGCGGTCGAGCCAGCGTTGCAGGTGCGAGTAATGGCCGCCGTCTTCACGCTCCACCACGCGCTTGGCGCTGGCCAGGGCCTTGTCGTCCAGGCGGGTGTGGGTCAGTAGCGACAGCAGCAGGTCGAGGACCTTGCGCTGGTTGCGCGCCGGGGCCTCGATCACGAAGGTGGTATCGGCATTGCTGGTATAGGCGTTCCATTCGCCGCCCAGGGCTTGCATGCGTTCTTCCAGGCCACCCTCGCCGCTGGCGTCGATACCGCTGAACAACAGGTGCTCGAGCAGGTGCGGCAGTTCCTTGTCGGTGCAGGGGAAGTCATCCAGGCCCACGCCGACTACCAGGCGGATCGCCACGTGGCCGCGTTCGCTGCCGGGCTTGAGCAGCACCTGCAAGCCATTGGGCAGGGTGTAGTCTTCGACCTGGAAGCGATCCAGGGCCCATCCTTGTGCACTGCCCAGCAGCAGGCAGGCGAGTAACAGACAACGCATAACAAGAACTTCCTTACGGCGTGCGTAAGTTGTAGAGACTGCACATGACCCTGGACGTTCAGGGCGAGTGGGTGATGTCGCTCATGTCCTCGACTTCCAGGGCCCCGGTATCCGAGGTTTCCAGCACGACATAGGCGCTGCTGCAGAACAGCGAGTTGAGGCGCTTCATGTCGGCGATCAGTTCCAGGTGCAGGGAGCTGGTCTCGATGCTCTGGACGATCTTGCGTTGCAGGCGGCTGACGTGGGCGTGGGCCAGGCGCCGTTCCTGGGCGCGGAAACGGCGCTTCTCGCGTAGCAGTTGCCGGGCGCTTTCCGGATCGGCACTGAGGAACACCGAGAGCCCCAGGCGCAGGTTGGCGATCAGCTGGGCGTGCAGGCCGGTCAGTTCCTCCAGGCCGACCTCGGAGAAGGAACGGCGCTGGGAGGTTTTCTGCTGCTGGACCTTGCGCAGCATGCGCTCGATCAGGTCGCTGGCCAGCTTGAGGTTGATCGCCAGTTCGATGATTTCCGCCCAGCGCCGGCTGTCCTGGTCGCTGAGGTCTTCGCGGGGCATCTGTGCCAGGTACAGCTTGATGGCGCTGTACAGCGCCTCGACGTCGTCGCTCAAGGCCCGCAATTCCTGGGTGATGGCGGTCTGCTTGCCGCGCAATACGTCGCCCATGGCTTCGAGCATGCTGTCCACCAGGTCGCCGATGCGCAGGGTTTCCCGGGCGGCGTTGGCCAGGGCCAGGCTGGGCGTGACCAGGGCAGTGGGGTCCAGGTGGCGCGGCCGTGCCCGGCCATTCTCCTGGGCGCGCTCGGGCAGCAGCCAGGCGCAGAGCCGCGCCATGGGGCCGACACTGGGCAACAGCAGCAGGCAACGGGCGGTGTTGTAGAGCAGGTGGAAGCCGATCACCACTTCCTGGGCACTGAAATCCAGGCTGTCCATCCAGTGGGCCAGCGGATCGAGGACCGGGATGATCAGCAGCAGGCCGATCAGCTTGTACAGCAAGCTGCCCAGGGCCACCTGGCGCCCGGCGGCGTTCTGCATGCTGGTGCTGAGAAAGGCCAGCACGCCGCTGCCGATGTTGGCCCCGATCACCAGGCCGATGGCCACTGGCAGGCCGATGACCCCGGCTCCGGCCAGGGTGGCGGTGAGCAGCACGGCGGCCAGGCTGGAATAGGAGACCATGGCGAACACCGCGCCCATCAGCGCATCCAGCAGGATGTCGCCGGTCAGCGAGGCGAACAGCACCTTCACCCCCTGGGCATGGGTGATGGGTGCGGCAGCTTCCACGATCAGTTGCAGGGCCAGGATGATCAGGCCCAGGCCGATGCCGACCCGACCCAGCTGGCCGGCGCGGGTCTGCTTGCGCGAGAGGAAGAACATCACCCCGATGAAGATCAGCAGCGGCGAGAGCCACGACAGGTCGAAGGTCAGCACCCGGGCCATCAGGGCGGTACCGACGTCGGCGCCGAGCATGGTGGCCAGGGCCGGGGTCAGGCCCATCAGGCCCTGGCCGACGAAGGAAGTCACCAGCATGGCCGTGGCGTTGCTGCTCTGGACCATGGCCGTTACCAGGATCCCGGCGATGAACGCCAGCGGACGCCGGCTCATGTTCTGGCCGATCACGTGCCGCAGGTTGGAACCGTAGACCCGCAGGATCCCGGTACGCACGATATGCGTGCCCCACACCAGCAGGGCCACGGCGGAAAGCAGATTGAGCAGGGTCAGCATGCACGGCCCCCCTGGGGTGAAGAGCCCCAAGCGGGGCCAATGGACGTTGCTGCGCGCGGTTCTAGGTTATGTATGTAAGCTTTAGTCGGCTAACGCACAGGGCGCCAGCATCGCATAGCTGTTCCGGCGACTGAAACATAACTGTTATGAAAACGTCATGTGCCGGACAAGCAAAAGGGGCCCGAAAGCCCCTTTTCATTTCAGCGATTCCAGCGCATTCGGTTTATTGACCGGGAATGTCCTTGCGCAGTTTCACTGGATCCACTTGTTTTTTCTTCGCCAGGTTGGTGCGCAACTTGATGTTGATGACTTCCACCGCCAGGGAGAAGGCCATGGCGAAGTACACATAGCCCTTGGGCACATGCACGTCGAAGGCTTCGGCGATCAGTACGGTACCGACCACCAGCAGGAACGACAGCGCGAGCATCTTCAGCGATGGGTGCTTGTCGATGAATTCGCTGATGGTGCCCGAGGCCAGCATCATCACCAGCACCGCGACGACGATCGCCGCCACCATTACCGGCACGTGGGAAACCATGCCCACTGCGGTGATCACCGAGTCCAGGGAGAACACGATGTCGATGATCGCGATCTGGATGATGGTGTAGATGAAGTTGCCGCCCTTGCCCTTGGGTTCGTCGCTGGACTCATCCTCGCCTTCCAGGGCGTGGTACATCTCCTGGGAGCTTTTCCACAGCAGGAACAGGCCACCGAAGAACAGGATCAGGTCACGCCCGGAGATACCCTGGCCGAGCACGGTGAACAGGTCGTCGGTCAGGCGCATGACCCAGGTGATCGACAACAGCAGCATGATCCGCGTGATCATCGCCAGGGCCAGGCCGAAGATCCGGGTGCGGGCCTGCATGTGCTTGGGCATGCGGCTGACCAGGATCGAGATCATGATGATGTTGTCGATGCCCAGGACGATCTCCAGGGCCGTCAGGGTGAAGAAGGCAACCCAGATTTCCGGGTTGGTCAGCCATTCCATGTGTGTTCCTTTGAGCGAGGGTTATGGCCCCGTCCGACGATCGGCCAGGGCGAAGAATCTGTGGTCTTTTATAGAGTGCTGAACAGGGGAAATATTCCCATCAACAAGGCGGCGAGCATTATGCACAGGCAGACCAGCACTGCCCACTTGAGGGTGAAGCGCTGGTGATCGCCGAACTCGATGCCGGCCAGGGCCACCAACAGGTAGGTCGAGGGTACCAGCGGGCTGAGCAGGTGTACGGGCTGGCCGACGATCGACGCGCGAGCCATCTCCACCGCGGTGATGCCGTAGTGGCTGGCGGCCTCGGCCAGTACCGGCAGGACCCCGTAGTAGAAGGCATCGTTGGACATGAAGAAGGTGAACGGCATGCTCACCAGGGCGGTGATGATCGCGAGGTAAGGGCCCAGGGCCTCGGGGATCACCGCCAGCAGGCTCTTGGACATGGCGTCGACCATGCCGGTGCCGGACAGGATGCCGGTGAAGATCCCCGCAGCGAAGATCAGCCCGACCACCGCCAGCACGCTGCCGGCGTGGGCCGCGACCCGGTCCTTCTGCTGCTGCAGGCAGGGATAGTTGACGATCATGGCGATGCTGAACGCCACCATGAACAGCACGGGTAGGGGCAGCAGGCCGGCGATCAGCGCGCACATCAGGGCGAAGGTCAGGGCACCGTTGAACCAGATCAGCTTCGGCCGGCGGGCGTCGGGGAACTGCGAGACGCTGATCTCGCTATGGTCCACCTCGTCGCCGACCAGGTGCAGTTCGCCCAGGCGGGCGCGCTCGCGCTTGCCGTACAGGTAGGCGATGGCCAGGATCGCCACCACGCCTGCCAGCATCGCCGGGATCATCGGCACGAATATATCCGAAGGGTCCACGTGCAGCGCACTGGCGGCGCGGGCAGTGGGACCGCCCCAGGGCGTCATGTTCATCACGCCGCCGGCGAGGATGATCAGGCCGGCCATGATCCGCGGACTCATGCCGATGCGGCTGTACAGCGGCAGCATGGCGGCCACGCAGATCATGTAGGTGGTGGCGCCGTCACCGTCCAGCGATACCACCAGTGCCAGCACCGCGGTGCCTACCGAGACCTTCAGCGGGTCGCCCTTGACCAGCTTGAGGATCTTGCGCACTGCAGGGTCGAACAACCCGGAGTCGATCATCAGGGCGAAGTACAGGATGGCGAACATCAGCATCACGCCGGTGGGGGCCAGCTTGGTGATGCCTTCGAGCATCATCGGGCCGATCTTCGGCGCGAAGCCACCGAACAGGGCGAACAGGATCGGCACGATGATCAGGGCGATCAGCGCCGACAGGCGCTTGGTCATGATCAGGAACATGAACGTGATGACCATGGCGAAGCCAAGGAAAGTCAGCATGGGAATACTCCAGGCGTAGCGCGGCTAGGGAATGTCGGACCGGGTGGGTTCAGCGCGGGACGGCAAGCACGAGGCGTACGGGAGTGGGGATAGCGAACAGGCGGGTACGAGCGGACATCAGAATCACCATTGTTGTTGTTAATTGGACCGGGAGCGCCTGAGCGCCCACTGTGGCCAGCCGGTCTGTCGCCGGCAGTGGGGGGCGATGCTAATGGGACAAGCTTTCAGCCAGCTTTCGCCGGAGAAAGGAAGTCGCGGCTGTGGCAATGCCCGACAGGCGGCATACAGTGAAGGACATCAAGGCAAAGGAGGCAGGGACATGGACCCATTGCACAGCGGGGGCTGCCATTGCGGCCGGGTGCGTTATCAATTCAGCGGGCCGTTGCAGGATATCGCCCACTGCCATTGTTCGATCTGTCGTCGGGTCAGCGGCGGCTTGGTCACGACCTGGATCACCCTGCCCGCCTCGGCTTTCAGGTGGCTGGCGGGCAACCCGGCCCGCTATGACTCGTCCGCCAGTTGCGCCCGGTATTTCTGCGGTGATTGCGGGGCGCACCTGGCGCTCATCACCCAGCTGAGCCCGGACAGCATCGACGTCACCATCGCCACCCTGGATCATCCGGAGCAGGCCCCGGCGCAGCGGCATATCTGGACCGACAGCCGCCTGCCCTGGCTGCACCTGGACGAGCAGTTGCTAGGTGAGGCGCAAGAGACGTTATAGGGCCTTGGGCACTCTCTTCAATCGAGGAGAAGGTTCCTGGCAAGGTTCGGACAGGTCCGTCCTTGGGGGCTTCAGTGGGTGGAAGCCAGGATGGCGCAAGCCAGGGCAAGATCATCGTAGTGATCCAGGTTGCCCTTCTGACGCAGCATCAGCAGGGCAGATTCCAGTAGCGCCCCACGAACGGCGGTGTCGGTGGCGACAAAGGCCGCGGCGTCATCGCGGGCCAGCAGCAGTCGCTTCTGATCGCTGTCACTCAGTTCGTTGAATGTCACTGTGGTGCCGATAAATGGGCCGGTTGTGGTGAGGGCTCCCCAGAACACCGTGGCCATGCCAGGCTCTGTATCGAAGTCGGGGACTACCTTGATGGCTTGGGCAGGGGTGCTAAGTGCCAGGGTGCCTAGAATGCTGAAGCCTAAACGCGCGGCGATAGTCTTGGGGCTTTTCATGGTGACATGCATCCTGCAGCCGTAGGTGTGGACCTGCTGCAAACGAGGTGCTTTCTGGCGGCTAGCAGGCACAAAGCACCGAATGTGGATCAGGGAGTCAAGGCAGTTCCAGGCCGCCTGCGGCCTTGTGCAGCGCCCGCAGGTGTTCGCCCACCTGCTTGAGGTTGGCTTCGTTGGCGGCGATCTCGGCAGCGCGAGCTGGTTCCAGCAAGGCCCGCACTTCCTTGTCCAGGTCGCCGGTCAGGGATTGCAACTGCTTCTGCCGCTGGCTGCTCTCGGCCTCCAGGCGCTGCCATTCTCCAGGTTGCGGCAAGCCATAGCCGCTGCTACCCAGTAGCTCCGCCGGGCGGCTGAGAAAACCGCTGTTGGCGAGAATCTGCTGCAGGGTCTGGTTGGCCTTCTCCATGCCGCCATTCTTCAGCTCGCGGGCGCCCAGGTAACGTTGCTTGACCTCGTCCTGGGCCAGCAGCAGCTGGCGGCGAAAGCTCGCCTGCTCCAGGAGCAGCAAGGCGGCGCTGGTACGCAGGTCGGCCTGGGCGAACCACTGGCGGCGTTGCTCGGCGCTCAGTGACAGCCAGTCCTCGACGTTGGCCTGCTTGATCGGCAGGTTCTTCCTGATGACCTCGAACATCGCCTGGTAGCGATCGCGGAACGAGTCGAAGCGATAACCCAGGCGCAGGGCCTCGCGGGGATCGTCGAGCACGCTGGTATCGGCCAGTCCCCTGCCCTTGAGCACTTCCAGCAGGCCATTGGGCATGATGCTGTCCAGGCCGACCAGTTGCTTGTTGTTGCTGCCGCTGCGCAGCAGCTTGAGGCTCTCCACGGCGCAGTTGTTGGACAGGAAGTAATAGTTGCCGTCGTAGCTCCAGTGCATCTCGGCGGCGTGTTCCACCACTTCCTCGATCTCGCTGCGCGAGAGTTTCAAGGGCACCGAGGCCAGGCTGCGCAGCTCGGTCTTGGTGTATTCGTCGATCACCTGGGCCAGCGGCAGGATGAACAGCCGCGACGGGTACTTGCCCACCAGGCCATCCCAGCTGGAGAGCTGCACGTCGCCGACGAAGGCGCGATAGGACAGCACCAAGTGCTGGTCCAGGTCCAGTCGGCAGTCTGGTCCACGGGGCCGGCCCGGGGCACAGATCACCAGGCGCAGCATGCTGTGGCCCCAGCGACTGACCCAGTTCTGGTTGGCTTCGGCCAGCAGGTAGTCCACCGCGTAGACCCGCTCCGGGTCGACCTTCCCCAGGGGCGTCTTGGCGAAGTCGTTGCCGGCATTGAGGAAGGCGAAGGACTTGGCGCAGGTGTCCTTGGCGGCGGGCGCCCAGCCGAAATGTTCCTGGTAGTAGCGGTAGAGCGCTGGACGCCGGCAGGCGTAGCTCGGGTCCAGGAGGAAGTACTCCATGTTCACCGCGACGAACTCTTTGGGGTTGGTCGTCTCGTAGAGGTCGGGGCTGCGGGCGATCTGGCGGTTGTGCTGCTCGCGCTCCCCGCGCCGGCCGACGTACTGCTGCCAGCCGGCCAGGTCCAGCAGGCGTGGGTCGTCGCTCAGGGTGAAGCGGCGATCGTTCTGGCCACGGCAGGCGTCCGGCAGGCCTACCAGGCCGGTGGTGCCGTTGTTGCGGGTGCAGCGCTGGATCAGGCTGCGTTCGGCGCTGGGCCAGAGGCGCGCACGATCATAGATATGGGTCAGCTCATGGAGCACGGTGGCGAGCATTTCCCGGCGCACGGTGCCATGGGGGCGGCTGGTTTTCTGGGTGGCGGCGGAACCGTCGGCAAGGCTCGGCAACAGTGCGCGGTTGAGGTCCAGCTCCGCTACCAGGGAGGCTTCACCGTAGGCGTTGTCGGGCATGCGATCGGTCCAGCCGACGGCGATGGTGCGATCCAGCTGCTGGATGAAGCGTGGCGGCAATGCCTGCATCGCTTCGTCCAGCAGGGCCTGGCTGGCTTGTTGTTGCTGCGGGGTCAGGCCATCGGTCTTCAGGCGCAGCTTGAGGTCGGCCTGGGCGGTGCCGCAGAGCAAGCCCAGGGTCGTTGCCAGCAGCCAGGCGCGCAGCGGCTTCACAGGGCGAGGATGGCTTCGGCCAGTACCTGGTCGCTGGCATCGCGGGCTTCCGGTACGCGGGCCCGCAGGGTGTCGAAGGCGGCTTCCAGCTGGGCGCCACGGATATCGCCGTTGCTGGCGACGAAGCTGGCGGCGTCGTCATGGGCTTCGCGCACGAGCTTGGAGTCACGGATTGAGGTGGTGGTGTCCGAGGTGAAATCGATGGTGCGACCGAAGGCGCGGACGATGATGTTACTGGTGGCCACCAGGGTGTGTGCCTGGGCCACGTCGGCCAACAACAACAGGCCGAGGGTGGCGGCAATCAGCGGGCTACGCATGGGATGACTCCGGGGGTACGGGATAGCTATTGGACGAGAATTGCCTGCGCCAGTTCAAGGTCGCCGGCATGCAATTTCGCCGGGGCTGCGCGCAGGTATTTCAGCGCGGATTCCAGGCGGGCGCCACGCAGTTGGCCGTCGGTTGCAACGAAGGCAGCGGCATCATCCTGGGCGGCGAGTAGCAGTTTATGGTCGAAGGGCGCGGAGGTCACCTGGCTTGTGGCGTAGACGCTGACGACCGAGCCTTGGGTGATCACGTCGAACGCCTGGGCCGGGTTGGCCCAACAGATCAGGAGCAGTACTGGAGCGGAAAAGGCAATGCGAAACAAACCTGTGGATCCCGGTAGCTGAAAACCAGCGCAAAGGCTAGCGCAACGGGGCGCCAAGGACCAGCGCAGAGCGGTTCAGGTGCGCTGGGGCACCTGAACCGGGCACATCTCAGATCGCCAGGATGGCTTGGGCCAACTGGGTATCGGTGGCCTGCTGCAGCTGTGGCGCTTGCTGGCGGATGTGGGCGAAGGCGCTTTCCAGCTTCACCCCGCGAATGGCGCCATCGGTGGCGACGAAGCTGGCGGCGTCGTCCCGGGCGGCGCGAACGATCTTGTTGTCACGCAGTGAGGAGGTGGCGTCGGAGGTGGCATCCGAGGTGGCCTTGAGCGCACCGACAATGGCGTCGGTGGTAACGATCAGACTGCTGGCGTGGGCGTTGGCGGCCAGGGCCAGCAGGGCTGCGGCGCTAAGCAGGCGGAGACGAGGCATGGGTAACTCCTGTGGATGAACAGACAATGAAAGGCGCTGAGTGATACGCCGGGCAGCCACTGCAAGGTGCTGTGTCCGATTGCTCTGACGCAGCACGGGAGGAACTAGCCACGTCATGCCCGATATTAGGCCTCGTCGTTGCGTTCGCCCAGAGCTGTTCAGGTTCGCCAGAACGGTTTGTGCAGCTCCGCTGCCCTGTCGCAGTGGCTGATGCCGCTGTCCGCCAGTTGACGCTCGTCCAACTGGGCCAGGAGCTTGCGGGTCCTGGCCCGTTCGCCCATGCGCGCGATGGCGCTCAACCAGGCGTACCAGGGATGCGGGCCCTTGGCGGGTTGTGGGTGGCTGTCGGTCGAATGGGTTGGCGAGTCCATGATGCGTTCCTCGATGAGGCGTCTAGCCCGTGGTTTGGAAGCTTCATCATGTGAGGAGCGAATGGTCCCTGGCAGATACACCAGTGTTAAATTGTACTGGTTCAATTGTTGTTTATTTAAAACTGTATCTATTCCGGTTTGCCTGGCTGTATTCCAGGTTCCCGCGGCCATGAAGCACAAGACCCGCCGCGGTTTCCCGCGGCGGGTCTTGTGTATGCGATTCGGGGTGCTGGCGGTCGACCCGGTGGGTCAGGGCCAGCGACGCTGAGTTAGCGCCAGAACGGCTTGCTCAGCTCTTCGTAGCGTTGCGCTTCGCTGATCCCGGCATCGGCCAGCAGACGCGAATCCAGGCGAGCCAGTTGGTGGCGGCTGGAGATGCGGCGCTGCCACAGCATCAGGTTGGCGAGAACGCGCAGAGGCAGGGAAGCCTGGGATTTAACAGCCTTGTCTTCGAAGAACAGTTCGGAACTGAGTGTACGTTCCATGGTTGACATCCTTCCGCTTGTGGCGGGATCAGGTAGTGGTTTAACTGGTGCCCATGATCCTCTTCCGGCGCAAGACTCTGTAGATACAGTTCACCTGTATTGTGAAAGACCAGTTAACTGTTTATAGGGGCTGTACTGTTCCGAAATGGCGCAACTGTACCTGTCAGCACCTTTTTGGTGCATTTCGCAGGTTTTTGATCGATGAAGGGCGATTTCAGGCGGGGAAAAGACCGGTACAGCAGTACAGTTTTTGTAACTGGTTGGCGACGGAGCCGGCGGACTGACGCAACTGTGCTTGCGTCAGCCGCCGACTGTATTCATCACTCGGCGAGCATCTTCCCGGTTTCTTCCAGGTTGATGTGCCAGCTCAGGGCTTCACGCAGGATGTGCGGGGTGTGGCCACCCAGGGCGCAGGCCTTGGTGAAGTAATCGTTGAGGGCGTCGCGGTAGGACGGATGCACGCAGTTGTCGATGATCACCCGTGCCCGTTCCCGTGGCGCCAGGCCACGCAGGTCGGCCAGGCCGATCTCGGTGACGAGGATGTCGACGTCGTGCTCGGTGTGGTCCACATGGCTGACCATGGGTACCACGCTGGAAATCGCGCCACCCTTGGCGATCGACTTGGTGACGAAGATCGCCAGGTGCGCGTTACGGGCGAAGTCACCCGAGCCGCCGATGCCGTTCATCATCTTGGTGCCGCAGACGTGGGTGGAGTTGACGTTGCCGTAGATGTCGAACTCCAGCGCAGTGTTGATACCGATGATGCCCAGGCGCCGCACCACCTCGGGGTGGTTGGAGATCTCCTGCGGGCGCAGCACCAGCTTGTCCTTGTAGCGCTCCAGGTTGCCGAACACATCGGCGTTGCGCCGGCTCGACAGGGTGATGGAGCTGCCCGAGGCGAAGCTCAGCTTGCCGGCGTCGATCAGGTCGAAGGTCGAGTCCTGCAGCACTTCGGAGTACATGGTCAGGTTTTCGAAGGGCGACTCGATCAGGCCGCACATCACTGCGTTGGCGATGTTGCCGATGCCGGCCTGCAGCGGGCCGAGCTTGTTGCTCATGCGCCCGGCCTCCACTTCCCGCTTGAGGAAGTCGATCAGGTGGTTGGCGATGCCCTGGGTCTCGCTGTCCGGGGTCGAGACAGTGGACGGCGAGTCGGGCTGGTCGGTGATGACGATGGCGGCGATCTTGTCCGCCGGGATCGGGATGGCGGTGCTGCCGATGCGGTCGTCGACCTTCACCAGCGGGATCGGCGTACGGGTTGGGCGATAGGTCGGGATATAGATGTCGTGCAGCCCTTCCAGGTTCGGGTTGTGCGCCATGTTGATCTCGACGATCACTTGCTTGGCGAAGATCGCGAAGCTGGCGGAGTTGCCCACCGAGGTGGTCGGCACGATATGCCCCTGCTCGGTGATGGCTACTGCCTCGATCACGGCGATGTCCGGCAGCTTGAGCTGCTGGTTGCGCAGTTGTTCGACGGTTTCCGACAGGTGCTGGTCGATGAACATCACCTTGCCGGCGTTGATCGCCTTGCGCAGGGTGCTGTCCACCTGGAACGGCATGCGCCGGGCCAGCACGCCGGCCTCGGTCAGTTCCTTGTCCAGGTCGTTGCCCAGGCTGGCGCCGGTCATCAGGCTGATTTTAAGCGGTGACACCTTGGCCCGTTCGGCCAGGGCATGGGGCACGGCCTTGGCTTCACCGGCGCGGGTGAAGCCGCTCATGCCGACGGTCATGCCGTCCTCAATCAGAGCGGCAGCGTCTGCGGCGCTCATCACCTTATCCAACAACGAAGGCAAGCGGATACGATCACGGTACATGGATTGTTATCTCGGGCAACGAAAGCAAGAAGCGCAGTCTAGTGATTTCCAGAAAAAACGCCCCGCGACAAAGGTCGAATGAAAGGCCCTGTCCTAGAGCCTTCCGTCGGCTTTCTGGAGTAAATAAAAAACCCCAGCCTACTAAAGGCTGAGGTCTTGGGTATTGCGCTACGGCAGGATTATTCGACGGCCTTGACCATGTCCTCGATGACTTTCTTGGCGTCGCCGAAGACCATCATGGTCTTGTCCAGATAAAACAGTTCGTTGTCCAGGCCGGCATAACCGCTGGCCATGGAGCGCTTGTTGACGATGATGGTCTTGGCCTTGAAGGCCTCGAGGATCGGCATGCCGGCGATAGGCGACTTCGGATCGTTCTTCGCCGCCGGGTTGACCACGTCGTTGGCGCCGAGCACCAGTACCACGTCGGCCTGGCCGAACTCGGAGTTGATGTCTTCCATCTCGAACACCTGGTCGTACGGCACTTCGGCCTCGGCCAGCAGCACGTTCATATGGCCAGGCATGCGCCCTGCCACCGGGTGGATCGCGTACTTCACGGTCACGCCACGATGGACCAGTTTCTCGGTGAGTTCCTTCAATGCGTGCTGGGCGCGTGCCACCGCCAGGCCGTAGCCGGGCACGATGATCACGGTGTCGGCGTTGGTCAGCAGGAAGGTCGCGTCGTCGGCCGAGCCGGACTTCACCGGACGGGCCTCCTGGGCGCCTGCCGGACCACCGGCATCGGCGCTGTTGCCGAAACCGCCGAGCAGCACGTTGAAAAACGAGCGGTTCATCGCCTTGCACATGATGTAGGAGAGGATCGCGCCGCTGGAGCCCACCAGGGAGCCGGCGATGATCAGCATCGAGTTGTTCAGCGAGAAGCCGATGCCCGCCGCCGCCCAGCCCGAGTAGCTGTTGAGCATCGACACCACCACCGGCATGTCGGCACCGCCGATGGGGATGATGATCAGCACGCCCATGACGAAGGCCAGGGCCAGCATCAGGGCGAAGGCGCCCAGGTTGCCGGTGACCATGAAGGTGATGCCCAGGCCCAGGGTGGCCAGGCCCAGTACCAGGTTCAGCTTGTGCTGGCCGGCGAACTGTACCGGTGCGCCCTGGAACAGGCGGAACTTGTACTTGCCCGACAGCTTGCCGAAGGCGATCACCGAACCGGAGAAGGTGATGGCGCCGATGGCCGCGCCGAGGAACAGCTCCAGGCGGTTACCGGTCGGGATCGAGTCGCCCAGGTGCTTGACGATGCCCAGGGACTGCGGCTCGACCACGGCGGCGATGGCGATGAACACCGCGGCCAGGCCGATCATGCTGTGCATGAAGGCCACGAGCTCAGGCATCTTGGTCATTTCGACGCGCTTGGCCATTATCGAACCGGCGGTGCCGCCGATCAGCAGGCCGACGATCACATAGCCGATGCCGGCGGTGGCGAGCTCGGCGCCGAGCTTGTAGATCAGGCCGACGGTGGTCAGTACCGCCAGGGCCATGCCGAGCATGCCGAACAGGTTGCCGCGGCGCGACGTAGTCGGGTGCGAAAGGCCCTTGAGCGCCTGGATGAAGCACACCGAAGCGATCAGGTAGAGGGTGGTTACCAGGTTCATACTCATTATTTCTGCACCTCTTCTTTGGCTTTGGGCGCTTTCTTCTTGAACATTTCCAGCATGCGGCGGGTGACCAGGAAGCCACCGAACACGTTGACCGCGGCCAGGGCCACGGCCAGGGTGCCCATGGTCTTGCCCAGCGGAGTCACGGTCAGGGCGGCGGCCAGCATGGCGCCGACGATGACGATCGCGGAAATGGCGTTGGTCACCGCCATCAGCGGCGTGTGCAGTGCGGGTGTGACGTTCCAGACCACGTGGTAACCGACATAGATCGCCAGCACGAAGATGATCAGGTTGTAGATACCGGGGGAGATGAGCTCTTCCATCGTCTGAATCCCTGCTTAGGCGTTTTTGCGGATGACTTGGCCGTCGCGGCACATCAGGCACGCGGCGACGATGTCGTCTTCGAGGTTGACGTCGAACTGCCCTTCTTTGGTGAAGACAAGCTTCAGGAAGTCCAGCAGGTTGCGGGCATACAGGGCCGACGCGTCGGCAGCTACTGCGCCGGCGAGGTTGGTCGGGCCGACGATGGTCACGCCATGCTCGATCACTACCTCGTCAGCCACGGTCAGCGGGCAGTTGCCGCCCTGGGCGGCGGCCAGGTCGATGACCACCGAGCCGGGCTTCATCTGGGCCACGGTATCGGCGCTCAGCAGTGTCGGCGCCTTGCGGCCCGGGATCAGCGCGGTGGTGATGACGATATCGGCCTGCTTGGCGCGTTCGTGCACGGCCAGGGCCTGGCGCTGCATCCAACTGGCTGGCATGGGGCGGGCGTAGCCACCAACGCCTTCGGCACATTCGCGCTCTTCATCGGTTTCGTAGGGCACGTCGACGAACTTGGCACCCAGGGACTCGATCTGCTCCTTCACCGCCGGACGCACGTCCGAAGCCTCGATCACCGCACCCAGGCGCTTGGCCGTGGCGATGGCCTGCAGGCCAGCCACGCCGGCGCCGAGGATCAGCACGCGGGCAGCCTTCACGGTGCCGGCGGCGGTCATCAGCATCGGCATGAAGCGCGGGTAATAGTGGGCTGCCAGCAACACTGCCTTGTAGCCGGCGATGTTGGCCTGGGACGACAGCACGTCCAGGCTCTGGGCCCGGGAGGTGCGCGGCGCGGCTTCCAGGGCGAAGGCGGTGATCCCGCGCTCGGCCAGCTTGGCAATGGTTTCATTGCTGAACGGGTTGAGCATGCCCACCAGGACGGTCCCGCTCTTGATCAGGGCCAGTTCACTGTCGTTGGGAGCCACGACCTTGAGGATCAGCTCGGCGCCGAAGGCATCGTTGGCGCTGCCAATGGTTGCCCCTGCCGCTTCGTAGGCACTGTCCACCACGCTGGCATTGATGCCGGCGCCGCTTTGCACGGTGACCTTATGACCCTGGCCGATCAGCTTCTTGATGGTTTCCGGGGTTGCAGCAACCCGTGTTTCACCCGTCTGGGTTTCGAGAGGAACACCAATGTGCACGTCAAATCTCCTGCTTGATCTTATTGCTTGCGATCTTTCTTAGAAGGCCAGCGCACTACGCAGGGGCGCTGGGGCGGCCGATCAGCACGATCCCGCTGAAATCACAGCGGGGCGCGGCATTTTGCAGGCGAACTTTGAGGCCTTCAAGGAATTCTGACTAGTGACGGAAAATTAACTACAAGTCACCCCGTGACCGAATGTCGCAACCATCAGGGGTAAAGCCTTGCAGGCTGTGGCTTTCAAGGCTTTTACCGCAAATTTAAGTTTTTTCGCATCGGTGACATGAATGCTCACACATTGCCTGCCAATAAACCCTACAACCCGCGTGGTTAGCTGCTTGGAGAAGGTTTTTGCTAGGTGTCGGTACAGTCTGCCTAAAGGCGACAAATAGTTATATCTGTAGTGTTTTGGTTTTTCTGACTACGGGGTCAATTATGGCTGGAGGCCTCAGTTTTCCAAGGTATAGCTGTGTGCCTGGCGTACCAGCCAATCGCGAAATGCCCGCAATGAGGCTGACTCCACCTTCCGTTCGGGAATCATCAGGTAGTACGCCTTGATGCTCGACAGGGCCTTGGGGTTGGCGATCACCAGGCGCTTCTCCGCCAGTTCGCGCTGGATCAGGAACGGCGGGATCAAGGCGATGCCCATGTTGTGCATGGCTGCCTGGGCGAGCATTGAGAATAGCTCGTAGCGTGGGCCTGTCATGTCCCGTGGGACGCTCAACTGCTGGGAGTTGAACCACTGGCGCCAGGCGTAGGGCCGGGTGGTCTGCTGTAGCAAGGGCAGCTCGGCAATGGCTTCGGGGGATAACTGTTGAAGTTCGCCCAGCATGGCCGGGCTGCATACCGGCATGGGGTGTTCGTCCATCAAACGGTGGGACTGGGTGCCGGACCAGTCGGCATCGCCGAAGTAGATGGCAGCGTCGAAGGGAGTATCGGCGAACAGGAATGGCCGGGTGCGGTTGGTCAGGTTGACCGTGACGTCCGGATGCCGTTGCTGGAAGTCCTTGAGGCGTGGCAGCAGCCACTGGGTGCCGAAGGTCGGGACCACGGCCAGTTCGATGACGTTGGCGCCCTGCTGCCCCATCACCGATAGCGTGTCGCGTTCCACCGCATCCAGCTGGGTGGCGACCCGGCGACTATAGGACAGGCCGGCCTCGGTCAGCTTGACCCCGCGTCGGGAGCGGCGGAACAGCTCGACGCCGAGGAACTCCTCCAGGCTGGCGATCTGGCGGCATACCGCGCCCTGGGTCAGGGAAAGTTCCAGGGCGGCCTTGGTGAAGCTCTCGTGACGGGCGGCGGCTTCGAAGCTGATGAGCGCGGCGGTGCTGGGGATTTTTCTGCGCATGTACGGCAATCTCACTAATGAATGCTGTAAATGGCACTTGAAGCCATTTCGAAGTGAGAAATTAGCACAACAGTATGCGAAATCCTCGTTTGCCCGGGGCGACGACCAGGCCTAGGATCAATCCACGATAGTTGGCCTACTTCACGAGGACTCTCCCATGGGCGGCAAAGCAAGCTTCAACTGGATCGATCCCCTTCTGCTGGATCAGCAACTGACCGAAGAAGAGCGCATGGTGCGCGACAGCGCCGAGCAGTTTGCCCAGGGCAAGCTGATGCCGCGGGTCCTGGAGGCTTTCCGCCATGAGCAGACCGATCCGGCGATCTTCCGCGAGATGGGTGAAGTGGGCCTGCTGGGCGCGACAATTCCCGAGCAATACGGCGGCAGTGGCCTGAACTATGTGTGCTACGGCCTGATCGCCCGTGAAGTGGAGCGCGTGGATTCCGGTTACCGCTCGATGATGAGCGTGCAGTCGTCCCTGGTGATGGTGCCGATCAACGAATTCGGCACCGAGGCGCAAAAGCAGAAGTACCTGCCGAAGCTGGCTTCTGGCGAGTGGATCGGCTGCTTCGGCTTGACCGAGCCCAACCATGGTTCCGACCCGGGCGCCATGGTGACCCGTGCGCGCAAGGTGGATGGCGGCTACAGCCTGACCGGCAGCAAGATGTGGATCACCAACAGCCCGATCGCCGATGTGTTCGTGGTCTGGGCCAAGGACGACGCTGGCGATATCCGTGGCTTTGTCCTGGAGAAAGGCTGGAAGGGCCTGAGCGCTCCGGCTATCCACGGCAAGGTCGGCCTGCGAGCGTCGATCACCGGTGAGATCGTCATGGACAACGTGTTCGTGCCGGAAGAGAACATCTTCCCTGATGTGCGCGGCCTCAAAGGTCCGTTCACCTGCCTGAACTCGGCGCGCTACGGCATTTCCTGGGGCGCCCTGGGTGCCGCCGAGTTCTGCTGGCACACCGCTCGCCAGTACACCCTCGATCGCCAGCAGTTCGGCCGTCCCCTGGCGGCGACCCAGCTGATCCAGAAGAAGCTGGCGGACATGCAGACCGAGATCACCCTCGCCCTGCAAGGCTGCCTGCGCCTGGGCCGGATGAAGGATGAAGGCACCGCGGCGGTGGAAATCACTTCGATCATGAAGCGCAACTCCTGCGGCAAGTCCCTGGAGATTGCCCGCATGGCCCGCGACATGCTGGGCGGCAACGGTATCTCCGACGAGTTCGGCATCGCCCGTCACCTGGTGAACCTGGAGGTGGTCAACACCTATGAAGGCACCCATGACGTGCATGCGCTGATCCTGGGGCGTGCACAAACCGGTATCCAGGCGTTCTATTAATAGGAGAGCGGCCATGGGCGCGTTATCGCATCTGCGGGTACTGGATTTATCGCGGGTCCTGGCCGGGCCATGGTCCGGCCAGATCCTGGCGGACCTGGGGGCGGAGGTCATCAAGGTCGAGCGTCCGGGCAACGGTGACGATACCCGTGCCTGGGGCCCGCCCTTCTTGAAGGACGCCTATGGCGAGAACACCACGGAGGCCGCCTATTACCTGTCGGCCAACCGTAACAAGCAATCGGTGACCATCGACTTCACCCGTCCGGAGGGCCAGCAACTGGTGCGCGAACTGGCGGCCAAGTCGGACATCGTCATCGAGAACTTCAAGGTGGGCGGCCTGGCGGCCTATGGCCTGGACTATGAGTCGCTGAAGGCGGTCAATCCGCGCCTGATCTATTGCTCGATCACCGGGTTCGGCCAGACGGGGCCTTATGCCAAGCGGGCGGGTTATGACTTCATGATCCAGGGGTTGGGTGGGCTGATGAGCCTGACTGGCCGGCCCGAAGGTGAAGAAGGTGCCGGGCCGGTGAAGGTCGGCGTGGCCTTGACCGACATCCTGACGGGGCTCTATTCGACGGTGGCGATCCTGGCGGCCCTGGCTCACCGGGACCAGGGCGGCAGCGGGCAGCATATCGACATGGCACTGCTGGATGTCCAGGTCGCGTGCCTGGCGAACCAGGCGATGAACTACCTGACGACGGGAGTCGCGCCCAAGCGCCTGGGTAATGCCCATCCTAATATAGTGCCCTATCAGGATTTTCCGACGGCGGATGGCGACTTCATCCTTACCGTGGGTAATGACGGGCAGTTTCGCAAGTTTGCCGAAGTGGCGGGCCAGCCGCAGTGGGCGGATGACCCTCGGTTCGCCACCAACAAGCTGCGGGTGGCCAATCGCGCGGTGCTGATTCCTCTGATCCGCCAGGCGACGGTATTCAAGACTACGGCGCAGTGGGTCAGCCAGCTGGAGCAGGCTGGGGTGCCGTGTGGGCCGATCAACGACCTGTCCCAGGTGTTTGCCGATCCGCAGGTGGTGTCCCGTGGCTTGGCCGTGGAGTTGCCGCATGCCTTGGCGGGGATGGTGCCCCAGGTGGCCAGTCCGATTCGTCTCTCCGAGACGCCGGTTGAATATCGTCAGGCCCCTCCTCTGTTGGGTGAGCATACGCAGCAAGTTCTGCAGTGCGTGCTGGGCATGCAGGCCGAGGCCGTGGATAGCTTGAAGCGATCGGGAGTGTTGTAGGGCCTTCCTTCTTATATATAGAGAAGCGCTTTGCGTTCCATGTAACGCTGTCCGGGACAGCCTTTTACGGGGTTTTGGGGGTTATTCATGGAAATCTGAAAATAAGTGTTGACGGCGAGTTTAATGTCTCTATAATTCGCCCCACTTCCGGCGCAGTCGAAACGGAAAACTCCTTGAGATTCAACGAGTTACGAAGATTTCGACAGCGGTCACGCTTCAGTCCATCGAAGCCCGAAAGGAGCTGATAAGGCAGCGAAAGTGGCCTTGTTAGCGTTTCGATCCTCTCGATCGAAAGCGGTTAAAAAGAGGTGTTGACAGCAGCGTGTAACGCTGTAGAATTCGCCTCCCGCTAACGAGAGATCGGAAGCGCAAGTGGTTGAAGTTACAAAGGAAACTTTGAAAACTTCTTAAAAAAATCACTTGACAGCAAGTGAGGCTGCTGTAGAATGCGCGCCTCGGTTGAGACGAAAGATCTTAACCAACCGCTCTTTAACAACTGAATCAAGCAATTCGTGTGGGTGCTTGTGTAGTCAGACTGATAGTCAAAAAGATTATCAGCATCACGAGTGACCATGCGAGAAATCACATAGTCATTTGAGATTGCTGAGCCAAGTTTAGGGTTTCTTAAAAACCCAAGCAGTATTGAACTGAAGAGTTTGATCATGGCTCAGATTGAACGCTGGCGGCAGGCCTAACACATGCAAGTCGAGCGGATGAAGTGAGCTTGCTCACGGATTTAGCGGCGGACGGGTGAGTAATGCCTAGGAATCTGCCTGGTAGTGGGGGATAACGTTTCGAAAGGGACGCTAATACCGCATACGTCCTACGGGAGAAAGCAGGGGACCTTCGGGCCTTGCGCTATCAGATGAGCCTAGGTCGGATTAGCTAGTTGGTGAGGTAATGGCTCACCAAGGCGACGATCCGTAACTGGTCTGAGAGGATGATCAGTCACACTGGAACTGAGACACGGTCCAGACTCCTACGGGAGGCAGCAGTGGGGAATATTGGACAATGGGCGAAAGCCTGATCCAGCCATGCCGCGTGTGTGAAGAAGGTCTTCGGATTGTAAAGCACTTTAAGTTGGGAGGAAGGGCAGTAAGCTAATATCTTGCTGTTTTGACGTTACCGACAGAATAAGCACCGGCTAACTCTGTGCCAGCAGCCGCGGTAATACAGAGGGTGCAAGCGTTAATCGGAATTACTGGGCGTAAAGCGCGCGTAGGTGGTTTGTTAAGTTGGATGTGAAAGCCCCGGGCTCAACCTGGGAACTGCATCCAAAACTGGCAAGCTAGAGTATGGTAGAGGGTGGTGGAATTTCCTGTGTAGCGGTGAAATGCGTAGATATAGGAAGGAACACCAGTGGCGAAGGCGACCACCTGGACTGATACTGACACTGAGGTGCGAAAGCGTGGGGAGCAAACAGGATTAGATACCCTGGTAGTCCACGCCGTAAACGATGTCAACTAGCCGTTGGGGTCCTTGAGACTTTAGTGGCGCAGCTAACGCATTAAGTTGACCGCCTGGGGAGTACGGCCGCAAGGTTAAAACTCAAATGAATTGACGGGGGCCCGCACAAGCGGTGGAGCATGTGGTTTAATTCGAAGCAACGCGAAGAACCTTACCAGGCCTTGACATGCAGAGAACTTTCCAGAGATGGATTGGTGCCTTCGGGAACTCTGACACAGGTGCTGCATGGCTGTCGTCAGCTCGTGTCGTGAGATGTTGGGTTAAGTCCCGTAACGAGCGCAACCCTTGTCCTTAGTTACCAGCACGTTATGGTGGGCACTCTAAGGAGACTGCCGGTGACAAACCGGAGGAAGGTGGGGATGACGTCAAGTCATCATGGCCCTTACGGCCTGGGCTACACACGTGCTACAATGGTCGGTACAGAGGGTTGCCAAGCCGCGAGGTGGAGCTAATCCCACAAAACCGATCGTAGTCCGGATCGCAGTCTGCAACTCGACTGCGTGAAGTCGGAATCGCTAGTAATCGCGAATCAGAATGTCGCGGTGAATACGTTCCCGGGCCTTGTACACACCGCCCGTCACACCATGGGAGTGGGTTGCACCAGAAGTAGCTAGTCTAACCTTCGGGAGGACGGTTACCACGGTGTGATTCATGACTGGGGTGAAGTCGTAACAAGGTAGCCGTAGGGGAACCTGCGGCTGGATCACCTCCTTAATCGACGACATCAGCTGCTTCATAAGCTCCCACACGAATTGCTTGATTCATTGAAGAAGACGATAGAAGCAGCTTTAAGCTCCAAGCTGATAGCTCCAAGCTAACAGTTACAAGCTCGAAATTGGGTCTGTAGCTCAGTTGGTTAGAGCGCACCCCTGATAAGGGTGAGGTCGGCAGTTCGAATCTGCCCAGACCCACCAATTTTGTTATGGGGCCATAGCTCAGCTGGGAGAGCGCCTGCCTTGCACGCAGGAGGTCAGCGGTTCGATCCCGCTTGGCTCCACCATAAACTGCTTCTGAAAGCTTAGAAATGAGCATTCAAATCGAATGTTGATTTCTAGTCTTTTGATTAGATCGTTCTTTAAAAATTTGGGTATGTGATAGAAAGATAGACTGAACACTACTTTCACTGGTAGTGGATCAGGCTAAGGTAAAGTTTGTGAATTCAAACTTTCGGCGAATGTCGTCTTCACAGTATAACCAGATTGCTTGGGGTTATATGGTCAAGTGAAGAAGCGCATACGGTGGATGCCTTGGCAGTCAGAGGCGATGAAAGACGTGGTAGCCTGCGATAAGCTTCGGGGAGTCGGCAAACAGACTTTGATCCGGAGATCTCTGAATGGGGGAACCCAACCATCATAAGATGGTTATCTTGCACTGAATACATAGGTGCAAGAGGCGAACCAGGGGAACTGAAACATCTAAGTACCCTGAGGAAAAGAAATCAACCGAGATTCCCTTAGTAGTGGCGAGCGAACGGGGACTAGCCCTTAAGCTTCTTTGATTTTAGCGGAACGCTCTGGAAAGTGCGGCCATAGTGGGTGATAGCCCTGTACGCGAAAGGATCTTAGAAGTGAAATCGAGTAGGACGGGGCACGAGAAACCTTGTCTGAATATGGGGGGACCATCCTCCAAGGCTAAATACTACTGACTGACCGATAGTGAACTAGTACCGTGAGGGAAAGGCGAAAAGAACCCCGGAGAGGGGAGTGAAATAGATCCTGAAACCGTATGCGTACAAGCAGTGGGAGCAGACTTTGTTCTGTGACTGCGTACCTTTTGTATAATGGGTCAGCGACTTATATTCAGTGGCAAGCTTAACCGAATAGGGGAGGCGTAGCGAAAGCGAGTCTTAATAGGGCGTTTAGTCGCTGGGTATAGACCCGAAACCGGGCGATCTATCCATGGGCAGGTTGAAGGTTAGGTAACACTGACTGGAGGACCGAACCGACTACCGTTGAAAAGTTAGCGGATGACCTGTGGATCGGAGTGAAAGGCTAATCAAGCTCGGAGATAGCTGGTTCTCCTCGAAAGCTATTTAGGTAGCGCCTCATGTATCACTCTAGGGGGTAGAGCACTGTTTCGGCTAGGGGGTCATCCCGACTTACCAAACCGATGCAAACTCCGAATACCTAGAAGTGCCGAGCATGGGAGACACACGGCGGGTGCTAACGTCCGTCGTGAAAAGGGAAACAACCCAGACCGTCAGCTAAGGTCCCAAAGTTATGGTTAAGTGGGAAACGATGTGGGAAGGCTTAGACAGCTAGGAGGTTGGCTTAGAAGCAGCCATCCTTTAAAGAAAGCGTAATAGCTCACTAGTCGAGTCGGCCTGCGCGGAAGATGTAACGGGGCTCAAACCATACACCGAAGCTACGGGTATCACGTAAGTGATGCGGTAGAGGAGCGTTCTGTAAGCCTGTGAAGGTGAGTTGAGAAGCTTGCTGGAGGTATCAGAAGTGCGAATGCTGACATGAGTAACGACAATGCGAGTGAAAAACTCGCACGCCGAAAGACCAAGGTTTCCTGCGCAACGTTAATCGACGCAGGGTTAGTCGGTCCCTAAGGCGAGGCTGAAAAGCGTAGTCGATGGAAAACAGGTTAATATTCCTGTACTTCTGGTTATTGCGATGGAGGGACGGAGAAGGCTAGGCCAGCTTGGCGTTGGTTGTCCAAGTTTAAGGTGGTAGGCTGAAATCTTAGGAAAATCCGGGATTTCAAGGCCGAGAGCTGATGACGAGTTACCTTTTAGGTGACGAAGTGGTTGATGCCATGCTTCCAAGAAAAGCTTCTAAGCTTCAGATAACCAGGAACCGTACCCCAAACCGACACAGGTGGTTAGGTAGAGAATACCAAGGCGCTTGAGAGAACTCGGGTGAAGGAACTAGGCAAAATGGCACCGTAACTTCGGGAGAAGGTGCGCCGGTGAGGGTGAAGGACTTGCTCCGTAAGCCCATGCCGGTCGAAGATACCAGGCCGCTGCGACTGTTTATTAAAAACACAGCACTCTGCAAACACGAAAGTGGACGTATAGGGTGTGACGCCTGCCCGGTGCCGGAAGGTTAATTGATGGGGTTAGCGCAAGCGAAGCTCTTGATCGAAGCCCCGGTAAACGGCGGCCGTAACTATAACGGTCCTAAGGTAGCGAAATTCCTTGTCGGGTAAGTTCCGACCTGCACGAATGGCGTAACGATGGCGGCGCTGTCTCCACCCGAGACTCAGTGAAATTGAAATCGCTGTGAAGATGCAGTGTATCCGCGGCTAGACGGAAAGACCCCGTGAACCTTTACTATAGCTTTGCACTGGACTTTGAGCTTGCTTGTGTAGGATAGGTGGGAGGCTTTGAAGTGGGGACGCCAGTTCTCATGGAGCCATCCTTGAAATACCACCCTGGCAACCTTGAGGTTCTAACTCAGGTCCGTTATCCGGATCGAGGACAGTGTATGGTGGGTAGTTTGACTGGGGCGGTCTCCTCCTAAAGAGTAACGGAGGAGTACGAAGGTGCGCTCAGACCGGTCGGAAATCGGTCGCAGAGTATAAAGGCAAAAGCGCGCTTGACTGCGAGACAAACACGTCGAGCAGGTACGAAAGTAGGTCTTAGTGATCCGGTGGTTCTGTATGGAAGGGCCATCGCTCAACGGATAAAAGGTACTCCGGGGATAACAGGCTGATACCGCCCAAGAGTTCATATCGACGGCGGTGTTTGGCACCTCGATGTCGGCTCATCACATCCTGGGGCTGAAGCCGGTCCCAAGGGTATGGCTGTTCGCCATTTAAAGTGGTACGCGAGCTGGGTTTAGAACGTCGTGAGACAGTTCGGTCCCTATCTGCCGTGGACGTTTGAGATTTGAGAGGGGCTGCTCCTAGTACGAGAGGACCGGAGTGGACGAACCTCTGGTGTTCCGGTTGTCACGCCAGTGGCATTGCCGGGTAGCTATGTTCGGAAAAGATAACCGCTGAAAGCATCTAAGCGGGAAACTTGCCTCAAGATGAGATCTCACTGGGATCTTGAATCCCCTAAAGGGCCGTCGAAGACTACGACGTTGATAGGTTGGGTGTGTAAGCGCTGTGAGGCGTTGAGCTAACCAATACTAATTGCCCGTGAGGCTTGACCATATAACACCCAAGCAATTTGCGAACTCGACAGAGACCAGATTGCGGTGTGTGAAGATGACCAACCGAAAGTTTGACACACAAACCTATTGCATACCCATTCGCTGGAACGTTGCCCAAACAACGGCTCAGCTACAGAATTTCTTGACGACCATAGAGCATTGGAACCACCTGATCCCATCCCGAACTCAGCAGTGAAACGATGCATCGCCGATGGTAGTGTGGGGTTTCCC